>CALUIR010000004.1 GCA_944320785.1 uncultured Bacteroidaceae bacterium
TGTCCTTTGGCGACCTTGACCGCCAAAAAGAGGGCATTGACGGACAAAAATTAGTACCCAATTCGTACCCCCGACAAGATTTTCAAAAAAGGGGTACGATTTGTCGGAAATTGGCGGAACGCTGTCGGGATTTGGCGACCCTGCATTTATCTCATTATGAGTTAATAAAAGTAGTTTTGTAACTTAAAAAATGAGGTATGAAATCAACATTCCGAGTATTATTCTTCTTGAAGCGGGACAAGGCAAAAGAGAACGGTAAAATGCCTTTCAAGGCACTAAATGCCCAAAAACTTCTGCATCCAAATCTTGCAAAAACTGTTTTTGCAGTTCTGATAAGTGTCCATCGATTACCTATATCGAATCGTTTTCCTTATTTTCATTTTCAAAAACATTTTTTCTTCTAAAAACGACTTTGCACTTACATTTTACCTGACTAAAAAGCTTTCCCGCCATGCGGATGGATGCGAAAAGATTCCAAAAGCAGGCAAGTAAACGGGGCATCCCCACATGGAGACGCCCCGTTTACTTGTCCCAAAATTGCCTTCAAATCAATATAAGCGCTTCAGATATTTTTGCCCATTCAGAATGTACAAGCCTTTAGGAAGCCCATCCACGTTACCAGCCTTGCCTACATAACGCCCATCAATGGTATAGACCTTGTCGTCATGCACCTCTCCGGCTTCCACGGCTACCTCCTCTATCCCCAAAGCAGGATCGTTCTTATAAGTATCTTTCACAGTGGCCGCTTCTGTCGTGATTTCACCTTGAAGCCGGATGTCTGCTGAACTTGCGCCCACCATCACATCCACCTTGCCGGCCTCCACATCGAATGTATGAGTTTCATCGTTGAAATAAGCCAACTGCTCATGCTTTATTTCCATTTCCACTGTCTTTGTCTCGCCAGGCTCCAAATCCACCCGTGCGAAACCGACTAATTGCTTGATAGGCCGCTCTATGGAAGAATTGGCATGGATGTACAACTGCACGATTTCAGCACCGCCCCAGCTTCCCGTATTGGTGATATCGGCACTCACGGTGAGTGATTCGCCAGCAGCAAGGCTGTTCTTGCTAATTTGCAAGTTGGAATAATTATAAGTCGTGTAACTTAAACCATAACCAAATGGGTAAAGCGGGGTCTTGTCATGGTACATGTAAGTGTACTTGTTGGCACGGATGTCGTATTGCAACATGTCTTTGGGAAGGTCATCCAGTGAAGCATACCACGTAGAGGTCAACTTCCCGGAAGGGTTGTAGTCGCCATAAAGCACATCGGCAATGGCTTTGCCCTGCGCCTGCCCGCCGTACCATGCTTCCACGATGGCAGGAACATGTTCCTGAGCCCAGTTAATGGTCATGGACGAGCAGGTCTGCAACAACAGCACGACGTTCGGGTTAGCTTCGAACACAGCTTCAAGCAACTTCTGCTGGTCGCCCGGCAAGTCGAGGCTTTCGCGGTCATTGCTCTCATCAGAAACTTCCAAGTCCGTGCCTGCGGCGAATATCACGACATCCGCTTTCTTTGCTATTTCTACAGCAGTTTCTATGTCGGTCTCTGCTGTGCCGGTCACACTGCATCCTTTCTCAAAATACAACGGGCCATCCGCCTGCAAGGGGTCTTCATCGTCTGGGTTGTAGAACTTCATCCAGTCCATGTTGTTGCAATACCTGTCTCCGCCCAAGAATTTTGTGTACACCTTATGAATGCCGGTGAAAACAGCCGGGTCAATATCCGTTGTCGTTGTCTTGTAAGTGGACCATTCACCTGTCGCAGGCAGGGTAATCGTAGCCTCAGGCGTATCGTCCAAGTTGTCAAGGTAAACCTCCATCACGGTTGCGTTCTCGTTTTCCGCCCCCGAATACACATCTAACATCGTGCAACCTTCACCAAAATCCACATCGTTAAAAGCCACCCAGTCGTTGGCATAAATGTAACCAAGATTGCCGGCAGAGCCATTCGATTCGTGAGTCAAGCGCTTGCTACCGCTCTCCACGCTCTGCTCGTCGCAGTCTTCAAACTGAATGGTACCATCACTGTACGTGAAACCTATCTTCGCCGCCACACCTTCCAGTACCGTAGTCAAATCTATCGGCGAGCCGGAATAACCGCCCAAGCTGATGGTGTTGCCCAACGGGCCGATGATGGCCACGCTCTTGTCCTTTGACAAAGGAAGAAAGCTGTTGTCGTTCTTCAAGAGAACAATGGCTTCTTGAGCGGCCTTGTAAGCCAAGTCGCGGTGTTCCTGGCAGTCCAATACATCATCCGGGATACTTGTCCAAGGCACATTGGATGGATTGTCGAACTCACCCACCGAGAAACGGGCTTCCATTACGCGAACCAAAGCCGTATCAAGGTCAGCTTCCGTCATATAACCCTTCTCAATAGCTTCTTTGCAGAACTGTTGGAACGTGTCGCCACAGTTCAGATCCTCACCATTCTTCATCGACACGGCCGATGCCTCCGCGCCCGTAGCCACATAATGGTGTTTGGCATAGACATCTTCCACAGCCCCACAGTCCGAGGTTACAAAACCATTGAAGCCCCATTCATGCCGCAAGATGTCAATCAGCAATTCGTGGTTGGCACCGCAAGGAATACCATTCAGCGCGTTATAGGCACTCATCACTGAACGGACATTTGCTTCTTTCACCGCCATTTCAAATGCCGGCAGGTAATATTCACGCAAATTGCGCTCATCCATGTCAGAAGAAGTGCTATGGCGGCCGCGTTCATAATTATTGGCGGCAAAGTGCTTTGCCGTGGCTATCGTTTTGTAATATTTCGGGTCATCACCCTGCATGCCTTTAATGTAGGCAATGGCTATCTGGCCAGTCAGGTAAGGATCCTCGCCATAGTTTTCCTCATCCCGCCCCCATCTTGGGTCGCGGCTCATGTTAATGGTCGGACACCAATAAATAAGCCCCTTTTCTTTCGTATTATTATATACACGAGCTTCATCAGAAGTAGCCGTCGCACAATCGAATATCAAGTCCAAGTCCCAAGTAGAGGACATTCCCTTCGATGATGGAAAAGAGGTAGCCAATCCAGAACGAGCTACACCATGCAAAGCCTCATTCCAATAATTATAACCAGCCACTCCCAAACGGGGTATCGCCAACGTCTGATGCCCCACTTGATCAATTTTCTCCTCAAGTGTCATTCGCGACACCAAATCTTTTGCCCGTTCATGGAAACTCAGGCTCTCATCCTCATAAGGATAATTTTGCGCCGACAAACAGGACACCCCCATGAATGCCAACGCTGCTAAAACAAACTTCTTTTCCATAAATAAAATGTCTTTCATGTAACTTATGTTTCTATGATGCAAAAATAACAAGCCTCATGCATGAAAAGGTGGATAAACTAACAAAATGCTCGCCTCCTCCATAGGATAAGGCTTGCAAATGGGAATTTTTTATTCATACAGGATGTGTATTTTTTGTTCAAACAGGTGTATTTTTTGCATCAACCATGTTAGGAAAACCGTCCTGCAACGCTAGAGACAAAGCATTCCCAATCTCACCAAGCTATTTCACCTCCAAAAGCATTGCCTTCACAAATTTAAATCGTACATTTGTCTGCATTAATGAAGTTATTTCCATATAATAATAAACAAAAAGCAATCATGAAAAACTCTTTATCATTATTAGCCGCTTCTATTTTGCTGCTGACAGCATGCCAAGCCAATAAACAAAACGAAACAACCGCCTATTCGCAGCAAATGGTGGAATCACATGGCTTAGGCGATTTCTATTGCAACAAGAATTATCAAGAAAAACTTGCCGAAGCCCCATGGGATTATGTGTCCGGGCTCGTTGCTAACTCGGTTCTCAAAGCCTGGGAAATGTATCCCGACCATCAAGAATACTATGATGCGGTGAAAGCATTCGCCGATAAAAGCACCAACGAGGACGGAAGCATGATTTTCAACAAAAAAGGGGAAAACGCACTCCGCCCTAGCAACATCGATGACTTGCCCGCCGGCAACATCTTCTTCACGCTTTACAAAGAGGAACTCAAGAAAGGAAACTCCAAAGACGCTGAACGCTACAAGAATGCCGCAACCATGATTCGCAACAAACTGAAATATGAGCATTCACGCATTGCAGAAGGGCTGCCCGGGGCAGGAGGGTTCTTCCATAAAGCGGTTTATCCAAACCAAATGTGGCTGGACGGCCTCTATATGGGCTCTACGATTTATGCTCAGTGGCAACATGTGTTCGGGAAAGACAATCCGGAAGACAACCAAGAAAGTTGGACGGACATCGCCCGCCAATTCAAAACCATCCATCAATACACCTATAATGCGGAAAAACAATTGAATTATCACGCATGGTCAGCAACACCTAACGACTCCAACTCTTTCTGGGCCAACAAGCAAGCTCCTTATTTAGGCTGCAGCAAAGAATTCTGGGGACGAGGCATGGGATGGTATTTCGCCGCTTTAACGGATGTCTTGGAATATATGCCTAAAGAGCATCCTGATTACACCGCCATGACAGGCATCCTGCAACAAGTTGCCGCCGGGTTAAAAAGATGGCAAGACCCAGAGTCCGGAGTCTGGTTCCAATTGCTTCAATATGATGCCAACACCACAGGCGATGGAAAAGGAGATGCCGAAGGAGGAAAAACATACAACATCGGCACAAGCCCCAATTACTTAGAAGCTTCAGCCTCTTGCATCTTTACCTATGCCTACTTGAAAGCTATACGCTTAGGACTGCTTGACAAAACCATTTACATGCCCGTTGCTGAAAATGCCTATCAAGGACTGCTGAAAACATTCATCCGTGACAACAATGGAAAGACAGACATCATCCAAACTTGTGCATCTGCCGGATTAGGCCCCGCCAAAGATCATTCCCGCACTGGCACTATCAATTATTACCTCTGCGGAAAAGACGTGAGAATCACCCAAAATGAAGGCAAAGCCATTGGCACTTTCATTCTGGCATCCCTCGAATACGAAACAGCCCACAAATAACCTCACACAAACCAAACACTGCAGGAGGTGTACAACCCATGGTTATGCACCTCCTGCCATTCATTGTAACCGAATTGAAAAGTTCCGGCTGTCCCATATGTCATGCCAGCGATGTAAAAAATGCAAAACGCAAAAAAAACGACGACACGAATCATTGCTTTATTAACCCATTTCCCTATATTTGCATGGCATGTATGACAATGCGCCATTTTTTCTTTTTATCATCTCAAATGACTAAATGGAAACAAAAAGCGCATAAAAATCCGTTATCAGCAAACAAGGAAAGGATAAAAACATAAAATGGGGTAACCTTTAAACATCAAGTTATGAACGTACAAAGCATTGGCGAAAGCGCAGGAATCATCTGGAGACTACTCCAAGGGACGAACCGAAAATGGGACTACCAAGAAGTGAAGAAAGCGACCGGACTACCCGACAGGAGCATCAATGCCGCTATCGGATGGCTGGCACGAGAAGGGAAAGTCATCATTGAAGAAGCCAAAGTCGGCAGGAAAAATGTAATATATATTGAGTTAAACTACTATATAGGCTGAACCATGGACAAATATTCAATCGGGAAAGACGCAGGCATCGTATGGAGCATCCTAAGCAACGGGCAAAGATGGTCCTATGACAAATTGAAAGAAAAGGCAGGTTTGTCGGACAGAGATTTGAACGCAGCCATTGGATGGTTAGCACGGGAAGACAAAATCTTCTTTGAAACAGACCAAAACAACGTAGATTATCTGTACCTTTTCACAAATATCTACTATTAACACAAGGAGCTTACTCCTCCACCAAGCATAAAAAAGGCTGCTTCCCTCGAAAGGGGAACAGCCTATATATGCCCATCATGTGTCGCTATTCTTCATAGCCGCCATAATACCGCATAAATTGCGTGCGTTCAAAAGGCCCGACCTCATCACCCAATGCTTGTGCATTTACACGGCCTCGGAATTGCTCCAATGTTTCATATCCTTTTTCGTCCATCCAACGAGACAGTTCATCTTTCATTTCCCCAATCACTTTGTTGCCAAAACGATACACAGCACTGCACACTTCTGTAGCAGATGCGCCAGCCAAAACAGCTTTCACAATGTCTTTTCCCGTATTGACTCCGCCTGAAACCGCATAAGCCAGACGAGGAACTTTCGCAGAAGCAATGGCAATCCAACGCACACGGTCAGCCAGTTCATACGGTGAACTCAGCACATTGGAGCATGACAATGAGAGGCTGTCCGTATTGATGTCCGGCTGATAAAAACGGTTAAACAAAACCACACCTTCGGCGCCATTGGCATGGAGCTGGTTAATCAGCGTGACAGGGTTCGTAAGATTATTGCCTAACTTCATGATGACAGGCACTTTCACAACAGCCTTGATGCGCTTCAAGATGTCGATATGCCGCTGTTCAAAGCTTCCATACGCATCATCCTTGCCTGTTTGGAGAGACAGGATGTTCAGTTCCAGAGCATCTGCCCCGGCTTCTTCCAGCGTCTTGGCGAAGTCAGCCCATTCATTGCTGCTATAACAATTGATGCTGGCAATCACCGGGATGCCGCAAACGTCTTTCACCTCTTTAATCAAAGAAATATGCCCGTTCAAAGCATGCGAACGGACGTATGCCCCCAAATAATCGTTAGCTTCCGGCGAACCGTAGCCGTGCATGCTTCCTGCCTGCATGGCAATCTGTTCTTCAAATACTGATTTAAGGACAACAGCACCCGCGCCTGCATCTTCCAGCTTCTTGATTTTGGCGGCACTGTCCGTCAATCCTGAACTACTGATAATTACCGGGTTGTTAAGAGCTAAACCCGCAAAAGTTGTTTTTAACTGTGCCATATTCGTCGCTTTTTAAATTAATAAATTCTTTCCCCGAATATCTTGGTGCCAATGCGCACCATCGTACTCCCAGCCTCCACGGCCAAAGGATAATCGTGCGTCATACCCATCGAAATTTCCTTGAAATTGCTGTCGCCTGCAAAATAATCTTGTTTCAACTCCGTGAAGAAATCATGCAAGGAAGCAAACTCCTGCGCCACTTGCCGCATGTCGTCCGTATTAGTACCCATTCCCATCACGCCGCAAATCGTCACATTCCGCAAATTACGCCATGCACCGTTGCCCAACATCTCCCGGCATTCATCGAAAGAAAAGCCATATTTGCTGCCTTCCTGAGCAATATGAAGTTCAAGAAGGCAGGAAATGATTCTTCCGCACCTTGCCCCTTGCCGGTCAATCTCCTCCAACAACTTCCACGAATCCACGGCATCCACCATGGCGATGAAAGGAGCCACATATTTCACTTTGTTCGTTTGAAGATGGCCGATGAAGTGCCACTGAATATCGGCAGGAAGCAAGGGTTGCTTGCCCAGCAATTCTTGCACCCGGCTCTCGCCGAAAACGCGTTGCCCTGCCCGGTAAGCTTCTTCAATGGCCTCACGAGGATGGAACTTGGACACAGCCACCAAGCTGACCCCTGCGGGCAACTCATCCAAAATCCCTTTCAAATTCGCCTGAATGTCCATATGCATATATCCTATGACAACCACAAATATACGATTATTCCGAAAAATGACGAACAGCGCGAGAAAAAAGTTCCATTCTCTTGCAAGAAAAGATGTATATTTGCCTCCTGTCAAAAAAGTAAGAAAGAAATGTTCTACTCTGTTGTCATCCCCGTGTACAACCGCCCCAATGAGGTGGACGAACTGCTGCAAAGCCTTGCCCGGCAGGAATACAAAAATTTTGAGGCCATCATCGTAGAGGACGGATCCACAGTCCCCTGCAAGGAAGTGGCCGAACGCCATGCCGGAGCATTGGACATCCATTATTATGTCCAGCCCAATGCTGGCCCCGGACAGGCACGCAACTACGGTGCAGTTCATGCCAAAGGAGAATACATTATCATCTTGGATTCCGACTGCCTGCTTCCGCCAAGTTATTTCTCTGCCATAGAAGACGAATTGAGGAACGAGCCTTGTGATGCTTTCGGCGGGCCGGACAGAGCCCACTCTTCTTTCACCCCCATGCAAAAAGCCATTAATTATGCTATGACTTCTTTCTTCACGACAGGCGGCATACGGGGAGGCAAGCACAAAATGGATCGTTTCTACCCACGTAGCTTCAACATGGGCATACGAACAGAAGTGTACCGTGTCTTGGGGGGATTCTCCTCCATGCGTTTTGGCGAGGATATCGACTTCAGCATCCGCATCCTGCAAGCCGGGTATTCCTGCCGCCTTTTCCCCCAAGCGTGGGTCTATCACAAGCGGCGTGCCAATCTCCGCCAATTCTTTAAACAAGTGCATAATTCAGGCATTGCCCGCATCAACCTTTACAAAAGATACCCCTCCTCACTGAAAGCCGTCCATCTGCTGCCTGCCCTGTTCACTGCAGGCAGCATTCTGCTTGTTGCAGCCAGCCCCCTATGTCCATGGACATTAATGCCATTGCTGGCTTTTGCCTTTCTCATCTTTGCGGACGCGACACGCAAGGAGCGCAATGCAAGAACCGGCATCTTAGCCGTGGCAGCCGCCTTTTGCCAACTGGCTGGCTACGGAAGCGGATTCATACGCGCTTGGTGGCAACGCATCGTCAGAGGGAAAGACGAGTTCAATGCCTTCAACAAAAACTTCTACAAATAACCGCACTACATGGAAACAAAGCAACGGCTGAACATCAAGGAATGGGCAAAAGAAGACCGCCCCAGAGAGAAAATGATAGCCAAAGGCCCTGCTGCCCTCAGCGATGCCGAACTGCTGGCCATCCTCATCGGCTCCGGAAATCTGGAAGAAACTGCCGTGGAACTCACCCGCAGGATACTGGCATCCTGTGCCAACAACCTGAATACTTTAGGGAAAATGTCCATACATGACCTTTGTGCCTTCAATGGCATAGGCCCAGCCAAAGCAGTGACCATCGCTGCTGCCCTCGAATTAGGGAGACGGCGCACGGCAAGCGAACTGCTGGAACGCCCTGTCATCCAAAATTCCAACGACGCATACACCCTCCTGCACCCCACCCTTGCTGACCTTCCTCATGAAGAATTTTGGGTGCTTTACCTCAACCAAGCACACAAAGTAATAGAGAAATCGCGCATCAGCGTAGGAGGACTTACCGCCACGCTCGCTGATGTGCGCACCATCCTCCGCAAAGCCCTATTGCAAAGAGCCACCTCCATCATCGTTGCCCACAATCATCCTTCAGGGAGTCCCCGTCCAAGTGCTGAAGACAACCAACTGACCATGCGCCTGCAACAGGCGGCACGCACCATGAACATCACCTTGTGCGACCACCTAATTGTCTGTGACGGCGCATATTACAGTTATGCCGATGAGGGAAAGCTATAAGGCTAATGTATCCATATCTTCCCAACCTGTCGCACAGTGCCTTGCCAACACTCCACAATATAAATGCCATTCGGAAGAGACGGCAACGGCAGTGCTTCAGCAGGAGCCTCTGCAGCATAAACTTGCGTTCCTGTGCTATTATATAATAGGATACGGTCGTATGAACCATCGAGATGCAGATTGCTGCCATCCCAATAGGCCGGGACAAACGGCAAAGATGTTTCCGAAACGCCAGATGCATGATTTCCGTAATCCAGCAAAGGGCAAAGCGCGAAGGACAAGGGCGAATCCACGTTCTCCATCCATTCCAGTTTCCCGGTCGGCTGGTCGTTCTCATCCCATTCTTCCAGCAAATGATAGGCCGTGCATTTCCCGCCTTCGGGGCGCACAGGAGAGCAGAACATTGCGATGTCGTCCGTGCCTTCGTCCGTGGAATTGTTCGGGAATCCGCTGACGACCACGAAGAAATCCTCCTCTATCTCCACGGGGTTGGGGAAACGGAACACGGTTTCCTCAAACGTCGCATCAGAGTATTCCAATTCATCTGCGCGCAACGTGGCCGATGCCCATTCATCGTCCGGCATGCCATCCTCACCTACACCGTGCAGAGCCACCTTGATTTGGGCATCCGGCGTGATCGTTGCCACCGAAGCAAAATAGACCACCACCTCCGAAACCGTTGCTTTTGCCAGCGGTTTCGCAAAATATTCCGCGAAAGCCTGCATTCCCAACCAATTGCTTCCGCCGTAATAGCCAAAGAACGAAAGGTAAGCCGGTGCCAACGACGCGTTCTCTTCCGGGGAAATATTCCAAATATATTGCGCGCCTCCAGCCTGCACGGCATATTGGAGCATGTCTGTATGGACTCCCGCACTATTGGATACCCGCAAGGAAAGGCTGTACACCCCATCCGCCATGTAGGAGGCTACCGGGTTCTGCTCGTTGCTTTCCGGGCAATCCGTGCCTTGCAATTGCCATTCCCATGCCGTGGGATGACCTTCAGACAAATCACGGAACTGCAACGGCACGCCAACCGGGACGAAACAAGCCGCCCATGGAGACAGGTAAGCATCTTCCGGCAAACCGATTTTGGCCGTAGGAGCAACCGCTGTCACCTGCACGAAGCCTTCTTTCGTAACCGAATGCCGGGCTTGCCCGTCCGCAACCGTCAGCGACACCTTGTAGGTTCCGGCACGAGGATACACCACCACGGGGTTCTGTCCAGAGGATGAAGAAGGCTCGCCTCCCTCAAACTCCCATTCCCAGCTTGAAGGATTGCCCGCAGACAAATCCTCAAAATGTACGGCATCGCCTTCGTTGATGTTCACACGACTGTCGCCCGAAAGGTCTTCTTGCACCACGCGGAAATCGTCCACCAGCATGTCTTCCCCCCCGCTTCCTTGATAATTGAAAGAGAAGCGGACATCGCATCCCGCATATTCCGCAAGGTCAAACTCAAAAGGCATCCAGTTCGGCCCGTCATAACCTACTTCTTGCGCCCACTGGAAAGCACTGAACATCTGCGTGGTTTCATTTGTCGCCATGTCTGTCACTGACAGGGTCAAATCAGCAAACACCAGTAACCCGCCACTGAAGCAAAGGTAAAATTCGCACCGGCTTCCCGGTTCGATATGCACAACGGGCGAAAAAGCCGTCTCGTTCTGCTGGCTGTAATCGTCATAACGGATGGCCAGTGAATACTTGCTCTCCGGGTTGAACACCGTGAATGCAGGCAATCCCGCCACGTAAGGACGTTCCGCCAAATGCCACGTGGCATCTTCATTGGTCACCTGGAATGACCAATCTGACAAATCTTCCTCTGAATCAAAGCCCTGATAATAGCAGGTACGGGCGGCCTCTGCGGCAGTGAAATCCGCCGTCAACGTCTGTGCCGACGCTGGAAACGCACCTAACAATGCGCATGAAAGAATAAAGTTCCTCATAGCCGAATTAATTTCGTTGAACATATTTTGAACAAAAATAAGCAAAAGTTTGTTTTTGAAAAACAAAACCACTATAATTGTAGCCGGGACAAAGGAAAACAGTTCCATTTGATGCAATTTTTAATTTAAAACGAATGCTTATGAAGAAGAATTACAAGACATTCATCGCATCGTGCCTTGCCATTATCGGCTTAGGGATTGCCCAGCCTGCAAGCACGCAACCGTTGCTGAACGAAAGTTTCGACTATGCCGCAGGCAACTTATACAATCAAGGCGACTGGTGGCGCTACGGCACTGCCACTGAAAACCCCATCCAAACTACGGGGACAGGATTGACTTACGCCGGTTATCAGGACGAGAACGTGGGCCGTGCCGCAGAGTTAGGCAACCTCCCGCTTTCGGAATCATTGGTCAAGAAGTTCACTGAAGGCAGCGAAGCCATCACTTCCGGCACCTTGTATTATTCCGCCCTCATCCAAGTGAAAAGCGCGGAAGAAGAGGGAAACTCCATCCTTGCATTCGTTCAAAAAACCTATTCATCCGATGTGGCTGATGGAAAAAAGGGGAACGAATACGGGAAACTGTTTGTAAAAAAAGGCAGCAATGACAGCAAATTCACCTTGGGCGTGGAACGTTATCTGCTTTCCCCTGCCATGACGGCTGAGGAATATGACATTAACCAGACGTATCTCGTGGTCGTGAAGTATGAATTCGTGGATGGCAGCAACAATGATGTCATCTCTTTGTTTGTCAATCCGGCAGATTTGGAAACAGAACCGGCTGAAGCATCTGCTGTGTTCAATGGCGAAAGCAGAGGAGACGTAAACGCCAATTTAGGTATCCAAGGCATCGAGCTTCGCCAGGGAGCGACAACATCCAAGCCTGCCGCCAACGTGATCATAGACGAACTGCGGGTCGCCACCTCGTATGCCGCATTGTTTGATGCGGAGACAGACACGCCTGCAGAACCGCAGCCGCAGATTGTCACCGACCCAAGTTATATCGGCTACAACAGCACATTTGCCGGATTGACTTATGAAAGCACGCTCAACGTGAAAGCCGAAAACTTGAAGGGCGACATCACCATTGCGCCTCTGGCGAGCGGCGAAGTCACCCTTTCCACCATGACCATCACCAAAGAACAGGCCGAAGCGGAAGAAGGTTTCGACCTGACCGTCACGCTGAATCCCAAAAACCCTGATGTGTATTCCGACAACATTGTCCTCAGCAGCGAAGGGGCAGAGGATGTAACGGTCATGATGTTTTGGAGTACAACCGCGGCAGAAGAAGTGGCCGACTTGGCCACACTGGCAGGAAAAGACCCCGAAGCGTACGGGACTTATTTATACACAGGGGAAGCTATCGTGACCTTCATTGACAGCAACACATATTATATACAGGATGCAACCGGGGGATTCAGAATCAACAACACCCTCGGCGACCTTACCGATTTGGGAACAGGTGATTGTTTCACAAATTTCATCTGCACCGTTGAAGAATCTTTCGGGTTATATGCTTTGCCCGCATACGGCGCACCGCAACCCCAGGTGACGGCCACCGGCCAGACGGTTGAACCCGCCGTGCTGACCTTGGCAGAACTGGAAGCCGACCTTAACAAGTATGCGAACATGCTGGTGCAGGTGAAGAACGTGACCCTTCCTGAAGATGCAGGCGCGACGTTCACCGAGGACATGACCAACCCGCTCATCAGCGATGGCACGGGCGAAGGACGCTTGAACCTGTTTGACGGCACTGACATCATCGGCACCACCGCGCCGACCGCTGCCTTCACGCTGACGGGCATCTCCACTTCTGCCGCCGCACCGGTGGTAGGTCCCAGGGCTTTGACTGACATTGAGGTGTCCGACACACCCGCAGAACCGCAGCCGCAGATCATCACCGATCAAGAAACCATCTATCCGCCATACAGCTATGTTTATATTGGGTTGGAGTATGAGGTCACGTTGAATGTGAAAGCCGAAAACCTGAAAGGCGACATCACCATCGCGCCTTTGGCCACCGGCGAAGTCGCCCTCTCCACCATGACCATCACCAAAGAACAGGCCGAAGCGGAAGAAGGTTTTGACTTGGCCATCACGTTGAGGCCAACCGATGCAAGCATCATGGAAGAAACCATCACGCTCAGCAGCGAAGGAGCGGAAGATGTAAGCGTCACCGTGTCTTGGTGGCCGATTGATGTCATCGATGTTCCCGACTTGGGTACATTGGCCGGGAAAGATGCTTCACTATATGAGACATACCGCTACACGGGAAAAGCCATCGTGACATTCGTGGACGGAAACAACTATTACTTGCAAGACGAGACCGGAGGCTTCCGGGTCAACAATGAATACGGAGGGTTTGAAGGAGTAAACGCAGGCGACGAGTTCACGAACTTCTATTGCAACATAGAGTCTTTCTTCGGCGCCATGTATGCATTGCCCTCGCCGGAAACACCGCAACCCCAGGTGACGGCCACCGGCCAGACGGTTGAACCCGCCGTGCTGACCTTGGCAGAACTGGAAGCCAACCTCGACAGATACGTGAACGTGCTGGTGCAGGTGAAGAACGTGACCCTTCCTGAAGATGCAGGCGCGACATTCACCGAGGACATGACCAACCCGCTCATCAGCGACGGCACGGGAGAAGGACGCTTGAACCTGTTTGACGGCACCGACATCATCGGCACCACCGCGCCGACCGCTGCCTTCACGCTGACGGGCATCTCCACTTCTGCCGGCGCACCGGTGGTAGGCCCCAGGGCTTTGACCGACATTGAAGCCGGCGATGTCCGCATAGAAGATGCTTTGGCAAACGGATTGTCTATCAAGGCACAAGAAGGAAGCATCTGCATTCAAGGCAATGTGGCGGGCAAGATGGAAGTGTTCGACATCACAGGACGCAAGGTGGCAGAAACGGAAGAAAAGGAAATCCGCATGGACAGCCCTGCTATCTATGTGGTGAAATTCACCACCGATGAAGGCAGCATCATCCAGAAATTGTACGTGAAGTGACCTTTTTCGCGGCGCAATCATGCATCATGTGCAACCCGCAAGGGCCGGAAACTGTTCCGACCCTTGCCTTCCTGTCCAATTTGTTTTTCCTATTCTTACAAAACACTCTTTTATGAAACAGCGATATTTATTCCATACTTTGCTAAGCGCCATCAGCTTTGCTGTTGCCACAGCGCAATCCTTGCCGGCCCTTGCCACAGCAGAAGAATTGTTGTGGAATCCCGGATTCGAGAATTGGCAAAAAAGCCTTCTTGGCGACACGCCCGAAGACTGGGAAACCGCCTTAGGGGAATCAAGCCAAGAAACCACTCTTGTCCTGTCCGGGGAATATGCGTTGAGGCTGGCCAGCCAAAGCGGCCAACTCGGCGGAAAGTTGCAACAAGAAGTGCGCCCCGCCCTGCCGGAAACCTTCATTCCCGGCGACCGGTATGAACTCACCATCCAATATTACACCGTCACCTCCAGCGGCGGCAACGACATTTGCCTGAACAGTTATTGGAGCCAAGGCGGCACGCCGATGGAACATGACAAGGAAGTGCTGGACAACGGCACGTTTTTCACTTCGCCACAGGCATGGGCAAAGCAGACCATACAAACAAGCGTCCCCGAAGGAGCCACTTCGTTTTACCTTTCCCTGAAAGTGAGCGAAGGCTGCACGGTCGTGTTCGACGACTTCAGCTTCAAACGGATGACAAGCACCGAGCCTTCATTGCAAGTCCAGCCGGGCAGCATCCCTGAGCTGAAAACCCAAGTCAATATCCCTGTGCAGTCCGGCGACATCCTTGTGCGGACAGAGAACCTTCCGGGCCCGGTCAACATAGAAATCACGGGAACCGACCGCGACATGTTCTCCGTCTCTGACAGCCAGATTGCAGCAGGAAGCGCAGAAACCATCCTGCATATCACGTACCTGCCCACAGAGGCAGGTTCGCATTCCGCCATCCTGATGTTCGATTGCCCTGACGCGCCGGAGGTGTTCACCAGCATCCGGCTGAACGGACAAGCCACTGACCCGGCCAATCCGCCCGCCATCACCGTGAACACGCCAAGCCCCGTCGTGTTCAACGCGCCGGCCGGCGGCACAGATACGCAAATCCTATCTGTGTCGAGCCGCAACATTTCGGAATACCTTTGGGCGAGGGTGACAGACACCAGCGTGGGCGTGTTCCAACTTTCCAGCACATTGTTGCCTGAGAACCAGGAAGACGTGGAACTCGAAGTGACATTCGCCCCGAAGGAAGCCGGCACCTACTACCAACGCATCGAGTTTTACTCGGAAGGCGCGCAAAGCGTGTTCATCGACCTGGCAGGAACCGCCACTGAAAAGGGCGAGGAGGAAGAAGCGGAAGGCGACCGCCTCCCTTTGGACCCTTCCCATCCTGTTGCGCTGCTGGACGAGGATTTCAACGGTGCTATCCACAACAAGGCCCTGTCCGTTGAAGGGTGGAAAAACATCGCAGTGGAAGGGAAGCGCGCATGGTGGGGCTACAACTTCGCGGACGAGGATGAGAAAACAGCCAAGGTGACGGCCTACGACTCGCAGGCTGCCGACGGCTATCCCGCAGAGATGTGGCTGGTGACCCCGCCTCTTGATTTCCAGAACGCGCAGAGCAAGGTGTTCACCTTCCGCGTGATGGGCGACCTGCTTCTGGAGGGGCAAGATGCCCAATTGGAGTTGCGCTACATGGACATGGCAGAGGGCAGCTTGTTCCAATCCCCTGTGGAGGGCATTGCCATCCCTTCCATCCCGGACGAGAACGGGGAATGGAGGGAATTCCATGTCAACCTTGAGGGGCAAGACATCGCCAGCACCTTCTTCATGGCTTTCTGCTTCATGGCCACAGGAGGCAGGGACAACGCCGCCGTGTACTATATCGACGATGTCAGCTTCGGGCGCACCGATTTGCCTTCCCTCACTCCTTCGGTTGCTTCATTGGTTGAAGAAGTGGAAATGGGGGAAACATACACCAGCCCCGACATCACCATTGCGGCCCACAATCTGTCGGAACCCATCACGCTTGCCTTGGGGGGCGCCAATCCGAGCGCATTCGAGCTTTCCACCCAAGAGCTTCCCGCCACAGGAGGAAGTTTCCACGTGTCCTTCTCGTCCGACCAAGCCGGCGTGCATGAAGCGTATGTCAAAATCGCGTCGCGGGGAGCGGCAGACGTTTATATTCCTTTGGCATTCAATAACCAGAAGGGAAGTGCCATCGAGGCAACAGTTGCCGGGGAGAATACCCGGATGACGGTTTACGACTGCTGCGGCAGAATCGTGCAGGGAGATACGTCCGGCTGCAATGAAGCACAACTTCTTTCCCGCCTGCCGACAGGCATCTATATCCTGCTCAAGACGGGCACACAGGGCAGCGCCGCACGCAAGGTGTTCATCCCATGACATGAAGAATCCGCCAAGCCTGCCGACAGGGTTGGCGGATTCCTGCAATTACATGCATAACGGGCGGATGCCGGTGAACTCCTTCCAGCCATCCGCATTCCGATACGCCGCCACACTTCCTTCCGGCACATACACCGGAATGTCCCGGCTTACCGCATTTTCCGTGCCTGCCATGCCAAAGGCGCCAGGCTGCACTTTCGGAGGAACCACGGCCCTCACCGTCATTTCCGCCAATGAAAGACATTTAAGAAAAGCCGTCTCGCCTATCTCTTTCACGTCCCGGCCCAGCGTGACGTTCATCAAACCGATACAATGCGAAAAGGCACAATTGCCAAGGCGCACCACGCCTGAAGGCACGGTATAAACCGCCTCCAACTTTCCTTCCGGGCATTTCACCAAGACACTCCTGTCCTTGCTGAACAGCACCCCGTCCAATGAACAGTAGCAAGCATTCCCCTCTGCCACATTAATTTCCGCCAACCTGTCGCAATTGCACAAGGCATGGCGCCCAATGGCCGACAAACTGGCCGGGATGGCAATGGCGCCCAGTTCCGTGCATCCGCGAAAGACATTGTCACCCAAGTTCACCACCCCTTCACCTATCACCACACGCTTAATCTCTGCATAATAGCCATCCCACGGGGAACGCAAATAATCATCCATGCCTCCTTCCCCGGAAACCAAAAGAGTGCCGTCGGCATACAATGTCCACTCCAGTTGAATCCCGCATGTCCCATAAGCCAATTTCGGTTTCCACCAACCACGCACCGCCGTGCGGATACCTGACACTATCGTCCTTATGTTTTTCATAAATCAAAAAATGTTTGTGTGAGTCCCGTTCCCGAACCCGGTTCCAATACGAAGCGTGGAACTGCAATGCCCATTTTCGCAGCTTGGAGGTCGTAGGAAAACCCGTATAAGTCGAGACATGGTAACAGCAGCCCACGCTATTGCGTGAGAACCACTATGCCTCTCTTGAGTTATACTTTGCGAATTTCCTACGTTCCCAAGCATCAAGAACAGCATAACGCTTCTTTCTTCAAATTCAAAATGTCGCATCTGCAGGAGTACCCCTGCCGTGCAAAAATAATAAATTGCCCGCGCATTCTCGGTTTTTCCGCAGATTTTTGTAAGTTTGCATATCAAAAACGTTCAAATGCATGGAAACACAACGATTTACCATTGAAGAAAACATCGTGAAAATGCTCAAGACCGTTTACGACCCCGAAATACCGGTCAACGTTTACGACTTGGGGCTAATCTACAAAATCGATGTGGACGACCAACGGGACGTGACCATCGACATGACGCTGACCGCCCCCAACTGCCCCGCCGCCGACTTCATCATGGAAGACATCCGCCAGAAGATTGAATCCATCGATGAAGTGAAATCCGCGACCATCAACCTTGTGTTTGAACCGGAATGGGACAAAGACATGATGAGCGAAGAAGCCAAATTGGAATTGGGTTTCCTTTAACAGCTGTTTTAACCACATTTCAAAACACCGCATCCGCATGAACAAGAAAACGTATTTCCTCTCTGACGCACATCTGGGCTCGCGCGCCATTGCCCACAGCCGCACGCAAGAACGCCGCTTGGTGAACTTCCTGGACAGCATCAAGCACGATGCCGAAGCCATTTACCTGCTGGGCGACATGTTTGACTTCTGGTATGAATTCAAGACAGTCGTGCCGAAAGGATACACCCGTTTTCTCGGCAAGCTATCGGAACTGACCGACCAAGGCATCGAAATCCACTTCTTCATCGGGAACCACGACATCTGGTGCGGCGACTACCTCACGAAAGAATGCGGCCTCATCCTCCACCGCGCACCGCTCACCGTGGAGATACACGGGAAAGAATTCTACTTGGCGCATGGCGACGGCTTGGGCGATGCCGACCATTCTTTCAAATTCCTGCGGATGATTTTCCACAGCCACACGCTGCAAAGGCTGTTTTCCGCCCTCCACCCCCGCTGGAGCGTGGAGATGGGGCTTACATGGGCCAAGCACAGCCGGCTGAAACGCGAGAACGGGAAAGACCCGGAATACATGGGCGAGGACAAGGAGCCGCTCGTCCGCTGCACGAAAGAATACCTGAAAATGCACCCCGACATCAACTATTTCATCTACGGCCACCGCCACATCATGCTCGACCTGATGCTCAGCAGCACGGCACGGTTGCTCATCTTGGGCGACTGGATCAATTATTTCTCCTACGCCGTGTTTGACGGGGAAAAGATGGCGCTGGAACAATTCGTGGAAGGAGAGAGTTTCAGGGAAAAGCCCCTTCCATGAACGCGCGATGAACAATTCCCAAGGACACTACGAAGTCTCAAAAAAACTTCCAAGAACGTTTGAAAACATTTTCCCAATAAAATCATGAATTTTACAGGAAAAATGCGCACACTTTTCAGCAAAAATCTGAACTCTTACCGTGAAAAGATTTTCTCTCTCCGGGTTTACAGCCACCCGCAAAACCAGGAAGGAGCCCACATCCTCCCAAAGGTTTTCCAAAAACCTTGGAAGGTTTGAAGCAAAACCTTGGAAGGAACTGGCATCCCACTGCTAGGCCAAAGTGCGCCGGGCATCATTTGCCGAGCCAGTATTCCGGGTTCAGCTTGGCCGTCTCCTTGCGCAACTGGAAATGAAGGACGGGTTGCCCTCCTCCCGAATAAACTTCCCCGATGATGTCGTTCGTGCTTACTTTGTCGCCTTTGCTGACGGCGGCAGACGAGAGGTTGCAATACACGGAAATATAGTTGCCATGCCGGATGAGGATGCCTGTCAGGCCATTGTACTGGAACACGGCAGACACCTCGCCGTCAAAGACAGCCCGCGCCATGGCTCCTTCCTTGCCTTGGATATCGATGCCCTTGTTGTCTAATTGCACGTTCTTCAGCCCTTTCACGTTGTATTGCCCATAATGGCCGACAATCAGGTAAGGGCCTGTGATAGGGACGGGAAGCAACCCTTTGTTTTTCTCGAAGTCGCCGGAAAGCATGCGGTCGCTTTTGCTGATGCGATAAGGTTCGATGGAGGTGCTTCCTTCTTGCGAGGCGTCCGGCTGGCTTCTTCCGGCAACGGCCTCCTTTTTGGCTTCGTCTTCAGCTCTTTTCCGAGCCTTTTCTATTTCCACCTCCACCAACCGGTCGATTTGCGCATTGAGCTGTTCCGCTTGTTTGCGTTGCCGGGCAATTTCCTTCTGCAAGGCACTTTGCCGCTTCTTCAGGTTGCCCAAGATATTTTTTTCTTGTTGCTCCTGCTCCTCCAGCTTCCGCTTCTCCGCCTCATTTTGCCGCAAGAGCCCCGTTTTGGCTTGCCGGGCTTTTTCCAATTCCTGCCGTTGCTGCATGATTTGACCTTGCTTCCTCTTTATTTCCTTTCCCTGGATACGCTGGTATTCGGCATATTCCTGCACATAGCGCAGCCGCCGGTACATTTGATTGAAACTTTTGGCAGAGAGGACGAACAACAGCTTGTCGGTGGCCGACCGGTTGTTGAACTGCATGTATCGCAAAGAGGCTGCATAATTCTTTTTCCGGTTGTCCAACTCTTTGCCCAAGCCTTCCAACTGGCTTTGCGTGGCTTCTATCCTTTCTCCCAATGCCTTGATGTCGGCCTCTATGGCTTGGATGTAACTGCGGCGTTCTTCGATTTGGCTGGTAACGAGCGCCAGATTCCCCAATTGGCTGCCGATGTCCTTCTTTGCCGACAGCAGGAGGGTTTCCGATTCCGTGATTTGCTTTTGCAAGGCGAGGCGTTCTTTCTCCAATTCCCTGATTTTGCCGGAAGACTGGGCAAAGGCAGAGGCAACACACGCGCAACTGACGGCCAAAAGCAAAACACATCTTCTCATAGGCCGGAAATGATTTCAAGCAAACCGCCCACATCCAATGGCTTGTACTTTGGGGAAATGGCACTCGGCCTGGCGGCAAAATCCTTCGTGCTGATTCGGGAGTGCGAGATGCCGACCTGGACGGTGAAAGCGCCGCTTTGCAGCGCCACCCTCATCTCTGAAGGGAAATATCCGCTCCCCGTAGCTGTGAAATGGCCGTATTCCCAAGCAAGACGGCATTCTTTCGGCAGATGGACGCACGTTGCGGTCAGCCTTCCTTCGGAATCCAGTTGGAAGGAGCAGGACGTGCCGTTGCCTTTCCTCTTGGGAACCGCCACGACGCGGCCTTCCTCCTGCCGGAAAGAAAACTGGCGGATATCGGAAAGAGTGAGTTCCTCGTTCTTGTCCGGCAAGAACAACTGGTTCAGGAACAGGTCCTGCAATGCTTGGAACGCATGGCCTGCATGGCCAGGGAAGCCCAACCTTTCGAGCGGCACCTGCACGTATTGCTTGTTGAAGCGGTCGATGACCAGCAGCGTGTCCGGGGTCAGTTCGATGCGGGCGATTTCGATGCCCAGCAAAGGCGTGATGGACAACTGCACCATCCGCCCTTTCCTTATCTTCAAAGAACCGTTTGCCGTGATTCTTTCCCCCTTCCCGGTGATTTCAATGCGCACTTTGGAAGAATAGCATGTCGGCGAGAAACGGTTCTCGATATTCCTCCTTGCGACAGCGGCGGCTTGCGTCCCTGCCTTTTCCCCGGAAACAGCTTGTTTCGTGGATTGGCAGGCCGCCATCAACACGGCAAGGATGGCAAGGCAGGGCAGGAGTCTGAGGAAACGCTTCATTCTTCGGGAATATACTTCTTTTGCTGTATTTTTTGGTCAAGGGTTTTGGATGCAGAGCCTAACTCTTTGGCTTTCAACCAATATTCAAGGGCTTTCTCCGTTTCCCCATTCATGAAGTAGATATCGCCGCAATGCTCCACGATGACATCGCTCCCGCCGCCATCGTTCTTCATGGCGTTGTCGATGTAGATTTTCGCTTCCGCATACCGGCCTTTCTCAAAAAGTATCCAAGCATAAGTATCCAAGTAAGTAGCGTTGTCCGGCTCTTTCTTGACCGTCTTGTAGCTCATTTCCTCGGCCTTGTCCAAGTCCTTCCGCTCCACGGAGAGGAAGTAGGCGTAGTTGTTGAGTGCGCCGATGTTGTCTGGATTATAGGCCAGCGAGGAATCATAAGCCGCGTATGCCTCGTTGCGCAACTGCTTTTCGTGGAGAAGGTCGCCAATGATGCAGTAAAAGTCTGACACTAATTCCTTGCTGCTCTTTTCGTTCGCCATGGACGTGCCGTTGCGGAAGGTTGCCAAAGCTTCGTCTTTCCGGTCTTCCTGCATGTAAGCCAACCCGAGATAGAAATGGAACTCCAAGGTTTCGGGGACATATTCCACGGCTTTCTCGCAGATGCGGATGATTTCCGCGTAGTCATTGTCCTTGACGGCATAGCTGAGCAGTTGCATGTAGGCCACGGGGTTTGAAGGGTCTATCCGGGTAATTTGCCGCAGAACGGGGACAGATTCTTCCTCCATACCTTTGGAGATGAGGTATTGGGCATAAAGCATGGGCAGTTGCGCGTCGGGCTGCGGCTGTCGCAGGATGCGTTCGAACATGGCGATGACCTCCGTGCTGTCCTTGCTGCCTTGCTCGGAACGCATGATGACGCTTTTCATGATTTCCGCCTTGACGCTCGTGCTGATGTTGCTTTTCAGCAGGAGGGTGTCCACCTGTTGCTTGTAAAGTTCGTCCTGCCCCGTCTTATCGTAGTAGGAAGCAAGCGAGAGCATGGCCATGGCATTGTCCGGCTCCTCTGCCAGCACTTTCTTGTAAGTCTTGTAGGCATCTTCTGTTTTGCCGTTGTTCAGGTAAACGTCCCCCAAAAGGGCGAGGTAGCGCATGTCGTTGGGATATTCCTTGGCCAAGTTCTCTATCTCCTCGAATGCCTTCTTGTTTTCTTTCATCAGGATGTAGATGCGGAACTTGTTCATGCTGATTTGCTCCGACTTCCCTTGAGTGGTTTCCAAGCGGTCGAGGGTGCGGATGACGTTAGGGTAGTCCTCCTTCTTGTTGTACAGGTCGGCCAAAGCCATCAAGGGCTCCTGCCGCGTCGGGAACTGCCTGCTCATGTCCTCGTAAATGCGGATGGCCTCATCCGTTTTGGATTCCGAAAGGTAAAGGGCGGCCAGCGTACGCTTGTACCAATAATTGCCGGGCGCGGCCAGCGTGGCTTTCCTGATGCATGCGGTGGCTTTCTCCGGCTGCTTGAGGTAGAGGTAGAATTGCGCGATTTCATACAAGGCGCTTGCCGCGTTGGGGTTGATTTGCAGGCAGCGACGGTAGAGTTCAAAGGCCGCGTCGTAATCGCCTTTCTCCTTCCTCTTCACGGCTTCAAGGAAGAAGTAATCGTATTTGCGCTGCATGGCTTCCGGGAGCGCGGCAGGCAAGATGCCGGCCTCTGCCTCCGGGGAAGCGGCAACAGTTTCCTGCAAAGACCTGCAGGCTGGGAGCAGCACGGCAGCGACAGCCAACAGGCAAATGGTTTTCAATCTGTACATAAAGGTGCGTTTAAGGTTCATCTTTTCCCGGTGTGGCCGAACCCGCCCGCGCCCCTTTCCGTTTCGTCCAAGCAGGCAGTTTCTTCCCATTCGGCCTGTTCATGCTTGGCGATGACCATTTGGGCAATCCGGTCGCCATCGTTGACAGTGAAGTCTTCCGCCGACAGGTTGGCAAGGATGATGCAGATTTCCCCTCGGTAGTCTGCATCAATGGTGCCGGGCGAATTCAGCACGGTGATGCCGTTCTTTATGGCCAGCCCGCTGCGGGGGCGTATTTGCGCTTCATATCCCTCCGGCAACGCGATGCGCAGGCCGGTGGGGACGAGCCTGCGCTCCAAGGGGTGGAGGACGACGGGCGCATCGAGGTTGGCACGGATGTCCATGCCAGCCGACAGCGGCGTAGCGTAGGCGGGCAAAGGATGCTTTGACTGATTGACAATTTGTATTTTCATGTCGCTTTTCCAAATATTATAGGCTGCGAAAATACGGATTTCAAGGCTATAATCTAAACAAATTCGCCAATAAATGATTAAAGAATATGAATGCCGTCCGCATCCGGCAACGTGGGAAACTCTGTCTGGTTGGGAAAAAATCCCGTTTCACCCGTGCTGGAAACCCGTTTCGCCCGGGCAAATCTTTATCTTTAGGAAGGATTCACATCCTTAGGCGAAGGACATGTATCTTTAGGCGAAATATAAAGAAGTTAGCGGCACGAACCGGATTTCCCTCTCGCATGGGCGGAAGAATATTCCCGCAAGGGCCGATATTTTCTTTGGAAAAAAAAGAAACAGTTCCTACCTTTGCCGGGTATTCAAACAAAGGCTATCATGGAAATGGATTGGAGGAGATTATTATCGACAAAGCGTTTCGGGCAGGAAGAATACCATGCAGCCCGGCGCGATGACCGTTCCGAATTCCAAAGGGATTATGACCGCTTAGTGTTTTCTGCACCGTTCCGCCGTTTGCAGAACAAGACGCAAGTGTTCCCGCTGCCGGGGAGCATCTTTGTCCACAACCGATTGACACACAGCTTGGAAGTGTCCTGCGTGGGACGTTCCTTGGGACATGAGGTGTCGGCAAGGCTTTTGCTGCGCCATCCCGAACTGTCGGACTCCCATCTGCCTGAAATCGGCGCCATCGTGGCAGCGGCATGCTTAGCACACGATTTGGGCAACCCGCCCTTCGGCCATTCGGGCGAACGGGCCATTTCCACCTATTTCTCAGAAGGGAACGGGAAAATCCTGAAAGAACATCTGTCGGAAGCCGAGTGGGAAGACCTGATTCATTTTGAAGGCAACGCAAACGCCTTCCGCCTGCTGACCCACCAGTTCTTGGGACGCAGGAAAGGCGGCTTCGTCATGACCTATTCTACACTGGCCTCCATCGTGAAATACCCCTTCTCCTCCCGTTTGGCGAAGGGCAAACCGAAATTCGGTTTTTTCGTGAGCGAGGAAGATAGTTTCCGCCGCATCGCAGAAGATTTGGGCATCATCCGCTTGCAAGAAGACCCGCTAGAGTACGTCCGTTACCCGTTGGTCTATTTAGTGGAAGCCGCCGACGACATCTGCTACCAGATGATGGACATAGAGGATGCGCACAAGCTGAAACTGCTGACTACAGAGGAGACCGAAGCATTATTCATGCGGTATCTGGACGAAAGCCGGATAAAGCGTGCGGAAGAAGTGTTCGCCATGGTGACCGACGTGAACGAACGGATTGCCTACCTGCGGTCGGTTGTCATCGGGCTGTTGGTGAAAGCATGCGCAGAAGCCTTCGCCGCGCACGAAGCGGAAATACTTTCGGGGCAGTTTAGCGGCCCTTTGGTAAAGCATGTGGACGAACATCTGCAGACGGCCTACGAGCATTCCGCTGCCGTGTCCTTGCAGAAAATTTACCGTTCAAAGGACGTCCTTGACATTGAATTGGCGGGCTTCCGCATCATCACGACCTTGGTTGACCTGATGATAGAAGCCGTGACATCGCCAGACAAGGCCTATTCCCGCCTGCTGATGGGACGCGTATCCGGCCAATACGACATCGCGTCCCCCACCCTGTACGGGAAAGTGCAAGCGGTCCTCGACTACATCTCCGGCATGACCGATGTCTATGCGCTAGACTTGTACCGCAAGATAAACGGGAACAGCCTGCCCGCCGTATGAGGCTTATTCCGCCTTGCTGATAACTTCGTTTTTCGACAAAATTTTCATAGCCTGCGGGTTCTCCTTGACAAACGATTCGATGTGGCGCATCTTCTTCTCCTCCAGAATCTCGTCCACCGTAATCAATATGCCGGTTTCTTCCACATCGCCAAAACCATAGTTGATGGCGGTTCCGAACATGCGCATCGTGGGCGACAGCCCCATATAGGCATTGACTAAAGGAGGAATGTTGAAACCCAACTTCCGGATTTCCGCGTTCAGGATTTTGTAGTCCTCCTTGAAAGAATCCTTATTGAAAAGCTTTTCCAATACCCTTATGTCGGTCTCTATCCGCAAAGGCTTGGCAGGTGTGATGAGGTTTTCCTTGTCCGCGAAATGCTTGTTGAGAAAATACAGAATCATATCACGGCATTGGCGGTTGTAGCTCGGATACATGGTGACCTTCCCGAAAAGGTATTTCACATTGGGCATGACGACCGTCAACGCCCCCAGCCCGTCCCACAGGTTATCCAATGCAAACAAGCCTTTTGAATTAGTGCGGGTGGACTGATATTCCAAAGTGACAAACGAACGCCCTAACTCAATGGTGGTCGGCAAGAAATCCTTGATGAACCGTTCTGAGAAATTAAACATGTGAGAAGTGGCCAAGATGGGATGTCCTTCCCCATCAAACCTCACATCCGTGCCCAGCAGGTAACGGTAGCCGCCCAAGATTTCCTCCGCCTCAGGATCCCACACAATCAACTGCCGGTACGGATTCTCCATCGTGTCGTACTCATCAATGTCCATAGACAGTCCCGTTCCGCCCCCGGCCGCCCTGAAAGCGATCTCACGCAACCGCCCGATTTCCCGCATCACGTTCGGAGCATCCTGGCAAGTGATGATGTATATCTCATTGTTACTCTTGTTAGTGAACCGCAGGCGTTTGTCTTCTGTCAGTTCAGATTTCAATAGTCCCTTATCAATCGGTTTGATAATATCTTCCATATGGCTTGCTTATTGGTTTTTCTCGTTAGCTAATTCATATACAATATCTTTCACATATTGCGCCCATTCAGAAGCGGTTTTTGAGGAATCGAACGTCTGCCATGGAATCGGTTTCCCAATGGTGACCGTAAATGTCTTATGCCGGTTCTTGAACATTTCGTCCGCTAAGTACAACATGGCAATGTTGAATTTGATGCCCAACCACTTGCTGGCATTGGCCAAATTATAGAAGAAGTCAGAATTTCTTCCTTCAAAATAAATAGGAACGACATCGCGTTGACTTTTGACGCTTTCCACGATGAACGTTTTTTTCCATTCCAAATCTCTAATGACACCCTTGCGCCGCCTCGAACAAAGTCCCGCCGGGAACATAATCAAATGATTGTCCGAACTGAACCCGGCCTTGACCATTGCCGGAAACTGGCGGCTCTGCGAGCCTGTTTTGTTGACAGGAATGAAAAGAGGAGCCAAATTATGCAGGTTCATCAGAAGGTCATTGACAAGGTACTTGATCTTCCCCTGATAATGCCGCCCCAATAGGTAGCCCAAAGCCACCCCATCTTGCCCTCCCAATGGATGGTTAGAAACAAAAGTGCATAAGCCGCCATCAGGCAAGTTTTCTTTGCCTTTCACTATAAGCTTCACGTCCAAGAATTCCATGGTAGCCTCCAAAAAGTCCACCCCGATTTTATCCTTGCTTTCTTTCAGGAAAGGGTTGATTTCATCCTGATGGATAATCCGTTTCAAATATGAAATGACAAATTTCGGTATCAATCCATATTTGCTCGAAGCCTTTTCCCGAATAATTTTATCAATATCAATCAAAAAAGCAGAATCATCTGTCATTTCCCCACTTACATTAAGACTGCGCAAATGTAATGCAACTTTTCATATTCTGAAAACAAATGAGCCAAAAGGTCACAGAAAAGCAAACACTTTGTTCGGAAAAATTTCAAAACCATTTAGAATTTTGCCTGCAGAACCCTAAACAAAGCAAGTATTAACAACCTCTGTTCATAATTTATAAGAAAAAAAACATGCAAAACGTGGGGGGATGTGGGGAAATGTGTACCTTTACACCGAAAATCATAATCATCTTTGGAAATGCAGTTTATAGGCAACATAGAGGCTAAATTGGATGCGAAAGGGCGTGTGTTCCTTCCCGCTGCTTTTCGTAAATGCTTCGACGAGGGAATTAGCCGTATGATTATGCGCAAGGATATTTTTGAAAACTGCTTGGTCCTTTATCCAGAGACGACATGGAACAACCAATTGGTGGAACTTCGGGCTCACTTGAGCCGTTGGAATGAAAGGCATCAAAAGCTATATCGCCAGTTCGTTTCGGAGGCGGAATCTTTAGCATTGGATGCCAACGGAAGATTGCTGATACCCAAACGTTATCTGAAAATGTGTTCAATCAATCAAGATGTCCGTTTCATAGGAATGGGAGACACCATTGAAGTGTGGGCGAAAGAAAGTGCAGACGAAGTTTTTGCAGACGCAGAAGAAATGGGTCGTGAATTAGATAAAATAATGGAAATACGTCACTGAAAAAATATGCGAGAAAATTGCCCAGACAAGCTATACCATGTCCCAGTACTTCTTAAGGAAAGCGTGGACGGCATGAACATCTCAAAGGATGGCATTTATGTGGATTTGACATTCGGAGGTGGAGGCCATTCCCGTGAAATATTGCGGCGTCTGGGAACTAACGGGCATTTATTCGGTTTCGACCAAGATGAGGATGCGGAAAAGAATGTTCCCAATGACAAGCGTTTCACCTTCGTGCGAAGCAACTTCCGCTATTTGAAGAATTTTCTCCGCTATTATGGTGTGGATTATGTGGACGGCATTTTGGGCGATTTAGGCATTTCCTCACATCATTTAGATGACGCAGGGAGAGGATTTTCTTTTCGCTTTAATGGCGAACTGGACATGCGGATGAACCAAAAAGCCACATTGACGGCAACCGATATCATCAACAATTATGATGTAAACAAATTGGCTAACATTTTTTCCACTTATGGAGAATTGAGAAACAGTATGCAATTGGCACAAACCATTGAACGTTCTCGAAATGCACATCCAATTCGTACAATCAACGAGTTTTTGGAAATATTAACCCCCATATTACGAAAAGAACATGAAAAGAAAGAACTAGCCAAAGTGTTTCAAGCATTAAGGATTGAAGTAAATCAAGAATTACAAGCTCTACAAGAAATGTTGCTTTCCGCATGTAACGTGCTAAAACCCGGCGGAAGATTGGTCATCATCACTTATCATTCGCTAGAGGATCGTTTGGTGAAAAATGTAATGAAAACAGGCAATGTTGAGGGGAAAGAAGTCAAAGATTTTTTCGGCAATGCAAAATCTCCGTACAAAACAGTCAACAACAAAGTTATTTTGCCAAACGAAGAAGAAATAGCGCGGAACCCACGTTCACGAAGTGCGAAACTAAGAATTGCAGAAAAAAAAGTTTGATATGCAGGAAAAAAGTGACAAGAAAAATGCAGGGAAGGAATTTTCGTTCATGAAAATTTTTGGAGGAGACATATTTGCCACAGAATTCCTTAAAAGACAAGCAAAACTTCTGGTGCTGATTGTCGTTCTGACAATATTCTATATCAGCAACCGTTACTCTTGCCAGCAGGAATTGATTCGAATCGACCAGTTAAAAACAATATTGACGGATACAAAATACAACGCCCTGACCCGCTCATCTGAATTGATGGAAAAAAGTCGCCAATCGAAAATAGAAGAATATATATCCACTCAAGAGAGCGATTTGCAAACAGCAACCACTCCCCCGTTTTTGATTAAAGAATAAAAGATGCTGTCTGATAAAAGAAATATAATGAACCGTTATTCATTAATCATGTTAGTAATGATTGTGATAGGGGTACTGATTGTAGCAAAAGCAGCCTATACAATGTTCTTTGAGAAAGATTACTGGGAGAAAGTGGCGGAAAAGGTGAAAAAAGACAATGTAGAGATTAAAGCCAATCGGGGAAACATACTGTCTTCGGACGGGAAATTGATGGCAAGCAGCCTGCCGGAATATTATCTGTACATGGACTTCATGACCTCAAAGAAAAAAAATGAAACCCCTCAAGAAAAACGGGCTAGAATAAAGCTGCAAAATAAAAAAGATTCCTTGCTATATGCAAAATTAGATTCCATAAGCCAGGGTTTGCATGCCATTTTCCCAGACAAAAGTGCAGCTTATTTCAAGCAACATATTCGGAATGGGAGACGGAAACAAAGCCGTTACTATCTAATGTATCCACGCAGGGTATCTTACATTCAATACAAAGCTGCGCAACAATTGCCATTTTTCAACCTTGGACGGAACGCAAGCGGTTTTTATGGGGAAGAATATAACCAACGGAAACATCCATTCGGTTCTTTGGCATCCAGAACTTTAGGACGCGTGTATGCGGCAAAAGACTCCGCAGTCAATGGTTTGGAATTGGCATTTGACAGTGTATTGCGGGGACGCAATGGCTTGGTACATAGGCAAAAAGTAATGAATACTTTTTTAGACATTGTGGATGTCCCGCCAGTGGATGGTTGCGATATCGTAACAACCATTGATGTCGGAATGCAGGATATTGCGGAAAAATCCTTGGTGGACATGCTGATGAAGGTAGATGCGAAAGTGGGTGTTGCCATCTTAATGGAGGTAGCGACAGGAGAAATCAAGGCAATTGTCAACATGACAAAATGCAATGACGGCCAATACCGTGAAATAAGGAATAATGCAATCTCAGACATGATGGAGCCAGGGTCTGTCTTTAAAACAGCCTCTTTAATGGTAGCACTTGAAGACGGCGTAATTACAACAAAAGACGGAGTAGATACCGGAAATGGTGTTTTGCAAATGCATGGAAGTGACATGAAAGACCATAATCATAAGAAGGGTGGATACCAATACCTCACAGTCCCCGAGATATTGATGTACTCTTCCAACATAGGCGTGTCCTATTTGATAGACAAATACTATTTCAATAATCCCAATAAGTTTGTGGACGGCATTTATCGTATCGGGCTGAATCGCCCATTGCAACTTCAAATCCCAGGCGAAGGGATACCCAATATCAGAAAAAAAGGGGAAAATGGCAAGAATTGGTCGAATACAACACTTGCATGGATGTCAATAGGCTATGAGACCCAGATACCTCCAATGAATATTTTAACCTTTTACAATGCCATTGCCAATAATGGCGTAATGGTGAAACCCAAATTCGTAAAAGAAATCCGCCACGATGATGAGGTCATCAAAAAATACCATACGGAAGTGCTGAATCCTTCCATATGCTCACCACAGACTTTGAAGTCCATTCAAGACATGTTGAGGCTAGTAGTAAGCGATGGTTTGGGAAAATCTGCTGGTTCCAAGCAATTCCCGGTTTCCGGCAAAACCGGGACAGCCCAAATATCTCAAGGCGCAGACGGTTACAAATCCGGGACCGTAAATTACCTGCTTAGCTTTGTCGGCTATTTCCCTTCTGATACGCCTAAATATAGTTGCATGGTAGCAATCCAAAAATCAGGTTATCCAGCTTCCAGCGGTTGGTCAGCCAAGGTATTCAACAAAATCGCGGAAAGAGTTTATGCGAAAGATTTGACGGGCAATCTACTACATGCCGTAGATACTATTTCTCCCCACCTTCCAAAAGTGAAAAACGGCAATATCGCAAATGCAGAATATGTCTTAGATGCATTGGGCATTCGCAATACTGTCTCAATAGACGGAATTACGGAAAATGTCTTTATCACAGGAAAGACTTATAATAAAGGCTCGGATCTTATGGAACTCATTGGCCAAGAGCAGTCAGAAAAGTTTGTTCCTGATGTCAAGGGCATGGGCGCTAAAGATGCTGTTTTTTTGCTAGAAAACATGGGACTGAAAGTGCATCTTTCCGGCATGGGGAAAGTATATTATCAAAGCATACTTCATGGCACATTGATAAGAAAGGGACAGATAATAGAATTGAAATTGAAATAAAACAGGGAATTATGAAATTGCAGGAACTTCTTAAAAACATATCCGTTTGCGAAATTATTGGAGATTCAAATATAGACATAAAAGGTGTAAACATTGATTCCCGTTTAGTGAAAGAAGGAGACTTGTTTGTTGCCATAAAAGGAACACAAGCCGATGGGCATGATTATATCCCGAAGGCATTGGAGAAAGGAGCTTCCGCAGTTTTATGTGAAGTGATTCCTGCAAAGACATATGAAGGCATCACGTATATCAGAGTGAAAGACAGTGAAGATTGTACAGGCTGGATTGCTTCCGCTTTTTATGGCGAACCTACCGCAACTGTAAAATTAGTAGGCGTAACGGGCACAAATGGAAAGACCACAGTCGCCACACTATTATATAACATGTTCCGGCATTTAGGATATAAAACCGGATTGATATCCACTGTCTGCAATTATGTGGATGACATCGCCGTACCAACAAATCATACAACGCCGGATGCTATCACGCTGAATGCTTTATTGAAACGAATGGCAGACAAAGGTTGCCAATATGTGTTCATGGAAGTCAGTTCCCATTCCGTGGTTCAAGGAAGGATTGCAGGTTTGAAATTTGCAGGAGGCATATTTACAAATCTAACCCGCGATCACTTAGATTATCACAAGACCGTAGAAAATTATTTAAAAGCAAAGAAGAAGTTTTTTGATGATATGCCTTCTAATGCTTTCTGCCTGACCAATTTAGATGACAAAAACGGAATGGTGATGATGCAGAACACAAAAGCCCATATCTACACCTATTCATTAATGCACATGTCCGATTTTGAAGGAGAAGTATTAGAGGATAGCTTTGAGGGCATGTTGCTAAATATTAACAATCGGGAGGTCAGCACGCAATTCGTAGGGCGTTTCAATGCGTCTAATCTATTGGCGGTGTATGGCACTGCTTGCCTATTGGGGATACCGTTTGAAGAGGCACTGAAATCCTTAAGCCTTCTCCATCCCGTAGTAGGGCGTTTTGATGCATTACACTCAAACAAAGGTTATACAGCAATTGTAGATTATGCCCACACTCCTGACGCTTTGGCGAATGTATTGAATACCATCCAAGAAGTGTTGAAAAGAAAGGGAAAAATTATCACTGTGATTGGGGCAGGAGGAAATCGGGACAAAGGGAAGCGCCCGATGATGGCTTTAGAGGCGGTGAAGAAAAGCAATTTAGTCATCATCACTTCTGATAACCCCCGTTTCGAGAATCCACAAGATATTATTAATGACATGTTAGCAGGATTGGATACAGCACAAAGGAAGGCAGTAATGGTAAACGCAGATCGCAAAGAGGCGATTCGCATGGCATGTGCTTTAGCCCAACCTCAAGATGTGTTGCTTGTGGCAGGAAAAGGCCATGAGACCTATCAGGAAATCAAAGGAGTAAAGTATCACTTTGACGACAAAGAGGTATTGAGAGAAATATTTAAAGACGAAATTTGAGCATATGTTATATTATCTATTCCAATACTTAGAAAAGGTCGATTTCCCTGGTGCCGGCATGTTCGGGTATGTGTCATTCCGATCTCTAATGGCAGTAATATTGGCTTTGCTCATTTCCGTGATATGGGGAGGCAAATTCATTGATTTTTTACGGGAGAAGCAAATCACAGAGACACAACGGGATGCGTCCATAGACCCTTTTAATGTCAATAAAAAAGGAGTTCCTACAATGGGAGGAATCATTATCATCATTTCTATACTGATTCCTTGCTTATTGTTAGGCAAATTGCACAATATCTACATGATTCTAATGTTGATTACAACAATATGGCTGGGAGCATTAGGTTTCTTGGATGACTATATTAAAGTCTTTAAGAAAGACAAAGAAGGCCTACATGGCAAATTCAAGATTATAGGTCAAATTGGGTTAGGGTTGATTGTAGGATTGACATTATATTTAAGTCCGGCTGTTGTAATTCGTGAAAACATGGAAATACAACGTGCGGGCGAAGTAGTGGATGTGGTACATAAGAATGAAAGTGTAAAATCAACCAAAACGACAATACCTTTTTTCAAGAACAACAATTTTGACTACGCTGATCTAGTTGGTTTTTTAGGCGATAAAGCCCAGATTGCAGGTTGGTTCCTGTTTGTTGCCATCACAATTTTTGTGGTGACAGCCGTATCAAATGGCGCAAATCTGAATGATGGCATGGACGGCATGGCAGCAGGCAATTCTGCTATAATAGGGCTGACATTAGGAATATTGGCTTATGTTTCCAGCCATGTCCAATATGCGGAATATCTGAACATCATGTATATTCCAGGCACCGAGGAATTGGTAATTTACATCAGTGCATTCATTGGCGCTTTAATCGGTTTCTTATGGTACAATGCTTTCCCTGCCCAAATTTTCATGGGTGACACAGGCAGCCTCACTATAGGTGGAATCATTGCGGTACTGGCCATTATCATTCATAAGGAATTATTGATTCCCGTCTTATGCGGTGTATTCTTAGCTGAGAATCTGTCAGTCATATTGCAAGTCCGTTACTACAAAAAAGGGAAAAGACATGGCGTAATACAACGCATGTTTAAACGGACCCCCATTCATGACCATTTCAGGACTACTGTAGCCCAATTGGATCCCAATTGCAAATATGTATTTACAAAACCGAAGAATGTATTCCATGAATCAAAAATAACAGTTCGTTTTTGGATCATCACGATAATACTGGCAGCTATTACAATCATAACATTAAAAATAAGATAAGATGTCAAAAAGAATTGTAGTGTTAGGTGCGGGCGAAAGCGGGACTGGTGCTGCCGTTCTTGCCCAAAAACAAGGATTTGAAGTTTTTGTTTCTGATATGTCCCTGATTCAAGAGAAATACAAAAAGAAACTTGATAACAAAAATATCCCTTGGGAAGAAGGACATCATACAGAAGAATTGATACTGAACGCAGACGAAGTAATCAAAAGCCCCGGCATTCCGAACAACGCCCCGTTAATATTAAAAATCAATGAAAGGCATATTCCAATAATTTCAGAAATAGAATTTGCAGGCCGTTACACCAATGCAAAAATGATTTGCATTACGGGTAGCAATGGGAAAACGACCACGACATCTCTGATTTATCATATATTTAAAAGTGCAGGATTAAATGTGGGTTTAGCTGGAAATATCGGAAAGAGCTTGGCATTGCAAGTGGCAGAATGCGATTATGATTATTATGTAATTGAATTGAGCAGCTTCCAATTGGATAACATGTATGACTTCCGTGCGAACATTGCAGTATTGATGAATATTACGCCGGATCATTTGGACCGCTATGGCAATAAGATGCAGAATTATGTTGATGCTAAGTTCCGTATCATCAGGAACCAGACAGAGGAAGATGCATTTGTTTATTGGAATGATGACCCCATTATCCAACATGAGCTTCATAAATATGGCATTCACGCAAGATTATGCCCTTTTTCTGCTGTAAAAGAACAAGGAGTGAAAGCTTACGCTGAGAACCACAAAATTTATTTCACGGAACCAATGGCTTTCAACATGGAGCAGGAAGAACTCGCTTTGACGGGCACACACAATTTATACAACTCGCTTGCAGCAGGCATTTCTGCAAATCTAGCAGGCATCCGTAAAGATTGCATACGAATTGCGTTAAGCGACTTTAAAGGCGTAGAACATCGCTTGGAAAAAGTAGCCCGCATACGAGGAGTGGATTTTGTGAATGACTCGAAAGCCACCAATGTCAATTCATGTTGGTATGCATTACAAAGCATGACTGCAAAAACCATCCTAATATTAGGAGGGAAAGACAAAGGAAATGATTATACGGAAATTCAGCATTTAGTGAAAGAAAAATGTCGTGGCTTGGTGTATCTAGGACTACATAATGAAAAATTGCATGCTTATTTCGACAGCTTAGGACTACCTGTAGCAGACGTGCAGAGCATGGCAGACGCAGTAAAAGCAGCATATAGCATGGCAGAAAAAGGAGACACGGTTTTATTAAGTCCATGTTGCGCCAGTTTTGACCTTTTCAAAAGCTATGAAGACCGCGGTAATCAATTCAAACAATATGTGAAATCACTTTAACCGATTGCTATGGACTTTATAGGAAAATGGTTCAAAGGAGACAAAGTGTTATGGATAATTTATCTGTTCCTTTGTCTGATTTCCATTATCGAAGTATATAGTGCTTCAAGCCGGTTAGTATATAATACGGCCAACTATTGGGGGCCTATCATGCAACATATCACCATATTGACAATGGGGTCAATAATTGTATGGATTGTTCATCGGATTAATTATAAATGGTTCCAACTAATCCCGGTTGTGCTTTTGCCTGTTTCTGCCATATTGCTTCTACTAGTCCCGATATTAGGCGTAGTTGCGAACAATGCCAGCCGCGCTTTATCAATAGGTGGAATCCAGTTCCAACCTTTGGAATTTGCGAAAATGGCCTTAGTGTTAGGCATAGCCGTTTTGCTGTCAAAAGTACAAGGTGAGGATGGAGCAAATCCCAAAGCATTCAAGTATTTGTTATGGCCAACATTTATTATATGCGGCTTAATAGCTCCTCAAAACCTCAGCACTGCTGTTTTGCTATTTGGAGTAATCATAATGATGATGTTTGTGGGACGTGTTTCCTATAAGCAATTAGGAAAATTGTTAGGCTCGTTGGCATTGTTGGTTGGATTATTGGTTAGCGTGTTGGCATTTACACCGACATCGGCAATGGAATCAATGAAAGAAATACCGGGCTTGCATCGTTTACCTACATGGAAAGATCGCATTGAGACTTTCTTTGTCCACGAAGCACCTGTGGCACCCGAACAATATGATTTGGATGAAAACGGGCAAATCGGCCATGCTAATATCGCAATTGCTTCCAGTAACATAATTGGGAAAATGCCTGGCAACAGTGTACAACGGGATTTTCTTTCACTAGCTTTTTCTGATTTCATATTCGCCATTATCATAGAAGAACTGGGACTCTTAGGCGGAGCATTTGTTGTATTCCTTTATATCTGCATCCTAATACGCGCAGGCAAGATAGCCAAACGTGCGAAAGGCAATTTTGCCACGTTCTTAGTAATAGGGGTTGCGCTGATGATGGTCACGCAAGCAGTGATGAACATGTGTGTGGCCGTAGGCCTATTTCCTGTTACAGGACAGCCTCTACCGCTTATTAGCAAAGGAGGAACATCCATTATAACAAATTGCATTTATATTGGCATGGTTCTAAGTGTCAGCAGATATACTATGGAACAAGAACAAAAGGCTGAATCTAATCCAGAAGCCATGCAATCAGAACCAACATCAGAAGTTCTGCAAGACGAAAATGTGGTAATAGAGAATTAATATTCTATGAAAACAAAAGGAAACATAAGGGTTATTATCAGCGGAGGCGGAACGGGAGGACATATATTTCCGGCCATCTCGATTGCAAATGCAATAAAAAGGAATGAACCGAATGCAGAGATTTTATTTATTGGCGCAGAGGGAAAAATGGAAATGAAAAGGGTTCCTGAGGCCGGTTATGATATAATAGGTTTGCCGATTTGCGGATTCGACAGGAAACACTTGTTCAAAAATTTCGCCGTATTGTTTAAAATACTAAAAAGCCAATGGAAAGCATACCACATCATTAAAATGTTCAAGCCACATGTCGTAGTAGGAGTGGGAGGATTTGCCAGCGGCCCTACACTTAAAACAGCGGCCATGATGGGAATCCCCACCTTGATACAAGAACAAAATTCTTATGCAGGAGTCACCAATAAGCTTTTGGCACGAAGTGCAAAGAAAATATGCGTAGCTTACGAAGGAATGGAACGTTTCTTTGACAAAAAAAAGATTGTGATGACGGGTAATCCTGTCAGACAGGATCTGTTGAAGAATGTAATATCCCGTGATGAAGCTATTCGTCATTGGAAACTGAATCCAGCGAAAAAAACGATTCTTGTGGTTGGTGGAAGTTTAGGTGCCTACACATTAAACCATTGCATGCTTTCAGGCCTGGAAAAAATCCGACAATCCGATGTGCAATTTATTTGGCAAACAGGGAAAAGTTATTTCCAACAAGCTAAAAAGGTAATAGAAAACAATAGCAACGAATATCCAATGCTGTTTGTCACCGATTTCATTTCAAAGATGGAATATGCTTATGGAGCTGCTGATTTGATTGTATCCAGAGCCGGAGCAGGTTCTATTTCAGAGTTCTGTTTGCTAAAGAAACCTGTCATTCTAGTTCCCTCTCCCAATGTAGCTGAAGACCATCAAACCAAAAATGCTTTAGCATTAGTGGAACAAGACGCAGCATTATATGTGAAAGACAGTGAAGCAAAAGGGGAGTTATTGGATTTAGCGATACAAACAGTTCAAAATTCAGAGCTTCTTGCACAATTAAGAACGAATATTGCTAAATTTGCTCATCACAATTCAGCAGATATCATTGCAAAAGAAGTTCATAAATTAGCAGAAACGCATCATGGATAACATGGATATCAACACAATACAATCCGCCTACTTTATTGGTGCCGGCGGCATAGGGATGAGTGCCTTGGTTCGTTTTTTCCTTTTCAAAGGGAAATATGTAGCAGGATATGACCGTACATCAAGCGAATTAACAGAAAAGTTGATAGCAGAAGGCGCCAATATTCATTACACAGAGGACATTGGCCTCATTCCTAAAAAATGCTTGGACAAGAAAACAACTTTAGTGATTTACACTCCTGCTGTGCCTGCTACACACAAAGAACTGGATTATTTTGTGAAGAATGGTTTCCAAGTCTGCAAACGTTCTCAAGTGTTAGGGCTGATTACACGTTACGGGAAGGCACTGTGCGTGGCAGGCACCCATGGAAAGACCACAACATCCGCAATGGCAGCACATTTGCTGCATCAATCCCATATTGATTGCACAGCTTTTTTGGGAGGCATCTCAAAAAATTATGGCACCAATCTCATTTTATCAGGAAAAAGTGAATTCATTGTAGCAGAAGCGGATGAGTTCGACCGTTCTTTCCATTGGCTTTCCCCTTATATGTCAGTGATTACAGCAACAGATCCCGATCACTTGGATGTCTATGAGACAAAAGAAGCCTACATTGAAAGCTTTGCCAAATATACTTCATTAATCCTTCCGGGAGGGTGTTTGATTATCCATAAAAACCTGGAATTGATTCCGAGGATAAATGAAGGGGTACGAATATATTCCTACTCACGGAATGAAGGCGATTTCCATGCATCCCGCATACGTATTGGCGGTGGAAAAATCATAATCGACTTTGTCACTCCTTCTACCGTTATTGCCGACGTTGAATTAGGAGTACCTGTTTTAGTAAACATTGAAAACAGCGTGGCAGCAATGGCTTTAGCTTGGTTAAATGGAGTCTCTGAGGAAGAAATCAAACGCGGAATGGCCAGTTTCCGTGGTGTGGAGCGCCGTTTTGATTTCAAAATTAAAAGAGATAACCTTATTTTGTTGAGCGATTACGCCCATCACCCGGAAGAAATTAAGCAAAGCGTGACATCAATACGCGAATTATACAAGGATAAAAAGATTACGGCTATATTCCAGCCTCATCTTTACACACGCACCCGTGATTTTTACCGGGAGTTTGCAGAAAGCCTTTCTCTGCTTGATGAAGTCATTCTATTGGACATTTACCCGGCACGTGAAAAACCAATACCTGGCGTCACAAGCCGCTTGATATACGATCAATTGCGCCCAAACATCCAAAAGGTAATGTGTTCAAAAGAAAATCTTTTGAATACCTTAAAGGACTGGCCAATCGAAGTATTGATTGTCTTGGGAGCAGGTGATGTGGACAATTATGTACCGGCCATCCAAGCATTGTTGGAGAATAATTATAAATGATAAAAAAAATATTCATATTATTGTCGGGTACGCTAATCGGTGTTTATCTCGTTTTGGCGTTGACTGTTTTCAACCGTGAACCAATTGCCCAAATTTGCCAAGGCTTTGAGTTAGTCATAGAAGACCAAAGCAGCAGGCAATTTGTAACAAAGGAGGAAATGGTCAGCCTGCTAAAGAAAAAGAAGCTATATCCTGTCGGGAAAAGAATGGAAGATATCCGAACAGACCTTTTAGAAGCGGCATTCAACAGTGACCCGTTCGTAGAAAGTTCCGAATGTTATAAGTCACCTGCCGGAATATTATATGCAAAAGTGCGGCAACGTGTACCGGTATTGCGGGTGATGAACAATGCAGGGGAAAATTTCTATATCGACGACAAAGCAAAGGTGATGCCTGTGCATACAGGACGCCCCACCCATTTGGTAATAGTAACAGGGTTTGCCGACAAAACGTTCGCTGCAGATAAAATTTATCCACTGGGAATGTTCCTGATGAAAGACAAGTTTTGGAACGCACAAATCGAACAAATCAATGTAACCCCAAAAAAAGAAATAGAATTAGTGCCTCGTGTAGGAGAACATATCGTCTTTTTAGGTTCTATCGACCACTTCGAAGAAAAATTGGCTCGCTTAAAACTATTCTATGAAAAAGCGTTAAACAAGATTGGATGGAACAAATATAAAAGAATAAGTTTGGAATTTGGCAACCAGATAATTTGCACAAAAAAGAATTGAATGATATGGCAGAAACAAGTTTTATTGCAGCAATAGAGTTGGGGTCTTCAAAGATCACCGGCATTGCAGGAAGGAAAAACAGCGACGGAAGCATCTATGTCTTAGCTTGCGTCAGCGAGGATTCTTCTTCCTGTATCAAAAAAGGCGCGGTTTACAATCTGACAAAGACCGCACAATGCCTGACCTCCATTATCAACAGGCTGGAGGAAAAATTGAACGCAACGATAGCAAAGGTGTATGTAGGCATAGGAGGCCTGTCTTTGCATTCTATCAAGAATACAGTGACCCGCCGTTTAGACGAGGAAGTAGAGGTATCCGATGACTTGGTGGACGAAATCAAGGCAGAAAATGAATCCATTCCTTTGATGGACTATGAGATTCTGGATGTGATTCCGCAGGAATATCGTGTAGGAAGCAGTTTCCAAATAGATCCCATAGGCGTGTTGACCAACCACATCGAAGGCCGCTTCTTGAATATAATAGCCCGCACGTCATTAAAGAAAAATCTGGAGCGTTGCTTAGAGCAAGCAAAAATTAATGTCGCTGATTTCTTTATCACTGCTGAAGCCACAGCGGATGCAATCCTTGCAGATGCAGAGAAACGCTCTGGTTGTGCATTGGTGGATTTGGGTGCTGACACAACTACTGTAGCTATTTATAAGAACAACATCCTCCGTCATTTGGCTGTCCTACCGCTCGGAGGAAACAACATCACCCACGATATTTGTGATTTAAACATCGAGGAAAACGAAGCAGAACAATTAAAATTAAAATATGGCAGTGCCATCAATGAACAGGCCATAGAAGAAGAAACGCCTGTAACAATTGATTTGCAAGACCATCGCACCGTGTCAGAGCAAGATTTGAACGACATCATAGAAGCAAGGGTAGAAGAGATTGTCGCCAACGTGTGGAACCAGATTCAAATTGCAGGCTACGAGAACCAGTTGTTGGCCGGCATTGTCCTGACAGGCGGAGGAGCCAACTTACGCAACATAGAGAATGCTTTCCGAAACAAGAAAAAAGGAAAGATAAAAACCGTCCGCATCATATTGCCCGGCGTGAAGGTAGCCGAACCGGATATTATCCATAACGATGCAAGGTTCAACTCCGTGTTGGGATTGTTGTTGGCAGGAAATGAGAATTGCTGCCAGCCTATCGAGAAACCAATTTCTGATTTATTGGGCGACACTGCGACAACATCCTCATCAATAAACGAAAAGAAAAACCTTGACGAAGATGATGTACGGAGAAAAAAAGATGCAGAAGAAAAAGAACGCAAAAAAAAGGAAAAAGAAAAGGAACGGAAACGAAAGATGACCGACCTCTGGGGCCGTTTTTTTGACGATGATGAAAAATAAACTAAAAATAGAAGATTATGCTGGATAGTAGCAAAGCGATGCCGTTTGCATTTACAGGAACCGATGTTCCCAGCATCATTAAAGTGATTGGTGTAGGCGGTGGTGGCGGCAATGCCGTGACCCACATGTTCAAAGAAGGAATAAAAGGCGTTACTTTCGCCTTGTGCAATACTGACAACCAAGTCTTGGCACGTTCGCCCATTCCCGTGAAACTGCAGTTAGGGCCTACCGTGACGCATGGATTAGGGGCAGGCAGTGAACCTTCCAAAGCAGAAAAAGCGGCTGAAGAAAGCATGGATGACATCCGTGCATTACTAAGCGACGGCACACAGATGGTTTTCATTACGGCAGCCATGGGTGGCGGCACCGGCACAGGGGCGGCGCCGGTAGTGGCCCGCGTTGCCAAGGAAATGGGCATACTGACGGTGGGCATCGTCACCATTCCTTTTTTGTTTGAAGGCAAGGAGAAAATCATCCAAGCCATCGAAGGCGTGGAAAAAATCCGGGAAAATGTGGATGCACTGATGATTATCAACAATGAACGCTTGCGTTTCATCTACCCCGACTTCACGTTCATCAATGCATTTGCCAAAGCAGATGACACCCTGTCCATTGCCGCCAAGAGCATTGTGGAAATCATCACGGTGGAAGGCATCATGAACCTTGACTTTGCCGATGTATGCACCACGCTCCGCAACGGAGGCGTCGCCATCATCAGCTCAGGGCTGGGCGATGGCGAGAACCGTGTGGAAAAGGCCATCCAAGATGCCTTGCACTCACCTTTGCTCAACAACACGGACATCGTGAACGCGCAGAAAGTGCTTATCAACCTGACTTTCGGCGAAGATGCCAACTTCATGATGGAAGAAGTCACAGCCATCCATGACTTCATGCGGAAGCTGAACCCGAACCTGAAGTTCATCTGGGGCTATGCAATAGACAACACATTGGGTTCTTCCGTGAAAATCACCATCCTGGCATCCGGCTTCGACGTCAAGGACTTTGCCGGGGATGAAATGGACGAAAGACGCGATAAAAAGGAAGAAGAAGACCAAAGTCGCATCGAGGCCATTTATGGCGGCGAACTATTGGCCGGCCTAGGAAAGGCGCGTGCCAAGAAACGCCATATCTACATCTTTTCGCAGGAGGACCTCGACAACGACGACGTGATATCAATGGTAGAAATGTCGCCCACCTGCCACCGCGACAAGACAACGCTCGACAATATCCGGTCGAAAGCCGTGACAGGCGTGGAAAACGGAGCGGATGAGCCGTCTGGGGTGGAAAATGACGGAATAATCAGGTTTTAATTAAAAAAAGACATATGATGGATTTATTTGAACAAGTCAGCAATGACATCAAGGAAGCCATGAAGGCGAAAGACAAAGTTCGCTTGGAAACTTTGCGCAACGTGAAAAAGTTTTTCTTAGAGGCAAAGACCGCTCCGGGCGCCAACGACACGTTGACGGACGAAGCCGCCCTGAAGATTCTCCAGAAACTGGCCAAGCAAGGAAAGGATGCTGCCGAAATCTACGTGGGGCAGAACCGCCAAGACCTGGCGGATGCCGAATTGGCACAGGTGACTGTCATAGAAACTTACCTGCCAAAGCAGATGTCGGCCGCAGAACTGGAAGCTGCGCTGAAGGAAATCATCGCAGAGACCGGCGCTTCCGGCGCGAAAGACATGGGGAAAGTGATGGGCATTGCCACCAAGAAGTTGGCAGGCAAAGCAGAAGGCCGCGCCATCTCCACCATGGTAAAGCAATTGCTGGGATAGCCGACATGCCGGCACGGATTTCAAGTGCTTCCGCCCTGCTCGAAAAACTTTCCGGGAAGGGCGGATTTTTTCAATGAAGAACCAAACCGTCCAATAAAGACACATATAAAGGTATCGCCTCCCCGATTTCAGCCACCTCCACGTATTCATCGGCCGTATGCGAACGCTGCGACTGCCCCGGCCCTATCTTCACCGTGGGGAAAGGCATCAACGCTTGGTCCGACAATGTAGGGGAACCGAAAGGCCGCCGCCCCAAAGCAATGGCGCGCCGCACGAAAGGATGCTCCTCGCTGATGCAGGAAGAATTCAGGCGGAAGGAACGCGCCCGCACCTCACCTTTCACATGCGAAGTGATAAGCCCGTACAATTCCTCATTGGAATACAGTTCGTTGCTCCGCACATCCACCACGAACGCGCAAGCATCGGGGATGACATTGTGCTGCGTGCCTGCCTGAATCTGCGTCACGCTCATCTTCACCGCCCCCAGCAATGGCGATACCTTTTCAAAGCGGAATGTGCGGAACCATTCAATGTCGTCCATCGCCTTGTAAATGGCATTCTCCCCACCGTCGCGCGCGGCATGCCCTGCCACGCCGTGCGCCGTCACGTCCAGCACCATCAGCCCCTTCTCGGCCACCGCAGGCTGCATGCCGGTCGGCTCGCCGACAATGCCCAAATGGATGGGCGGAAGCACGGGAAGCACGCTTTCCACCCCATTCTTCCCGGAGATTTCCTCCTCGCACGACACCAAATAAACCAAATTGAAAGGTTGCTCCTTCAGTGTCAGTGCCCGGAACGCTTGGAACATTGCCACCAAGCTGGCACCGGCATCATTGCTACCCAAACCATACAAACGGCCTTCCTCCTCTTTCGCCGTGAATGGGTGCTTCTTCCATCCTGCCACAGGCTTTACCGTGTCAACATGGGAGTTCAGCAGCACCGTAGGCCGATCCAAAGAAAAATCCGGGCTCATACACCACAAATTATTCCCCTTTCGGTTCACAGCAACCCCCACTGATTCAATGTAATTTTGCAGGAAATCAACAGCAGTTTCTTCTTCCCCGCTCACGGATGAAATGCCGATTAAGGACTTCAACAAACTGACAGCCTCTGCCAGCAAAACTTCTTGGTTCATCGTCTTTTCATGTTTAGCGCGGCAAAGATAAGGATTTTTTCAACAAAAAATCCCGGCCTGCCTGCATGAAAGCTCAAAACAGCCGGGCAAGAAGCGCCGTTCGCCCGCATGGGAACTATATCTTTAACCTAAGGATGCATATCCTTAGGCTGAGGATGTACATCTTTAGGCTAAGGATGTGTATCCTTAGCCTAAAGATAAAGAAATTAGCCGCATGGACGGGACTTCCTGCCCAAGCAAACAAGATTTCCCATGCAGGCAAACCGAAGTTTTTTCCCGGCAAGGCACTAATTTCATCCGAAAAACAGCAAATAATTAATAAATTAAACATATCTTTGCGTGCGGGTCACAATAAAGGAAGAATGCCATGGTTTATCATCATTTATCTGTCCTCATCCATCGCCAAGCTGAAAAGTACGGCAATCGCACAGCCTTGAGATACAAAAATTACGAAAGAGGCACATGGATATCTGTCAGCTGGACACAATTCTCAGAATATGTGAAATTCACAGCCAATGCCTTGGCAGAATCCGGAATAAAAGAACAGGAAAACATCGGGGTCTTCTCGCAGAACAAGCCGGAGTGCCTCTACGTGGACTTCGCGGCCTTTGCCATCCGGGCCGTCACCATCCCCCTGTACGCCACCAGTTCGCCTGACCAAGTGCGCTACATGGTGAACGATGCCGGCATCCGCTACCTGTTCGTGGGCGAACAGTTCCAATACGATGCCGCCTTTGGCGTGTTAGGCGTGTGCAACAGCCTGCAACAACTCATCATCTTCGACCGTTCCGTGCAATTAGACCCTCGCGACAAGACCTCCATCTACTTCGACGACTTCCTGAAGAAAGGAAGCAGGAAACAACATGAAGCCGCCATCCAAGAGAAAACAGCCCGCGCCAACGAAGACGACGTGGCCAACATCCTGTACACCTCCGGCACGACCGGCGAACCCAAAGGCGTGCTGCTGCACCATTCCTGCTACCTGCAAGCCTTCAAGGCACACGACCTCCGCCTCACTTCCATGACGGACAAGGACGTGTCCATGAACTTCCTGCCCTTGGCACACATATTCGAACGGGCATGGACCTACTACTGCCTGCACAAAGGCGTATTGGTCTGCATCAACCTGCGCCCCACCGACATACAAACCTCCATCAAGGAAATACGCCCCACGCTGATGTGCAGCGTACCGCGCTTCTGGGAGAAAGTATATAGCGCCGTGCAGGAAAAAATCAGCCAAGCCACCGGCATCAAGAAAAAAATCATGCTCGACGCGCTCCGGGTGGGGAAAATGCACAACATCGACTGCATCAGCAAAGGAATAACCCCGCCGGCCGGCCTCCACCTCAAATACCTGCTCTACGAAAAGACGATTTACAGCCTGCTGAAGAAAACCATCGGCATCGAAAACGGCAACTTCTTCCCGACCGCCGGTGCAGCCGTCCCCGACAAAGTATGCGAATTCGTCCACTCCGTAGGCATCAACATGATTGTAGGCTACGGGCTGACCGAATCCACGGCCACCGTCTCCTGCACGTTGCCTGACCGCTACACCATCGGATCCGTAGGCTTCATCATGCCTGGCCTTGAAGTCCAGATAGGCGAAAACCACGAAATCCTTCTCCGGGGGAAAACCATCACAAAAGGATACTACAAGAAGATAGAAGCCACAACCGCCGCCATCGACAAGGACGGATGGTTCCACACCGGCGACGCCGGCTACATGAAAGGCGGCGAACTGTTCCTGACGGAACGCATCAAGGACCTGTTCAAGACCTCCAACGGCAAATACATCGCCCCGCAGGCCATCGAGTCCAGATTGGTCATCGACCGCTACATCGACCAAATCGCCATCATCGCCGACCAACGCAAATTCGTCTCCGCGCTTATCGTGCCAGAATATGAATTAGTAGAAGAATACGCAAAGCAAAAAGGCATCAGCTACCGGGAACGGGAAGACCTTTTGCGGCATCCCAAAATCATCGCCCTCTTCAAAGCCCGCATCGACACCTTGCAACAATCCTTGGCCCACTACGAACAAATCAAGCGCTTCACCTTGCTGCCCCATCCATTCAGCGTGGAAAAAGGAGAACTCACCAACACTTTGAAAATAAAGCGCGATGTCCTCAACAGGAATTTCGCCAATGAAATTGAAGCGATGTACAAAGAGCCGTAACACGATTGTAACATAAAAAGACGTTATACGGCCCATTTAACAACTATTCAGCCGCCTTTCTTCCCATAAAAAAGGACGGCTTTTACTTTTGCGCCATCAAAAACTGAAATGGCGATGAACAAACTGAACGTTTTGCTCTTTTGCGCTTGCCTGTGGGCCACAACAGCCACGGCCCAACGGATAAAAGGAAGCGACACCGTATTACCATTAACCCAGAAATTAGCAGAAGCATACATTGCAAACCATCCCGGCGCATCCGTCACCGTCACCGGGGGAGGCTCTGGAGTAGGATTGTCCGCCCTGAACGACCATACCACCGACATTGCCATGTCCTCAAGAAGCATCAGCTTCGGCGAGAAAATGAAACTGAAGCAAAAGAAAACCGAAGTAGATGAAATCATCATCGCCTACGATGCTTTGGCCGTCATCGTGCATCCCTCCAACCCCGTCGATAAACTGACAAGGGAACAATTGGAAGGAATATTCCGGGGGAAAATCACCGATTGGGAAGAAGTGGGAGGCAACAAAGGAAAAATCGTAGTCTATGCACGCGAAACATCCTCCGGCACTTACGAATTCTTCAAAGAAAGCGTGCTGGAGAACAAGAACTACATGAGCAGCGTGCTTTCCATGCCGGCCACTGGCGCCGTCATCCAATCCGTGAAACAGACCAAAGGCGCCATCGGCTATGTGGGGCTTGCCTACCTGAACCCGCAAGTGAAGCCCATCAAGGTAGCTTACGGCAACACAGGATATTATGCCCCGACCGTGGAAAACAGCATCGAGAAAAAATACCCCATCGTGCGTCCTTTATATTATTATTGCAACTCCTCAGACCGGGAAAAGGTGGAAGGATTCATTGATTTCATCCTGTCGCCTGCCGGGCAACAAATCGTGCGCGAAAGCGGATACATCCCTGTAACAAACAACCCATAAACAATCCGGACATGAAAAAGATACTGGAACAATCCGTCAAATACCTGTTCACCGCAAGCGGGTTCATCACCAGCTTCATTATCCTGCTCATCATTTTCTTCCTGTTCAGCGAAGGAGCCGGGCTTTTCAGGAACCACATCATCGATGACGGGTATGTGGTGGCCCTGAACAAGAGCAATCCTGTCAACACATTGTCCGCCAATCAGATAAAAGAAATCTTTGACGAAGACATCACCAATTGGCAGGAAGCAGGCGGGGAAGACGAACCCATCCAAGTGTTCCGCCTGAGCGACCTGCTGTCCATCTATTCCGAAGAAGAATTAGGCAGCGAGTATGAGCATGCAGGAAGCAAGATAAAAGAAACCATCCTGCAAAACGAAGGCATCATCGCTTTCGTCCCCAAATCCCTTTTGACGGACACGGAAGGAATCAAAACCATGCCGGACCAAACCATTCCCGTCAAAGACGTGTTGGCCGGGACAGAATGGTTCCCCACCGCAACCCCGTCTCCGCTCTTCGGCATCCTCCCGCTTCTGGCAGGCACATTGTGGGTGAGCTTCTTCGCCATCCTCATCGCATTGCCATTCGGGTTGTGCGTATCCATCTACATGTCGGAGATAGCCAGCGAAAAAGTGCGCAATGTCCTGAAGCCGGTCATCGAACTGCTGAACGGAATCCCGTCTGTCGTGTACGGGTTCTTTGGCTTGATTGTCATTGTGCCGTTCCTCCAGCAACTGTTCAACCTGCCGGTCGGCGAATCCGGTTTGGCCGGAAGCCTCGTGCTGGCCATCATGGCATTGCCCACCATTGTGACGGTAGCCGAAGATGCCATGCGCAATTGCCCCCGAAGCATGCGTGAAGCCAGCTTGGCCTTAGGAGCCAACAAATGGCAGACGATTTACAAAGTCGTCATTCCTTATTCCATATCCGGCATCACATCCGGCATCGTGTTGGGCATCGGGCGCGCAGTGGGCGAAACAATGGCCGTGCTGATGGTCACAGGAAACGCGGCCGTCATGCCCACCTCCATCTTGGAACCGCTCCGAACCATCCCGGCAACCATCGCCGCAGAATTAGGCGAAGCGCCCACCGGCGAAGCGCACTACCAATCACTGTTCCTGCTGGGTGTCATCTTGTTCTTCATCACCCTGTTCATTAATCTCAGCGTAGAATACATTTCATCCCGTAAAAGATAAGCTATGTCCACATTGTCATTCCCTGAAAACAACAGCCGCCGCAAGACGCTGAACCAGAAAATTGCTTTCGCCTGCTGCTTCGCGTTGAGCCTGTGCGTCGTCTTGGTGCTTGCCAGCATCCTGCTGTTCATCATCATCAAAGGCATCCGGGTCATCAACTGGGACTTCATCACCCAGGCTCCTGCCGATGGCATGACGGGCGGCGGCATCTTTCCTGCCATCATCGGCACCCTGTGCCTGATGGCCGGGAGCGCCATTGTTTCGTTCCCTGTCGGCATCATGAGCGGCATTTACATGAATGAATACGCCACAAACGGGAAACTGGTACGGTTCATCCGCATGATGACCAACAACCTGTCCGGCATCCCTTCCATCGTGTTCGGCCTGTTCGGCATGGCCATTTTCGTCAACTACCTGGATTTCGGCGACAGCATCATTGCCGGCTCCCTGACACTCGGCCTTTTGTCGCTGCCGGTCATCATCCGGACCACAGAAGAAGCCCTGAAAGACATTCCCGACAGCATGCGTGAAGGCAGCCGGGCATTGGGCGCCACGCAACTGCAAACCATCTGGAACGTCATCCTCCCCATGGCTGTGCCCCGCGTCATCACGGGATTGATTCTCTCCATGGGGCGTGTGTCGGGAGAAACAGCCCCCATCCTTTTCACCTGCGCTGCCTATTTCCTGCCCCAACTGCCCAGCAGCATTTTCGACCAATGCATGGCGCTCCCCTACCACCTTTACGTATTGGCCACCAGCGGCACCGACCTGGAGAAGCAGCAACCCATCGCATACGGCACTGCACTGGTCCTCATCATCATCGTATTGATTATCAACCTGGCCGCCAACGGCATCCGGAAATATTTCGCCAACAAAGTAAAAACAAACTAAAAACGATATGGAAATCATAAAAGCCCAGCACGTAAATTTCTATTATGGGAGCTTCCACGCCCTGAAAGACATCTCGATGGAGATAGAGGAAAAATCCGTAGTGGCCTTCATCGGGCCGTCAGGATGCGGGAAATCCACCTTCCTCCGCCTGTTCAACAGAATGAACGACTTGATTCCCAAAACCCGTCTGGAAGGGCAAATCCTCATCAACGGGCAGGACATTTACGGGAAAAACATCCAAGTGGACCAATTAAGGAAAGAGGTCGGCATGGTGTTCCAACGCCCCAACCCTTTCCCGAAAAGCATCTACGAGAACGTGGCATACGGGCTGAAAGTGAACGGCATCAAGAACCAGGATGTCATAGAGGAACGTGTGGTGGAGTCATTGAAAGGCGCCGCCCTTTGGGATGAAGTGAAGGACAAACTGAAGAAATCGGCCTACGCGCTCTCCGGCGGACAACAGCAACGCCTCTGCATTGCACGCGCCATGGCGGTGTCCCCGCAAATCCTGTTGATGGACGAGCCTGCATCCGCCTTGGATCCCATCTCCACGGCAAAGATAGAAGAACTGATCCGCGAGCTGAAAAAACAGGTCACCATCGTCATCGTCACCCACAACATGCAGCAAGCATCGCGCGTCAGCGACAAGACCGCTTTCTTCTACATGGGCGAAATGGTGGAATACGGGCGCACGAAAGACATCTTCACCAACCCGGAAAAAGAAGCCACGCAGAATTACATCACCGGGCGTTTCGGATAACCCTTGGCATCATAAAAACTAACGATATGGTAAAATTCATCGAAACTGAACTCGAACAACTCAACAAAGAGATTGACGAAATGTGGGTATTGGTGTACTCGCAACTGGAAAACACCCGCGAAGCCGTGCTGACTTCCAACAAAGGATTGGCGCAACAGGTCATCGTGCGGGAAAAACGCGTGAACGCCTTTGAACTGAAAATCGACAGCGATGTGGAAGACCTCATCGCCCTGTACAGCCCGGTGGCCATCGACTTGCGCTTTGTGCTGGCCATGTTCAAAATCAACACCGACCTGGAACGTTTGGGCGACTTCGCCGAAGGCATCGCACGCTATGTCGTCAACAAGGAAGATTCCATCCCCCTCGATGCAGACCTGCTGAAGGAGCTGCAATTGGAACGGATGTTCGACGAGGTGCTGGCCATGCTCTCCACCGCACGCGAGGCCCTGCGCCAGGAAAACATCGACCTCACGGCACAGGTGTTCGAGAAAGACAACATCTTGGACGAACTGAACCACAACTCGACAAGCATACTCACGGAGTACGCCAAAAACAACACCGAACAGATATCCCAATGCTTCAGCCTGTCGTCCATCTTCCGGAAACTGGAACGTGCAGGCGACCATATCACCAACATTGCGGAGGAAACCGTGTTCTACTTCAACGCCAAGATACTGAAACACAACCATAAGGCACTGATGGACGACATGATTTCATGACACGGCTGGAAAGAACTGCCCCATAAATGAGAAGGGCCGGCATGGTTGATGCCGGCCCTTCCCGCTTTCCGCCTGCGCCGCTATTTGCAAAGCGCCTGGGCCAAGTCGCCCAGTCCAGCTCCCCCGGGCAGGCCGGGATAAGCCTCCTTCATGGCATCCACGAAAGCCTGCGCCGTTTGGCTGGACGCCAACACTTCCTTCATCTTCGTCAAATAAGCGATTTTAAACTCCACCGCATCGCGCTTTCCGCCCCGCCATGCCCGCCAATGAACAGCACGGCACCTGAATCCAACGAACGCCCGGCCTCAACGATTTCGGCCTCAATGGCAGCCGGGGAGGAAACCTGCAAGTGGCTCATATGCGCCTTTGCCGGCACCCAGTGCGTATAATACGCTTTCCCGCCTATCAAGATGCTGGCGGCAGGGAAATCAGAAGCTGCCCCGTGGCGGAACTCAAACGTCACGCCGGCCCATGCCTGCATCGCGCCGAACGGCACTTCAGAGACAGCGCCCGTTGGCATCTCCGTCAAGGCATCACCGAATGCCTGCGCAAAGCCTGCCATCATGCCGCCATAAATTTCCCCTTTGGTGAACTCCGGCATGCCTTCTGCCATCACCACCTCATGGTTGCCCGTTCCGCCCACATGGTAGTCCGTGATGCGTTTCTCCACAGGCTTCTCCAACCGGGAAAGATAAGCGTCAAACTCCGCCACATTGTCCTTGAACAACGGCTGCTCCATCGTCACAAGGGCATCCTTGCCCTCAATGATGTAGCTCGCGTCACCCAACGCATCGTGGGTGTAATACACATGAAGCTTGAAATTGCCGAGGTCATGCACCTCGAAACGCCCTTTTGTCTGTGCCATAACTGTAATGGTTAAAAAATTAAACAAAATGAAAATTGCCTTTTTCATGACTGCTGGTTTTAAATGAATAAATAATCATACATACAAATGTTCACTCTCCAAAAGGAACTCTGTCTCTTTTGTGCTGCAAAATTAAGGGGAGGATTTTAATCCCGCAAGAAGGCACTTGCCCGTCAGCTACTTACGCGCAAGTAACAATTGTTGCATATAAGCGGATTACAGATGAATATTTTTTGAAAAAAATTTTTGTTTGCTATTCAAAAGATATTTGATTACCTTTGTAGCCTAATGTTGGAATGCAACTTATTATGGAAAGGACAAGGATAGAAAACACGGTGTTCCCGGACTGCCCGATACGGAACATCCTGGCAAGGCTCTGTGACAAATGGTCGCTCTTGGTCATCTACACGATGGAGAAAGCCGGCAAAGCGCCCATGCGGTTCAAGGAATTGCAACGCGGAATCCCCGACATCTCGCAGAAGATGCTGACAGTGACGTTGCGGACACTGGAAGAAGACGGCTACGTCACCCGCACTATCTACCCCGAAGTGCCGCCAAGGGTGGAATATGCATTGACCACACGGGCATATTCCCTGCTTCCCCACGTCAACGCCTTGATAAAATGGGCATCGGAAAACAAGGACGGCATCATGAAAGACCGAAAAAAAGCGGCGCGGAGGAATGCCTGAATCCCTCAAAGACTTTCCTTGGGCAATCTCCGGCTTTAGGGAAAAAACCCAAGCTTTACAGGAAAAGATGGCACATTCTTCCCATACAATCCGCCGCGCCTCACAGAAGATTTCCCTTACGATTAGTAATCGTCATGCATTACGATTAGTAATCGTCACGCCATACGATTAGTAATCGTCCAAGCAAAAGTTCAGGAACATTTTGAAAAAGTTCTTAGAACATTTCGCAAAACCTCATAGAACTTTTCCGGAATCGCTCCAATGATTTCGCCTCACCGCCGCCTCAACCGGGGAAAAAGTTTGCGGAAACGCACCATATAGGACGTGATGCTGCCCCCGGCAATCACGAAGGTCACCGCCGCGATAATCAGCACAAGGCCGAAACTTTCGCGCACCGTCAGCGACTCCCCGAAAACCGTGATGCCGATGACAATGGCCGTCAACGGTTCCAATGCCCCAAGAATCGCCGTGGGGGTAGAACCGATGCACTGGATGGCGCTCGTGGTGCAAAGGAAAGATATGGCAGTGGGGAAAACGGCCAAAGCAACCAGATTGCCCCACAAATACCAAGAACCGGGCGTAGAAACGCTGTCCGCAAGGCACAACCTCACGACAAACAACGTCAACCCGAAAAGGAGGACATAAAAGGTCACGGCCAAAGTCGCCATGTTCTTCAGCGAGGCTTGGTTGACGCCCACAATGTACACCGCATACGACAAGGCAGAAAGGAACACCAGGATGACACCCGTGGCACTGAGCGTAGTGCCGCCCTCGCCATTGTAAAGGAGCCCGATGCCCAGCACGGCCAAAAAGATGCAGGCCACCGTCTGCACCGACAGCCTCTCCCTGAAAAACAAAGCCATGATGACTGCCACAAGAATGGGGTAAACAAACAACAACGTGGAAGCGATGCCTGCCTCCATGTAATTATAGCTTGCAAACAAAGTGAGGGAAGACAACGCCACCAGCAACCCCATCCCCGCCAACGGAAGGACGGACTTCCGCTCCACACGGAAGCTGCGGCCGCGCACCCTTATCATCATCCCCAATAACGGAATGGCAAACAAATACCTGAAAAACAGCACCGAATCCGGATCCATCCCCTCTTTGTAAAGAGGAAGGGCGAACAATGGATTCATGCCGTAAGTGGCGGCTGCTACCGCCCCCAAGAGATAACCTTTTGCTTTTACGTTCATCGCCTTGATTTTTTGCGGCGCAAAAGTAATATTTTAAAGGACATGAAAAGAAAAACAAACCCTAAATTCCCAACTCGCGGCGGAACAACTCCACCGTCTGGCGGATTTGTTCCCGCGTCTCCAGCGCATCGGAACAGACCACATGCTTCGCTTGGGCATACCAGCGCATGCGCTGCTCCAATCCCGTGCGGATGAATGCCCGCAACGCATCGTCCGCCTTGCCGCGCAAAAGCGGGCGCGAATGCTGGGCCGCCTTCAGGCGGCGGAACAAGACATCAAGCCCGGCATCCAGGAAAACCGTCTCACCCTTGCTGTTCATGAAGTCCATGTTGTCGAAGAAACAAGGCGTGCCGCCGCCTACCGACACCACCACGTCCTCAAAATCCGCCACCTCGTGCAGCATGCCGCGTTCCAGCAAACGGAAGCCTTCCTCGCCCCGTTCCGCAAAGACCTCGTTCACGCTCTTGTGGAAACGCCCCTCTATCCGCCAGTCCAAATCAATGAATGAAAGCCCTGCCGCCTCCGCCAACGCATGGCCCAGCGTGGTCTTGCCTGCGCCCATGTAGCCTATCAAGAATATCCGTACCATCCTTTTTGTCCTTTCTGATTAAGTTTCTCCTCACAAATGTAGTGCTTTTTTCTGCCAATCCTTTTAAATTTCGTATTTTTGCAACGGAATTACGAACCATCACGGATGTGACATGAGCTTTTTAGACTTCGAACTACAACTGCCCATCAAAGACCCTACTTGGATTTTTTTCCTTGTCTTGGCCATCATCCTCTTTGCTCCTATCATATTGGAACGCCTCCGCATCCCTCACATCATCGGCATGATTCTGGCAGGCGTGCTGCTCGGCGAGCATGGCTTCAACATCCTGGCACGCGACAGCAGCTTCGAGCTTTTCGGGCAAGTCGGGCTTTACTACATCATGTTCCTCGCCGGGTTAGAGATGAACATGGAGGACTTCAAAAGCATCCGTGGCAAGGCTACCGTGCTGGGCCTGCTGGCTTTCATCATCCCGTTGGGCATCGGTTTTTGGACCAACCTCCATATTCTCGGCTACACCGTCATCACTTCCGTCCTCTTGGCCAGCATGTATGCATCGCACACGCTGATAGCCTACCCCATCGTCACCCGCTACGGGGTCAACAGGCAACGGTCGGTCAGCATAGCCGTGGGCGGCACCGCCGTGACCGACACCTTGACCCTCTTGGTGCTGGCCGTCATCGCAGGCATGTACAAGGACGAAGCATCGGGCATGTTCTGGGTATGGCTTGTTTTGAAGGTCGTTGCCCTCAGCCTCGTCATCATGTACACGTTCCCCCGCATCGGGCGGTGGTTCTTCCGGCGCTACAGCGACAACGTGGTGCAATACATCTTCGTCATGGCGATGGTGTTCCTGGGCGCAGGGCTGATGGAACTGGTCGGCATGGAAGGCATCTTGGGCGCTTTCCTCGTGGGATTGGTGCTGAACCGCCTCATCCCGCACGTCTCCCCCCTGATGAACCACTTGGAGTTCGTGGGGAATGCCTTGTTCATCCCCTATTTCCTAATCGGGGTAGGCATGCTGATCAACGTGAAAATCCTGTTCGGGCACGTGGACTCCCTGAAGGTGGCCGCCGTGATGATTGTGGTGGCCTTGTCCGGGAAATGGATTGCGGCATGGCTCACGCAGAAAATCTACAGGATGCGCGCCGTGGAACGTGAACTGATGTTCGGGCTGAGCAACGCGCAGGCGGCCGCCACGCTTGCCGCCGTATTGGTAGGGTATGAAATCATCCTGCCGACCGGGGAACGGCTGCTGAACGAAGACGTGCTGAACGGAACCATCCTGCTCATCCTCGTCACTTGCGTGGCCAGTTCGTTCACGACGGAACATGCGGCGAGGCGCATCGCCATGGACACGGCGAAAATCAGTGACGAGAAGGGGCAGGAAAAGGAACGCATCCTGATACCCATCGCCAACCCGGACACGATTGACGACTTGGTGAACCTCGCGCTCGTGGTCAGGGACGCCAAGCAGAAAGAACCGCTCATCGCCCTGAACGTCATCAACGACAGCAACAAATCAGACATCAAGGAACTGCAAGGGAAAAGGAACTTGGAACGGACCGCCATGGTGGCCGCAGCCGCCGACGTGCGCGTGCATACCATCAACCGCTACGACCTGAACATCGCCTCCGGCATCATCCATACCATCAAGGAGTCCGATGCCACCGATGTCATCATCGGGCTGCACCGGAAGGCCAACATCATCGACTCCTTTTACGGCACGATGACGGAGAACCTGCTGAAAGGCACGCACCGGCAAGTGATGATTGCCCGGTTCCTCATGCCGGTGAACACGTTGCGGCGCATCATCATCGCCGTGCCGCCCAAGGCGGAATACGAGCCGGGATTCCGGAAATGGGTGGAGCAAATCTGCCGCATGGGCAGCCAACTGGAATGCCGCGTGCATTTCTTCGCCGAGGAACAGACGCAGCAGCACATCGGGAACCTCATCAAGAAGCGGCACGGCAACGTCCTTTGCGAGATGTCGCCGCTTGACAGTTGGGACGACCTGCTGCTGCTGACCGGGCAGGTGAACTACGACCACCTCTTGGTCATCGTCAGCGCGCGGCCGGGGGGGATATCCTATGCCTCTTCGTTCGACAAGACGCCTTCGCTCATCAGCAAGTATTTCCTCAACAACAGCCTGCTGATTTTGTATCCCGACCAGTATGGCAACCCGGAGGAGAACGTTTCCTTCTCCGACCCGCGCGGGCACAACGACGCGCAACGCTACGACGACATCGGGAAGCGCATCTACCAATGGTTTAAAAAGAGTTGAATGGATAGCTGGGAACAACGCACGGAATTGCTGCTGGGGGCGGAGAAGCTCCGGCGCCTGCACGAGGCCCATGTGCTGGTGGCAGGGACGGGCGGCGTGGGCGCTTGGGCGGCGGAAATGATTTGCCGGGCGGGCGTGGGGGAAATGACCCTTGTGGACGCCGACACCGTGCAGCCCAGCAACCTCAACCGGCAACTGCCCGCGCTGCGCTCCACCCTCGGGCTGCCCAAGGCGGAGGTGCTGGCCCGGCGGTTCCTCGACATCAACCCCCGACTGAAGCTGCACGTGCTGCCTGTGTTCCTGGACGAGGGCAACATCCCCGGCCTGCTGGACGGCGCGCGCCTTTCCTTCATCGTGGACGCCATCGACAGCGTGGGACCCAAGTGCTGCCTCATCCGCGAGGCGCAGGACAGGGGCATCCCCATCGTGTCGAGCATGGGGGCGGGGGCAAAAACAGACGCCACGCAGGTGCGCTTCGCCGATTTGTGGGACACTTTCCATTGCGGGCTGGCCAGGGCGGTGCGCCGCCGGCTGCGGGACGGGGGGCGGAAACGGCTGCCCGTGGTGTTCTCCGCCGAACAGGCCCGCCCGGAAGCCGTCGCGCCGCCCGAAGGCGGGAGCCCGGGCAAGAAGCCGGTGGCCGGCACCGTGAGCTACTTGCCGGCGGTATTCGGCTGCTACCTGGCCGAGCATGTCATCCGTAACCTTTGAAACCAACATGATAAAGTTAGAGAACATCACCAAGAGCTTCGGCAGCCTGCAGGTGCTGAAGGGCATCGACTTAGAAATAAGGGAAGGGGAAGTGGTGGCCATCGCCGGCCCCAGCGGGGCGGGGAAGACCACGTTGCTGCAAATCATCGGCACGCTCGACCGCCCGGACGGGGGCCGCGTGTGGTTCGAGGGCGTTGACACCGGGACGCTGAAGGAGCGGGAACTGGCCCGCTTCCGCAACCGGCGCATCGGCTTCGTCTTCCAGTTCCACCAACTGCTGCCGGAGTTCACCGCTGCGGAGAACGTCATGATGCCCCTGCTCATCGCCGGGCAGGGCATGCAGGCGGCCGCCCGCAGGGCCGGGGAACTGCTGTCGTTCATGGGCCTGTCGGCCCGGGCGGGGCATAAGCCGTCGGAGCTGTCGGGCGGGGAGAGGCAGCGGGTGGCCGTGGCGCGGGCCCTGGCCAACAAGCCGTCGGTCATCCTCGCCGACGAGCCTTCCGGCAGCCTCGACACGCAGAACCGCGAGGAACTGCACCGCCTGTTCTTCCGCCTGCGCGAGGAGTTCGGGCAGACGTTCGCCATCGTCACGCACGATGAGCAGCTGGCGGCGATGAGCGACCGCACCATCCGCCTGGTGGACGGCAGGATAAGCCGCTGAACGGGCAGGGGCGCCCGGGGCGCCCCGCCATCCCATGAATGCCAAAACAGACGCTTATGAAATACAATCCCAGCAAGTATCCCCTTTCATGGGCCGCCGCTGCGGCCATCATTGCCCTGTCGCTCCTCAAGGCGCCCGGCACGGGGCTGGAGCGGATTCCCCACCTCGACAAAGCCGCCCACTTCTGCATGTACGCCGGATGGGGCTGCTGCCTCTGGCTGGAAAGCCTGCTGGCGCAGCGGGAACGCTTCCGCCCGCGCGCCGCCCTGTGGCGGTGCGTGGCGCTGCCGGCGGCCTTCGGCGGCTGCATGGAACTGCTGCAGGAACACGCCACGGGCTGGCGCAGCGGCGACTGGGCGGACTTGGCGGCCAACCTCTGCGGCGTGGCGGCGGCCGCCCTCGCCGGGCATTTCGCGCTGCGCCCGCGCTTGTCACCTCCAAAAAAGAAACAGAATGGGTAAGAAGAAGTACTACGTGGTGTGGAACGGCCTTGAGCCGGGCGTGTACGCCTCGTGGCAGGACTGCCTGCTGCAGGTGAAGGGCGTGAAGGACGCCCGCTACCAGGGCTACGCCACCGAGGAGGAAGCCCTCCGCGCCTACCGCGCAGGCGGGCCGGAAGCCGGCGGGCGCCCGGCGGCGGAGGCAGGCGGGGACGAGCCGGACGCGGAATGCCTCGTGGTGGACGCGGCATGCAGCGGCAACCCCGGCCCGATGGAATACCAAGGGAAATACCTGCGGACGGGCCAGACCGTGTTCCGCTTCGGGCCCGCGCACGGCACGAACAACATCGGCGAGTTCCTCGCCATCGTCCACGCCCTCGCCCTCCTGGAGCAGAAAGGCGCCCGCATGCCCGTCTATTCCGACAGCGCGACCGCCATCAGCTGGGTGCGGCAGAAGCAGTGCAAGACCAAGCTGCCCCGCACCGCCCGCACCGAACCCCTCTTCGCCCTCGTCGCGAGGGCCGAGGCATGGCTGCGCGGGCATCCCGCCCACGCCCCCGTGCGCAAATGGGACACCGCCCGCTGGGGCGAGATACCGGCCGACTTCGGCCGGAAATGACCGCCCGCAAGGAATCTCCACGCCATCCGCAAAGATTCCCAACGCCACCCGTGTCCATTCCCCAAGCCATCCGCAAGGATTCTTAAAACGGCGACGGCGTTTGCACAGACGGCGACGGCGTTTGCACAAACAACGACGGCGTTTGCACAAACGGCGGCGCTGTCCGCAGAATTCTCCCGCATGCGCACAAAAATCCACACGCATCCGTATGGCAATCCGCACGCAAGGCGCGGGCAATCCTCCCGCATCCGCCACAGGACGCCGCCGCCCGCCGCCGGGAAAGGCAAGGGGCGTCAGCCGCCCTGCGTCAGCCGCCGGAAACGCTCCTCCAACGCCGCCCCCCCGCCGGACGCCGCCAGCGGCTCGTCCGCCGCTATCCGCCCGCCGTGAAGCACCAGCACGCGGTCGCACCACGCCCCGATTTCCCCCAGCGCATGCGTCGAGAACAGCACCGCGCTCTCCCGGCACGCCCGCCGCAAAAGCCCCTGCATCTCCCGCGCCTGCTCCGGGTCGAGGCCCGAAAAAGGCTCGTCAAGCACCAGCACCGCCGGGCGGTGGACCAACGCCTGCGCCCAGCCCGCGCGCTGGCGGAAACCCTTCGACAGCGTCCCGATGCGCCGCCCCGCCACCGCCTCCAGGCCCGTCTCGCGCAGCACGGCGGCCACCGCCCCGCGCCCCGCGCCATACATCCCCGCCACCATCGACAAGTACTCCGCCACCCGCAGCTCCGGGTAAAGCGGGCAATCCTCCGGCAAGTAGCCCATGCGCCGCCGCGCCGCCAGCGGCTCCCGCCACAAGTCCAGCCCGCACACCTCCACGCGCCCCGACGCAGGCCGGAGCCCCCCCGTGGCCACCCGCAGGCAAGTCGATTTCCCCGCCCCGTTCAGCCCCAGGAAAGCCGCCACCTCGCCCCGGCGCAACTCGAAGCTCACCCCCGAAAGCACCTCCCGGCTCCCGTAGCGCACCCGCACGTCCTCCAATCTCAAACCCATGCCCATACGTTTTAAAACCTGATACGCAGGCAAAGATACAACTTTCCCGCGTCCCCCGCCGCGCCCCCGCCCCGATTTCTCGCCCCGCGCCGCCCCCGCGCGCCACGCGCAAAAGAAATTTTCATTTTTTCCACGAAATCCTTCCGCAATTGAAATATTTGCCCTACATTTGCACCGCAAAAACAGATCGGAATGTAGCGCAGTTGGTAGCGCACTACGTTCGGGACGTAGGGGTCGGGCGTTCGAGTCGCCTCATTCCGACACAGCAAGCAAAGGCACGCGGCCGCCCGCCGGAAGCGTGCCTTTCCCATGCCCCCGCCCGGGAAGGCGCCCCCGTTTTTTCCCCCCGCCCCATGCGCCGGTTTCCGCAAAAAATGCTACCTTTGCCAGACTATTAACCCATTTAAAACATTACAACCATGGCAAAAACCATCAAAGGAACCCAGACCGAAAAGAACCTGCTCACCTCCTTCGCCGGAGAATCGCAGGCAAGAATGCGCTACACCTACTTCGCCAGCGTGGCAAAGAAAGAAGGCTACGAGCAAATCGCCGCCATCTTCGCCGAAACCGCCGACCAGGAGAAGGAACACGCCAAGCGCATGTTCAAATGGCTCGAAGGCGGGAAAACGGAAATCACCGCCTCCTACCCCGCCGGCATCATCGGCAACACCCTCGAAAACCTCCGGGCAGCCGCCGAAGGCGAACACGAGGAATGGTCCGCCGACTACCCCCGCTTCGCCGACATCGCCGAGCAGGAAGGCTTCACCGCCATCGCCGCCATGTACCGCAACATCAGCATCGCCGAGAAAGGGCACGAGGAACGCTACCGCGCCCTCGCACGTAACATCGAGGAAGGCCGCGTGTTCGCCCGCGAAGAAACCACCGTATGGCAATGCCGCAACTGCGGGTTCATCTACGAAGGCACGCAAGCCCCCGAGACATGCCCCGCCTGCGCCCACCCGCAAGCCTACTTCGAGGTGATGAAAAACAACTATTGAGCCGCAAGGCCCGCAAAGCACGGAAGGCAGCCCGCAAAGGCTGCCTTCCCCGCATCCGCCCGCAGGCCGTGCGCCCGCCGTCAGGGGCAGGCCCGCAAAAGCTCCGCCACCGTCCGCCCAAGGACAGGATGGACCGCCCCAGGGGCAATCTCCGCCAACGGCGCCAGCACGAAGCGGCGCAGGTGCATCAACGGGTGGGGCAGCGAAAGCCCCGGCAGGGAAACCACCCGGTCCCCGTAAAGCAGCAAGTCAATGTCTATCACCCGGTCCGCATACCCCCCCGGCCCGCTCTTGGCCTCGCGCCCCAAGGCCCGCTCAATCTCCTGCGACACGTGCAGCGCCTCCTCCGGGGAAAGCCCCGTGCGCACCGCGCAGGCCGCGTTCAGGAACGGGTGGCGCGACGAAAAGCCCCACGGCGCCGTCTCGTGGAAAGACGACAGGGCCACGACCTCCCCCATCTGCCGGCCGATCCTCCTGGCCGCCTCCGTGAGGAAAGCCCGCCGGTCGCCCAAGTTGCTCCCAAGCCCCAAGTACAGCATCGCCGCCCGGCTCAATCCAAAACCAGCATCGCGTCGCCGTACGTGCCGAACATGTAGCCCTCCTTCAGTGCCACATCGTAAGCCTTCATCACATGGTCGTAGCCGCCAAAAGCCGCCACCATCATCAGCAACGTGGACATCGGCATCTGGAAATTGGCCACCATGCTCTTCGCAAGGGAAAACTCATACGGCGGGAAAATGAACTTGTTCGTCCAGCCCTCGTACTCCTTCAGATGCCCGTCGGCGCCCACGGCCGTCTCAACGGCACGCATCACGGTAGTGCCCACCACGCACACGTTCCGCCCCAAGTCAATGGCCTTGTTCACCACTTCCGTCGCTTCCCTCTCCACAAACATCTGCTCGGAGTCGGTCTTATGCTTCGTCAAGTCCTCCACGTCGATTTCACGGAAATTGCCCAAGCCCGCGTGCAGCGTGATGTAAGCAAAGTTGATGCCTTTGATTTCCATCCGCTTCATCAGCTCACGGCTGAAGTGCAGCCCGGCGGTAGGCGCCGTCACCGCCCCCTCGTGCTTCGCGAAGATGGTCTGGAAACGCTCCGTGTCCTCCGGCTCCGCCGGCCGGTGGATATACGTAGGCAACGGCGGCTCGCCCAAGTCGTAAAGGGCTTTCTTGAATTCATCGTGCGGCCCGTCATAAAGGAACCGCAGCGTCCTTCCCCGCGAAGTCGTGTTGTCTATCACCTCTGCCACCATGGAATCATCCTCCCCGAAATACAGTTTGTTGCCAATGCGAATCTTCCGCGCAGGGTCCACCAGCACGTCCCACAGCCGCATGTCCGGGTTCAGTTCGCGCAACAAGAACACTTCGATGCGCGCCCCGGTCTTCTCCTTGTTCCCGTACAGGCGCGCCGGGAACACCTTCGTGTCGTTGAACACGAAGGCATCCCCGTCATCGAAGTACTCCAAGATGTCCTTGAACATCCTATGCTCGATGTCCCCCGTCTTCTTGTGAAGCACCATCAGGCGGGACTCGTCCCTGTACTTGGCCGGATGCAAAGCAATCCTGTCTTCCGGCAACTTAAATTTGAATTGCGATAACTTCATGATTTATCTGTTTATTGAACCGTTAATACTGTCTTCTATCTCCTGCTTTGAAAGCCAATCCTCAAAGTCGCCGACCTCCATGCATTGCTCCAGCCTGACATCGCCCACCCTTGTGCGTTGCAAGGCAGTCAGGTGTGCGCCGCTGTGCAATGCCAGCCCGATGTCGCGGGCCAAAGCGCGGATATACGTCCCCTTGCTGCAAACCACCCGGATTTTCACGATTGGCAACTCGCATTCCAGCAATTCTATTTCATCAATGACCAGCGTCTTCGGCCTTAACGCCACTTCCTTTCCGGAACGGGCTAGGTCATAAGCCCTTTTGCCATCCACTTTGCACGCGGAAAACACCGGAGGCACTTGCTCTATGCGCCCAACAAAAGCCTTCAACACTTCCTCCACCTTCTCACGGGTGATATGGCTGGTCGGATAAGTAGCATCTATCTCCTTCTCCAAGTCAAACGAAGGGGTCGTGGCGCCCAAACAAAGCGTAGCAATGTACTCCTTGGTGTGATACTGGAATTCTTCAATCCGTTTCGTGGCTTTCCCAGTACAAACCACCATGACTCCCGTGGCCAATGGGTCGAGCGTGCCGGCATGCCCCACTTTGATCTTCTTGACCCCCAACCTTCGGGAAATATGGTACCGCACCTTAGCCACCAATGCGAAAGAGGTCCATTTCAATGGTTTGTTAAAATACAATATCTCCCCTTCCTTGAAATCCATCAGACTAATTCCAAATTATACCCTAAAAATTGCAAAATCAACAACACACCTCCTACCACAATCCGATACCAACCGAAAAGAGCAAAGCCATGACGGGTAACAAAACGGATGAAAAACTTGATGGCCAGCAAAGCCACCACAAAGGCCACCACATTGCCCACCACCAAAGCACCCATATTGGCAGTGATGATTTCCGTGCCGCCATCCATAAACAGCTTCGCCATTTTATATACCGTAGCTGCAAACATGGTAGGCACAGCCAGAAAGAACGAAAATTCAGCCGCAGCTTTGCGGGTCAACTTCTGCGCCATGCCCCCCACAATCGTAGCCATGGAACGCGATACACCCGGAATCATCGAAATGCATTGGAACAAGCCTATCATGAACGCACGTTTCTCTGTCAATGCCGTATCCTCACTCCCTTTGGCGAAAATCTTGTCACAGAACAACATGAAAACGCCGCCGACAATCAACATGACGGCTACAACCATGACGCTTTCCAGCATGGCATCAATGACATCACTGAACAAAAGCCCCAAAACCGCCGCAGGAATGAAGGCCACAAATAATTTCCAATAAAAATCGTAACGGTGCAGGAAACGTTTCCATGACGATGCGCCTTCAGGTGCCGGGGAATGGTTCAACCGGAAGAAGCGTTTCCAATACAAGCAAACCACCGACAGGATGGCGCCAAATTGGATGATAAACGTAAACGCCTTGACAAAATCCGTGCTTTCCACGCCCAAAACATGCTGAGCAATAATCATATGGCCTGTGGACGAAACCGGCAAGAACTCTGTCAGCCCCTCTACAATAGCAATGACTATCGTCTGGATCAAATTCAAATCCCCTTCCATCATTTCGCCTCATTTGAAGAATCCTTCGGCTTGCGAAGTATCCCATAAACCATGAATACAAAGCCCAAGAAACAAACCACTGGCGCAACCTTGATTCTGCGTGCGCTGAAAATATCCGGTTCAAAAGCGGTTTCCGTCGTTCCCGGCCCTGCCATCAACAGGAAGCCCATAATGACAACGCACATCCCGATTGCCAACAGGATGAAATTAGTCTTGCCAAAAGCAAATTTTCTTCTATCCATATTTTAATTACTCCTTTTTTTAAATCCTCATATATCATATATTATACAAAGCACTTGCCGACATCCTCAAATACTTTCCTACCGACACATAAGCACAAAAGGAAGCCAAGACAATGCCCAACAGAACCACCACAAGGGACACAACCAACATCGTGTACGGAGTAACAACGGCAATCAAAGAAGGCTCGTAAGTAACCAGGCTATAAGCCGATGCCATCAGAATGCCGTCGGCAACCACTGCTGCCGTGATGCCGCTCCAAATGTTCCGCACCACAAACGGGCGGCGAATGAACCCCCAACTTGCCCCCACCAGCTTCATCGTATGGATAAGGAAACGCTTTGAATAAACAGCCAAGCGAATCGTATTGTTTATCAATGCGAAAGATATCAGCATGAACACAGCTGCCAAAGCGAGCAACACCACGCTAATCTTCTTCACATTCTCATTGACGGCATCCAACAACTGGCGCGGGTATTTTATATCGGCAATTTCCTTGTTGCCGGCAAGCCTTTTTTCGATGCAGGCAATGCTGTCGGCATTGGCATATTGCGATTTCAATTTCAACTCAATGGAAGCCATAAAAGGATTATATTCCAAAAATTCCTCCGCATTCATGCCCGTAGCCGCCAAATGTTCCCTCAATGCCTGTTTTTTGGATATATAAGCCGTTTCTTTCACAAAAGGCTCGTTGCTTAGCCGCCGTTGCAGCTTCAAAATAGACGGCTCACGCACATCATTGCTGATGACCAACGAGATGTTGATGTTCTCTTTGACATACACCGACAGGTTGTTCGCCGACAAAATGAAAAAAGAGACAAGCCCCAGCAGCAGCAACACCAACATGATGCTGATAGTGGCGGTGACGAACTGCATGTCCACCCTATTCGAACGATGCTGGTTTCTTCTCATGGCCGTTCCTTCCTAAACACGTAAATCATCGAACTGCTGTTTTCCTCCCTGAAAAGGCTGTGAAGCAATGCCACGCTTCCCCTGTACATGCCTTTAAAGAAAGGCATGGAAGAATGACGGTACTTCTCGCTCAACATGGACACATAAAAAGCGTCAAAAGGCATAGGACGGCGGGCCACCAATTTAAAACCATGTTTTGCCCCCATCCGGCACAAGGTGGCAGGAGTGAAATGCCACAAATGGCGCGGTACATCATAGGCCGCCCAACGTTCCTTATAATAACGGGCATCATAAGAATTGCTGTTAGGCACGGCCACTACCAACACGCCTGTCCCCGACAGCAACATGCGAAGCCTGTCCCACGTTTCATTCAGTTTTTCCAAATGCTCCATCACATGCCATAAAGTGATGGCATCAAAACCGGCATCCGGCAACTCGTCCAGCAACGATTCTTCACCCACTTCCAAGCCAAAACGCTCTTTCGCAAAACGGCGAGCCTTCTCACTTTTCTCGATTGCCGTGACTTCCCATCCCTTTTGCTTCATATAATGCGGGAAATAAGCAGTCCCTGTGCCGATATCGAGCAAACGCCCTTGCGGCATGCCTGCACTGCGTGACACCAACCGGGCTTTCTCAGCAAGCATCCTTTTACGAACCAAATGATACAATCTGTTGACAAGACCTTTTTGCGTGTCTGTATGGGAAATGTAATCGGGCGTTTCATAATAACTGCCTATTTCCGCCTCTACAGGGACATCTTGCGTAAAACGGAAACCACAACCATCACAGGAATATACGTCAAACTCTTCATTGGACATGCAGTAATCCTTACATTTCATCCAATGCGAGAACTGACGGCTGCCGCATAACGGGCAGGCATGTATATGTAGTTTATCCATCAAAACGACCTTTTAACATCTTCCGAAAGAAAGACACACCCCCTAATTTGTTGCAAATAAACAAACAAAAAGCGATGTTCCCTCGTTTCATTAAGTTCTTTTAGTACTAATGCAAGCACCCGGCTACACCAACTCCCCTTTCAAAGTAGCAGGACCAGCATCAGTGATCCGGACTTTCACAAAATCCCCGATACGGCAGCCGCCACGGTCAAACACCACCACTTTGTTTTGTTCCGTCCGCCCGAACAATTGTTGCGCAGAACGTTTGGACACGCCTTCCGCCAGCACTTCATACACCTTGCCGATGCATTTCCGGTTGCTCTCGGCAGAAAGCCGGTTCTGCAAGCTGATGATTTCATTCAGGCGGCGGATTTTCACTTCTTCCGGGACGTCATCCTTCAAATGTTTCGACGCATAAGTACCCGGACGTTCGGAATACTTGAACATAAAGGCCGAATCGTATGCGCACTCCTGCATCAACGAAAGCGAAAGCCGGTGGTCTTCTTCCGTCTCTGAATGGAAACCGGAAAAAATGTCCGTACTCAACCCGCAATCCGGGATGATCTCCCGAATCTTTTCCACGCGTTCCAAATACCATTCCCGCGTGTACTTGCGGTTCATCAGCTTCAAGATGCGAGTGCTTCCGCTCTGCACCGGCAGATGGATGTGGTTGCAGATGTTAGGAGTGCCGGCAATCACATGGAGCGTTTCATCGCTCATGTCCTTTGGGTGAGAAGTCGTGAACCGTATCCTTGTTTCCGGCACAGCCTCTGCCACTCGCAAAAGCAATTGCGGGAAACCAATGACAGCGCCATCCTTCTCGAAATGATACGAGTTGACATTCTGCCCCAGCAGGGTGATTTCCTTATAGCCTTTCGCGGCCAAGTCTCTCGCCTCCTTCAAAATGCTGTCCACATCACGGCTTCTTTCCCTTCCCCTTGTATAAGGCACAATGCAATAGGAACAAAAATTGTTGCACCCCCGCATGATAGAGACGTAGCCGGACACATGGTTCCCGCAAATGCGCAACGGAATGATGTCTTTGTAAGTTTCCAAGGTGGAGAGTTCCACGTTGATGGCCTTTTCGCCCGCTTCCGCCGCAGCCACTAATTCCGGCAAAGACAAATAAGCATCCGGCCCTGCCACCAAATCCACATGGTGCTTTTCAAGCAAGTCGTTTTTCACGCGTTCAGCCATGCAGCCCAACACCCCCACAATCAAACGCTTCTTCTTTTTCAATGAATCAAAAAAGTCCAGCCGGTTCCAAATCTTCTGTTCCGCATTCTCGCGGATGGAACAAGTATTCAGGAAAACAGCATCTGCTTCCTCCAAATCGCCACACACGTCATAACCCGCCATCTGCATGATGGAAGCCACCACTTCGCTGTCCGCCATGTTCATCTGGCATCCATACGTTTCTATGAACAACTTCTTCGCATTCCCGCCCGCAGATCCAGCGCCTGCCTCTATCACATTTGTCATTTTGAGATTCATTTTAAAGGAATAACGGTGCAAAGATACACTTAATCCGCAGAACACTTGTAATTTGATGCGTATAAAGCCACATCTGCAACAATTTTGAGAACGATTCTCGTAATAAATGTTAAACATATAAATATTTTTTGTGCATCCGCTTGTTTGTTTTATACTTATTTTACAAATTTGCAAAGTGAAAGAAGCATTAGATTTTTTCATAGTTAAGGTTTAGGTTAAAAAAACAAAGGGGAGCTGTGAAGCTGCCCTTTTTTTATCGCTTTTCTTGGAGTCAAACAGATTAAATAATTACCTTTGAAGCGGATTAAATTGTGAACAGATGGATTCTTTTCTGATTATATTGGGGCTGGCTCTTTACATTGTGTTCTTTGTGGCAAAGAAAAAGAAACAAGACGCAACGCCCACCGCCCAAAGGCCGATTGCAGAACCGGAAGAATATCCTGCGCAACAGGCAGGCGGCATGGCTTATACCTTCGTGACCGAAGAAAAGCCCCAGCCGGCCCCTCCGCCAAGGAAAAAGGCAGAGGAAGCTCCCCACGCCCGTCCGAAGCCAACCCTGACGAAAGGCGAAGCCACCGGGACTTCTTTGAAGAAAGACCTTCGGAAAGCCATCATTTATTCAGAAATCATCAACAGGAAATATTAATCAACGTAATTGTATTTATGGCATTCAATTTCATCACGGCAGAAGAAGCTGCCCGCCTTATCCATCATGGCGACAACATCGGCCTGAGCGGATTCACCCCGGCAGGCACGGCAAAGGCCGTCACCGCCGCTTTGGCTGCAAGAGCAGAGCAGGAACATGAAAAAGGAAATCCTTTCCAAGTAGGAATCTTCACCGGTGCTTCCACCGGGGAATCATGCGACGGCGTGCTTGCCAAAGCAAAGGCCATCCGTTACCGTGCGCCTTACACCACCAACTCCAGCTTTCGCGCCGCAGTCAACAACGGCGAAATCGCCTACAATGACATCCACCTTTCGCAAATGGCCCAAGAACTGCGCTACGGTTTCCTCGGGAAAGTGGACACGGCCATCATCGAAGCCTGCGAAGTCACTCCCGACGGGAAGATTTACCTGACAGCGGCAGGAGGCATCGTGCCGACCATCGCACGCTTGGCCGACCGCATCATCATTGAATTGAACAGCGCACACAGCAAGAACATGATAGGCATGCACGACGTATATGAACCGCTGGACCCGCCTTACAGGAAGGAAATACCTATCTACAAACCCAGCGACCGCATCGGGGAAACCTTCGTGCAAGTGGACCCGGCCAAGATTGCAGGCATCGTGGAGACAAACATGCCGGATGAGGCACGTTCTTTCACCGCGCCTGACCCCATCACCGAACAAATCGGGCAGAACGTGGCAGACTTCCTAGTGCATGACGTGGAAAGAGGCATCATCCCATCCACCTTCCTCCCCCTGCAATCAGGAGTGGGCAACATCGCCAACGCCGTGCTGTCCGCCTTGGGAAGGAACAAAACCATCCCTGCCTTTGAAATGTACACCGAAGTCATCCAAGATGCCGTCATCGACCTGATGAAGCAAGGGCGCATCAAATTCGGAAGCACTTGCGCGCTCACGGTCACCAACGACTGCCTCAACAGCATTTACGAAAACATGGATTTCTTCCGGGACAAGTTCGTCATCCGTCCTTCCGAGATATCCAACAACCCGGAGGTCGTGCGCCGTCTGGGCGTCATCTCCATGAACACGGCCATCGAAGTGGACATTTACGGCAATGCCAACTCCACACATATCACCGGCACGAAGATGATGAACGGCATCGGCGGTTCGGGCGACTTCACACGCAACGCTTACATTTCCATCTTCTCCTGCCCGTCAGTGGCAAAAGAAGGCAAAATCAGCGCCATCGTCCCCATGGTGTCGCACGTGGACCACAGCGAACATTCCGTCAACATCGTCATCACCGAACAGGGCATTGCAGACCTTCGCGGGAAAAGCCCGGTGGAAAGAGCCCAAGCCATCATCGAACATTGCGCCCATCCTGACTACAAGGACATCTTGTGGGACTACATGAAGATGGCCATGAAAGGGCAGACCCCCCACCGCATGTCGGCAGCTTTAGCCTTGCATGACACGCTCATGAAGAAAGGAGACATGCGCTTAGTGGACTGGAAAGACTATTTATAAAACCATCCGGCAAGCGCCGGACGCCGTTCCGCGCTTGCCATTATCCATTTACAGAACCTGAAATAGAATGACAGACACGTTCCGATTCCCGCCCTTCCTGAAAAAAGGAGACAAAGTGGCCGTCCTTTCCCCCGCAGGAAAGATTGACAAGCACTTCATCGCAGGCGCCAAGCAACGCTTCGAGGAATGGGGGCTGAAAGTGTCTGTCGGGAAACATGCCGGCGGTTCATCGGGCCGGTTTTCAGGAACAACCCGGCAACGGCTGGCTGACCTCCAGAAGGCAATGGACGACCCGGACATCCAGGCCATCCTTTGCAGTCGGGGAGGTTACGGGTGCATACACTTGATTGACAAAATCGATTTCACCGTTTTCAGGGAACATCCCAAATGGCTTTTGGGATACAGCGACATCACGCTCCTGCATGCCTTGCTGCAAAAGGAAGGGTTCGCGTCCATCCATTCCCTGATGGCACGCCATCTGACGACAGAACCCGCCGATGACCCCTGCACGCGGCAACTCCACGACCTGATGTTCGGGCAATGCCCTCATTACCAATTTGAAGGCCACCAGCTGAACAAAAAGGGGAAAGCCACAGGCATCCTCCGGGGAGGAAACCTCTCCGTCCTTTACAGCCTGCGGGGGACAGGTTACGACTTCCCGCCAGAAGGCGCCATCTTGTTCATCGAGGACATCGGGGAACGCCCTTACCATATCGACCGCATGATGAACAACCTGCGGCTGGGAGGCATCTTAGAGAAGCTGAACGGGCTGATTGTCGGCCAATTCACCGAATACGAAGAAGACCCTTCTTTGGGGAAAATCGTCTATGAGATGATGGCGGACCTCGTGAAGGATTACCCTTATCCCGTCTGCTTCGGTTTCCCGGTGGGGCATGTTTCGCGAAACTACCCGTTGGTCTGCGGGAGCAAAGTGGAGATAACAGTCAGCAAGAAGTCCGTCGAACTGAAAACCTGCACCCCGAAGCAGGGTGAACCCCTCCCGGCCTTATGCAAAAACAAAGAACAACAACAGCAATGAAAATCCACACCATCCTGACATTAGCCGCCTCAGCGGCCATCACTTTTGCCGCAGCATCCTGCAATGCCGGCAAAGGAAAAGCGGAAACAAAGGCAGAGGCAGGAAACGGCACTGCCGCTGCCGCCGCACCCACATTCAATGAAGACAGCGCTTACAGCTATGTGAAGGCGCAAGTGGACTTCGGCCCGCGCATCCCCAACAGCCAGGCACACAAAGCATGCGGCGACTATCTGGCAAGCAAACTGGAAAGCTTCGGCGCAACGGTGGCCAACCAATACGCCGACCTGACCATGTTTGACGGCACATTGCTCAAAGCGCGCAACATCATCGGCTCCTACCGGCCGGAATCCAAGAAAAGGGTCGCCCTGTTCGCGCATTGGGACACCCGCCCGTGGGCCGACAAAGACCCTGACGAAAGCAAGCACAGCAACCCGGTCACGGGCGCCAACGACGGCGCGAGCGGCGTGGGCGTATTGCTGGAAGTGGCCCGCCTGATACAGGCCAATGCGCCGTTCATCGGGGTGGACATCATCTTCTTTGACGCAGAAGACTGCGGCGCACCCGACACTTACCGGGGGCGGCACGAGGAAGAACACTGGTGCTTAGGCTCACAATACTGGTCGCGCTTCCCGCATGCGCAGGGCTACAATGCGCGTTACGGCATCTTGCTCGACATGGTGGGCGGGCGCAACGCCACCTTCTACCAAGAAGCCTACTCCATGCAATATGCCGGCTCCATCGTGGAAAAAGTGTGGACCCAAGCCGCAGCATCCGGATACGGCTCTTACTTCATCCCCGAACGGGGCGGGGCGGTCACCGACGACCACCTGTTCGTGAACCGCATCGCCCGCATTCCCACCATCGACATCATCCCGATGGACGAAACGTATGGCTTCGGGGAGTTCTGGCACACCACGGGCGACACCATGGACGTCATCGACAAGAACACGCTGAAGGCCGTGGGGCAAACCATCATCAATGTCATCTATGACGAAAAATAAAACCATAAAATGAAGAGCATCAACGAGACCCAAGACGAAATCATCGACGAGTTCAGCAGCTTGGACGACTGGATGGACCGCTACCAGCTGCTGATTGACTTAGGCAACGAACAGGAACCTTTGGACGAAAAATACAAGACGGAAGAAAACCTGATTGACGGCTGCCAGAGCCGCGTGTGGCTGCAGGCCGACGAGGAAAACGGGAAAATAGTGTTCCGTGCAGAGAGCGACGCGCTGATTGTGAAAGGCATCATCACCCTGCTGACAAAAGTGTGGTCGGGGCACACGCCGGACGAAATCCTTGGCAGCGACTTGTACTTCATCGAACGCATCGGGCTGAAAGAACATCTCTCGCCCACGCGCAGCAACGGCCTGCTGGCCATGGTGAAGCAAATGCGCAGGTATGCGCTCGCCTTCAAGGCGAAAGACGCGCAATGAGGCAGAAGCCTTTTGCCCGCTTTCCCGCAAACAACGCAAAAACATTCACAGAAAAACCGCAAATTTTTCCCGTAAAATTGCGGTTTTTTCTATATAAAATTCACGGCTTTACTATACAAAATTTTCCCTGCAATGCAAAGACGGGGACACGCCTTACCGCAATTGCGGCAAAAACAAAAAGGCGCACCGTGCGGGACACCCCGCGCAATGCGCCTTTTGATTCGTCCTCGACAACGAGCTTATTCAGGCTGCTTGCCGATGTAGGCCAAGATGCCTCCGTCCACATACAGGATGTGCCCGTTCACCGCATTGGATGCTTCCGAAGCCAGGAACACGGCCGGGCCGGTCAGTTCCTGCGGGTCGAGCCAGCGGCCTGCCGGTGTCTTCGCGCAAATGAACTTGTCGAAAGGATGGCGGCTGCCGTCCGGCTGGATTTCACGCAACGGGGCGGTCTGCGGAGTTGCGATGTAGCCCGGGCCAATGCCGTTGCATTGGATGTTGTACTGCCCGTACTCTGAGCAGATGTTGCGGGTCAGCATCTTCAAGCCACCTTTGGCGGCAGCGTATGCAGAGACTGTCTCGCGGCCCAGTTCCGACATCATGGAGCAGATGTTGATGATCTTCCCATGGCCTTTCTTCATCATGCCCGGCAATACAGCCTTCGAAACGATGAACGGCGCGTTCAAGTCGATGTCAATCACCTTGCGGAACTCGGATGCGGCCATTTCGTGCATCGGGATGCGGCGGATGATGCCGGCATTGTTCACCAGGATGTCAATCGTGCCCACTTCTTTTTCAATCGTGGCCACCATGGCCTGCACGGCAGGTTCATCGGTCACGTCGCATACATAGCCGTGTACCTGGATGCCCTTTTCCGCATAAGAGGCCAAACCCTTATTTACCAATTCCTGGTTGATGTCGTTAAAACAGATTTTCGCGCCCTGCTCTGCAAACGCGCAAGCGATGGCAAACCCGATGCCGTAAGAAGCACCTGTGACGAGGGCCACTTTCCCCTCCAACGAAAAATTCAAATACTGGTTCATAACATTAATGTATTTAAAAATAAACGAATATGACGATTCCGCTGCACGGCGGGTGCATGAACCACCTATACCCGTATGCAAAATTACGAAAATGTATGCGAAATGCATCCCTAATTAATTCTAATTTTGGGGGATTTTTTGGTCATTTCATGGTCTTATTTGCATATTTCCCTGCAAACACGGTCTTGAAAACTCCTTGCAACGGATGGTTTCAAGATATTTTGATTTATGATGACAAAAGCAAAGACATGCCCGCTGGCAGCCGTGGCATAGCCGACAAGCGAACAGATTCCTGTCATGGAACCGGTTTTTGCACGGACGTTCCCGCACGCTTCGCCCGTGCGCATGCGGTGGCGAAGCGTGCCGTCTTTCCCCGCCACCGGCAAGGCGCCGCACAGCATCTCGTAAATGCCAGGATGACGGTACGCATGCCTCAGGAACGCGACCAGCAATTCCGGGGAAACATAATTGTAAGGAGAAACCCCGCACCCATCGGCAATACGGTAACGCGACGGGTCAAAGCCAAACGAACGTATCATCGCTTCAATCACCTCCACGGCATCTTTGCTTCCGGCATGCCGGGGATTGGCACGGGATGCCAAATGGTAAAAAACGGCCTCAGCCGAAAGGTTGTCGCTCCTTTTCAGCATCGGGCGCAGGACATCTGCCAACGAATGGCTGCACCCTCCCAGAAGGACCGTGTCCTCCGGGCTAGGGCGGAAGGCGTAGTCCCCCACCTGAATGCCCGCCTCCAGCAGCTTCTCGCGGAAAGCATGCATGAAAAACGCCTGTGAAGTCTGCATGTTGAGCCGTTCCATGCGGGGCGATGTGCAATTGCCCCGCACGATGATTTCATTGCGGTTTTGAAGCCAGTCCCGCGTGATGCCGAATTCCCCGGCGGAAGGGTCATGGGACCGTGCCTCATTCGTCACGGTGTAAAACGAAGAAGGAGGGTGGCAGGTGACCTCGGGCTGCGCCTTCCCTTCCACCGGGCGAACCGTGACTTTCACGCAATCCTTGCAATAAAGCAAGGGCGACAAATAGGGCTGGAAATACCAAGGATTGTCGTCCCACGACCAGCCTTCGCCCCAATACAAGGAATCCTTCATGGACAAGTCACCATACAACCGCCCGCCGATATGACGGATGCCGGCATCCTTCACCGCATCCACCAGATGACCCATGTCGGCCTCATCAAACTCCGAATCAAAGCCTCCGATGACATACAAGTCGCCGTCCAACCGTGTACTGTCCATCCGCCCTGCATAGCAAAGCACGGTAGGGAACAAATGTTTCTCCCCCAACACATCAAGAGCGGTAATGGCCGTAACCAGTTTTTCCACGGAAGCCGGGCGGAACAGTTTCTTTTCTTGGTAACGGAACACACAGGTATCCTCCGTCAGGTCATAGACCATCATCCCCACTTCGGAATCCGCCAATGAAGGGTCATCCAGCAAACGTTCCAAGCGTTCTCCCAACGCCTGCGCCCATGTTTGCGCATGAAGCAGGAACAGCAACCCGGTTATACACAATATCCTGCGGGACATCCTACAAGGCTTCACGGAATATTTCGCAAACAGTGGGGTGAGGGAAGATGATTTTCTTCCAATCCTTCAGCTTCATCTTCGTCTCGATGGCCATCGTGGCAAGCGTGATGATTTCAGAAGCAGGATTTCCAAGGACATGTGCGCCCAAAACCGTATCATCATCCGCCACCAACACCTTGCAAAGCCCGTTGAGTCCTTCATTCTCTGCCACGAAACGCCCGGAATAAGCCATCGGGATTTTCAACGCCCGATGCGGCACCTGCGCCTGCTGCAACATTTCTTCCGTGGCACCCACGCCTGCCACTTCAGGATTGGTGTACACCACGGAAGGGACAGCCCGGTAATCCATGCGGTCGTCCACGCCCAGAATATGGTTCACGGCCACTTCCGCCTCACGCACGGCGGTATGGGCCAACAGGGACACCCCGTTCAGGTCCCCGCAAACGTAAACGCCCTCCACAGAGGATTGCAGATGCTCGTCCGTCTGGATAAGGCCGCGTTCCGTATGCTTCAGGCCAAGGTTCTCCAAGCCGAACCCTTTCGTCGCCGGCCTGCGCCCCACGCTCAACAGCAGCCTTTCGGCCACGGCAACGCCTGCGCCTTGCCCATTCTCGTAAACCACATGGATGCCGTCCTGCTCCTGAGCCACGCCGGTCACCTTGGTTCCCAGCAAAAACACTACGCCCCGTTTGGCATATTCCGCACAAAGCATGGCAGAAATCTCGCGGTCCATCGGGCCAAGAATCTTGTCCAACATCTCAATCACCGTGACTTTCACGCCCAAGCTATTGAAGAAAGAGGCAAACTCCATGCCGATGACCCCGCCGCCGATGACGGCCAATGAGGCCGGAAGCTCCTTGCAGTCCAGCGCATGACGGTGTGTCCAATAACCCACATCCGAAAGCCCCGTCAAGGGCGGAATGAAAGTTTCAGACCCCGCGCATAGCATCTGCTTGCCACACGCATAGGTTGCCCCATTGCAACGCACATGGTTTTTATCCACTATTTCCGCATGCCCGTTGACGATTTCCACGTTGCAAGCCGCCAATTTGCCTTTGATGCCCAACGTCAGTTTCCGCACGATTCTGGACTTCCGGGATATGATTTTGGGCAAATCCGCCGACACGTCTGCCACGTTCACGCCATATTTCGACGCATGCCGGGCAGAATCATGTACTTTGGCTGAATACAACAGCGTCTTTGTCGGGATGCATCCCTCATTCAGGCACACTCCGCCCACATTGTTTTCCTCAAACAAAACCACTTTCAAGCCAGCTTTCCCGGCTGCTTCTGCGGCAGTGTACCCGGCCGGGCCTCCGCCAATGATTGCCAATTGATATTCCATAGCCTTATCGATTTAAGTTCATTGTTTCACCGTAATCCCTGCATTGGCCTTCAACAAAAAAGCCACAAACTCCTTCCCCTTGGCAGGAGTGATCACCGTTTTTTCATCCCTATGCTTCCCATGATAAACAATCCGGATCCGCTTCTTCGAAAAAGGGGTAGATGCATCTTCAAGCGTCACAATGCTTTCCAGCGGGATCTCCTGCACCGGGAAAAAACGGCCTTTGCTTATCCGCAGGTTTCCGTCCTGCGTAATCGCATAGGCAGTGTGTATCATCGTTTCGATGAAAAAAATCTCAAGCAAAGTGATAAGGACGGCCACAACAATCTCTTTGTTCCAGAAAAAATAAAACATCTGGGTAGCAAGAAACAGCACAACAAAATAAGAAGTCCAGCCAATATGCGAATGAAAGACACGATTCATGCATCAAATTTTTCCCGAAAGATAGACATTTTCTGAATTATTTCCCCCAAAAAAGGAGAAGAAAAAAGTTATTTCGTACTTTTGTCGCATAGTTACAAAGGATTATGGTAAGAAAATTCGATTATTTAGTCATCGGCTCCGGCATCGCAGGAATGAGTTTCGCACTGAAAGTGGCGGAAAAAGGCCGGTCAGTGGCCTTGATTTGCAAAGCCGGCTTGCAAGAAGCGAATACCTATTTCGCGCAAGGAGGCATCGCATCGGTCACGAACCTGAAAGTGGACAATTTCGACAAGCATATTGAAGACACAATGATTGCCGGTGACTGGATCAGCGACCGCAAAGCCGTGGAAAAAGTGGTTCATGAAGCGCCCGCGCAAATTCAGGAACTGATAAAATGGGGCGTGCATTTCGACAAAAACGAAAACAATGAATTCGATCTGCATAAAGAAGGAGGACATTCCGAATTCCGCATTCTCCACCATAAAGACAACACAGGCGCTGAAATACAGGACAGCTTGATAAAAGCCGTCCGACAGCAGCCCAATATCACCGTGTTCACCAATTTCTATGCGGTGGAAATCATCACGCAACACCATTTGGGCATTATCGTGACACGCTACACACCGGGCATCAAATGCTTCGGCGCATACGTGCTGAACGAAACCACCGGCGAGGTGGACACTTTCCTCTCACGGGTCACCGTAATGGCCACAGGAGGATGCGAAGCTGTTTACCGCCACACAACCAATCCTTTGGTAGCCACAGGCGATGGCATCGCCATGGTTTACCGCGCAAAAGGCGCTGTCAAGGACATGGAATTCATACAATTCCACCCCACTGCGCTTTACCATCCGGGAGACAGGCCGTCTTTCCTCATCACAGAAGCCATGAGAGGCTATGGCGCCGTGTTGCGCACATTGGATGGCAAGGAATTCATGCAAAAATATGACCCGCGCCTTTCTTTGGCACCGCGCGACATCGTGGCACGCGCCATCGACAACGAGATGAAGCAACGCGGAGAAGACCATGTTTACCTCGACGTGACGCACAAAGACCCGGAAGAAACCAAACGCCACTTCCCCAATATCTATAAGAAATGCCTCAGCCTCGGCATCGACATCACCAAAGACTATATCCCGGTAGCACCGGCGGCACATTACCTTTGCGGCGGCATCAAAGTGGACTTGGACGGGCAAAGCAGCATCCGCCGCCTGTATGCCATCGGGGAATGCTCCTGCACAGGCCTGCACGGAGGAAACCGCTTGGCATCCAATTCCCTGATAGAAGCTGTTGTGTATGCAGATGCCGCTGCCAAGCATTCATTGGGCATCATCGACCGCTATGATTTCAACGAAGACATACCGGAATGGAACGATGAAGGCACTATCTCCAATGAAGAACGCATCCTGATTACCCAAAGCATGAAAGAAGTGAACCAAATCATGGAAGCCTATGTGGGCATCGTGAGAAGCAACCTGCGACTGACCCGCGCATGGAACCGACTGGACATCCTGTATGAGGAGACGGAACGTTTGTTTAAACGCTGCAAGGCCACACGCGAGTTATGCGAACTAAGGAACATGATCAACGTGGGATACCTCATCACCCGCCAAGCCATGGAACGGAAGGAAAGCCGGGGACTGCACTATACGATAGACTACCCACACCCGAAAGCATAAGAAACAACCTGTTCCCCTGCCGCACAACCATCTTCAAATCCCTTGTGCGGCAGGAGTCCTTTTTTCCGCCACGGGACAAAAACTTAATGTTAAAAACCTTCGGGGACTTGCATATATGCAACAGATGTGCCTATCTTTGTCCCCAATTTTAAGAGAGTGGAAAGATTTGAGTAGCTTGCAACCACGGAAAAAAATGCTAAAACACAGTTCGTTTCATTTTTGTTTCCCGGATTATTTTTCTCCCTGCTCCTGTCCGTACACTCCAAGATATGGACTCATTAAACCTGAACAGACATGGGATATTTATTCACATCCGAATCGGTGTCGGAAGGACACCCCGACAAAGTGGCCGACCAAATATCGGACGCTGTGCTTGACAAATTGCTGGCATACGACCCACAGTCGAAAGTGGCTTGCGAAACATTGGTGACAACCGGACAAGTGGTACTGGCCGGAGAAATAAAAACAAAGGCTTATGTGGACCTCCAGCGTGTGGCACGTGAAGTCATCAACCGCATCGGTTATACCAAAAGCGAATACATGTTCGAAGGCAATTCTTGCGGAGTGCTTTCAGCCATCCATGAACAAAGTGCGGATATCAACCGTGGCGTAGAACGCAAAGATCCGATGGAACAAGGCGCAGGCGACCAAGGCATGATGTTCGGCTACGCCACAAACGAGACAGAAAACTACATGCCACTGTCACTCGATCTAGCGCACAAGCTGCTGGTTGTCTTGGCAGAAATCCGCCGCGAAGGCAAAACAATGGCCTATCTGCGCCCGGACGCAAAGAGCCAAGTGACAGTGGAATACGATGACAACCGCCGTCCGGTCCGCATTGACACCATTGTCATCTCCACACAACACGATGAATTCATCTTGCCTGAGAGCAATGCCCCGGAAGCGCAAGAAAAGGCAGATAAAGCAATGTTAGAGCAAATCCGCCACGATGTCATCCACATCCTGATGCCTCGCGTAATTGCCGGGATACACAACCCGGAGGTGTTGAAACTGTTCGACAACGGCATCAAATACCACGTCAATCCTACCGGCAAGTTCGTAATCGGCGGCCCGCACGGCGACACAGGCCTGACAGGACGCAAAATCATCGTGGACACCTATGGGGGAAAAGGCGCACATGGCGGCGGGGCTTTCTCCGGGAAAGACCCCAGCAAAGTGGACCGAAGCGCGGCATATGCCGCACGCCACATCGCCAAAAACATGGTGGCCGCAGGCGTGGCAGATGAAATGCTCGTGCAAATATCCTATGCCATCGGCGTGGCAGAACCTATCAACATCTATGTAAATACTTACGGCACAAGCCATGTGGCCGCCACCGACAGTGATATAGCCAACACCATCAAACGGATGTTCGACCTCCGGCCGAAGGCCATCGAAGAAAGGCTGAAATTAAGGAACCCTATCTACGAGGAAACGGCAGCATACGGGCATATGGGACGTGAACCGAAAATCGTGACGAAACATTTTGAATCGCTTTATGAAGGCAACAAGGATGTGGAAGTGGAACTCTTCACTTGGGAGAAATTAGACTACGTGAACGCCATCAAGGAAGAATTCCATCTGTAATAACATCCTCTGAAACATCACCTTGCGAGATATGAAAAATGGCAGCACAGTCCTGTTAAGGAACAGTGCTGCCATTTTTTTCAACTCTCTTTTCATTCCTGCTGTTTCTTCAACTCGAAACCAAGCCGCATCCCATCATAACTTCCTGCAAGGTTGCCGATAAGGGATGCATTGGAATTGACTTTCGATGCCAAATTCGTCACCGCTTGCAAGCCAGACAACAATTTGTCGGCCTCAAACAAAATGCTCATCGCATCCCCTGTCACCACCACATGCGCTGTCATCGAAAGCCCCAAACGCGTCTTCATTGTAATCGTCTTTGCTTCTGAGTCAAACGCATAAGTGCCTTTCGTTGTCACTCCTTTCATGGTGGATGAATAGGTGCTGTCTTCATTGAATACATAAGATACCTCATCCATGCCCAATTTCTCATACAACTTGGCCAATTGTTCTTCTATCTTGGCCGAAGCTGCCTCACCACCGGCCTTCGCCAACATGTTGTCGCTCTCAAACTGGCAATCAGGAGACGCATAAGCCCATGTGCCGACAATTGATTTCTCATTGGTCAGCTTGTCGCCTACGACAGATTTTGCTACACCGGACAAGATGTCTTTCCATGCTTGTGCCGAAGCATTCCAACAGCAGGCGCACAACAGCCCTGCCATCAACAAAAGTTTAATTGATTTCATGCCACTATCCTTTCTCTAATTAAGATTATCTTAAATGCAACGCCGGGCAGGAAGCATCCCCAGCCCGGCGCAATATACATTAACAGAAACACACAATTCTATCATCAACGGTTGGCCTTCAGCAATTTCCGCACAATGCGTTCCGTGCCATTCTCTATCGAAAGCACATAGCTTCCGGCTGCCAAACCGTCAAGCCCGCGCACATAAACAACGGAACCGCCATCTACATTATAAATGCCTTGATGCACTGCCCGCCCGTCTGTTGCCGAGTAAATCGTCATCGTGCAACGGCCATAAGCTTCAGCAGGACATTGGATGGCTATCTCATCCGTGAACAATGCCGGATAAACCACAAAACCGTCGCCATTCGCCTTCACAGAAGATATCCCGGAAACGTTAGGGTCGTTATAACGCTCTGCCACCCGCTTCGCGCTCATCGCACCTTCATAGATGTGCAATTCGTCAATCGCCCCGGCAAACGGCGTATTGAAATTGATGTTGCAATTGCCGATGACAAGGTTTTCCGTCTCGCTGATGCTGTTTGTCATGTCGTGGATTTCACCTTGCGACACCGCATCAATATACATTTTCAAAACACGGTTGCTCCTGTCGCGCACACAAACCAAATGATGCCATTCCCCGTCAAAATAGGAAGTAGCCGGAATATCCAAATTCGTTTTATTAAGGCCATCGTCGGCAGCAAAAGTCAAATTGCCATTCTTATATTGGATGCCAAACCATTTTCCTGCATGCGTACCCTTGTGCAACAGATACCAATCCACACCATTGCCGCCATTGGAACGGAACCAGCATTCAACGGTAAAGCTCTTGGTTGCCAATTCCAAAGATTCATAAGATGCCTGCTGCATGCGGCGATCCGTGGGAGCAGCGGGCAATTCCAATGCCTGCCCCAATACGCCTTCCGTCCATGTCGGCGTGAAGTTCACAGCCTCAGCCTGCCCATAAACCCGATTGGCTGCAACTGTTCCCGAAGCTTCATCAAACGGGAAGTAAGCCAATTCCGTCAATACAGCTTCCGGCTTGACTGTAATAGTGCCTGACAAAGTGGCCGTTGTCTCGCCACCCGTCGTATTCACCTCAAAGGCAAACGTCCCGGTCACAGCCGGCGTGCCTTCGATAGTAAATTGCTTGTTCTCTGTATCTGCACTGAACGTGACACCCTCAGGAAGTTCACCCGTAAGTTCAACTCCTTCTGCATTCCTCCATGCATACGAGATGGGTTCTATTGATGCTCCTAACTCTATCGATTGGGTTGTAGAACCCGAACCATAAAAAATAGCAGTGACATGATCCGTTTCCGGCAGGAAATAGCCCAAATGAGGCGGCTGGTTATAAGCTACGTTCTGCCAGGCGATGCCCATGCGATACACATGGTCGTGCATCAATGTCGTCACTTTATGCTCTGTGGGGATATCTGTCGTGAAAAGCACCAAATCAGAGCAAGTATTGTAATCCCAAGCTATCACTTCTTCGCGCCAATCGCCGATAAGGTCGGCCACCAAGTTCGGAGTGCCTTTCGTTGTGTTGCAAAATGTAACGCCGAAAGGAAGAAGATCCCGCAAGGTTTCCGCCTTGCTGCCGTTCCATTTCTGAATAACAGCCTTGTTTTCAGTCGTAACGCTGGGCTTCGTCTCACCATCACGGCCATCCAACAACTCATCCTGCAGGTCACCGTCCCAATAGATACGGAAATTGACAGATGGACGGCTTCCCGGAATAGCATCTCCTTTACAATCCAACACGCCACTGCTTTGCGACCACATCTCATAGCCATAATGGCTGGCATCAATATCGGCTGCCAAGCCACGGCCTACATCCGTGCCTGTTTTCACACCATGAATGATTTCTCCAGTGCCTGCATCGTGCATCTCGTAACCGTATGCCACCGTTTTTTCTTCATGCACGCAGAACAATTCCAATCCCGGACGGCCCGGATCCAAATCGCCCAAGTGCATGGCATCGCCATGTCCCAAGCCGGTACGGTAAAGCAACTTGCCGTCGTTGTCGATACAGCAGGAGCCGTAAACAATCTCATCACAGCCATCACCATCCACATCGCCTACGGAAAGATTGTGGTTGCCTTGCCCATAAGCAGAATCAGAGCCGGATTTCTTGTCATCTCTCAGCCATTTCAATGTCAAGTTGCTGCCATCAAAGTCGTATGCAGCCAATGAGGTACGCTGATAGTAACCCCGGCACATCACAAGGCTGGGCTTTTCGCCATCCAGATAAGCGATGCAGGCAAGGTAACGTTCGGAACGGTTATAATTGCTGTCGCCCCAATCACTGGTAGAGCCCCGCTCCGGCGAATAAGCCACTGTCGTTATCTCAGCACCTGTTTCTCCATTAAACACTGTCAGATATTCAGGACCACTGGCCACATGGCCTCTCGCATTGCGGTAATCGGCATTCGGGTCGTCACTTCCCATCAACACATGATTGCCTTGCCCGTCCACCGTGCCGGGAGCCGTCTTGCAAGCTACTTCGGCCTTGCCGTCGCCATCCAAGTCATAGACCATGAATTGGGTATAGTGCGCACCGGCCCGGATGTTCTTGCCCAAGTCAATCCGCCATTTGTAGTTGCCGCCTTCTATCTCATAGCAATCCAAATAAACTTTGTCGGTATATCCTTTCTCTGAATTGTCTTTTGAATTGGTTGGATCCCATTTCACGATGATTTCATAATCGCCATCGCCGTCCACATCGCCCACGCTGCAATCGTTGGGCGTATAAGTGCCGCCTTTCTCCCCTTTCGGCGGACGCTGCAAGGATATCCGCTTGTAAATGTCCGGCCAGACATCCACTGTAGGCGATGTTGCCTCATCTGACTCTACACCGTTCAGCACGGGTTTCACAAGGTAACGGGAACTTGTGGTTCCCTCACTATCCACGAAATTCGTGCTTCGGGCAATCGGTTCGGCATTGACCTTCACCCCATCCCGATAGACATTGAATGCCAGATCGTCATCATCCGTAATCAGGCTGCGCCAAGAAACCAGCACACCGTCAGCGGTTTTGACAGCCACTGTCCCCCGGTTTAATTTCTCAAATGTGGTTTGTTGCCCTTTTACAGGAGTTGCCATGCAGGCAAGCAACAAGCAACAGAATAGTACATTCTTTCCTTTTTTCATATTATACAGAGATTATTAGTTAACAAAACATGAAAAAATTATGCCCAAAAACACGATGCAAAATTACGAACTTTTTAGTGCATTCATGCCATAAAGTGTTTAATTGTTTGAAATAATTGTCCGTTTTAGGTGGAAAAATTGGTTTAGCTTGCCTTACTTGCTATCTTTGCACGTCATTTATAAAATGAAGTCATATCACCTTTCAGCATGAAACAATACAAGACTATCAACAACCTTACCGGATGGTTGGTGTTCATGGTTGCTGCCACAGTCTATTGCATGACCGTGGAACCGACAGCAAGTTTCTGGGATTGCCCGGAATTCATCACAACAGGTTACAAATTGGAAATCGGACATCCGCCCGGCGCACCGTTCTTCATGCTTACCGCCAACTTATTCTCTCAGTTCGCATCCGACCCTTCCATGGTCGCAAAGATGGTCAATTACATGAGCGCCTTGTTAAGTGCGGCGTGCATATTGTTCCTGTTTTGGACGATTACCCACCTTGTCAGGAAATTAATCGCCCCGAATGGTGAAATGACCAAAAGCCAAATCATCACCATCATGGCAAGCGGGGCAGTAGGTGCTTTGGCTTATACATTCAGCGACACATTCTGGTTTTCGGCGGTAGAAGGGGAAGTGTATGCGTACTCCTCCATGTTCACGGCAGTCGTGTTCTGGCTGATCCTCAAATGGGAAGATGTGGCCGATCAACCGCACAGCGACCGCTGGCTGGTGCTGATTGCCTACTTGACAGGGCTCAGCATCGGCGTACATCTGCTGAACCTGCTTTGCATCCCGGCCATTGTGTTAGTCTATTATTTCAAGAAAAAGCCCAATGCCACAGGGAAAGGTGCCCTCGGCGCATTGATTGGCTCCATGCTGTTGATTGCTGTCGTGCTATATGGCATTGTCCCCGGCGTGGTGAAAGTAGGAGGATGGTTTGAACTGCTGTTCGTCAACGACATGGGATTCTCTTTCAACACCGGCGTCATTATCTATATCATATTATTGGCGGCCTCTATCCTTTGGGGCGTATATGAAAGCTATACAGCCCGAAGCCAGAAACGCATGAACATTTCCTTCCTGCTGACAGTTGCCTTCTTGGGAATCCCGTTCTACGGCCACGGCACAAGCAGCATCGTCATCGGCATCGTTGTCCTGGCATTGCTTGCCACCTACCTGTTCGCCAAAGGCATCAACGAGAAATACAAAATCAGCGCACGCACCCTGAACACCACCATGCTTTGCATCATGATGATCATGGTGGGGTATTCTTCGTATGCGCTGATTGTCATCCGCTCCACCTCCAACACGCCCATGGACCAGAACTCCCCGGAAGACATCTTCACCTTAGGGGAATATTTGGGACGTGAGCAATACGGCACACGACCCTTGTTCTACGGACAAACGTACGCATCCAAACCGGCATTGAAAGTGGAAGGCGGATACTGCATCCCCCAAAGCGTGAAAGGGGCTCCCGTGTACCAACGGAAAGAAAAAGCAACACCGGATGAGAAGGACAGCTACGAAATCATACGGTACAAGACGGATTATGTATATGCACAGAACATGCTGTTCCCCCGCATGTACAGCGAAGCCCATGCCAAACAGTACGAAAGCTGGATGGACATCAAAGGGCATGAAGTCACTTACGACCAATGCGGCGAGGTAATCAAAGTGAAGATTCCGACCATGTGGGAGAACATCCGCTTCTTCTTCACCTATCAACTCAACTTCATGTACTGGCGCTACTTCCTGTGGAACTTTGCCGGCCGACAAAACGACATACAAGGCAACGGGGAAATTGAGCATGGCAACTGGATTACCGGGTTCGACTTCATCGACAACCTATTGGTCGGCAACCAAGAACTGCTGCCGGCGGAATTGGCCGACAACAAAGGCCACAACGTATTCTATTGCCTGCCCTTGCTGCTGGGCATCATCGGGCTGCTGTGGCAGATGTCGAAAAACGAACGGGGCATTCAAGGTTTCTGGGTCGTGTTCTTCCTATTCTTCATGACGGGCATCGCCATTGTGGTTTACCTGAACCAGACCCCGCTGCAACCCCGCGAACGGGATTACGCCTATGCCGGTTCGTTCTACGCTTTCGCCATTTGGATAGGGATGGGCGTGGCCGGCATCGCGCATCTGCTCATGAAGAAGATAAAAGCACTTCCTGCAGCCATCGTTGCCGGAATAGCCTGCCTGTTCGTGCCGGTGCAAATGGCCAGCCAGACATGGGACGACCACGACCGCTCCGGCAGATACGTGTGCCGCGATTTCGGGCAAAACTACCTGTCAACCCTGCCGGAAACGGGAGCCCCCATCATCTACACGAACGGCGACAACGACACCTTCCCCCTGTGGTACAACCAAGAGACGGAGGGCTTCCGCACCGATGCCCGTGTCTGCAACCTCAGCTACCTGCAAACAGACTGGTACATTGACCAAATGAAACGCCCGGCATACGACTCGCCGGCACTCCCGATTACTTGGAACCGTTTGGAATACGTGCAAGGCACCAATGAATACATTCCCATCCGCCCGGAGTTCAAGAAACAGGTCCTGTCGCTCTACAAGAGCAACCCGAACATGGAAGAACTGTTCGGAAAGAACCCCTTCGAACTGAAGAACATCCTGGACCATTGGGTCCGCAACCCGAACCCGGACTTCCAGGTCATCCCGACGGACAGCATCCTCATTCCCTTGGACAAGGAAGCCATCCGGCGTTCCGGCATGATGATACCGGCAGCGCTGGGCGACTCCATCCCCGACACGATGGTCTTGTCGCTGAAAGGGAAGCACGGCCTGTACAAGAGCGAACTGATGATGCTGGAAATGCTGGCCAACGCCAACTGGGAACGCCCCATCTACATGGCCATCACCGTGGGCAGCGAAAACCATTTGAATTTGGGCGACAACTTCATGCAAGAAGGGCTGGCCTACCGTATCACGCCGTTCAACACCACGGCGCTGAATGCCCGCGTGGACAGCGAAAAGATGTTCGACAACCTGATGCACAAGTACAAATTCGGAGGCATCGAAAACCCGGATGTTTACTTGGATGAAAACATCCGCCGCATGTGCTACACCCACCGTCGCATGTTTGCCCTGCTCATCAAACAACTGCTGGCAGAAGGCAAACAGGGCAAAGCCGAAGAAGCATTAGCGTATTGCGAGAAGGTGATACCTGCCGCCACCGTGCCGCATGACTACCAAAGCGGGTCGAAAGACTTGGCCGAAGCGTGGCTCAAAGTCGGGAAGAAGGACAAGGCGGCCGCCATCCTGGATGACATGGCCGGGAAATCCGTGGAATACATCACATGGTACCTCTCCATGCGCGACCGCCATCTGCTGCTATCTGCCCAAGAATGCCTCTACCATCTCTACCTGATGGACGAATTCACCAGCATGATGGAAGAACACGGCCTGGCCGAAACAGACGGGTACAAAAAGAAGTTCGACGAACTGTACAACATCTTCATGACCCGCGTCGGCGACAAGTTAGGCTACGAATAACACACCCAACTCCCGGCATGCCGCATCCCTACGGCATGCCGGGTTTCAAAACTGCTCCCTTATGCTGATAGAACAACCGCCACGCTTTCTCCGCGCCCTCTATCCCGGTGCATTGTGGAGGATGAACCCGGAAGAAAAGAAAGTGTACCTTACATTCGACGACGGCCCCATCCCCGGCATCACACCATGGGTGGTCCGCCTGTTAGAAGAACGCGGCATAAAAGCCACTTTCTTCCTCGTGGGCGACAATGTGAGGAAACATCCCGACGAGTTCCGCTTGCTGCAAGAAAAAGGACACCGCACGGGCAACCATACCTTCAACCACATCCGGGGATTTGAGTACAGCACGGCCGAATACATGGCCAACACGGAAAAGGCAGAAACACTCATCTGCACAAACTTGTTCCGCCCGCCACACGGCCACCTACTCCCCGGCCAATACCGCGCATTGAAGAAGAAATACACCATCATCATGTGGGACCTCGTGACCCGCGACTACAGCAACAAGCTGGACGGGGAACAGGTGCTGCACAACGTGAAACGCTACGCCCGCAACGGCTCCATCATCACTTTCCACGATTCCCTGAAAGCGGAAAAGAACATGAAATACGCCCTGCCACGAGCCTTGGACTGGCTGTCCGGGCAAGGATATACGTTCGGCCTCCTATGAACCCCGCCATTGCACACGACCGCGCCGCACTCACCCAAGCACTGAAGAAGCAGGCCATGGAATTAGGCTTCACCGCCTGCGGCGTGGCAAAAGCCAATGCCGTGGCCGCCCTCCACGCCAATGCCCTAAGCCATTGGATAGGAAACGGACGGCATGCCGGCATGGACTACATGGCACGCCATCGCGACAAACGCCTCGACCCCCGCCTGCTCATGGAAGGATGCCGCAGCATCGTATGCGTGGCCATGAACTACTACCCAGCGGAAAGGCTCGGCAGCACCCAACTGCAATTCGCCTATTACGCTTATGGGAAAGACTACCACGAACTCATGCGCACCAAGCTCAACGAACTGCTGGCCTACGCGCAAGGCTTGGCGCCAGCGCACGGGCGGGCCTTCTGCGACACGGCTCCCGTCTTGGAACGCTATTGGGCGCAACAAGCCGGCATAGGATGGGCGGGGCGCAACACGCAGCTTATCCTCCCGAAAGGCGGCTCTTACTTCTTTCTCGGAGAACTCTTCCTCGACATTGAACTGGACTACGACACCCCCATGCTTTCCCGGTGCGGCACGTGCCGCGCCTGCATCGATGCTTGCCCCATGCAAGCCATAACCGCTGCCGGGTTAGATGCCAACCGCTGCCTGTCGTACCTCACCATCGAAAACAAAGGCAGCATCCCGCCGAAGGCTGCCTGCCGGATGGGAAACCGCATCTACGGCTGCGATGAATGCCAAAAGGCATGCCCGTGGAACCGTTTCGCACAACCCACCGCCATCCGGGAACTCCAACCCTCAGAAGCCTTCCTCCGCATGACGCCTGGCAATTGGGCACAACTGACGGAAAGCACCTACCGCACCCTGTTCCGCCAATCGGCCGTGAAACGCGCCAAATACCAAGGACTCATGCGAAACATCGCCGCATGCAGGAAAGGCAAAGGCGAATGACCGCGCCCAAGGCATAAGCCATCCTTTCCCGCAAACTTCCCAAACCTGCACGGCAAACAAACGTCCATCACCTTGGCAGAAACTTCATCTTTAGGCTAAAGATGCATATCCTTAGGTTAGAGATACACATCTTTAGGCTAAGGATGTGTATCCTTAGCCTAAAGATACAGAATCTAGCGGCATGAAACGGGTTTCCCATACGGGCAAACCGGATTTCTCTCCCGTACAGGCACAAAAACAAAGCCGCATTCCTCATGCGGCTTCCCACAAAAACCAAAGAAAAAGCTGCCGCCTGCAAGGACCGTCAATCCCCCGCAGCAGCCATGACGGCACGCACCTGCCCGGCATCAGCACGTAGCTGCGCAGCCAAAGCCTCCATGCTCCCGAACTTGATGTTGGAACGGATGCGCTCCACAAAAGCGACCCGGACAAACTGCCCGTAGATGTCAGACGAAAAATCAAGGATATGCACCTCCAAGGTCCTGCCCCCTCCGTCAGCAAACGAGGGACGGTTGCCGATGTCC
>CALUIR010000005.1 GCA_944320785.1 uncultured Bacteroidaceae bacterium
CCCACGAAGGCTTTTTCAAACGTGTCCTCCTTCGTAATAACGCCGGAGTTGTCCGTTTCCGAACCCGTGCCCGCCGTGGTGGTGATGGCTATGATAGGCAACGGTTTTACGGCAATAGGCTGTCCCTTTCCAGAACCAATGGGTACGTAATCCCACAGTTCGCCTTCATTCGTAGCCATGACCGCGATAGCCTTCGCGCAATCCATGACACTGCCTCCACCAAGTGCCACAAGAAAATCACACCCATTGTCACGCGCAGCTTTTGCACCGGCATTGACGTTACCCACAGTGGGATTGGGGGCTACACCATCGAAGATGCAGGTCTCCACACCGGCTTTATGCAACTGTTCTTCCGTGCGGGACAGATAGCCATTGGCACGGGTCGATTTACCATTAGAGATGATGATGAGGGCACGCCGTCCCGGCATGGGTTGTTCACTCAGTTTGTTTAGCATCCCTGCACCGAACATTACACGGGTGGGGATGTACATGTCGTAGTTGTTGTTCGTTTTCATATTGTAGATTATTTAGTAATTTTGATACAAAGGTAGCGGACTGCCGCAGGAAAGTGGATAACGTATTTACTGACGGTTGTAACCGATTTACGGATTGTTTTCCCATCGTTTCCTTTATTTTTGCCAACAGATTGGGAATATCCAGATGCTGCGGACACTTTGCCAGACATTCTCCACATCTGATGCACGATGAAGCCGGGTCGCTGCGCATGGCGGTAAGCGTAGCAAAGCCTCAATTCATGCTGTTCAAAGAAAGGAACTACCCTGTCGTTGAGCATATCGGCAGCGACAAGGGCATATTGCTTGGCAAATCCGATTTTGGAGTAAGTGCCAATCAAGTTTGTTTTTGATGGCTTATTCAGATGTTGTCATGACTCAATCTGCTATTCATAGAGGGAGATGGCTTGTTCGCGGATGCTTTCCGGGAGGAAGAAGCGGATGTCTCTGCCTTCTTTGATGGCTTGACGGATGAAAGAGGAGCTTATTTCCATCAATGGCGCCTGTGCCATCCGCACATTTCGGGGCATGGCCGTTTCGTTGACGGCATATCCTTTTCGCGGGTAAACAAGGATGCTGCACAGGGAAAGGATGCGTTCCGGCTCTTTCCATTCCGTGAAGCGCAGCCAGTTGTCAGCACCCATGATGAGGAAGAAATCCCGTTGGGGGTAAGTGGCTTTCAAGGCTTGCAGCGTATGGACGGTGTAGGATGGCTTGGGCAGTTGGAACTCAAAATCAGATGCTTTGAAGCGGGGGTAGCCTTTGATGGCGGCTTCCACGAGGGAGAGCCGGACGTTGTTGTCCGGCAAATGGTCGTTTCTTTTGAAGGGGTTTTGCGGACTGACCATGAACCACAGTTCGTCTATCCCCTCGTATTCGCACAGGTAGTTGGCCAAAGCCAGATGCCCGATGTGGATGGGGTTGAACGAACCGCCGAATATGCCGGTTTTAATCTCCATTGGCAAGGAAGTTGCGGACGGCCTTTAGGGTTTCGGCTTTTGCCTTTTCCAAATTGTCGTTGACGATGACCCGGTCGAATTTCCCGGCAAAGCCCAATTCAAAGCGGGCCTTGTCGAGCCGCTTCTCGATGGTTTCAGGCGAATCAGTCCCGCGTCCCACGAGGCGTTTGCGCAGTTCTTCGATGCCGGGCGGCTGTATGAAGATGGAGAGAGCGCGATTGCCGTAGTACTTTTTTATGTTGCATCCTCCTACTACGTCCACGTCGAATACGATGTTGCGTCCTTCTTGCAATTGCCGTTCGATGGGGGCTTTCAATGTGCCGTAGAAGCGGTTTTCGTAAACTTCTTCGTATTCCAGGAAGTCGTTGGCGGCGATGTGCCTGCGAAACTCTTCGGGCGTGAGGAAATAATATTCCACGCCGTCTCTCTCATTGCCTCGTGGAGGGCGGCTGGTGGCCGAGATGGAGAACGCTAAGTTCAGGTTTTGCGTCAGCAAATAGTTGATGATGGTGGATTTCCCGGAGCCGGAAGGTGCTGAGAAGATGATGAGTTTGCCTGCCATGTGGTTGCTTTTCTTCACATTACGTTCAACACTTGTTCCTTTATCTGTTCCAGTTCATCCTTCATCTGCACCACGATGTTCTGCATCTCCGCATGGTTGGATTTGCTGCCGGTGGTGTTGATTTCGCGTCCCATTTCTTGGGCGATGAATCCTAATTTTTTCCCTTGCCCTGTGCCTTGCGCCATGGTTTCGCGGAAATATTTCAAGTGGTTGGCCAAGCGTTGCTTTTCTTCGTTGATATCTAATTTTTCTATGTAGTAAATCAGTTCCTGTTCCAAGCGGTTTTTGTCATATTCGGCTTCCGGTATTTTTTTCAATGCGTCCACGATGCGTTCTCTTATTTTGCCGACCCGTTCGTGCTCGTACGGTTCGATGCTTGCCAAGAGCCGCTCGATGTTGTCTATTTTCTCGTTGAATTTCCGTTCAAGGGCTTCTCCTTCTTGCAGGCGGAAACCGGTCAATTGTTTCAATGCTTCTTCAAGCGTTTCCTTCACGACGAGCCATTCTTCTTCTTCCAGTTCTTGCGTGTCATTCTTTGTCAGCACGTCCGGCATGCGCAGCAAGGTGGCAAACCAGTCCTCTGGCAGAGGGATATGGCAACGTTCCCCGATGGCTTTTATTTGATGGTAGTAATTCTCCACTAAAGCGGCGTTGATAGGGGTTGCCGCGTTTTCTTCATCTTTTTCCACAGAGACGTAGCAATCCACCTTTCCCCGTTCCAGTGTTTTTGAGACGATGTTCCTTATCTCTATTTCTTTTTCCCGGTATGCAGGGGCAATGCGGGTGGATAAATCCATCGCTTTGCTGTTGAGCGACTTGATTTCAACGGTGATTTTCTTGTCGGCATAAGTGGCAGTTGCCTTGCCGTAGCCTGTCATGGACTGTATCATGGTGAATTCTTTTTAGGGTCGGGTCAATTTAGCGTGAAGTTGCCGGAGCCGATAAGCGCTCCGTCTGCGAAGATGTCTATCCGGTAATCACCGGCATACAGGAATTCTTCCACATCCCAATAGGCGGTAATTTCCTGTTCTTCTCCCGTGTATTCGATATTCTTTTTGATGGAATAGGCCAGTTCTTTGTTTTCATAGGGGAATGTATGTGCATTGCTTTTGCACAGCACGCTGTTGTCGGGCTTGGTGATTCGCAGGTAGATGCTTTTTTCCCCCGTTTCCGCGCTGATGTTTTTGCTGATGGTGAAACTGATGGTGAATTTCACCACGTCTTTCACTTTTCGGGCTTTCTTTCCCCTTTTGTTCATGGGCATGACTTGTATGTGGGTGGCATCCAGTTGCGAGGCCAGTTCCACTTTCTCGTTCAGTATTTTCGTCTCCTCTGAAAGGTTGCTGATTTTCCGGGTTGCTTCGTTGTATTTCCGTTTCACTGTCCGGTTTTCTTCGGCCAGTTCTTGGTTGAGGCGGTTGAGTGAATCGATTTGCACGACATAGGTGCGCAATACAGACCTTACGGTGGCCAGTTCTTTTTTCAGCCTCATGATTTCGCGTGCGTTGGTCGTTTTTACAGAGCGGAGTTCTTCCAGCAGGCGTTGCGTCTTTATTTTTTCGCTTTCCAGCACTTTGATGAGGGAGTCGTTGGATATCTGGTATTGGAGTTCGTCATATTGGTTGGCGAAGCGGGTGTATTCGTTCTCCATTTCCTCCTTCTCTATTTCAAACAACATGGCCATGTCGTTTTTTTCTTGCCGTTCCCGTATCAGCAGATAGGTTATGGCTACTACTGCGATGGCTAATATGGCGATAGAAGTGATAATCAAGTTTTTTTTCTTTTCCATGCTCCTCAGGGTTAATGGCGGCAAAATTAGTCTTTTTGGCAGGGATAAGCAAATAAAATGTGACGCAGGACGGGTTATTTGAATAAATTTGCTTCCGGGATGCTGAAATCCTTGTCTGCAAAAAGTTCGGCAAGCCCGGATACTTGTTTCAGGCGCAACAGTTCATCGCGATCCATTCCAATGTTCTTCATGATCCATGCGTCAGACATGCCTGATTTGGTCAGTTCTGCCACGATGTCGCACATCAGGTCGATGCTGTGTACGCCTCTTGCGCGGTTGTGGCGGATGGTGGAAGCCATGCGGTTGGATATGTCTTTATTGATGACCACTACGGGCAGGAGGCCTTTTTCACGGTCATAAATCCTTTGTGAGGTTTTCAGCACCTGGTATCGGTGGAAGCCATCCACGATTTCATATACATCTTCTTCTTTTATGTAGTAGCATACGCAAGGCATGGTATAACCGTCCTCCCAGATGGAGAGTTCCAGCAGTTTCATCTCCGGGGGCGCCACATGGTTGGGATTGTAGCTGTTGGCCCTGACTTTCTCTACGGGTACAGCAATGACATTGTACACAGGGCTTTTGAATTCCTTCCTTTCAAATTCTGCATCTATCATGTGAATATGTTCTTGTATTTTTTCAGGATTCTTTCTCTTCTTTCCCGTTCGGACTTGGTCAGGGCAAATCCCATGTATTTGCATGCGTGGTCATTCTTCATGATGCAGATGCACATTCTTTTATAAGTGGGTATTTCCCGGAACTCAGGGATGTTGATGTCATCCAGATAGTCCATTTTGACGGGCTTTTTCTCTGTTTTATAGTTAGTGGTATGCTCCACGTGGAATTTCACGCCGGCCTCGCGCAGCTTCTCAATGGTTGATTCAGCGAGGCATCCACCTTTGGTCTTCCAAAATTCAATGCTGACAGCCAATTTCTCCAGGTATCTTTTCCGGGTTTCTTCAGGCAATGTGTCCAAGAGGAAGAACATGTATTTTTTCCACGTGTATCCGGGCGGCAGTTTTATGCTTTGCCAACCCATGGCTTTCGTGCCTCCGTATATGCCGGCAAAGTTCACGCCGTTGACGCGTCCCACCATTCTGGCCCATGTTTGGGGGTCAATGGCTTTGTAAAGTTTCAAGGTTTCCTGTGCCGCAGAAATGAACGGGCTGGCCACACGTTGTTTTTCAAGCGGGACTCCCGCCAAATAATACAAGTCATATAATTTGTTGTAGTCCCATTTGAATTTTCCGTTTGCCACCCAGATGTCGGTCGTTTTCCAGTCATAAATGGGATATGCGTTGAAAACATCCGGCCATATGTGGTGGGTCCATGTCAGCCGGTGGTACGTGTTGTAGCGGTTCGGGCTGTAGATGGTGCGCCAACGGTTGAAGCTTTCCTGCGTGCGTATGCCGACAAGGCAGCAAGTGCGTGTGGCATCTTTCTTTTTGTGAAGCCATTGCGCGAACTCCACTTGGAATTCATAATCCCACATCTGATCGTTGAAGAAATTGAAATCTTCTTTCACAAGGCACTCCAACGGGCGTTCGCGCACCCAGATGTCATGCACATTCTCGTCCCAAGGCCGCCAATATTCCTGATACATGGAGGCGCAGGTCGGCACACGGAACGGCACGCACACGCGATATGTTTCAATCAGGTCCTTGTTTCCTTGGAGAATGCGGTCCACATATTCCGTGGTCATCTGGTATTGCGCTTCGTAGTCCATGTGGAATACGCCCAGTTTCCGCGTGATGTGGTTCTTCCGCATGAAGTCGAGGCACAGGTTCAGCAACACCCCGCTGTCTTTTCCCCCGGAGAATGACACGTAGATGTTGTCGAACTCTTTGAAGATGAAGGACAGCCTTTCCTGCGCCAGTTCGTACACGTTTTTGTTGGTTGCCGACTTTTTCATCCTTCCCAAACCATTTTTACAAATTTCTTCCACTCATGGGCAATGTTGAATTGATTGTTTTTGAATGTGTCGATGTCCTTGACTTGTGTGATGGAAGTCAGGAGGCAGTCGGCGGACAGTGCCTCAATGGTTTTCTTGAGTAAAGCGTCCAATACGTCTGCATTGTTGTCCTTGACGTAGTAGTTGTTGATTTTGGCCTGTTGCCTCTTGATTTCCACAGGCATGAAACCCGCCACCTCTTGCCCGTCGATGGCCATGAACCATTGGTGTGAGTCTGACGTGCGGAAAGGATAATTCTGGTTTTGTTTCAGGACTTTGGGATCCATCACCAATGGCGCGGCCAGTTGGTACAGTTGCGGGTCAGTCCCGTTTAATTGCAGGATATTCATCATGGGCATTGTGTATCTGCTGCAAAGTTACGCAAAAATTGCGAGATATTCTTCAGCTTTCACAAGTTGAGGGGGATGTGCCGATAAAAAAGCGTCATCCCCTTTTTCACAAGAGGGGATGACGCGCTTATACAAAATACAAATACAACTAAACGAGAATTAATTAATGCCTTTATGTCTGTGTAAAGGAATTCGGCCGGATGCCTCAGATGATGCCTTGTCCCATCATGGCGTGCGCCACTTTCATGAAACCGGCGATGTTGGCGCCTTTCACATAGTTGATGTACCCGTCAGGCTCTGTGCCGTATTTCACGCATTGTTCGTGGATGCCATACATGATGCCGTGCAGCTTTTGGTCCACTTCTTCTGCTGACCAGCTTAAGTGCATGGCGTTTTGCGACATTTCAAGTCCTGAGGTGGCCACGCCGCCAGCATTGACCGCTTTGCCCGGGGCATACAGCATCTTGTGTTCGATGAACTTGTCAATGGCTTCGGGTGTGCATCCCATGTTGGAGATTTCGCCCACGCAGGTCACGTGGTTGTCAATCAAGTGTTGCGCGTCCTCGCCGTTCAGTTCGTTTTGGGTGGCGCAAGGCAATGCGATGTCTGCCTTCACTTCCCACGGGCGGCGTCCCGGAACGAATTGTGCGTTCGGGTATTTCTCTGCATAAGGTGCCACGATGTCATTGCCTGAAGCACGGAGTTCCAGCATGTAGTCAATCTTGTCGCCGCTGATGCCGTCCGGGTCATAGATGTAACCGTCCGGCCCGGAGATGGTCACCACTTTGGCACCCAATTGGGTTGCTTTGGTCGCTGCGCCCCATGCCACGTTTCCGAAGCCGGAGATGGCCACCGTCTTTCCTTTGATGTCGATGCCTTTTGTCTTCAGCATTTGGTTCACGAAGTAAAGGCCGCCGAAACCTGTTGCCTCCGGGCGTATCAACGACCCGCCGAATTCCAGCCCTTTTCCAGTGAAGGTGCCGGTAAATTCGCGGGTGAGCTTCTTGTACATGCCGAACATGTAGCCTACTTCACGGCCGCCTACGCCGATGTCGCCGGCGGGCACATCCATGTCGGGGCCTAGGTGGCGCCACAGTTCAAGGATGAATGCTTGGCAGAAGCGCATGATTTCCGCATCGCTCTTTCCACGGGGAGAGAAATCGGAACCGCCTTTGCCGCCGCCCATCGGCAGGGTGGTCAGGGCGTTCTTGAAGGTTTGCTCGAAACCTAGGAATTTCAGGATGGAGAGGTTGACAGATGCATGGAAGCGGATGCCGCCTTTGTACGGGCCGATGGCGTTGTTGAATTGCACGCGGTAGCCCAGGTTGGTCTGCACTTCCCCTTTGTCGTCCACCCACGTGACGCGGAATGTGAAGATGCGGTCGGGTTCCACCAAACGTTCAATGATTTTTGCTTTTTCAAATTCGGGGTGCTGGTTGTAGATGTCTTCGATGGAAAGAAGCACTTCTCTTACTGCCTGAAGGTATTCAGATTCACCCGGATGTTTTGCCTCCAAGGAGGACATGATGCGTTCGATGTTCATAATATTATATTTATTAGGTTATGTTGAACAATTGCTTTAATCAAAATGTCAATCTTCTGACCGCAAATATAGGGATATATTTTGCAATGCCGCTATTTTTGCCCTGATATTTTGCTTAAATAATGATAAAATGACATTTTCCCGGCGATGGCTTTCATCCGTATTCCCGTTCCTGCCGGAGGGAGGCGGCAGAGGCGGGGGAGACACATTCCTTTTTTGGGCGGAAAGAAAATGGGAAGGATATGCGGCAGTCGTGCTGAATTCTATTATTTTTGCATTCGGAAAGAAACTTTTTTGAAGCATGCTCAGCAAGTTCAAGTTAAGCCAGTTGTATTTCAAGGACACGTCGTTTGTCAGCCTGATGACGAAACGCATCTTCAACGTCCTGCTGGTGGCCAACCCGTATGACGCTTTCACGCTGGAGGATGACGGGCGCATCGACGAGAAGATATTCAATGAGTACATGGACCTCAGCCTGCGTTATCCTCCCCGCTTCACGCAGGTGTCCACGGAGGATGAGGCTTGGAGGCAGTTGGACAACATCCCTTTCGACCTGGTGATTTGCATGCCGGGGACGGACAATTGCGACAGTTTCCAAATCGCCCGCAACATCAAGAAGAAGTATGAGCATATCCCGCTGGTGGTGTTGACGCCTTTTTCGCACGGCATCACGCAGCGCATCGAACACGAGGATTTGAGCATGTTCGAGTACGTGTTCTGCTGGTTGGGCAACACGGACCTGCTGGTTTCCATCATCAAGCTGATTGAAGACAAGATGAACTTGGAGCATGACGTGAAAGAGGTGGGCGTGCAGGTCATCATGCTGGTGGAGGATTCTATCCGTTTCTATTCGTCCGTGCTTCCTTACCTTTTCAAGTTCGTGCTGAGGCAGAGCCAGGAGTTTTCCACGGAAGCCTTGAACCCCCACCAGCAGACGCTGCGCATGCGGGGCCGTCCCAAGATTGTGCTGGTGCGTTCCTACGAGGAGGCATGGGCGCTTTACGGGAAGTATGCCAACAACATGCTGGGCATCATCACCGACGTGCGCTTCCCCCGCAACGGCGTGACCGATCCTTTGGCGGGCATCAAGCTGTGCCGCGACGTGCGGAGCCGGGACGAATACATCCCGATTATCATACAGTCGTCGGAGGCAGAGAACCAAGTGTACGCCCACCGCTTCAACGCGAGCTTCATCGACAAGAACTCCAAGAAGATGGACATTGACCTGCGGCAGGCCGTTTCGGATAATTTCGGCTTCGGCGACTTCGTGTTCCGCAACCCCGACACGATGGAGGAGATTGCCCGCGTGCGCAACCTGAAGGAGCTTCAGAACATCATTTTCGCCGTTCCCAAGGAATCTTTCCTTTACCATATCCGGCGCAACCACATTTCGCGTTGGCTGTATTCTCGGGCCATCTTCCCGGTGGCCGAGTTCCTGAAGCAAATCAGTTGGGACAGCCTTCAGGACGTGGATGCCCACCGGCAGATTATTTTCGAGGCTATCGTGCGCTACCGCAAGGTGAAGAACCAGGGCGTGGTGGCCATTTTCAAGCGAGACCGTTTTGACCGTTACTCCAACTTTGCCCGCATCGGCGAAGGTTCGTTGGGCGGGAAAGGGCGCGGCCTGGCCTTTATCGACAATATGATCAAGCACCACCCGGAGTTCGAGCAGTTTGAGAACGCCAGTGTGGCCATCCCCAAGACGGTGGTGCTTTGCACGGATGTGTTCGACGAGTTCATGGATGCCAACGGGCTGTACCAGGTGGCCTTGTCGGATGCGCCCGACGATGTGATATTGAAGTATTTCCTGAAAGCCAAGCTGCCCGACCGCCTGGTGGAGGATTTCTTTGCGTTGTTCGACGTGGTGAAGTCGCCCATTGCCATCCGTTCGTCCAGCCTGTTGGAGGATTCGCACTACCAGCCCTTTGCCGGCATCTATTCCACTTACATGATTCCTTACCTGGACGACAAGTACGAGATGCTCCGCATGCTGAGCGATGCCATCAAGGGCGTGTATGCCTCGGTGTATTACCGTGACAGCAAGGCTTACATGCAGGCTACTTCCAACTTGATTGACCAAGAGAAGATGGCCGTCATCCTGCAGGAAGTGGTGGGTAACCCCTATGGCGACCGCTTCTATCCTTCCATGTCAGGCGTGGCCCGTTCGTTGAATTACTACCCGATAGGCGACGAGAAGCCGGAAGAAGGCACGGTGAGCCTGGCGTTGGGCTTGGGGAAATACATCGTGGACGGCGGCCTGACCTTGCGTTTCTCGCCCTATCACCCGCACCAGATTTTGCAGACCAGCGAGATGGAGACCGCGTTGCGGGAGACGCAGACGCGCTTCTATGCGCTGGACCTGAAGAACGTGGGCGACAACTTCTCGATAGACGACGGCTTCAACCTCCTGAAACTCCCGGTGAAGGAAGCGGAAAACGACGGTTCCCTGCGCTACATCGCCTCCACGTACGACCCGTATGACCAGGTCATCCGCGACGGGTATTATCCCGGAGGCCGCAAGCTGATCACGTTTGCCAACATCCTCCAGCACGATGTCTTTCCCCTTGCGCGGGTGCTTCAGTTGGTGTTGGCCAACGGGCAGGAAGCCATGATGCGGCCGGTGGAGATAGAATTTGCCGTCACGCTGGACCGCGAGAGCGGCCGCAGCGGCACGTTCTACCTGTTGCAGATACGCCCCATCGTGGACAGCAAGGAGATGCTCGACGAGGACCTTTCACAGGTGAAGGACGAGGACGTGCTGCTGCGTTCCTTCAACTCGTTGGGGCATGGCGTGATGGACGACCTGTGCGACGTGGTGTACGTCAAGACGGAAGGTTACAGCGCTTCCCGCAACAGCCTGATAGCTTCCGAGATAGAGGAACTGAACCGCCGCTTCCTGGAGAGCGGCAGGCACTATATATTGGTGGGGCCCGGACGCTGGGGCAGCAGCGACACTTGGCTGGGCATCCCGGTGAAATGGCCGCATATCTCGGCGGCCCGCGTCATCGTGGAGGCCGGGCTTACCAATTACCGGGTGGATCCCAGCCAAGGGACGCACTTCTTCCAGAACTTGACTTCGTTCGGCGTGGGCTATTTCACCATCAACGCTTACTGCAACGACGGGGTGTACAACCAAGCCTTCCTGGACAGCCTCCCGGCGGCGCACGAGACGCAATACCTGCGCCACGTGCATTTCAGCGAGCCTTTGGTGGTGAAGATGGACGGGCGGAAGAAGATGGGCGTGGTGATGCTGCCACAAGCTCCCAAAGGTTTTTGAAAAACCTTCCATGGTTTCATGCAAAACGTCCCAAGGTTTGAGGCAAAACCTTGGGACGTTTTTGCGGAGTTCAGGTTTGGGATTCCCGATTTCAAAATCAGCAATGTGGGAACGCAACGGAAAAGCAAATGGGAAACCTTGGAATGCGGAGCCGCAAGACTCTGCGGCTTCGCATAAAACCTGAAATAAGAAACCAAAAACTCCTGAATCCTTGCCCCCTTGCCTGCCCGTCCACTTTCGGAATCATCCCAATGATTCCGAAACGGTTCTATGAACATTTTCAAAAAGTACTATGAACTTTCATGCCATTGTTGCTGAACTTTTTTGAAAAGTTCGTAGGACTGTTTCCAGCCTTTCCTTTTGATGCCCCGTCATTCGATGGGGACGGGAAATCTCCGGCCTCTCTGCTTCTGGGCCGCAAACCCGGAAGGGCAATTTTTTTATGCAGTAAAATCATGAATTTTACCTGAAAAGTGGGTGCATTTTACGGGTAAAATTTGCAATTTTATTGGGAAAGATGCGGGAGCTTTTGGCGTGCCATGGCATTGCGTTGTATGGCATGACCGATGGATTGGCAGGGAACGCCGTAAGCGCGACACCGGGCTGTGTCTGCGATTGGTGAAGATTTTTTGCCGGTTGCTTGCCTTTTTCGGGAAAATTTGCGAATATTGCGTGCCAGTAATGTGGATGGCCATCATTGCAAGCATGCCGATATGGGACAGGTTCATAAGGAAAAAGAACGCGGGAGGCAGGGAAGATGCCTCCCGTAGCGCGGCTGTTCCCGCGCCTCATCCTGCGCCCTGTTATGCCATAGTGGATGTGGAAGTGGGGTATGCCGACCATAAAATCCATGACATAGGCGCATTCCGCGAGGATGGTGCCACGTATCACGGCGTTTCAAAAGCGGAATTGTTTGACTTCCTTTCCGAAGTCAGGTATGTTTGCGGGCATAACATTATCCACCATGATGCCAAATATTTGTTTGCAGGAGATGAACCGTGCCGTTGGGTGCTGGTTGACACGCTTTACATGTCGCCGCTCCTGTTCCCGGAACGTCCTTACCATCGGCTTGTGAAAGACGACAAGCTGGTGAGTGAACAGATGAACAACCCTGTGAACGATTGCGAAAAGGCCAGGGATTTGTTGCTGGATGAAATGGCATGTTGGCGGTCTTTGCCCGAAGCAAAACGCCGGATATGGGCTTCTTTGTTAAGGGGCAAGAGGGAATTTGAAGGCTTCCTTGAAATGGCAGGCGCTGAAGGTGCGGGCGAAGAGTTGACAGAATCGATTAGGCATTTTTACGAAGGAAAGATTTGCCGGCATGCAGACTTGGAGGCACTTGCCTGCCAATATCCTTGCGAATTGGCGTATGCATTGGCGTTGATAGGCACAACGGACTGCCGCTCCGTCACTCCGGCCTGGGTGCTTCATAATTATCCGCAAACAGAATATATTGTAAAACTCCTTCGCCATACCGTTTGCAAGGAAGGCTGCCCTTATTGCAATACGCAGTTGGACATCCATCGGTATTTGAAAACTATTTTTGGTTATGAACAGTTCCGCGCGTATGAAGGGGAGCCGTTGCAGGAACAGGCTGCGCAAGCTGCCGTGGATGGCAAGTCATTGTTGGCCATCTTTCCGACAGGTGGCGGGAAATCACTCACCTTCCAATTGCCTGCATTGATGGAAGGACGCTCTGTACATGGGCTAACCGTCGTGATTTCTCCATTGCAATCTTTGATGAAAGACCAAGTGGACAGCCTTGCGGAAAAGGGCATCACGGAGGCTGTCACCATCAATGGCCTGTTGGATCCCATCACAAGGTCTTTGGCCATACAGCGGGTGTTAGGGGGCGAAGCGTCGCTTTTGTACATAGCGCCCGAAATGCTTCGTTCGAGGACAATCGAAAAAATCCTGATGTCGCGCCATGTGGTTCGGTTCGTGATAGACGAAGCTCATTGCTTTTCGGCTTGGGGACAGGATTTCAGGGTGGATTATCTCTATATCGGCAAGTTCATCCGGGAGTACCAAGAGAAGAAAGGATGCAAAGAACCGATACCCGTGTCTTGTTTCACCGCCACGGCCAAGCAGAAAGTGGTGCAAGACATTTGCGATTATTTCAGGCAGATGCTGCATGTGGAGTTGGAATTGTTTGCGTCCACCGCTTCGCGGACAAACCTCCGTTATTCTGTCATACACACGGAGACGGAGAACGACAAGTATCTGAAACTGAGAAATCTTGTTGCCGAATCCGATTGCCCGGCCATTGTATATGTGTCACGTACAAGGCGGACGGCTGAATTGGCGGCTAAGTTGACCCGCGATGGCTACAAGGCGTTGCCTTTCAATGGCCGGATGGAGCCAGATGAAAAGGTTGCCAACCAAGACGCTTTTATGAGTGGCAGGGTGCGCATCATTGTGGCCACTTCGGCTTTCGGAATGGGTGTTGACAAAAAAGATGTGGGGCTTGTGGTGCATTACGATATATCCGATTCGTTGGAGAATTATGTGCAGGAAGCAGGCAGGGCGGGGCGCGATCCTCATCTTCAAGCGCGTTGTTATGTGCTTTATGGTGACAATGATTTGGACAAGCATTTTATATTGCTGAATCAGACGAAATTGAGCATCAGTGAGATACAGCAAGTGTGGAGGGCCGTGAAAGACCTGACGAAGCAACGGATGCGGGTGTGCTGTTCTGCATTGGAAATCGCGCGCCAAGCCGGATGGGATGATTCCGTGTTTGATATTGAAATCCGCGTGCGCACCGCCTTGGCCGCCTTGGAGCAAACTGGTTATTTGGTGCGAGGAAACAATGTGCCTCATGTGTATGCCACCGGGATTATCGTGAAGAATGTGGATGAAGCAAGGAAACGCATATCCGAATCTTTGCTGTTTGGCAAGGATGAAATAGAAAAGGCCGTCCGGATTATCCGTTCGTTGATTTCACAGAAATACATTGCCAAAGCCCAAGATGCGGAAGCGGAATCGAGAGTCGATTACTTGGCCGACCTGTTGGGCTTGAGCAAGAATGACGTGGTGTCGGTGGTGGAACGGATGCGGCAGGAAGGCATATTGGCAGATAGCAAAGACATATCTGCTTATTTGCTGGACGCAGGCGAATCAGAACGGAAAGCGCAAATGCTGCTCGCGCGTTTTGCGAAACTCGAAGATTATATTCTTCATTACATTTCGGATGAGCCTTTGCAAGTGTCCTGCAAGCAACTGAATGAAGATGCGGTGAACGACGGCATCAGCACTTCCAACGAAAAGGACATTCGGACGTTGCTTTATTTTTTGGCAATAAAAGGGTATGTCCGCAAGAAAGAAGATGCAGCCCGCAACATGGAGCTTGCCCGTTCTGCGGATATGGACACGATGGACAAACGTTTCAACAAGCGGTTGGAGATAAGCCGTTTTGCTGTGGAATGGTTGTATCAATTGGCATCAGACGCAGTGCGGAAGGGTTCGTCCGGGTCTGTGGTGCAGTTCTCCGTTGTGGAATTGCTGGAGCAAATAAAGTTGAATGGCTCATCTCTGTTTCATGAAGCCGGCAACCTTCAGTTGGAAGACGTGGAAGAAGCCTTGCTGTATTTGTCGAAGATTGGTGCAATCAAGCTTGAAGGAGGCTTCTTGGTGCTTTACAATGCGATGGATATCCGGCGGATAAAAGATCGCAAGTCGCGGTACAAGCAGGAGGATTACCGGATGTTGAATGAATTTTACAAGCAGAAAATCCAACAAGTGCATATTGTGGGCGAATATGCCAACCTTATGGTAAGGAACTACGGTGAGGCTCTGCGCTATGTGCAGGACTATTTTCAGATGGACTACAAGAAATTCATTGCAAAATACTTCAAAGGGGAAAGGGAAAAGGAAATTCAGTTGAATCTGACACCGGCGAAGTATGCACAGTTGTTCGGAAAACTGTCTCAACGGCAGATGGAAATCATTTCCGACAAAGAATCGCGTTGCATTGTGGTAGCGGCTGGCCCCGGAAGCGGAAAGACGCGTGTGCTGGTCCATAAGCTGGCATCGCTTTTGCTTTTGGAAGATGTGAAGCATGAGCAACTCTTGATGCTGACGTTTTCAAGGGCTGCTGCCACGGAGTTTAAGCAACGCTTGATGGACTTGATAGGCAATGCAGCCCATTTTGTGGAGATAAAGACATTCCATTCCTATTGTTTTGACCTTCTTGGGCGTATCGGGAATCTTGATGAGGCCAAGAATGTGGTGGGCAAAGCGGCTGATATGATAAATCGTGGCGAAGTAGAACCCAGCAAAACGGGCAAGACGGTGCTGGTCATAGATGAAGCTCAGGACATGGGTGCTGAAGAATATGCGTTAGTGGAAGCTTTGATGGCTCGTAATGAGGAAATGCGTGTGATTGCCGTGGGGGATGATGATCAGAACATTTATGGATTCCGGGGTTCCGATTCCCAATATTTGTTCCGATTGTTGCAGAAAGCAGGCTGCCGGTTGGTGGAGATGACGGAAAACTACCGTAGCGCTCGCCGTCCCGTATGCTTTGCTAATGGATTTGTGAAGCGTATTGGCCAGAGGATGAAAAGCATGCCGATTGTCCCTATGCGGAAGGAGGAAGGCTGGGTTGAGGTGACACGGCATCTGTCCAAATGCATGTACCAGCCGCTTGTAGAGAACTTGGTTCGGCATAAAGGGAATGGTTCTTCCTGCATCCTTACGCAGACGAACGAGGAAGCTGTGACCTTGACGGCTCTTTTGCGGAAGCAGGGCATAAATGGCAAATTGATACAGTCCTTGGATGGTTTCCGTTTTTGGAATATGGCAGAGGTGCGCTATCTCCTGAAATATGTGGACGATCGGTTGAATATGCCTTTGATTCCGGACAAATTGTGGGAAGAAGCAAAACATGCCACTTTTTCCGTTTATGCAAGAAGCCAAAGCTTGGCGTATGTGGAGCGTTGCGTGGAACTGTTTGAACAAACGAACAAGGCCAAATACATGGGCGACTTCAAAGAATTTGTATTTGAATCATCGGCAGATGATTTTTGCGATGTCTCAGGAGCCGATGTCGTGGTATCTACCATTCACAAGGCGAAAGGAAAGGAGTTTGATGATGTGTACATGCTTGTGGCTGATGGTTATAAGAGAGATGCAGACTTGTTGCGCCGGTATTATGTAGGAATGACCCGTGCGAGGAACCGTTTGTTCATCCATACGGATGGTGATTGCTTTGACCATTTGGGTGCGGATCGATATTTTGTGGATTCCAGTGAGTATGCGATGCCGGATGAGGTTGTTTTGCAGCTTTCCCACAGGGATGTTTATTTGGGATTCTTCAAGAGGATTAAGCCTAAGATATTGGAATTGCGGAGCGGTGATTATTTGGTTTACAGGGACTTTGCTTTGTATGACGCTTCTTCGCATGAGGTTGTGGCGAAAATGTCATCACAGATGCAGGATGCATTGAAGGAATGGGAAGACAGGGGATATAAGGTGAAATCCGCATCTGTGCGGTTCATCGTGGCATGGAAGCCTAAAGATGCGCCGAAAGAAGAACCTGAAACAGCGGTGTTGTTGCCAGATTTGGTGCTTTGCCACGTATGAATGCTGAGGTTTGCACAGGCTTATATCGCTTTGAATTTGAGTTGCTCTGCCCAATAACCCATTTCTTTTTGCGCTGTTTTTTGCAACCTCACGGCAGCATAGCCGGGATGCCTGAGCAAAGTGCGCAAAAGCCATAGTTCAAAGATGAAGCTGTCCAAAAGGTTCACGTCTTTGGCGTATCCCGTGACCATCCTTGCGCCTGTCAATGACTTGAACCGGCATGCGTCTTCTTCTTTCATGCGCAGTGTGCTGCATGAACCGAAATGAACATTTCTTCCCTTGAAAATGTTCTCATGCTCCTTTGCAAATTCCATTAAATCAATGTTGCTTTTGTCTGCAAAATGGATGGAACGTTCCGAACCGTGGAAACACAAGTAAACTGTGTCGTAGCTGTTGTATGCATCTTGGTAGAGGTGGCTGATGTAGTATTCAAAGTCAACAGGAGTGGCCACGCTGCGGTAAATTTGTTGCACATTGTCCGTGTTTTCAAGGAAAGTGAGCAGTGTGTTTGCAATCGGTTTCTTTTTCAAATCATGCACAGACTGTTCCCATTCTGTCTCCAAGCAAAAGATTCGTTTCATGGTGTGGATGTTTTATTCTTCAAAGCTACGAAGAAAAAGCAGGAATGCAAGCGCGTGAGCCGGGGAATCTTGCGAACTTTGCAATTTCGCAAAGAATATTTGCGCAAACGTAAAATCTTGCATATATTTGCAATATATTTTTGGGGAAGCATGTTAATATCAAACAAGCTAATATTAGATGATTTTGTGCAACGGCATTCAAGGGCAGTAAGGCCGATTAACAAATGGATTGAAGTTGTGGCACAGGCTGTTTGGAGGAACCATCAAGATTTGAAAAAATGCTTTCCTTCGGCAGATTACGTGGGCAATGGACGTTATGTCTTTAATATTAGTGGGAATAATTATAGGATAATTGCAGTGGTTTTGTTTGTGGGCGGAGTTATGGAGTTGCGGTTTGTTGGCACGCATGCAGAGTATGATAAAATCAAAGATTGTTCTGTGATTTAGGAAATGAGTTAATAGTTGGTTTTAATGTTATGGTAATTATGATGACGGATATAAACCCAATTACAACACGGGAGCAATACGATGCAGTGCGTCGCCGTGTGAATGAACTTGTGTGTGAAGCAACGAAAAAAGGGATGCTGGAGCCTGATGCGGATAATGAATATATTCGTGAAATAGGCCGTCTTGCAAGGATGAGTGCTGAGTATGAAGACAACTACCTGAACATCATTCCCCTGAAAACCAAAAGCCCGTTGATAAGAGCGATGGAAGATTATTTTTATTCGAGGGGCATGAAACGCAAAGATGCGGCGGCATTCTTGGGCTTGAACGAATCGGTGTTCAGTCAAATCATGAACGGCAAGAGGAAAATATCGGCCACTTTGGCCAAAAGGCTTTACACAGATTTGCACCTCAATGCCGATTTGATTCTCCAGAATATTTGAAAGTGTGGCAGAAGAACATTGCGGGAAGCGGGTTTTACTTGCTCCTCTTTTTCTTGCTCACATCCCAACTGAAGCTGTATGTGTGTCCGTTGATGGGGATGTGAACGGTCAAGGTTCGTCCTTTCTTGTATCGGATGTTCATGTGGCCCACGATGGCTTCATCGGGATAGATGGTGGTTGTTTTCAAGTAACCTTCCCCTTGCCGTTTGCGGTCGTCTTCCATCATTATTGCGGTTGGCAATGGGTTTTCTTCGTCTGCAAGGACTATGCTCCATATTTGGTTGCGTTTTATCTTTCTTTGAAAATCTTCATGGGTATATGTTGAAAGTGGCTGAATTTCTCCTCTTTTTGTACTTATGTTAGCAGAAATGCTGTCCGGCCAAAATATGAAAGACTGGTTGCCGGTGTTTTTCACGAATACATGGATTTGGTAAAATCTGCCGTAATTGTTTTGTTCTTCAAAGCATGTAAGCCCCACCACGCATCCATCTGTTTCCCGGTATGCCCAAAGCCGCCCGTCGTTGTATTCCGTGAAGATGGAGTCGTTTTCCGGGAAAATGAACGTCTGCGCTTGGCAAAGCGCGGCGTGCAAAAGCACAAGAATCAAACAAAGTTTCTTCATCGGTAGCTGGAAATAAAGTTTGGCACAAAGATAAGGGAACAGGCAAACATTGCATCTTTTCAGAAGATGATTTTTGCCTGTCCCGCGTTTTTTGCTTTTATAAATCTTCTCCGTTGGCGCGGTTGCATTCTGTTAACCTAAAATGAAAACCTATTTTCTTCGAAGTAATCTATTATATCTTCATCAGAAGTGGCTTCATTTACGGTATCTAAAATTTTAGCAAAGTCATCAATCTTTTCACTTTCATAACCAACACAAGTTGTGAAATTCTCGTCGCAAAAGAAAATCATTTCTCCTGGGACATTCATAGTGCCTGCGCCATTAAGACTCTTAAATCTATGAATTACAGCCCAACCGGTAAACCCTCCTTTGTGGTATTTGGCAACATTCTCTTTTAGGGATGCAAGTTCTTCTGAAAGTTTCTTTGAATATTTATCTAAATCAGATTTGGTTTCCTTTTTTTCTTTTTTTGCTCGTGCATACTCTCCGCGAGAAAACTGAGAAGAATAACCATCAGGAGCATAGATATCCATAGCGGTTTCAGCAAATTCAATTTTTCTTTCACATCCGTTTATCTTTGAAATCAAATCTTTAATTTCATTACTGATTTCCATAATAGGTTCGATCGTGGACGCATCAATGAACATGCTGTCAATCCTTGTTGCTGTTGGCTCATAGGAATCTGGATGGTAAAGATAATCTTTAAGCGTTTCTTTAATTAGTTTCTCGGCTTTTTCCTCATTAGAGGGAGTGCAAGAAGCTATTATGAATGCTACTGCACAGATTGATAAGGTAACAATGATTTTCTTCATAAATTCGCAATTTTAGTTTAACGGTGGTAATTTGTAGTTGCACAAAGCCATATACATGAAAACAGCTATGCAAATCCTGGTATCTTTTTTAGAAAGTTTCTCAGGTTTTCTAACTACAAGATGAGCATAACGCTTCTTAATTTTCAATATGTCAGCAAGCAAGGCATGCCCTGCCTGCCCACAAAGCTACGAAGAAAATGCAAGAATGCAAGCGCGGGGCAGGGAAATTTTTGTGAAAACATTCTGCATTGTGCCGTTGTTTTGTGAATATTTACACGTGATTTCCTGATAACTCGTGCAAAATGCTTACTTTTGCGACGTGAAAGAAGAAATTTGAAACTGATTAAATGAATAAGAAATGAAAAAGATTAGAGCAGCCATTGTGGGATATGGCAATATCGGGCATTATGTGTTGGATGCTGTGAATGCAGCCCCTGATTTTGAACTGGCAGGAGTGGTGCGCCGCAACGGCGCGGAAAACAAACCGGCAGAGTTGGAGGCTTGTCCGGTAGTGAAGAACATCCGTGAACTGAAGGATGTGGACGTGGCTATCTTGGCAACGCCCACTCGCAGCGTGGAAGAATACGCCAAAGACATCCTTTCCTTGGGCATCCATACGGTGGACAGTTTCGACATCCACACGGATATTGTGGCATTGCGCCGGGAGTTGGGCGCGGTGGCCAAGCAACATGGCACTGTTTCCGTGATTTCTGCGGGATGGGATCCGGGCAGCGACTCGGTGGTGCGTGCCTTGCTTCAGGCCATTGCCCCGAAAGGAATCACTTACACAAACTTCGGGCCGGGCATGAGCATGGGGCATACGGTGGCCGTGAAAGCCATTGAGGGCGTGAAAGCTGCCTTGTCCATGACCATTCCGACCGGCACGGGCATCCACCGCCGCATGGTCTATATTGAACTGAAGGACGGGTATGAGTTCGCGAAAGTGGCGGAAGCCATCAAGAAAGATGAGTATTTTGCGCACGATGAGACCCATGTCATCCAAGTGCCTTGCGTGGACGATTTGCTGGACATGGGGCATGGCGTGAACCTCACCCGCAAGGGCGTGTCGGGAAAGACGCAGAACCAGTTGTTTGAATTTAACATGCGCATCAACAATCCGGCTTTGACGGCGCAGGTGCTGGTCGGCGTGGCCCGCGCTGCCATGAAGCAACAGCCGGGTTGCTACACCATGATAGAACTGCCGGTCATCGATTTGCTTTACGGCGACCGGGAGGAACTGATCCGCGCTTTGGTGTAAGCAATGCAGGAGATAAAAAAGGAAGGGATGGACATTGCGTCCATCCCTTCCTTTTTTATTATGGCAAATGTCAATCGATGTTCGGGTTCAGCTTGTGCCATTCGCTGATAGGAGGCAGCACGCCCATGCTGATCACCTCGTCGCGAAGTTCGCACAAGTGCTTGTAGCTCTTCTCCAAAGCTTCTTCTTCCTCGGGAGTGCCTTTCACATTCTCCAGGATGACGCCGTTCTTCGTGATGGAGGTTTCCCATGCCATCATGATGTGGTCGAACTTGTTGTTGGAGATGTAGGTGCCGGCCGGCCATCTGAATGCTTTCCCGCCCATGGCTGCGGCAATCATCTCGATGGACACGTATGCCGGGCTTTGGAAGGATGAACGGCCGCGAAGGTTGATGATGTTGGCACCGCCTTTGATAACCTTCTGCTGGATTTCAGCCCATTGCTCTTTGCTGAGCGCGTCTGTGCCGATCAGTTCGGTCAGGGGTTGGCCTTTCACTTTTGCCGTAGATGCAAACACAGCCATCTGTTCGCCGTGTCCGCCGTAGGTGCGGCAGTTTTCCACTTTGTCCATGGCCACCTTGAAATGCTTGGCCAGTTCGCTGCGCAAGCGTGTGGAGTCCAAAGCGGCAAGCGTGGTGACTTGCGAGGGCTTCAAGCCGGAATACAGCAAAGTAATCAAGCCGGTGATGTCGGCCGGGTTGAAAATAATCACGATATGTTTCACGTCCGGGCAGTATGCCTTCACGTTTTTGCCGAATTCTTCTGCGATGGCGGCGTTGCCTTTCAGCAAGTCTTCGCGTGTCATGCCTGCCTTGCGGGCTGCGCCTCCTGAATTAACGATGTATTGCGCGTCGGTCAATGCTTCTTTGATGTTGGAAGTGAAGGTGATGTTCACGCCTTCAAAGCCGCAGTGGAACAATTCTTCTGCCACGCCGGCCAATCCGGGTTCATACGGGTCATACAAACAAATGTTTGAGGACAGCCCCATCATGATGGCTGTTTGCGCCATGTTGGAACCAATCATTCCCGCAGCGCCTACAATGGTTAACTTTTTGTCTGTTAAGAAATTCATACTCATATTGTTTTAAAGGGTTGAACTTTGTTTTCGCAAAGATACGGCAAAAAGGGCAATCCATCTCCAAAATATGTTTAAAGTTTAATTAAATGTCATGTGGTTTTTAACTGGAAATAGAATTTGTGCCCGATGAACACGGGTTCGATGATGCCGAAGCGTATCAAGTGTGCGAACAATGCTTCAGCTTTTCTTTGCGGGGTATGCGTGCGGCGGCAGTATTGGCTGAGGGTGACGGCCTTTTCTTCAGCCAGCATTTTCAGGAGGTTTTCCTCTTTTTGCGTGTATTGCAGCAAGGCGCCTGCCTTTTGCGATTGTCGCCACACCATCAGGTGGATGGGGGTAGCCAGGATGTTTTCATCTTTGACACGGACGTAGGCCCAGGATTTCCCGTGTTCATCTTTGGCATAGACCGGTTTGGAGTCAGACGGCGTCACGGTGGCAATCAATACGTTTTTCCCCTCTACGGTGTAGTTCTGCATCCGGCATTGGATGGGCGGCACACAATACATTTGGGCGGCGGCCTCTATCATGTAGGCTTCTTCTTCGGAACGTATCCCGGCGATTTTCCCATTGTCTTTTACGCCAATCAAAAGCCTTCCGCCATCAGTATTTGAGAAAGCCGACAACGAACGGGCTATCTTGCAGGCATCTGATATTTCAAATTTGAAGTCTTGTGTCTGGTGTTCGCCCTCGGCAATGAGCTGGTGGATGTATTGTGCGTCGCTAAAAGTTTTCATGCGGCAAAAGTATGAATAATTGTTTTGCGCTGAAGAAAGGCGGAATAAAATTTAGGTTTCAATAGAATTCCCTATCTTTGCGTAACATAAATTTAGCAATGTACACGGGTTATGGCACTTGAAATAACTTCTCCTTTGTCAGTGCGGGCTGAGATAGCCTTGCCGTATTCGAAAAGCATCAGCAACCGCGTGCTGCTGATGGATGCCTTGGGCGGCAATAAAAGCGTGCTTTTGAATATTTCGGACTGCGATGACACCTGCGTCATGCGGAGAGCCTTGCGTTCGGAGGGGGCAGTGGCGGATGTCATGGCGGCAGGCACGGCGATGCGCTTCCTTGCTGCTTATTTCGCTGCTACGGGCGGCACGCATCTGTTGACGGGGACGCAACGCATGCGGCAGCGCCCGATTCATGCTTTGGTGGATGCTTTGCGGGCATTGGGTGCAAAAATTGGTTATGCAGGAAAAGAAGGTTTCCCTCCCTTGCATATTGAAGGGCGGCGGTTGGACGGCGGGTGCCTGCGCATGCCGGGGCATATCAGTTCGCAATACATCTCTGCCTTGCTGATGACGGCTCCTTGTTTCAAAGAAGGTTTGCGCCTGACGTTGGACGGGGAGATTGTTTCGCGTCCTTATATCGACATGACGATGCGCCTGATGCATGATTTCGGCGTGGCGGCAAGATGGGAAGGGAAGGATACGATTGTGGTGCCTCCTTCGGCTTACGAGCCGAGGCGTTTCGTGGTGGAGGCGGATTGGTCTGCTGCTTCTTATTGGTATGAGGTGGCCGCTTTGGCTGAAGATGCGGAAATCACGTTGTCGGGGTTGTTCGAAGACAGTTGCCAAGGCGACAGCAAAGTGGCGGAACTTTTCCGTGCGTTGGGCGTGGAGACGCGGTTTGTCCCGGAAGGAGTGGTGCTGAGGAAGCAGGAAACGCGGGTTTCTTCCTGGGAATGCGATTTCACAGCCCAGCCGGATTTGGCTCAAACGTTTGTGGTGGCCTGTGCGTTGAAAGGCATCCCGTTCCGTTTCACCGGCTTGCAAAGCCTGCGTATCAAGGAAACCGACCGCATCTCTGCGCTGGTCAAGGAAATGGGCAAGTTAGGGTATGTCCTCGAATCACAGGGCGATTCGGTGCTGTCGTGGGATGGCAATAGGAGGGGGCTGCTTTCCTCTGCCGTGCCGGCCATCGACACTTACGAGGACCACCGCATGGCCATGGCTTTCGCTCCGGCATGCCTGAGACTGCCGAAAGTGAGAATCAATGATCCTCATGTGGTGTCGAAGTCCTATCCTTCGTATTGGGACGATTTGCGGAAGGCCGGTTTTTCCGTCACCGAGGCATGATAAGGGCGCCTTTATGCCCGCTGCCTCCTCATTCCCGGATGCAACGGATGGTGTTGCCTTGGCTTTTCCAAGTTAACATCCTGATGTCTTGGTCGATGCAGTAGGTGCATCCTTGGCCCCACATGTAGGTGGTGGGGAAGGTATGCGGGGGATATTTGCCGGTTTCGTCGCGGTAGCCTGTCCCTTCGATGGACAGCCCCGTCAGGTTGCTGCTTCCCTCCCGGATGGTAATCAGCGAGGTGTCTTCGCCGATGTAAGCGGCAAGGCGGTCCCAGTCATCGCTGCGGGGAACCATCCATCCTTCGGGGGCAATGTCTCCTTGAGCGGCGGCGTAGGTGTAATAATGATGCCCGTTGTCGGTGCTGTAAGCGGCTTCTGCGTTTTCGATGGCGGTGGTCCACAAGGCTTCGCTTTGGAGGTTGGGAATGCCTTCGCCATTGTTGAACTGCGTGGCGGCAAGGTTTTCGCTCATCCAGTACTGGGTGCCAATCTTCACGATGCGGTAGGATTTGCCGTCCCTTTCATCGTGAAGAAAGCAGGGTTCTGCGGTCAGTTCGGCCGTGTTGCTGCCGGAAGGGATGAGGCTGATTCCTCCTTCGTTCATATAGATGACGTTGCTTGCGGCGGAAGTCCCTTGTTGGTAGTCCACGGTGTTGTTGCCTTCGTCCCATGCGGCTGTTCCTCCATGGATGGGGCTGTCGGAAGGCTGGCCGGTGGAGGCATCGAATATTTGCGCCACGTATCCTTGCCCGAGGTCGGTTGTCCCATTATGGATGGGATAGACGATGATGGCTTGCGCCGCGCAGGCATTGAGGTATTCTTTGCAGATTTCGGCCACAGGTTGGTTGCCGTCCATGGCTTTGTAAACGGCAGACTGGCTGAAGTCGGGGACGGAGAAACGATAGTTGCCGTTGTCGTTGTGTTCTTGGAGTTCTCCTTCCATGTGGCTTTCGTTTTCCCAGTCATCGATTTCCGCTTCCAGGTAGGTTTGGGGTGCGCTGCCTTTCATGGTGAGGGTGTAAGTCTCTTTGGTGGCGGGGCGGATGGCATGGTCTTCCCCGAAGGTGAAGTTGTATGCCTTGCCGTTGACTTGCATTTGGATGAACGGCTGGTTTCCTTGGATCTCCTGCGGGATGACAATGGCACGTTTTCCGATCAGTTTGCCATCTGTGACAGTGAGTTCCCCGTATGGAATGATGTCGCTGCGGTTCTCTAAATCGCTGAAGGTTTTGTCGCTGAGGTTATATTGGCCTTGTGTGCATACTCCTTTCAGGGTGATTACGGGATTTTGCGCCAATAGTTCTTCCGGCGAATTGAAGATGCCTCCGGGATTGATTTCGATGTGTATTTCCGCCATTCGGTGCTTGAAAACAAGCGCTACGGCTTCTGTGGAAGGCGTGATGCCGTTTCTTTCCGCCACAAGGAAGTCGGAATGGGAATAATTGGCTTTTTGGCTTTGGTCGGCAGCGGTCTGGCATTCCATGGTGGAAGAAGATGGCGGCAGGGCATTGTCTGTATAAGGGTAATAGGCGATGAAGTCGCATGCGTTGCTTGCGGAGGGGTAATAGGAGGTTTGTTCCGGAACCCATGTCCCGTTTAGGTAGGTGAAACGCAGGTTGTCGGCATGGCGTTCATCGGTTATTGCATTGGGCTGTTGTAGCACGAAGAGGCCTATTTCATCGTTCTCTTCGAAAAGGTTGTCCAAGACTCTTGTCTGTATGCGTGAGCCGGATGAGATTTGGATAGGGATTTGCGCATCTTCGGGCGAGAAGCCGGTTGAACTTTTGGAACAAGCCGTGAGAGCCGTGGCCGCGAACAGGAGGATAGTAGCTGAAGGTTTCATCTTTTTTGTCTTTTTACGTTTATTGGATAATTCAAAGGAAAGGCCTTGCAGTGCCTGCCATAAGGGGGTGCAAAGCCTTTCCGGGATATTTCCCTACATTAGCAACAGGATGATCATCTGCCCCGTCAATATCCTCAGGAACATGGACAAAGGGTAAACGGTAGAGTAGCCTACGGCCGGCGCGTCGCTTCCGCTTGCTTGGTTGGAATAGGCCAAGGCAGGCGGGTCGGTGGTGCTTCCGGCTATCAATCCCATCAGTATGAAGTAGTTTGTTTTGAAATACAGCCGTGCGAAGATGCCTACGATGATGAGTGGTATGAAGGTGATCAGGAATCCGATGCCCACGTAGAGCAAGCCATCGCCTTCCACCACGGTTTGCACGAAGTTGGCGCCTGCTTCGATGCCTACGCTGGCAAGGAACAGGACGATGCCGATTTCGCGTAGCATCAGGTTGGCGCTTTGGGTGGTGTAAGTGACCAGATGCATCTTCGGCCCGAAGCGTCCGATGAGGATGGCTACCACTAACGGCCCTCCGGCCAAGCCTAACTTGAGCGGTGTGGGCATGCCGGGGAACACGACAGGCAGGCTTCCTACGAGGATGCCCAAGAAGATGCCGATGAAGATGGTGATGATGTTGGGCTCGTTCAGGCGTTTCAAGGAGTTGCCCAACACGCTTGCCACGCGTTCGATGGCTTCTTCCGAGCCGACTACCATGACGCGGTCGCCGACTTGCAGTTCCAGGTTATGGTTGGCGAAAAGATCCATGCCCGCACGGTTGACCCGGGTGATATTCACGCCGTACATCGTGCGGAAGTGCAGTTGCCCCAAACGTTTCCCGTTGATTTCGCTCCGGGTGACAAGGATGCGCCGCGACACCAATGGAGAATTCTTTTGCGCCAAGTCCACATTGATGGGGCGTCCGATGAAAGCCAGTATGGCTTCCTTGTCGGTGTCTGAGCAAACTATGCGCAACTGGTCGCCTTGTTGGAGGAGGGTTTCGGTCGTAGGGCTTGTGACTTCCCCGTTGTGGCTGATTCGTGAACACACGAACGGGCGGCCTAAGAATTTGCCTACGCATCCCAAGGATTTCCCGTAAATGGCTTCGTTGTGTACCTCCACATGGAACACGCAAGGCGGGTGGTGCGTTTCCTCAGTTTGTTTGTTCCAGTCTTTTTCCTCCTTGCCGAAATTGATGCGGAATATATACCTTATTAATATAATGGATCCAATGATGCCGATTACGCCCAAGGGATAGGCGCAGGCATATCCCAATGCAATCGGGTCGCCCGTGTAGTTGATTTGCGTCAGGGCTTCCTGCGCGGCGCCGAGCCCCGGCGTGTTGGTAACGGCCCCGCACAGGATGCCGACCATCATCGGCAGGCTGATACGCCCGTCCAACAAGTAGTAGGCGGTCAGCATGACCACGACGTTGAGTGCCACGATGCAAAATGCCAGGAAGTTCAGGCTCATCCCTCCTTTCTTGAATGAGGAAAAGAAGGAGGGGCCTACTTGCAGGCCGATGCAGAACACGAACAGGATGAGCCCGAAGTCGCGGATGAAATGAAGTATCTCCGTGTCACCCGTGAAACCGAAATGCCCCATGAGGATGCCCGTGAACAGCACGAATGTGACTCCCAGCGACACGCCGAATATCTTGATTTTACCCAGCATGACGCCAAGGGAGATGACAAAGGCGTAGAGGAATACAATGTGGGCCACGGAATCCGGTTTCCATAAAAGATCAAGTATCCAATCCATTGTTGTACAGTGATATGTTAAAGATGTTTTAAGAATAGCCGCAAAATTAGCTAAACTATTTGAGCTGCCAATCTTTTTTCGAGGATATTTCCTCCCGTGCAGGAATATTCTTCCGTTTTCCTGTGCAGGAAATCCCGTTCACGCAGGTGGAAAGTTCATCTTCAGGTTAAGGATGTGCGTCCTCAGCCTAAGGATACACATCCTCAGGCTAAAGATAAAGAAGTTGGCCGTATGGGCCGGATTTCTTGGCGGACAAACGGAAGTCCCTGCGTGGGCAAAAAGGGTTTCCCATGCGTGCAGCATGAAGTCCTTGCCGGCGGCAATGGCGATGGGAAAGCCGGGAATTGACCATTTGACAGATGTTTCCGTGAAAAAAAAGAGAAAACATGGGGGTGTTAATGCTTAATTGGTTATATTTGCGTGCTTGCTGTGAGCAAATGTAAAAGAGGAATTATTAATCTTAATTTATTAATACCAATAGACTATGGCAGATAGTAAAGAAAAACTCTTTTCGGACTTTCCCCCCGTGACTACGGAACAGTGGATGGAGAAAGTGGCCGCAGACCTGAAGGGAGCGGACTTCGAGAAGAAATTAGTATGGAGGACCCATGAAGGCTTCAACGTGAAGCCTTTTTACCGCAAGGAAGATTTGGAAGGCTTGAAGACCACGGATGCCCTTCCCGGTGAATTTCCTTATCTGAGAGGAACCAAGAAAGACAACACTTGGCGCGTGCGCCAGGACATTGCGGTGGGCGATGCGAAAGAAGCCAACCGGAAGGCATTGGACATCTTGATGAAGGGCGTGGATTCCATCGGCTTCAGCGTGAAAGCCAAAGACCTGTGCGAAGAATACATTGAGGCTTTGCTGGAAGGCATCTTGCCGGAGAGCGTGGAACTGAATTTTTCCACCTGCCAAGGGCATACGGTGGAACTGGCCCGCCTGTTGGTAGCCTATTTCCAGAAAAAGGGATATGATTTAGAGGCATTGAAAGGTTCGGTGAACTATGACCCGATGGACAAGATGCTGAAGAAGGGAAAAGACCTTTCCGATTTTGCGGCCACGGCCAAGGAACTGGTGGATGCATTGCGCCCTCTTCCCGGTTACAAATGCATCTGCGTGAATGCATTGACACTGAGCAATGCGGGTGCTTACATTTTCCAGGAATTGGGTTACGCCTTGGCATGGGGGAATGAATACCTTTCCCAACTGACCGATGCCGGGCTTACGGTGGATGAGGTTGCCACGAGGATGAAGTTCAATTTCGGCGTAGGATCCAATTATTTCATGGAGATAGCCAAGTTCCGTGCCGCGCGCATGCTGTGGGCAGACATCGTGAAGCAGTACCAGCCGGAGTGCGATGGCGCATGCAAGATGGCGGTGCATGCAGAGACATCTTCTTACAACCTGACTTTGTTTGATTCCTACGTGAACCTGCTCCGCACGCAAACCGAAGCCATGAGCGCGGCCTTGGCGGGAGTGGACTCCATCACTGTCACTCCTTTTGACAAAGTGTATGAGGCACCCAATGATTTTTCCGAACGGCTTGCCCGCAACCAGCAGTTGCTCTTGAAGGAAGAATCACATTTTGACAAAGTGGCCGACCCGGCTGCAGGCTCTTATTACATAGAAAACCTCACTGTATCCATTGCCCGCGAGGCATGGAACGTATTCTTGCCTGTGGAGGAAGAAGGCGGCTTCTTGTCTGCCGTGCAGGCCGGGAAGATACAGGCAGTGGTCAATGAAAGTGGAAAGAAACGGCATGAGGCTGTCTCCAAGCGGAAAGAGATTCTGGTAGGCACGAACCAATATCCTAATTTCAATGAACAGGCACAAGGCCGGCAGCCCTTAGGGCATGCTTGCTGTTGCGGCGGGCATAAGGAGCATACTTGCGAGAAACCTTTTGCCACTTTGGACTTTGACCGTGCAGCCAGCGATTTCGAGCGCCTCCGTTTGCAGACCGAGGCATCCGGCAAACGCCCGAAAGCCTTCATGCTGACCATCGGCAATCTGGTAATGCGCCAAGCGAGGGCGCAGTTCTCCTGCAATTTCTTTGCTTGCGCAGGCTATGAAGTCATCGACAATCTAGGCTTCCCGACAGTGGAAGAAGGGGTGGAGGCAGCCATGCAGGCCGGTGCCGACATCGTGGTCCTTTGCTCCAGCGATGACGAATATGCGGAATACGCTGTCCCGGCATACAAAGCCGTGAACGGACGTGCTTTGTTTGTGGTGGCCGGCGCCCCTCAGTGCATGGATGAACTGAAGAAGGCCGGGATAGAAAACTTCATCCATGTGCGCGTCAACGTGCTGGATACGTTAAAAGAGTTCAACGTGAAATTAGGTATAAAATAAGAATCATGAGACCGAATTTTAAAAACATAGATATCTGTGCCGGCATTAAGCCCGCCAACGGGTTGGACTGGCAGAAAAAAAATGGCATCAAAGCCGATTGGGAAACACCGGAACACATTTGCGTGAAGCCTGTGTACACGAAAGAGGATCTGGAGGGCATGGAACATTTGGATTATGCTGCCGGTGTCCCGCCCTACTTGCGTGGCCCGTATTCTACCATGTACGTGATGCGCCCTTGGACCATCCGCCAGTATGCCGGATTCTCTACGGCTGAGGAGTCCAATGCTTTCTATCGCCGCAATCTGGCATCCGGGCAAAAGGGTTTGTCTGTCGCATTTGACCTTCCCACGCACCGTGGCTACGACCCCGACAATGAACGTGTAGTGGGCGATGTGGGAAAGGCAGGCGTTTCCATTTGCTCTTTGGATAACATGAAAGTGTTGTTTGACGGCATTCCCTTGAATAAGATGTCCGTGTCCATGACCATGAACGGGGCGGTGCTGCCTGTCATGGCGTTCTACATCAATGCCGGGCTGGAGCAGGGTGCCAAATTGGAAGAGATGGCAGGCACTATCCAGAATGACATTTTGAAGGAGTTCATGGTGCGCAACACCTATATTTATCCGCCCGCCTTCTCCATGAAGATTATTTCTGACATATTTGAATATACTTCCAAGAATATGCCGAAGTTCAATTCCATATCCATTTCCGGTTATCACATGCAAGAAGCCGGCGCCACGGCCGACATTGAACTGGCTTACACGTTGGCCGATGGCTTGGAGTACCTTCGCGCCGGCATTGCAGCCGGTTTGGATATTGATGCTTTCGCGCCGCGCCTTTCTTTCTTTTGGGCCATCGGCACGAATCATTTCATGGAAATTGCCAAGATGCGTGCTGCACGCATGTTGTGGGCGAAACTTGTCAAACAGTTCAACCCGAAGAACCCAAAGTCGCTGGCCTTGCGCACGCACTGCCAGACATCCGGCTGGTCGTTGACAGAACAAGACCCGTTCAACAACGTGGGGCGTACTTGCATCGAAGCGATGGCGGCTGCTTTGGGGCATACGCAGTCTCTTCATACCAATGCTTTGGATGAGGCGATTGCCCTTCCGACTGATTTTTCTGCACGCATTGCCCGCAATACGCAGATTTATATTCAGGAAGAAACGAACGTATGCCGCAGCGTAGATCCGTGGGGCGGCTCTTATTATGTGGAATCGCTGACGAACGAGATAGCCCACAGCGCTTGGGAACATATCCAGGAAATAGAAAAATTGGGCGGCATGGCGAAGGCCATCGAGACCGGTATCCCAAAGATGCGCATCGAGGAAGCAGCGGCACGTACGCAGGCCCGTATCGACAGCGGCGCCCAAACCATTGTCGGCGTTAACAAGTATCGGTTGGAGAAAGAAGCCCCCATCGATATTTTGGAGATTGACAATACGGCCGTCCGGCAGGAACAGGTGGAAAATTTGCGCCGTTTACGCGAAGGGCGCAACCAAGCGGAAGTTGACAAAGCCTTGGATGCCATCACCGAATGTGTGAAGACCGGCAATGGCAACTTGCTGGAACTGGCAGTGGAAGCGGCTCGTTTGCGCGCCACATTAGGCGAAATCTCTTATGCATGCGAGAAAGTGGTAGGACGTTATAAAGCAATTATCAGAACAATATCAGGCGTGTATTCTTCAGAAAGTAAAACAGATTCGGATTTTGCGAAAGCTTGTGGGTTGACTGAGGCTTTCGCGAAGAAAGAGGGTCGCCGCCCTCGTGTGATGATGGCCAAAATGGGGCAGGATGGACATGACCGTGGCGCCAAAGTGGTAGCTACCGGCTTTGCAGATTGCGGCTTTGATGTTGACATGGGGCCTTTGTTCCAGACACCGGCTGAAGCGGCTCGCGAAGCGGTGGAAAACGATGTCCATGCCATCGGCGTTTCTTCGTTGGCTGCTGGGCATAAGACATTGGTGCCGCAGTTGATTGCCGAATTGGCCAAATTGGGGAGAGAAGACATTGCGGTGTTCTGTGGCGGAGTGATTCCTCCTCAGGATTACGACTTCTTGTACAGAGCAGGCGTTGCTGCGATTTTTGGACCTGGCACGTCGGTGGCCAAGTCTGCTTGCCAGGTAATGGATATTTTGCTGGGCAACGAATAATTCGTTTGCTTGGAATATGATGGAAAGGGACGTGCCGTTGGCGCGTCCTTTTTGTCGTTTTTTGAAGAAAAATGCATTTTTGTGCTTGCAATATTATAGGTGCTTTCACGTTTGTTATACAAAAAGAATAGTTTATCTTTGCGGCTAATTTTTAAGTTAAGAACAAGACATAAAAGACAAAGTATGCGGAAATTATTGATTCTATTATTCTCTTTGTTCGCATTTATCCAGTTTGCGGCAGCTCAAAGCATGTCTGAAGAACAAATCATGCAATATGTGATGGAGCAGCAAATGACCGGGAAGAGCCAACAGGAGATTGCGGCTGATTTGGTGAAAAAGGGAGTCTCAATCAGCCAATTGCAGGCATTGAAGTCAAAGTATGAAAAGCAGCAGCAGTCCGGTTCGTCCCTTTCGTCCTCGAGCCTGAACAACGTGATCCGTTCACGCGATGCAGGGGACGATCCGCAGGAACGCATGAAGAAAGGCTCGGCTTCGGCCAACAGTTTGGGGGTTCAATACGCGATGGGCGGCGAGGACATGTTGGGCGTGGACGAAGGCGATGTGCTGGAAGACATGATACAATCTTTGCAAATCGACAAAATCAATGAGGTGTTCGGTCGTTCAATGTTTAATAACCGCAAGTTGACCTTTGAGCCGAACCTGAACATTGCCACGCCTGAGAACTACCGTTTGGGACCCGGCGATGAAGTGCTGATTGACATTTGGGGCGCTTCGCAAACCACCATCGATGAAACGATATCTCCTGACGGCTATATCCAGGTCATCAATTACGGTCCTCTTTACCTGAATGGCAAGACGGTGGCCGAAGCCAATGATTATGCGTCCAAGGAACTGAGCAAGATATATGCCGGGATAGCCGACGGTTCTTCCCAACTGAGTTTGACGTTGGGGCAGCTTCGTTCGATACAAATCAATGTGATGGGTGAGGTCCGCATCCCCGGTTCTTATACATTGTCATCGTTGGCTTCCGTGTTCCATGCCCTTTACATGGCAGGCGGTGTGAACGACATTGGCACGCTGCGCGCCATCAAGGTGTACCGCAACAATGAATTGATTTCCACCATCGACATTTATGATTACATTATCAATGGCAACATGGAAGGCAATGTCCGCCTGATGGACGGCGACGTGATTGTGGTGGGCCCCTACGATAGTTTGGTGAAAGTGGCCGGGAAGGTGAAACGCCCTATGATTTACGAGATGAAAGACGATGAAAGCGTGAACGCGCTTTTGAAATATGCAGGCGGTTTCACCGGCGATGCCTATACGAAGAATGTGCGCCTCATCCGAAAGAGCGGGCGCGAATACCAGATATATACGGTGGACGACATGAATTTCGGGGCATTCCAAGTGATGGACGGCGACTCCTTGTTCGTGGATTCCGTATTGACCCGTTACGCCAACTTGGTGGAAGTGCGTGGCGCGGTCTATCGCCCTGGCATGTACCAGATGGGAGGCGATGTGAATACCATCAAGGAATTGATTGATAAGGCAGAGGGCATCCGCGGGGACGCTTTCCTGAACCGTGCCGTGCTTCACCGTTATAAAGACGATCTCACGCTGGAAGTCTTGTCCATCGACGTGAAAGGCTTGCTGGGCGGCACAGTGCCTGACATGGCTTTGCGCAAAGATGATATCCTGTATATCCCCAGTATCCACGATGTGCAGGAAGAGCGCACGGTGTCCATTACTGGAGAAGTGGCGAGGGAAGACACCTTCGCCTATGGGGAAAACATGACGCTGGAAGACATCATCCTGCAGGCGGGAGGGTTGAAAGAGGCTGCTTCCACGGTCCGTGTGGACGTGTCGCGCCGCATCAAGGACACCAAAGCGCTGAACGACACCGACACCATCGCGCAGACATTCAGCTTTGCCTTGAAAGACGGTTTTGTGGTGGATGGCGAGCCGGGCTTTGTCTTGCAGCCGTTCGATGAGGTGCATGTGCGCCGAAGCCCGGGCTACCAAGAGCAACAGAACATAGAGATTGAAGGTGAAATCATGTTTGCCGGCACTTATACTTTGTCCATGAAAACGCAACGGGTGAGCGACGTGATAGCCCGTGCAGGCGGTGTGACCAGCAATGCCTATGTGAAAGGCGCGCGCTTGGAACGCCGCATGACGGACGATGAACGCCGCCGCATGCAGTCGGCCTTGCGCACGCTCCAGATGCAGCGGGGCAATGAATCCCTCAGCGAGGAGGACTTGAATTTGGGCGACACCTATTTTGTGGGCATGAATCTGGAAGAAGCATTGGCTCATCCGGGCAGTGATGAGGACATTGTGCTTCGCGAGGGCGACAAGATTACCATCCCGCAATACACGAACACCGTGAAAATCAACGGTGCGGTGATGCACCCCACCACGATTTCTTATTTGGATAACAAGAAACTGAAAAGTTATGTGGACCGTGCAGGAGGCTATGCTTACCGTGCCAACAAGAAGCGGGCATACGTCATCTACATGAACGGAACGATTGACCGGCTGAAGTCGAGAAGCAGGAAAGCCGTGCAGCCCGGTTGTGAAATCATCGTTCCTTATAAGCAGCCACGGGGCAACTTCGGGGTGGCAGAGATTGTGAGCCTGTCGTCGGCATCCGCTTCATTGGCAACGATGGCGGCCACGTTGGTAGGATTGTTTGGCAAATAAAAGGAAAGGCTATGAGCGAAGAACAGAACAAGAATCCGCAAGTGCGTGAGATTGATTTGGTGGAACTGTGCCAGAAGGTGTGGAAACGGCGCCGTTTGGTCATTAAGAACTGCATCATTGCGGGCGTGGCAGGCGTGATTATCGCGTTCAGCATCCCGAAAGAATACACCACGGAAGTGACCTTGGCGCCCGAATCTTCGGGAAGCGGCGGAGGATTGAGCGGAAGCCTCGGCTCCTTGGCCTCGTTGGCAGGCATCAACTTGGGCGGCATGATGAGCGAGGATGCCATTTCCCCGGAACTGTATCCCGACATTTTGAGTTCCACGCCTTTTTTGGTGGGCTTGTTCAACGTGCCGGTGCAGACCAAGAAAGGCGATTTAAGCACGACCCTTTATGACTATCTGGATGAACACCAGCGGACGGCTTGGTTCAGCTATGTCCTTTCCGCGCCCTTCAAGGCTTTGGGATGGTTCATGGGATTGTTCCGTGAAAAAGAGCCGGAAGGCGATCCGGCTACGGCCAATTACTTCAACCTGACGATGGATCAAGCCAAGATGGTGAAGTCCTTGTCGAAATTGATAACAGGCGAGGTGGATAAAAAGACGGGGGTCATCACCCTTTCCGTGCGCATGCAGGACCCGTTGATTTCGGCCGCTTTGGCCGACACGGTGCAGGACCGTTTGCAGGATTTCATCACTGATTATCGCACCAGCAAGGCCAGGAAAGATTTGGAGTTTTCCGAAAAGCTTTACGCAGAATCCCGTGCAGACTATGTGGCAGCGCAGAGAGCCTATGCGGATTATGTGGACAAGAACTTGGACGTGATCCTGAAGCGTTACCAAGTGGAGGAGGAACGTCTGGAGAAGGAAGTCGATTTGACCTATACGGTGTTCAACCAAGTGGCGCAGCAAGTGCAGTTGGCCAAGGCCAAAGTGCAGCAGCAGACCCCGGTCTATACGGTGATGCAACCGGCGGCGATGAGCGTGCGTGCCTCGTCGCCGAAAAAAATGGTGATATTGTTCGGCTTCGTCTTTTTGGCTTTCTTCGGCACGGCCGCATGGGTCATATTCAAGGATAAGTTGCAGGAATGGAAAACGTTGAAGGAATAATCCGTTATCTGTCGGTCTTTGCCTTGCTGTGGCTGGGCGAGTGGTTGTATTTCAAGCTGGCGCATCGTTTCCGCATCATCGACAAGCCGAATGAACGAAGCTCGCACACGCGGGTCACCCTGCGCGGCGGGGGCATCGTGTTCTATTGGGGCATGCTGCTTTGGACCTTGTTTTTCGGTTGCTCTTACCCGTGGTTCTTTGCCGGGCTGACGTTGATTTGCTTCATTAGTTTCATGGATGATGTGCATTCCGTGCCGTCCAAGGTGCGGATTGTTTTCCATTTTTCCGCCATGCTGCTGATGTTCTACGAATGGGGCTTGTTCCATCATTTCCCGTGGTGGTACATTCTGGTGGCTTTGATATTCTGCACCGGCATCCTCAATGCCTACAACTTCATGGATGGCATCAATGGCATCACGGGAGGATACAGTTTGGTGGCTGTGGCCACTCTGCTGTATGTCAACTTGCATGGCGAGGCTTTTGTGGACACCTCCGTCCTGTGGGTAGCTTTTTTGTCTTTGTGTGTGTTCAATTGGTTCAACTTCCGTACCCGCGCACGCTGCTTTGCGGGCGATGTGGGTTCGGTGGGCATCGCGTTCATCCTGCTGTTCGCGTTGGGATGCCTTGTCTTGGCGGATGGCAGCCTTTATTGGATTATCCTGTTGGCGGTCTATGGGGTGGACAGCATCTGGACGATTGTCCATCGGCTGATGTTGCATGAGAACATTTTCCTTCCCCACCGCAAGCATGCCTACCAGATTATGGCCAATGAATTGCGTATTCCCCATGTGCGGGTGTCGTTGTTCTACATGGCGCTCCAGCTTTTGGTGAATATCGGGGCGTTGAGCGTGCCTTCCGCCTATCGCTGGCCTTATTTCGGCGCGGTCATACTGCTGCTGACAGTGGCCTATGTATGGTTTATGCGTAAGTATTTTGCAAGGGTTATAGAATAGCATGTCCCAATCCGTCCTGAAAAACATACTGTCGAAGAGCGTGATGGGCATTTTCAACATGCTCGTCCCTCTTCTGGTGATTCCGTATGTGTATCGGGTGCTGAACCCGCAGGTGGTGGGGTATGTGGAGTATGGTGCCACGCTGTATTCCTATTTTGGCTTGCTGGGCGTTTTGGGCATTTATAATTTCGGCTTGCGCGAAGTGAGCCGCGTGCGCGATGATTTGGGCAAGGTGCAGGAACTGTACAAGAACCTGTTCGTGACCGGCCTGCTCAGCAACCTGTTTTTTTTCGTGGCCTATATCGCTTTCACGTATTTCTTCATCCACGACCCTGTGTTGCGCGAAATCATGTTCGTGAACAGCCTGGCCCTGCTGGCGCAGATATTTTCCATCGAATGGATGAACGAGGCATACGAGGAATATGCTTTCATCGCCGTGAAAACGGTGATTGTGCGCACTTGCAATGTCATCCTGATTTTCCTGTTGGTGAAGAATGCGGGCGATTATTTGGCGTATGTCTATATCATCACGTTGTACTGGTTCGTTTGTTATGGCATCAGTTTTTTTTATGTCCAAAGGCATGTGCATCTTTCTATAAAGGGACTTTTCCAAGGCTTGCATTTGCGGCGTTACATCGTGCCGTTGCTGCTGATTCTGGTGCTGAACAACACGGCCATCCTTTATACGGTGGCGGACCGCACGATGTTGGGCTACTATTGCGGGGAGGAAGAAGTGGCCTATTACAGCATCGGACAGAAGATGATTGAAATCATGAATTACTTGCTTTTGGCGGTCGTGTTCGTGATGGTTCCCCGTTTATCCAATTATTTGGGGCAGGACAAGGTGCAATATGAACGCAGTTTGCAGCGGGTGATGCGTGCCACGCTGATGATTGTCTGTCCCATTGCCATCGGCCTGTGCCTGCTTTCCGAAGAAGCCGTCCTTGTATTGGCGGGCGAGCAATATCTGGACGCTGTGCTTTCGTTGCGCATCTTTGCCATACGGGCCATTGGCATTGCGCTGACCACCATTCTCTACAACCAAGTCATCTTCCTCTTTCGGAAAGAGAAACTGCTGGTGGTGTTCAATCTGCTGTGCGGGGGTGTCAATGTGGCGTTGAATTTTGTGTTCTTGGACGTGTTCAGCCCGGCAGTCGCTATTTCCACTACCTTGTTTGCCGAAGTGCTGTTCCAAGCCATTTGTTTCATCTACATCAAGAAGAAATTGCATGTGGAGACCGGCTTTTTCGACCGTCGCAATTTGAAATACATCGGCAGTTCTTTGCTGTTCGTCCCGGTAGTGTTGCTGTGCCGCCTCTGGATAGGGAATTGGATGGTGCTGGCGGCAGTGGCCGTATTGTTGTGCGTGGTTTTGTATGTGTCAATTATGGCGTGGGCGAAAGATGAGTTTTATGTGGAGTTGAGGCAGAAGTTGGTTCATCGTTAAATTTGTAGGAAGTTTAAATTTGTATATCCATGCTGTTGTATTTGTTTTGGTATTTGCTGATGGCTTTCTTGGGAATGGTCAATTTGCTGTACGATCGCATTGCCAAGAACAGGATGGTATTTTTCTGCATCTTTGTCTTGCTGGTGTTGATGATTGGGTGCAGGGCTACGGGCTATGATTATTGGAATTACATTTATATTCACAAATTGGTTCAAAGCGGGAAAGAAGTTGAATTGGTGGAACCGGGCTTTTTGTTTGTGTGTTCTGTCCTTCCCACTTACCGTTTGATGTTTTTGGGGATGGCTTTCCTCACTGTTGCTTTTAATTTGACTTTTCTGTACAAAAAATCACCATTGTTCTTTTTCAGTTTGTTCCTATTGTGTACCACTTTCCTATTCCCCACTTTCATGGGGCAGATGCGGCAAGGGGTGGCTTTGGGCATCATGGCATGGGCGATATGTAATATCCAAAACAAGAAACGGTTCTTTTTGCTGTTGGCTCTCGCTGCTTGTTTTCATATTTCAGCCTTATTGGGGCTTTTGGTACTGTTTATACCAAAGAAAAAACGTTCGTTGAAATACTATCTTCTGGGGCTTGTCGTTGCCTTCTTGTTAGGGCGCTTGACCCCCTTTGTGGTGGATTGGGTGTTGGGCTTATTGTCAACCGAATCATTGATTTGGCAAAAGTTGTTTTTCTATACAGAAACCCAGGATGCCATATTGGGGATTAATACAGCCGTGCTGATTCGTTTGGTGATTTTATTCCTTTGTTATTGGCGGATGGATAAGATAGAAGAACCATCTTTCCCGTTTTTGGTCAATATCTATCATTATTCCATTTTGTTGTACATGGTTTTAGGCTTTGTTCCCCAAATGGCCGCTCGTGGCAGCCTGTATTTTTCTTATTATGAGTTGTTGCTGGTGCCATTTTTCATATTGTCTTTCACTCGTTACAATCGCTTGATTGTGGCCGGAGCCTTTATTTTGTTGTCTGTATTGCGTTTCGTCCAATTCTTCATGGATGATTTCAATTACAGTGAATACGTGCCTTATTTACAGTATCTTTGACGGGGCGTGAATGTTGTTTTATATAGAAATTTGATCGTGTTTGATTCCTTTGTTAAGGAAAAGTTGCTATATTTGCGGAAGTATTCTATAAAAAGCAAAAAATAGTTGAACTTGCAAATCGGAAACAACTTGCCGCTTCCGGTTTTGGCATTTGATAGAGAGTTTTATGGGTAGAACCGATATGCGTTCGCAGGCATTGGACTTGTTGCGTTTCCCGTTGGCTGTAGTGGTGTTGGCCGTACATGTGTTTTCATCAGATGGGATTATCATCCAAGGTGAAACATCTGGATGGGCGGATTATCCGATTTTTGCAGAGTTCAATTGCTTTATAGATGGTTTTTTGCGCAAGCAGAGCGTTCCGATTTATTATTTCATTTCCGGGTATGTCTTTTTCTTGGGTGTGGAAATGACCCGTACCACCTACCTTCGCAAGTTCAAGAACCGCATGCATTCGTTATTTTTCCCTTATCTGATATGGAATACCTTGGCGGTGTTGCTGCTGGCACTGACGTTGAATTCCCCTTTTAGCCAATACACCGCTTATGCATCCCGGTTCACGTTTTCTTTGCCCAGCTTTTTGTCTTGTTATTGGGCATACGATGGCGGATTGGCGGGTCTTGAGTTGGAGCAGCTTTTCCCATTGGATGTTCCTTTGTGGTTCTTGCGGAATTTGATGATTATCGTGCTTTGTACGCCTTTGTTGCATTTTGTCCTGAAGCGCACGAAGCATTACGCGGTCTTGGCACTGGGTGTCTTGTGGCTTTTGGAACCTCTTTATTCTGCTTATTTGGCGTTGGACCGGATGTATTTCCTCACGGCTTTCTTTTTCTTCTCATTCGGGGCTTATATGAGCATTAACCGCAGGGATATGCTGGTGGAGTTTGGCCGCTTGTCCAAGCTCTCTGTGGTTTCGTATGTTTTGTTAGGTGCCGGTTATGTGTTGTCCCAGCACTATTTCCCGGCTGCCGCTCCTATGCTGAAGCAGATGAATATATTGGCCGGACTGCTGTTTGCCTATAATTTGGCGGCATGGTTGTTGAAACGTGGAATTTGCAAAGTGAATCCTTTCTTGGCTTCAGCCAGTTTTTTCATTTATGTTTCCCATTCGTTGATAGCCTCAAAAATTTTGAAACTGTTGTTTGTGGCTTTCCGCCCGGCCAATGATTGGGCCTTGTTGGCTGTTCATTTGTTGGTAGTCATTCTTGTCGTCGGTTTCTTGTTGGGCATCTTCTACCTGATGGAGCGTTACACACCCCGTTTGTTGAAAGTGGTGGCGGGCAGGAAATGAGGTTTGCTTAAGGAAAGGGACGTGGGGAAAAAGGCAGGAAGCACCCGTAGGCTGCTTGTTTCTTTTTTTGACTTGGAAGGAGGCATTTGGAATTTCCTTCTGAGACCCGCCGCTCTCCTCCTGGAAAGTTCCTGGGACTGCAGGGAATTTGCAGGTAAAATTTGGAATTTTTCCTGTAAAACGGATGCATTTTATCGGAAGAATTTTTGATTTTACTTGGAAAAATTTCTGTACGATGATTCATCATCATAGTGCTTTCCGCAAAAGTTCATAGAACAATTCAAAACAGTTCATAGTACATTTTGAAAAACCTTTCATGGTTTGAGCCTGAACGTTCCATGGTTTTTGCGAATCATTCCAATGATTGCCGGAAACTGTCTTGGCCTCTGGTGCAGAAACGAATCATCCCCTGAAACACGGTTTGGGTTGTGTTCAGGGGATGAAAGAAAAAGGTAAAAGTCCTGTCCTGTTGTACACTGTGCGAAGCAGGAAGCGTGGCAGGCTCTGTTTCAGATAAGGTTCACGTCGAGCCGGAGCATGATGCCCAAAGCTGCGGCGATGCGGATGAAGGAGGACAGTTGCAGGTCGGTTTCGCCTTTCTCCAGGCGGCTGATGTAGGAACGGTCGCGCCCTACGCGCTCTGCCAGTTCCTTTTGGGTGATGCCGAGTGCCTTGCGGCGGTCGCGCAGCACTTCGCCATAATACCATGCCAATGCCTTGGCGTTGAACTCGGCGCGTTCCGGACTTCCCGTTTCGCCCACTTCGCGTGCCAGCATGGTTTCTGCCGTCTCAAAGCCGGGCTTCTTGGCGAAGTCCACCTGACGGAGCTTCTTCACTTCTTCCGCTGTCAGTCTGTTGTTCGTTGTTGTCATAATACACTCCTTAAAATGTTAATCGCCTTTGTTATTTCCTTGTCGTAATCCTTGGTGCTTTTCTTCACAAAGCCGTTCAGCAGGATGACGTTTGTCGCCAGATTGATGTTGTCGTTGTCCACGGCAAACAGGATGACCCGTATCTCGTTGTCCACGGACACCCTCAACTCAAAGAAGTCTGTCCTGACCAGTTTCTTGACGAATTTGGTGGGTACCGGATACACCGTTTCCAGTATGGATATGGCATAACGCAACTTCTCGCGGGTGCGGGGATTGGCGTTTTGCTCAAACTCCTTGAATGCGGGCGACAGTATCAGATTCCGTTTCATGTCTGTCTTGGAATTATGCCGCAAAGGTAACTAATTAGTCACATCCGGCCAAATCTTTTGCCAGCAAACTGCTTGTTTTCTTTTGTTTCTGCCTACGGAAAGCGGGAGGCACAATTATGAAGTGGATTTCCTGATTGCTGATGCCGACAAGGTAAGTCCCATTGAGGTGAAATCGTCCGGCTATAGGGCGCACGCTTCGTTGGATGCCTTTTGCCGGAAATTTTCAACACGGGTAAAGAGCAAATACCTGGTTTGCACGAAAGATTTGCGCAAAGAAGGGGATGTGCTGTATCTTCCGGCATATATGGTTCTGTTTTTGTGAGGATTTTGCTCCTTTCAGAGAGTGGGTTGCATGGCTTGGTTTATGAAGAACGCTGCTTTCGGACGGGCAGGCATTGCAGATTGGCTGGAAAATATTTTGCCAATCTGATAAAAACAGCCATCTTTGCTGCATGGTTTATGTGTAATCAGGACGTTATGAAGTTAGTATATTGCGTGCCGGCCCTGTACAATCCGGGCGGGATGGAAAGGGTGTTGGCTGAAAAGGTGAACTATCTGGTGAATACAGGCAAGTATGACATCACGATTGTCACGACAGACCAAAAGGACCGCCCGGTTTATTTTCCGTTGGACGAAAGGGTCAAGTTAGTGGACTTCGGGCTGGATTTTGAAGGCCACTTTGCTGCCGGATTGGTGAAGAAAACATGGCTGCATTACAAGAAACTCTCCCTGTACAAGAAGAAATTGCAGGAGTTTCTCGTGGCATGCAAAGCGGACATTTGTATCTCCCTTTGCGGGAAGGAAATCGATTTTCTCACTTCCCTGAAAGACGGGAGCCGGAAGATGGCGGAGTTGCATTTCTCAATGAATAACAGGAAACTGTTTATCTTGGCACGCCACCAAGGCTTTTTGTGGCGTTGTTTAGGCGATTTCCGTACATGGCAATTAAAGCGGGCAACCCGTGGATTGAGTCGCTTGGTGGTGCTGACCAACCAAGATGCAGCCGATTGGCGGAAGACGCACGAGAATGTCGTGGTGATAACTAATCCTGTCCCCTTTGATTGCGATGAAGAACCGGATTTGAATGCTAAACGGGTTATAGCTGTCGGCAAGTTGGATGAGCAAAAGGGCTTTGATTATCTGCTTCAAGCATGGAAGTTGGTGCATGCAAAGCATACAGGCTGGCGGTTGGACATCTTCGGGCAAGGGCCTTGGAAAGAGAAGCTGGATGCTTTCATCAGTGAGAATGCTTTGGGAAACTCTGCCTTTTTGTGCGGGACTACGATGGATGTGAAATCAGAATATTTGAAAAGTACTTTCTATGTGATGAGTTCCCGTTACGAAGGTTTGCCGATGGTGTTGATTGAAGCCATGGTTTGCGGCTTGCCTTTGGTGTCTTTCGATTGCGAATGTGGCCCAAGGGAGGTGATAAAAGAAGGCGAGAATGGCTTTTTGGTACCAATGGGAGATGTTGAGCAGTTGGCAGATGCGATGTGCCGGTTAATCGAAGACAAGGAGTTGCGGGAGCGGATGTCTGCAAAGGGGAAAGAATGCGCTTCTCGGTATTCATTGGAGAGCATCATGCCGCAGTGGGTTGGTTTATTTGATGAATTAGTGGAGAAATGAGGACTTTGTTGCAAATCAATGTCGTGGTGAACTGGGGTTCGACCGGGCATATTGCCGAAGACATCGGCCGGATGGTTCTGTTAAAAGGTTGGAAAAGCTGCATAGCCTTTGGCCGGAATGAGCGGCCGAGCCAGTCACAATTGATAAAAGTCGGGACAAAATGGGACATGGTTTGCCATGGCTTGCAGACACGCCTGCTGGACAGGCAAGGATTGGCTTCGGCGCGGGCCACCCGTGAATTGCTGAAACAGATGGATGCCATCAAGCCAGACATTGTGCATCTGCATGTGATACATGGTTACTATTTGAATTATCCTCTTTTGTTCTGTTATTTGCGGCGACAGAAGATACCCGTTGTCTGGACGATGCACGACTGCTGGAGCTTCACAGGGCATTGTGCTTATTACACGGCTGAGAAATGTAACCGTTGGCAAACGGGATGCCATCATTGCCCGCAATTGGAGGCATACCCGCGAAGCCTGTGGGCGGACCGTTCCATGAAAAACTGGCAAGAGAAAAGAGAGGCTTTTGCGTCATTGGAGCGTTTGACGTTGGTGCCGGTCTCCAATTGGTTGGCCGGGGAACTGGGGAAATCTTTCTTAGGCGGCAAACCGATAGTCTGCATCCATAATGGTGTGGATACGGATGTTTTCCGGATAAAGGAAAGCGACGTGAAGCAACGTCTGGGTATTGCAGGCAAGAAGATGCTCTTAGGAGTGGCCAGCGTGTGGGATAAACGGAAAGGGTTGGATGATTTCTGCCGTTTGTCGGAAGTGTTGCCTCCTGAATATGCCCTTGTGCTGGTGGGCTTGTCGAAAAAGCAGATAGAAAGTTTGCCGGAATCCGTCATCGGGCTTTCACGGACAGAGAATGTGCAGCAACTGGTGGAATTGTATTCGGCGGCGGATGTGTTCTTGAATCCCACATGGGAAGACAACTTCCCGACCACGAACTTGGAAGCCTTGGCATGTGGGACGCCGGTCATCACTTACCGCACAGGCGGAAGCGTGGAGGTGATTACTTCGGATACCGGTTATATCGTGGAACCGGGCGATATGGATGGCTTGCTGGAAAAGATAAGCCTTGTGGCCCAAAGGGGGAAAGATGCTTATAGTCCCTTGTGCCGCCAATATATACTGGATAATTTCAGGAAAGAAGACCGTTATGAGGAGTATTTCCGGTTGTATGAGCGGATATTGTCAGGGAAAGGATGAGTATTTTACAGTCGAGGCACGATGGAAGCGTGGGGACGTGGCATAGGCCTTATTATGGAAAGTTGCAAAAAGCAAGGTTTGCCGATGCCGGAAATGAAAATTGTTGCTCCGTTTGTAAACTTGACAATATGGTTTAATGGTTTGTTAAATGGAGGTGACACCCCCAGTGACAGGATATTGGGATTCTGCCGTTCTCCTAAAAATGTAGCAGAGATAGCGGAAATGTTGGGAATAAAGGATAAGAAATGGGTGCGTAAGAAGTATGTGTTGCCTTTGTTGCAGGGGGGCGGTTGAGGATGACCATTCCGGACAAACCCAACAGCCAGCATCAAAGGTATGAGAGTGTAGAATGAATGTTTATTTTATGGATTGTAAAATGAAAGTATCAATCATAACAGCGACTTACAACAGCGCAAAGACCGTGCGCGACACGATAGAGAGCGTGATTGCGCAGGATTACCCAGACATAGAACATATCATCGTGGACGGGAAAAGCAAGGATGGCACGATGGATATCGTGCATGCATACGAAGGCAAGATAGCGAAGGTCGTTTCCGAGCCGGACAAAGGCATTTACGATGCCATGAACAAAGGGATACGCATGGCGACAGGCGACATCATCGGGATATTGAACTCGGATGATTTCTTTGCCGGCAGCCATGTGATAAGCAAAGTGGCGCGTGCTTTCCGGGAAGGGCCAAGGTTGGACGGCGTGCATGCGGATTTGTATTATGTGAAACAGGATGAGCCGCAGAAGATAGTGCGCCATTGGGTGACGACGGATTACAGGCCGGGATGTTTCTTCAAAGGATGGCACCCGGCGCATCCGACCCTCTATTTGCGGAAAGAAGTGTATGAGCGGTATGGCTTGTTTGACTTGGACTTCCCTTTGGCGGCAGATTTTGAACTGATGCTCCGCTTGTTTGAATGCCACCACATTGTGACCAAGCATCTGGACATGGCAATGGTCCGCATGCGTTTGGGAGGTGCCACCAGCAAGGATTACACGAACTTGGTGAAGAACACGAAGGAATGCATGGCTGCCTTTCGGAAAAACGGTTTGAAACCGCCCGTGTTGTATCCGGTGTATAGGCTTTTGCCGAAGTTGCTTCAATATGTAAAATAGGTTTTTGGATGGAAAAATTATTGTTTACGGGTGCCTCCGGCTTTTTGGGGAAGAATGTAAAGCCCTTGTTGGAGGAAAAATATGTTGTGGAGACAATTGGCTTGGCCGACAGTGATACTTGCAAGTGCAACCTTGCGGTGGCCGTGCCTGAATTGTCCGGGCATTATGACATCGTGTTGCATGCGGCGGGAAAAGCCCATGTGGTGCCTCGGACGGAAGAAGAAAAGAAGGCTTTTTTCGATGTGAACTACCAAGGGACGGTGCATCTCTGCCAGGCATTGGAACGGGCAGGCATGCCGAAAGCATTGGTTTTCGTCAGCACGGTGGCGGTGTATGGCCGGGATTCAGGAGAGGGAATAACCGAAGAACATCCATTGAACGGGGATACCCCGTATGCTTTGAGCAAGATACAGGCAGAACGTTTCCTGCAAACATGGTGCGGCAAGCATGGCGTGAAGCTGGCAATCATACGTCCTTCTTTGCTGGCAGGCCCGAACCCTCCGGGAAATCTGGGGGCAATGATCAACGGGATACGCACCGGGCGCTATTTGAGCATTGCGGGAGGGAAGGCGCGCAAAAGCGTGCTGATGGTGCAGGATATCGCCCGTTTGCTTCCGTTGTTAGTGGAGAAGGGGGGCATTTATAACGTGTGCGACACAGGCCAGCCGTCTTTTGGAGAATTGGAACGTTTGATTGCCCGTCAGCTTGGCCGGAGGAAACCGATGAACATCCCTTATTGGCTGGCCAAGTCCTTAGCTTTGCTCGGGGATTGCATGGGGAAGCATGCCCCTATCAATTCTATGCGGCTGCGGAAGATAACCGGTTCGCTTACTTTCAGCAATGAGAAGGCTGTCCGCGAGTTGGGCTGGCAGCCTTTGGACGTGCTGGAACATTTCAAGATAAGCTAATGGTCTGGGATGAGTTGAATATCAGCTTTGTTTAGAGATAGATAGTAGCGTCGTTTGTTACATTTGCATGATATAGAAGTAAATTTAGTTTATTAAAAATGAGTAGTATGAAGAATTATTTCTTATTATTGGGTTTCTTGTTTGCCATTCCTTTTGGGGCTTTATCTCAAGAAGGATATAATGATTTTGATATGGGAGTGAATGGCAGTGCTGTATGCACGGATCAAGACAATGTTTATTCCGCTTTTGTGATAAAAGGTCCTAATAAACCTTTAGATGAAGATAGTAAAAGAGATTTGGTTTTTAAGTTTAGTCATGCAGGTAAAAGTATTATACGCTCTTATCGCGGAGGTTCGTGGGATACTTATTTACAGTTCCTGACAACACCGAATATTGATGAACTTCCAGTTGTCCGTATGCATATTCATGAAAATGGATATATTGGAATTGGCACTACGTTCCCTCAAAATCTGTTGGATGTAAACGGGACAATAAGGGCAAAAGAGATTAAAGTGGAAAGTGGTTGGGCTGATTTCGTTTTTGATGACGATTATGATTTGCCCTCTGTTCGAGAAGTGGCGGCTTATATAAAAGAGCATAAGCATCTTCCAGGCATTCCTTCTGCAACAGAAGTGAGAGAGGAAGGGGTAAATTTGGGAGAAATGAACAAGAGATTGTTGCAAAAAATAGAAGAATTGACTTTGTATGTGATAAAGCAGCAACAAGAAATAGACGAACTTAAATCTTTGATGAATGATTAGGAAAATATTATTGTTTGTTTGGGCATCAGTATTATTTATCCCTGCTTATTCATCAAGTTATCCATTGGTTGGTGAAACAAATGTTTGGCCGGGAATTGTTTATTTCTATTTCCCCGATCGTCCAGTCGGTATGGGACTTCTGTCTAATTTGAATGAGAATAAAGGCATTTGGGTCGTAGTAAATGGTAAGATAAAGGATGAGAGTGGAAAATTTTCATTGACAACAAAAGAAGTGGATGACTATTATGCAGGTGTTGATGTGAAATGGGACGGGGATGCCAATATCGAGTTAACTGGGACAGTGATGTTGTTTAATGATAGGGGAGTGTATCTTAGTTCAATGAGTGTATCGATTGCATCTTCTACTTGTGTGATTAATGATGTAATAAGCAGTCCTGATTATGAATCTCCTTATGTAATATTAAGGAATGTTGTCTTGGAAGAGGGTATGGTTTTAGATGTGAATGGATTTTTCTCTGTGGATATTCAGCCAGGATTTATAGCAAAGGAAGGTTCTGCATTGAGAATTTATAATGAACCGCCCATTCCTTATCGTCCGTCTTTTGCTGTGAATGATGCTTCAGAATTTAGACTTCCTGCATTGCAACAGAATAGGCCGAATCCTTTTGTAGATATGACTATAATAGATTATTTCGTGCCGCAGTCTGCCGATGATGCTTATATACAAATAAATAGCGTATTTTCAGGATTAACGCGTTATATTCCAATTGAGGGAAAAGGGAATAATAGTATAATTTTACACAAAGATGACTTTGCGGTAGGTACGTATATTTATTCGTTGTTTGTTGATGGGGAATTGGTGGATGCTAAACAGATGTCTATTTATTGAAAGGAAAGCATTCTAATCACGTTTTACAAGATGTCGAGGTGTGCTTTCGCCATTTCTTCAATGGTATAGCCTTGAACCTTCTGCAGATTGCGTATGGCTAACTTATGGAGCAATGTTTTATCGTGGAGCAGTTGGTTGATTTTTTGAGTTAACTGCTCCACGTTGTCCACATCAATGATGGTGCTTTCAGGGAGCAGTTCCAAGCCTGCGACGCATCGGTTGGTGGTGATGACGGGCAGGCCATAGCCCATGGCCTCGTTGATAACTAATCCCCAGATGTCTTCCCGTGTGGGGAGTACGAATAAATCTGCTGCCTTGAAATAGAGAGCCAATTCCTCTTTGCTCTTGAATCCTTCGAAATGCACATGGTTCAGTTTCATTTCGGCTTGCATGCGCAAGTATTCAGAGGTGGGTTTCCCGCCTATGATGTATATTCCCACAGATGGAGCTATTTGTGGTGCAGCTTTGAGCAGGATATCGAAACCCTTGCGGTGAATAAATTGTCCTACCGCTAAGATGACCTGTTCTTCAGTGATGTTTAATTGTTTTCTGAGAGATGCCTTTTCTGCTTCATCGGGAACATTGGGCAAGAGATCTGCTTTTTTCAAGGATGTGAAAGGGTAACGGCGGATGACTGCTTTTTCCCCAGCATAATATCGGATGTATTCATCCGTCATTTTGCTAGAACTGATGTAGCATTTGGCTCCAGACAAGAAGAACCGCTTGATGAGGCGTTTTACCGGGTTCTCGTGGAAATTGGGCATGGCACCGTCTATCTCGTAAAAATATGGGATGCCTTTAAGTTTGAGATAGAGCAATGCGATTGTTTCGGTGGCATAGCTATAGCTCGTGAGAATGATGCGGTCAAATTTTTTCAGATTCGTGAGATGGCGGAAGATGCTCCAATCCACTTTCCGTTCTTCGATGTTCCCTTCTTTCAGGAAGATGGCATTGAATTGTATTTCATCTTCTTTCCAGTTGAAGTTGATGCCTGCCACTCTTTTAGCTTCGAATAAGACGGTTACATCATGGTATTTGCTCAGTTCATTATAAAAGTCTATTCGGTAAGGAGAGGGGATATTGGTGATGAAAAGGAGATTCTTTCTTTGTATTTCCATGATGTTATTAGTTATAATTATTTGCAAATAGAAGATTTATATGTGAGAATGTTTTGCTGGGAATCCAGTGTCCTTCTTACCATTTACGGAAGGTGAGCAAGGCGTTGCGCGAACGCAGCACCATGCGCTGGGCAGTGAGTTTCTCAATGCCGAAACGTTCGTAGGTGTCAAACAGGCCGAAAGGAGCCAAGTCGTCAAGGGTGGCGGCTTGTGCGTTGTTGTCGTTCATCACCACATTGTAGATGAACAGGGAGTCGTCCGTCTGGGTGAAGCGTCCCAGATAGCTGGTGCCTCCGTGTTGCCTTAATTGCAGCAGATGCAGCTTGACGTTGTAGTAGATGCGCTTCTCCTTGGTGTCGGTGTAAGTGCCGTCCGTGCGGTCGATGCTCATCAGTTGCCACATGCCGTCCAGATGCCCGTTGATGGAAGTGTTGCGGCAGGAGCAGGCCAGCAAGGCAAGAAGCAGGATGGTCAGGTATCTTTTCATGGTTGTCTCTTTTTGAAGTGAATGATTCCGCTCTTGCGCAGGGTGAGCATGCCGCCTGCATTGTTGCCCATCAGGTCGCCCTTGTCGAAGGCAAACGAGGCGGTGGCCTGCCATCCTTCCAAGCGGCGGGGGGAATAAGTGGCTTCTACCAGCATGGACACGTTGCGCTTGATGTCCAGGTAAGGTTCGGCATAAGTGCCCCAGTTGCGGGTATGCGAGAGGAGGATGCGGTAATGCACCTCGTCAGTGGGGTCGCCTTTGAGGGCGATGTGGTGCGACTTCGTGCGGTTTCCTTTGAAGCGGATGGTGCCGTCGTCGTTGTAAATGGGGGAGAGGATGAGGGGGTTGCCTATCGCCTGTCCCCAATGTTGCCACCCGGTGAAGATGTTATGGTTATAATAGTTGTCGCGCCCGGATATTTGGTCGGGTATCTGCTCGGTGTCGTCGTGATAGACGGCGCCCGACTGTTCCCGCGTGCCAAGGTACTCATAGACGATGGCAGAGACGAAGCGGTTCTTTGGCAAGGTGGCTTCGATGCCCGTCAGCCCGTCTTTCCAATAATATTGCGAGGGGATGATGGGCGGGAAGTAGGACCAGAAGTTGCCATGCCCGAACTCGTCCACGTAGTCCTTCCAAGCATATTCGTCGATAATCATGGAGTGGTCCTCGAAGAAATGTTCATGATAGGCACGGAGCGTCCATGTCTTGAAATGCCAGGCGAGCGACACTTGCCAGCTGCCCAAGTGGTTGCCGTAGGCATTGGGATGCTCGCCGTCGGTGGAGTCGCTGCCCGAAGGGATGATGACGCGCAGGAAGTCCACGAAGCGGTTGGGCATGTCGATGGGGCCGTCCGTGCCGGGGTAGGCGTATGCCTTGCCGCCGAACTGGGCGGCCATCTCCAATCCCCCTTCGAACACGAGAGGGAACTTGTCCTTGTTGCCGATGCGGCCGAAGAGCGATTTCGAGTGGTAGAGCGCGCCCTGCGTGTAGCGGTTCATGCCGCCGGTGAAGTCCTTTTGCCAGTCATCGTCGGTGAAGCGGCCATAGGCGATATGCCCCTTGAGGGCGAAGATGTGGCGCTTGCTGAGGTTGACGTACTCCGGCACGCTGAGGCGCACTTGCGGGACGGGGCGGGCATTGTGGGAGAACGTCATGCCGCCGCTGCTCAGTTCCCCGTCCTTCAGTTCCATGGGACGCTCTTTGCTGCCAATGGACAGTTCCAGCCAGCGGTAGCGCAGGTCGAGGTAGGCTTGCTGCACGATGAAGGCGGAGGTGTTGCGCCACGCCCCCGCCAGATCCACGCCGAAAGCGTAGTCGAAGTATCCTTTCCTTTGGTAGTCGTGGAAGATGCCCGCCCGCACGTAGCCGTTGTTCCTTTCGATGGACGACAGGCCGTAGCGTCCGGCGTTCATCCACAGGGGCGTATGGTTGCCTCCGCTGAGGGTGGCCGCCGCTTCGGCGTTGTAGCGCAGGCTCCATCCCTCTTGCTCCTGTGCGGGCAGTGCCGCCGCAAGGGCGAGCAGGGCGGTTGCGGTGATGTCTCTTAGGTTCATGTGCCGTTATGTTGTGGTTCGCGGCGCAAAGATACGACAATTTGCCGGGCGGGCAAGGGGGAGCGGGATGATAAGTTAAAGAATCTTCCTTGTGTTGGGATTAAAAACCTCAAGATGTTTGGATATGTTAATATCCCATCCTAACTTTGGCGGCATATTATAATAGGTAAAACTTTAGAGTTACAGGAATGAAAAGGAAATGGTTATTGTGGCTTTGCCTTGCGCTGATGGCCGGGGCAGGCAGTGCTGCCCCGCTGACGATAAGGGTGGTCGATGCCTTCGGGCATCCTTGCCCCGGCATTGAGGCAGAGGTCTTGGTTGGATGGCAGTCCCAAGGACGCATCATGACGGATGCAGATGGTTGCCTTACTGTTGAAGCAGAACCTTCTGATTATGGCATTGCTGTCAAGGCTTATCTTATTAGCGATGCTGCACGGCAATGCGATATTGGTGGTTGGGACGGCAGCCCGGATGTGGTGGACGCGCCGTTGGAGCGGACCCTGTGCGTGGGCTTCACCCGCTCCGGGAGGCCGGAGGACGTGCCGGCAGGGGATGCCGTTATCCGTCTTGAGGATGATTGGGATACCTACAATGTCTCCATACCGGAGTTGTCCACCCGCCATTACCTCTTGTCTGTGGGAGTGGATGCCCCCGAAGTGTCGTGGCAGATGACAAGCCCGGTGGCCGCGATGGAGGAAGTGAAGATGGAGGATGCCATGGAGGCGGACTTCCCGCCGGTGGATCTCGATCGCTACATGGCCGACATGCCCGGAGGAGTGGGAACCTTCTCCTTTATGCTGACAGCGCCGGACGGCACGCATCCCCAAGGGCTGACCTTTAGCCTGAAGAAGGAAGATTCCTTTGCGCAGGCATTTGCCAACTTCACCTACCAGCCGGGGGCGGATGGTTCTTACGTCATGACGGTGCCGCAAGGGGAATATTGCTTGACATGCACCGGCCATGGCGTGCTGAGCGGTGTGCAGGCCGACCTCGACGGCGATGGCACGTCGGAAACGCCCTGCGTGGCGCCGCCCGACACTCGCTTTGTCATCGACGGCACGCACCGCGTGGCATCCGTGCATCACGACTATGCCCAAGCCGCCACCCTTGAGGTGGCATTCAGCGGGGCGATGCCGGAATTCTATCCCCGCCTGAACTTCCATGACATGTCGCCCGACGCGGAAGGCCGCCTCACAGCCGTGGCCTTGCCGGGCGACTACCGTTGGGAGATGTACATGGACCTCTATACGTTAGAGTTCCCGTCTTCGCAGTACTATCGTAGCACGGTGGTGCCAGGGACGAACCATCTCGACATCGACCTGTCGCAACTGTTCGCCTTCCGCAAGGTGACTATCGTGCCGCTGCCGTCGCATACCTATTACGAAGCGGAGGCCGATGGTAACGAGATGGAGTACGTGGAGGAGGAAGGCATCCTGCTGGGATGCTATGCCCGCGACGGCGGCGGCGACGGCCCCGCCACGGCCACGGTGCAGCCGGGCAACGGCTGGCCGCTGACGGTGAAGTTCGACGAGGCGGGGTGCGCCACGGCATCGTTTGCCGACTACCACCGCCTGACCGTGGAGATGACCTCCGACGTGGATGCCTACTTGAGCAGCTGGAGGGTCGTCCTCTCCCCATCGGAATACGTCGATGGCGACAACGAGGTGTATCTCCCCGACGGGCAATATAACGTCCGCCTTACCGTCACGAACGATGAGGGTGCCGTGAGGGAAGACTACAGTTGCTTTGCCACGGCCACTATCGACGGCGGGGACGCGCACTTAGTGTACCACTACGACCCGGCGAAGCTCCATGAGGTGTCCTTTGCCTACCAGACGGAGGACGGCGAGGCTGTGGAGACTTCTTATATAGACGCGTGGGTGACGGACGGCACATTCGATTACGCGCTGCGTGGCACCAATCCCCTGACCTTGCCGGACGGGGACTACCGCCTGGACGGCATCCTGGAGTACGGCTACACGGCAGACGGCACGCCGATCGACCGGGTGAAGGTAGAGGCCGCGTTCACCGTGGCGGGCGAGGACCTGCAGGTGACGGCCACTTGCCCCGGACTGGCACGTGTGCGCTTCCTGACGGGCGGCGACCTCGTCGGGGAAGGGCTGAGCATACGGGGCGTGCAGTTGCAGTGCCAAGGCAAATCATATCACAGCACAGACCATAGCGCAACCGTTTACGACAACAGCCCCGTGGCCGTCTATCTCCCCTTGGGTAAATATTACCTGACCGGCAACGCTTTCACGAACGACGGCGGCAGCCCGGTGTACCTCCCCTTCGGCCCGGTGCCGTTTGCCGTGGAGGCGGCTGGCGACACCACGCTCGTGTTCAACCGCGAGGATTACCGTCTTGTCACCTTTGCCGGGGCGGACGGCAACGCCTTCCCCCTCGACCAATACGGGCTTGCCCTGAAGTCGGCGGGCGGCAATAAGTTGTACAGCCTTAACGAGCCTTCGCCGGACATGGCTTTCCTGTTGCCGGACGGGAATTACATCGCAACCCTCTCCCGCTACGGCGACGCAGGCGGGCAGGATGCCTTCTTCTCCGTGGAGGGCGAGGACACGGAAGTGGCGTTGGGCTACCGCACGCCGCAGGAGCGCGAAGTGACGGTGGAGGTGCAGGGCTGCCCGGAGCGGGACATCACCATCATTCTTGAAACGGAAGACTTCGCTGGTTCCGTGTGGCTGTCGCCCTACGTGGACGGCGACGGCAACGCCACGGCGCGCACCCTGCTGGCCGACGGCACCTATCCCTACAACATCCCCGGCACGTCGGTGAACGGCCTCCTCACGGTGGAGAGCGACACCACCTTCACCTTCGACCTCTCGCGCCTGCGCCGCACCAGCATCTTCTTTGCCGACGCGGAGGGTAACCCGGAGAAAGAGGAGGAGGGCGTGGAAGGCTCCATCGTCCTCTACCGCGACGGGCAGTTCGCCAAGTGGGGCGGCGTGGCGGACTGCCTCCTGGAGGAAGGCACGTATGACGTTTGGGCATGGCGCACCGGGCGCAAGCCCGTCACGGTGCAGATTGAAGTGGTGGCCGACGGAGGCCGCTTCCCCATCCACTTTGCCGAGGAAGGCTTGGGCGGCGCATACACGGTGGTGTTCGTCTCGCCCGTCGCCCTGCCCGGCCACGTGACGGTGCCGGCCCTGTCGCAGCCGCCCCTGCCCCTGGTGGTCGGCAATGAAGAAGGCGAATGGACGATGGCCTGGTGCTATGAAGTGCCGGAAGGGGTTTATGATTACACCTTCGAACTGGCAGGGGGAGAGACGGCCGCCGGGACCTTCACCGTGTCGCCGGAGGAAGCCGACGAGGACCGCACGGTATATGTATGGTACGACCACCGCAACGTGGCCGAGAGCCTCTATCCCGCCCTCGGCATCGAGGCGTTGCCCGCAGGCGGGGCAGTGGAAGGCATGCCGTTCACCGTGTGGCCCGTGCCGGCTGATGAGTGGCTGCACGTGCGCGGGAACGGCGTGGAAGGCACATGGGCGTTCACCCTGTACGCCGTGGACGGCACTGCCGTGTCTGCCGGGCATACGGACGAGGGCGGCAACGCCGACCTCCCCGTCGGCCACCTGCGCCCGGGCATCTACCTCCTCTCCTTGCACAACGGCCTGTCGCGCCACGTGGTGAAAGCCATCGTGCGCTGACCGCCGTGCCTACACACAGCAGCCCCGCATCGGCCCGATGGCCGGTGCGGGGCTGCTTGCGTTCCGGTGCGCGGGCTTGCGCCCCTTACTTCCCCTCGCCGCCGTCCTTGCGGGCCAGCGACTGCGCCGACACGTAGGTGGCCTTGTCCAGCTCCTGCTGGAAGCTCTGGTCGTAGGCCACGTGCATGGCCAGCTTGCGGATGCGGGCAGGCACGGCTTCCTCCTCCGTGGCCGCCCCCTCGCACTGGATGGTGGGGTAGAAGTAGGCCCAGTCGCCCAGGCGCACCATGCGCCCTTCCAGGAGGTTGCGCAGGACGACCTTGCGCAGCAGCGAGATGGCCATCTCCGCCTCCTTGGGGTTGAGCGTGGTCTCGTCGGCAATCTGGCGGGCCACTTCGGCCTCGCTCACCATGCCCACGGTCTTGCAGTACAGGTACCATTTTGCGCCCTCGCCGGGCTTCGTCGGCGTTTTCCGCGCCAGCTTGTTGTAGATGATTGGCATATCGTGTGGTATTAAAGGGTTGGCAATCGTTTCGTCTCTGCGGGCAAAGCTAACGTTTTGCCGGGAGGCGCGCAAATATGACGGCGGGAATTTCGCCTTGCGCGTCGTTTTTTTTCAGGGGAAGGCACGGAGGGCGGGGGAGGGCGCGCAAGGTGGCGGCCGGAGGATGCTTGCCGTGGATGCCGACCCAACATGTCGGGGGCATGTTGGGGGTACATGATGGGGGTGCAGTGGGGGTACATGTACCCTCACCATAGGGGGAACATGTACCCTCCCCCTTGTGGGAACATGTTGGGGGGGCATAGGGGGAACATGTACCCTCCCCCTTGGGGGAACATGTTGGGGGGCATAGGGGGAACATGTACCCTCCCACGTTGGGGTACATGATGGGTCTGGATGAGGGGACATGTACCCTCCTGCGCCTCCTCCGCAAGGGCTTGCAGGGCATCTCCGGCACGGCACGGGGGATGCCTTGCCCTCCGTGGCGGCTGCGCGGACGGGGGCAGGGCACGCCTTTCCCCCGCCCTCAGGGGAGGGGCGGCCGGGCGCGGGGCTGACAAGATGTTTCGCTTACCACACCATGCGGGGCAGGATGCCCTGCAGGCAGGCGATGGCCACGCCGTAGTTGGTGATGGGCACGCCTTGGGCGCGGGCCTGCCGGACGCGGGCCATGACGTGGGCGCGGTTGAACATGCAGGCGCCGCAGTGGATGACGAGGTCGTAGCCTTGCAGCCGCTCGGGGAACTCGTCGCCCGCCGCGATGTCGATGCGTAGCCCTTCGCCCGCGCGCTGGCGCAGCAGGCGGGGCAGTTGCACGCGGCCGATGTCCTCCTCCTGGGGGGCGTGCGCGCAGGCTTCGGCAATCAGCACGCGCCCGTCGGGGGGGAGGCTGCCGATGGCCTTCGCGCCTTGGAGGAAGGCGCCGATGTCGCCCTTGTAGCGGGCCATGAGGATGGAGAAGGAGGTGAGGCGGGCCTTGGCGGGCAGGCAGGCGGCCACCTCGCGGAAGGCCTGCGAGTCGGTGATGGTGAGGTCCGGCTGGCGGCGGAGGGCGGCGAGGGCCCCGCGCATCGTCTGCGGCGTGCAGCACAGGGCGTTGATGCCCGCCCCCATGAGTTCGCGCAGCACCTGCGACTGGGGCAGGATGAGCCTCCCCTTGGGGGCTTGCGCGTCCTGCGGCATGACGAGCAGCACGGTGCCGCCCGGCTCCACGAGGTGGGCGGCGAGGGTGGCGTGCGCGTCGCGGCTTTCGGGGCGCAGCCTCGCGAGGGCGGCTATCACTTTGCCGATGCCTTTGCCGGTGAGGCTGTTGACGGGGACGAGCGGCACGCCTTCCCAGGCGTGGTTCTCGAAGCCGTTGATGTACTTCGCGAAGGTGGCCACGGCGATGAAGGGGATGCCCCGCTGCCGCAGCCCGGCGGCGCACCGGCGTTCCGTCTCCCCGTCCTCTCCTTGGGGGAAGGCGATGATGGCGATGTCGGCCTTGCCGAGGGCCCGGAGCGTGTGTTCCTTGCGCAGCGGGCCGAGGGGGCTCGTGTCGTCCAGCCCCGGCGTGTCGATGAGGAGGCACGCCCCCAGGTGGGGCAGTTCCACGGCCTTGGCCACGGGGTCGGTGGTGGTGCCGGCCTGGGGGGAGGCGATGGCCACCGGCTGCCCGGCGATGGCGTTGGCGAGGGTGGACTTGCCGGCGTTGCATCGGCCTAATATCACGATGTGCGTGCGTTCTGAGTTGGGTGTGTCCATGGCGTCAGGTTTTAGAAGCGGAAGTCCCTTGCCCCGGCGGCGATGGCGTCCAGCCGGCGGCGCGCCGCCTCGCGCACGGCGGCCGAGGGCAGTCCTTCCAGTTCGCGGTTGATGGCTTGCAGCGCCTTCTCCCGCGTGGCGGGCGAGGCGTAGTCCATGGCGTATTCCATGAGGGTGAGCAGGGCGTTGGGGGTGCAGCATGCGGCGATTTTGCCCGTCTTGGCCAAGGCCATGAAGCGGTCGCCGGTGCGCCCCTCGCGGTAGCAGGCGGTGCAGAAGCTGGGGATGCAGCCGAGGCCGAGCAGCCAGGCCGCCACCTCGTCGAGGGTGCGGCGGTCGCTGATGTCGAACTGGGCGGAGCCTTCGCCGCCTCCTTGGGCATAGCCGCCTACCGTGGTGCGCGACCCCCCGCTGATTTGCGACACGCCGAGTTCGATGGCGCGGCGGCGGGTGGCTTCCCCCTCGCGGGTGGAGACAATCATCCCCGTGTAGGGGACGGCCACGCGCAGCAGGGCCACGATGCGGCAGAACAGTTCGTCGGGGACGGCGTGGGGGAACAGGGCGGGGTCGATGTCGTCCGCCGGGCAGATGCGCGGCACGCTGATGGTGTGCGGCCCCACGCCGAAGGCCGCCTCCAGGTGTTCGGCGTGCAGGAGCAGCCCCGCCAGGTCGTAGCGGCAGGAACTGAGGCCGAACAGCACGCCGAGGCCCACGTCGTCGATGCCCCCCTGCATGGCGCGGTCCATGGCCTCGGTGTGCCAGGCGTAGTCGCCCTTGGGGCCGCGCGGGTGTAGCCTGAGGTAGTTCTCCCGGTGGTAGGTCTCCTGGAAGAGGATGTAGGTGCCGATGCCCGCCTCCTTCAGTTGCCGGTAGCTGTCCACGGTGGTGGCGGCGATGTTCACGTTCACCCTCCGTATGGCCCCGTTGCGGTGGCGCACGGAGTAGATGGTGCGGATGGACTCCAGGATGTAGCCGAGGGGGTTGTTCTTCGGGTCTTCGCCCGCCTCGATGGCGAGCCGCTTGTGTCCCATGTCTTGCAGGGCCGCCACTTCGCGGCGTATCTCCTCTTGGGTGAGCTTGCGGCGGGGGATGCCTTTGTTCTGGGCATGGTAGGGGCAATAGGTGCAGCTGTTGACGCAGTAGTTGGAGAGGTACAGCGGGGCGAACAGGACGATGCGGTTGCCGTACAGCGTCTCCTTGATGCGGCGGGCCAGCGCATAGATTTGTCCCCACACTTCGGGGTCGGCGCAGGCCAGCAGCACGGATGCTTCGCGGTGGTCCAGCCCCTTGCAGCGGGCGGCCTTGCGCAGGATGCCATTGATGAGCGGGCGGTTGGCGCGGTTCTCGTCGGCGTAGGCCAGCGTGTCGAGTATCTCTTGGTGGCAGATGAACTCCTCTGCCTTTCCGGATGCAGGTTTATACATGTTGGTAGTCTCCTTTCTCTTTGGATATGGTGTAACCGATGCGGTTCAATCGTTGTTCCAGTTCGTGCAGCCCGCCGGCGCTCTCCGCGCCGGTGCAGGCTTTGTGGGCGTAGAGGGCGTAAAGCTCCCTCTTGGCGGGTGGCGACAGGTTGGGCATCACCACGTTGGCGCCGGCCTGTATGCCCCGTTCGCGCCCGTCCGGGCAGAGGGTGGCCAGCGCCGTGGTGGCGGGCAGCAGCACGCCGGGCAGCATCAGGCGGAGGATGGAAAGCAAGCGCAGCGTCATGTCCACGCTCCCGGCGGGGTGGCGGGCGAAAGGGGTGTCGCGGTGGGGGATGAACGGCCCTATGCCCACCATCTCCGGGCGGAATGCCTCGATGAAGAGGAGGTCCTCCACGAGGTGGGCCGTGGTCTGCCCGGGGCTGCCCACCATCATCCCCGTGCCGGTCTGGTAGCCGAGTTCCTTGAGCAACCGCAGGCATTCCAGCCGGTGGCGGAGCGACATCCCCGGCGGGTGCAGGGCGGCGTAGTGCGCCCCGTTCCGCGTCTCGTGCCGGAGCAGGTAGCGCGTGGCGCCCGCCTGTCGGAACAGGGCGTAGGCTTCCCGGCTCCTTTCGCCCACGGAGAGGGTGATGGCGCAGTCGGGGAACTCCCGGTGTATGGTTTCCACCAAGGCGGCCAATGGGCGGTCTGCCGAGGGGGGCATTTCGCCGCTTTGCAGCACGAAGGTGCGGAAGCCCAAGGCATGCCCTTGGCGGCAGCAGGCCAGCACTTCGCTGTCGGCCAGCGTGTAGCGCGTGAGGGCGGTGTTGCCTGCCCGTATGCCGCAGTAGTAGCAGTCGTTGCGGCAGCGGTTGCTTGTCTCGATAAGCCCGCGCAGGTATATCCCATGCCCGAAGCGGCGCACGGCCGTCTCTTGGGCCTTGCGTTGCAGGCGGTGCAGCACGCGGCTGTCCTTGCAGCACAGCAGCTGCCCGTACTCCTCGGGCAGCAGGCGGTGTTCCTCGCAGAGCTTGTCTATCAGGCGAATCATGCTTCTCTCCATTTTGTTTGCGGCGACCGGACAGTGTCCTTACTCGAACGTGGGGGGGTATGCTTGTAGCTGGTAGAAGATGGCCTTTGCCATGCGGCGGTGTCCTTCGGCATTGGGGTGCAGGCGGTCGGTGTCCGTTTTGTGGAAGTAAGGGGCATAGGCGTCGTCCAACGGGAACAGCCCGCTGGCGCTGTTGAGGTCTATCACCGGCACGGCCCACACGTTGCCCGCCTCCTTGATGGTGCGTACATAATCGTCGATGTACAGCCCCAACTTGTTGGCGAAGTTCTCGTCGGGCTGGATGTTCTGGTCGCTGAAGCGCGCGAATGCCCGGTGGAGTGGTGTCATCAGGATGATTTGCTTCGTGGGGAAGTGGCTCTTGAGATAGTCCATGGCGAGGTTGATGCGCCCTTTGAAGGTGGTGTCGGCCATCACCGGGGCGCGGTGCTTGCGGACGGTGGCGCGAGGTCCTCCCACGATGGTCTCCATTTCCGTCTCCGTGAACCACTCGCCGAGGGGAAGCCCGGCGTTGTAGTCATTGGTCCCTGCGAACACGATGATGGCATCCACGCTGTCGCCCTGTTCTTCAAACAACTGTTGGGCTTGCCTCAGGATGCCGGTCCATTGGTGGCCGTTGATGCCGTACACCAGAGGTTCCAGTCCCAGCATTTCTGCCAGGTATTCCCAATAGCATTTGGTGGTGCCGACATGTTTCTTGTCGGTGATGGAGTCGCCTAAGAAGGCTACCCGTTTCCCTTTCCATGGATGGTTGGCGGCAGCCGTCGCCTGTTCCTCCGCCCTCGCGCCTATGGCCGGGAACGGATATGCTTCTGCCGACAGCAGCAATGCTGCCAGGAAGCATGCGGATAGTTTTCTGTTCATAATGATAGGATATGGAATGAAGTTTTATACCGTAGTTAATGTGAGCCTGCAGCTTTTAATGTGATTTGGGCGCCTTTTAGCAAAGGAGATGTGAAGGATATCCGTATGTCCCCTTCTTGGCCGGTAGTCTGGATGTAGGCTAGCAGCCTTCCTTGGTAAGCACGATGGTGATGGTCCGTATAGTCGCTCATGTCGCTGTTGTTTGAACCCTCCAGGCCCAATAGGCGGGCAGGGCCTTCTATGTGGCAAGCAATGTCATTGTCGCCCAACTTGACGATTGTGCCTTCTTCATCTATTACTTCTATGATGATGTGGGCAGTGGCCTTTTCGGTGGAGAGGATGGTTGAGTCTGCGTAGGCTCGCAAGGCATAGGGCCGTCCGGATGTCTTGATGGCATAAGAGGAAATGACTTCTTTGTCCATGTTGCATCCTTCAGCGCGTAATTCTCCGGGAGTGTAGGGTATATCCCAATAAATGATGCCTGTGTGGTCATCATAAGGTTTCATGGCTCCTACCTCTTTGCCATCGAGCAGGAGGCGCGCTTGGGGTGCATTGGTGTAACATACCACCCGGATAAGTTGCCCAGGCTCGTAGTTCCATAGATCTCTGGCATCGGTTGACAGCCATCCATCTCCTGGCTTTATGGGGTAAGTGCCTATGTATGTCATGGGTGTTTCGCTCCATAGCGAGGCACGGAAATACCCACGGGGTTTGGGGAAGCTCCCAAAGTCAAGCAGGCCGGTGTACAGGCCACGTGAGGGCCATTCTCCGGATTCTCCTAAATAGTCTGTACCTGTCCAAAGGAATTGCCCGAAGATGAAGTCCTTGTCGCGCACGGCATGCCATGCGTCAAGCCCTACGCCTGTTTCACTTCCGTAGATGATGCGGTCGGGGTAAGTGGCGTGGTCTTCATCGTACCGGTTTTCGGTATAGTTGTATCCTACTACATCTACAGCTTGGGGGTAGGCCGTCTGATTGGACATGACGACTCCTGCCAATGCTCCTGTCACCGGGCGGGAGGTGTCTATTGCGCGTACGCAATCGGCTAGCCGTTGGGCTATGACACCGATGCGCATTGCGTCTGGTGCATCCGGATTGTATCCTCCAAACATGGGTTGGTTGATGGTGGTGCCGTTCAATACAGGGTGCGAATAAGGGTCGTTGGGATAATCCACTTCGTTGCCGATGCTCCATAAGAATATTGAAGGATGGTTGCGGTCGCGGCGCACCATGTCTGTGACATCTTGTTCTATCCATTCGTTGAAGAAGTCGAAAGAACCGTCATAGCCTGGTTCGCCGACATTCCACCCCTTTATCCATTTGCGTTTGGGAAATTCCCATTCATCGGAAGCTTCGTCTATGACCAAGAAGCCAAGCCGGTCGCATAAGTCATATACGACAGGTGCTTGCGGGTTGTGGCTCATCCGTATTGCATTTGCTCCTATATTTTTTAAGTTCCGCAAGCGGCGTTCCCATACTTCCGGGGGAACGACTGCTCCCAATACGCCTGCATCGTGATGGAGACACACGCCTTTCACCTTCATCCAATTCCCGTTGAGGGCAAAGCCTTTGTCAGGGTCAAATTGGAGGGTACGCAGTCCTACATTCATTTTGCAGTTGTCTATGAGCCTTCCATTCAGGCGGAGTTCAACTTCCAATGCATAAAGGTACGGGTCGTCAAGATTCCAAAGGTGCGGTTTTGATACTTTGAGGGTTACGTTCCCGTCTGCTTTTCCTTTCCCTTTGTTGAAAGCGCAAGACAGGCTTTGGGCTATCTTTTTGCCTGAAGCGTCATACAGTGTAGCAGATGCTTCCAATTTCCCTGTGGGCGTAATGTGCTTCTCTACTTCCATGCTGACGTTTATTATGGCTCGTTTGTCCGTAATGGAGGTTGCTTGCCATCCTATCCCCCATTGGGCGAAATGGATTTCGGGGGCGGCCACCATCCATACGTCACGGTAAATCCCGGAGCCTGTGTACCAGCGTGAGTCAGCATACCGGCTATGGTCGATGCGCACGGCCAGCACATTGTCTCCTTCTTTCAGGTATGGGGTCATGTCATACATGAAAGAAATATAGCCGTTTGGCCGTTTCCCTAACAAATGGCCGTTCAGGTAAACTTCGCTGCGGTTGTATGCTCCCTCAAAATAGATGTAATGGCGGGGCATGGAGTCTGTTATCATGAAATGCTTTCGGTACCATCCGATGCCTCCGGGAAGGTATCCTGTACAGCTAGCCAGAGAGGGTGACAATTGTCCTTCAATGGACCAGTCGTGTGGCAGGTCGAGTTTGCGCCAATGGCTGTCATTGTAATCGTTGTATCGGCTTAGCGAGTCGTCTGAAAGGCTGAAGAACCATTGCGCATTGAATTTTTCTGCTGTCCCGAAAGATACTTGAGCCTGCAATGAGATGCTTGCTGCCATTGCAATAAGTATCCCGATGACGGTTGAGATTCTGTTACGTGTCATGGTTGTTTCATTATTAAAGGTTGTAATCAGCCCACAAATTTAATGCAAATAATGCATTCTTCCGCATGAAAGAGGGAAAAGGGAGCGTTTTTCGTGCGGGAATGCCTGCCGGGAGGGATGGCGCGGGTCGCATGGCTTTTCTGCTGCGGTGCATGCGCCTTGGTGTCTCGTGCCGCGCTCTTTGTGCGCCTGAAGTGGCTTATCGTGCGTGCTTGTCGGCGCATCGGGCGCAGATGCCTTTCACCATGTAGTTGATCGAGGTCATGACGAAACCTTCGGGCAGGGTGACGGGTGGTATGTGGATGGCGGGGAAGCAGAATGTCTGGCGGCATGACTCGCAATAGAAGTGGGTGTGCATGTCGTCGAGGGTGCATTCCCGTTCCCCGTGGCATGCTTCGTACTTCGATGTGCCGCTGCCGTCCTCTATGGCGTGGACGAGGTGGTGGCGGGCGAAAAGGCCTAGCACCCGGAAAATGCTGGATTTGTCCATGGTCTCCAGCATGGTTTCCAGTTCGGGGAGCGACACAGGGCGTGCTGCTGCCAGCATGGCTCGTAGCACGAGGATGCGGTTGGGGGTGGGCTTGATGCCCCTTTGTGCCATCATGCTGCTTGCCCTGTCTGTGGTCGGCTCTTTCATCGTGCGGAGAGTTTGTAATCGCCGGCCTTGTTTGCCACTGCTTGCTGGAGTTCGTCCAAGGCGTGTGCTTTCCCGTTGTATTCCACGGTGGCGACGGGCGGTTCCAATGTGACGGTGGCGTGGATGCCTTCGATGCTGTTGAGTGCGTCTTCCACATGCTTTCGGCAGTGGTTGCACATCATTCCTTCTACGTTGAATTCTTTCTTCATGATGTTATCTGTTGGTTGGTTTTCTTCTATGGATGCGGGCGGCGTGGCTGCCGGGATGCCTGTGGCGTGGGCATGCAGCCGTTTGCCACGGAGCCGGAGGCTGTTGGCCACCACGCTGACGCTGCTGAGGGCCATGGCGGCTCCTCCTATCATCGGGTTGAGGAGGAAGCCGCACACGGGGTATAGTATCCCGGCGGCGATGGGGACGCTGGCAAAGTTGTATATGAATGCCCAGAACAGGTTCTGGCGGATAGTCCTGACGGTGAGTTGCGAGAGGCGCACCATGGCGGGTATCTTCATGAGGTCGGATGAGAGGATGGTCACCATGGAGGCGTGGATGGCAATGTCGCTTCCTTTGCCCATGGCGATGCTGAGGTCGGCTTGCGCGAGGGCGGCGCTGTCGTTGATGCCGTCGCCCGCCATACCCACGCGGTGTCCTTGTGCCTGTAGCCGCTTGACGAAGGCGGCTTTGTCCTGTGGGAGCATTCCGGCCTGGCAATGGGTGATGCCTGCCTGCTTGGCCACGGCTTGGGCGGCGCGGGGCTGGTCGCCGGTCAGCATGTGGACGGTGATGCCCATGTCTTCCAAGAGGCGGACGGCTTGGCGGGAGGTGGGCTTTATTCGGTCGGCGACGGCGAAGGCGGCCAATGCCTCCCGTGCGTTGGCGAACCAGATGACGGTCTTGGCTTCTGCGGCCCAGCGGGCAGCATCGTCTTGCAGTGGTTTTGGGACGGTGATGCTGTATTGTGTGAGCAGGGCGGCGTTGCCGGCGTAATAGTCTTGGCCGTTGGCACGTCCTTTCACACCCTTGCCTGGGATGCTTTCGAACTGCTCCACAGGGAGCGTGCGGGCATGTGGGAGGGACTGCACGACAGCTTCTGCCAAGGGATGCTCCGACATCTTTTCGAGGCTGCAGAGGATGTCGCGCATCTCGTCCGTTGCCGTGTCCGCCCATGTGGCATGGGACACGGCAGGGTGGCCCTCGGTGAGGGTGCCGGTCTTGTCGAGGACAATGGTGTCTATCTTGCGTGCCACTTCCAAGCTAGCGGCGTCTTTGACGAGGATGCCTTCACGCGCTCCTTTGCCGATGCCCACGATGAGGGCGGTGGGAGTGGCCAGACCGAGGGCGCAGGGGCAGGCGATGATGAGGACGGTGACCATGGCGAGCAGCCCGTGGGTGAGGCCTTCCTTGGGGGCGAGCGCCGCCCATAGGATGAATGACAGCACGGCGATGCTGATGATGGCAGGCACAAAGACGGAGGCCACTTTGTCTGCCAGTTGTTGCACGGGGGCTTTCGATCCTTGTGCGTCCTGTACCATGCGGATGATTTGCGACAGGAGGGTACCTGTGCTGGGCTTGGTGGCTCGGAAGCGGAAGCTGCCCCGCTGGTTGATGGTGCCGGCATAGACGGGTTCGCCCGGCTGCTTGCCCACGGGGACCGGCTCGCCGGTGAGCATGCTTTCGTCCACGTAGGATTGCCCTTCTTTCACGATGCCATCCATGGCGATGCGGTTGCCGGGTCGCACGATGACGAGTTCGCCAGGCCGTGCTTCCTCCACGGGGACGGTGCGTTCGCCCTCAGGGGTGACGAGGGTCACTGCCGGGGGCTGTAGCCCTGCCAGTGCGCGGATGGCATCGGAGGTCTTCTGCTTGGCGCGTTCCTCAAGCAGCCGTCCAAGGAGGATGAAGGCGATGATGACGCTGGCTGACTCAAAGTAGAGGTGCGGCTCCACGCCCCTGCGCAGCCAGAATTCCGGGAAAAGCAGGTTGGAGGCGCTGAAAAGGTAGGCGATGCCGGTGCTGGCCGCCACGAGGGTGTCCATGTTGGAACTGCCGTGGCGCAGCTGGCGGAAGGCGTTGGCGTAGAACCTCCGCCCGCAGCCGAACACCACGGCGGTGGCCAAGGCCCACGAGGCGTATCCCGCCCAGGCCGTGCCTGCGAACGCCATGCCCAGCACTGCCACGGGCGCAGCCAGCACGATGGCGGTGATGGCCTGGCGGCGCAGTTGCCGGTAGCCCAGCCCGCGTTGCCGTTCGGCGGCCTGCTGCGCCTCCTTGCCCTGCCCTGTCATTAGCCCGTACCCGGCCTCGCGCACGGCGGCCTCCAGAAGGGCGGGGGTGCAACGACGCGGGTCGTAGGTGACGGTGGCGCAGGCCGTGGCGTAGTTCACGCTGGCTTCCTCCACCCCCGGCTGCTTGCCGAGGGCCTTGCCCACCCGTGCCGCGCAGGCAGCGCAACTCATGCCTGTGACGGGGAAGGTGGCTTTTATCTTATCCTTTGCTTCCATATCGCTTCTTTTTCGGGGCAAAGATAGGGAAATGCTCCCGTCCGTGCCTTATATAATGATGGATAATATTTATAGATTTCCGCCGTTCCCTTTGTGCGCATATATATTATATGGAATAGGTGTGGCGGCGCGTGCCGCCGGTGGTGTGCGGGGGATGCTTGGATGACGCGCACCCTGTTGCCTTCATGATGCACGTGGCTGTGCCTGCATGTCGCGATGTAAGGACTGTTTACCATTCACGAGGGGGCTGGCGGATGACGCGTAAGTCAAGTCCTCCGTGACGCGCACCATGGGGTGCTGCTGTCGCGCTTCAGCAAGGGGTGCTGTTGCGCGTCATGGTTCCGCCCCCTCCACAGGGTGCTGTGGGCATGTCTTGCGGGGGCGGGGAGTCGTTCATTTCGGGGCAATGGCGGAGATGCTGCGGGCTTCGATGTCGTGGAATGTTACTGCCCGGGGCTTATTCGAAGTCATCGAGTATCTTCTTCACGTCGATGGGCTGTAGGCGGCCGTACACCTTTTCGCCAATCATCACAACGGGCGCCAAGCCGCAGGCACCTACGCAACGCAGGCAGTCGAGGGAGAACTTCCCGTCGGGAGTTGTCTCGCCCACCTCGATGCCGAGCTGCCGCTTGAATTCTTCCAGCAGTTTTTCGGCGCCGCGCACGTAGCAGGCCGTCCCCATGCACACGGAGATGGGGTGCCTGCCCTTGGGGGTCATGGTGAAGAAGGTGTAGAAGGAGACCACGCCATAGACCTTCGACACCGGTATGCCGAGCTTCCGCGCGATGGCGCGTTGCATATCTTCGGGAAGGTATCCCATGAGGTGTTGCGCCTCGTGGAGGATGTTGATGAGTTCGCCGGGGTTGTTCCCGTGCTTGTCGCAGATGGTCTGCACCTGCTCTATGATGTTGCAAAGTAAATTGTCAGCCATGTCTTCAAGGTATGTCAGTTAATGGATTTGTTGAAATAGTGCGTATGCAGGAGGCGTTCGGCTTCCTCGCTGAGGGGCTTGCCGAGGCATTCTTCGTAGAGTTCCCTGATGTAAGGGTTCTCGTGCGACTTGCGCAAGGGCTTGTTGGTGTCCTCGCGGTAGAGGGCGTTGGCCCGTGCGTAGAGGATGGCGGAATTGCCGTGGTGGAGGGGCTGTCCTCCTCCGCCGATGCATCCTCCGGGGCATGCCATGATTTCGATGACGTGGTATTCGTTCCGGCCGTTCCGGATGTCCTCCAAGAGGTGGCGGGCGTTGCCCAAGCCGTGGGCGATGCCCACTTTCAGTTCAAAGCCCCCGAGGTCGATGTTGGCATGGCGCACGCCTTCCAGCCCGCGCACCTGCTCGAAGTCCACTTTCTGGAGCGTCCTGCCTGTGTAAGCCTCGTAAACGGTGCGGAGGGCGGCTTCCATTACGCCGCCCGTGGTGCCGAAGATGGTTCCCGCGCCGGTGGAGGCACCCATCGGGTTGTCGAACTCGGCATCGGGCAGGAGGGTGAAGCCGATGTTCGCCCGTTTGATGAGTCGGGCCAGTTCGCGGGTGGTGATGGAGTAGTCCACGTCGGGGATGCCGCCGGGCTTGAACTCCTCGCGGTCGCATTCATACTTTTTGGCCAGGCAGGGCATGATGGAGACCACGGTGAGTTTCTCCACAGGGATGCCTGTCTTCTTTGCCCATACATGTTTGGCGATGGAGCCGAACATCTGTTGTGGCGACCGTGCGGTGGACGGGATGTCGAGCAGGTCGGGGAACTGGTGTTCAAAGAAGTTCACCCAAGCGGGGCAACAGGACGTGAGGATGGGCAGGCGCACGGAAGTGTCGCCATTGAGGTAGCGGTGTAGGCGGTTCAGTATCTCGGCGCCTTCCTCCATGATGGTGAGGTCGGCGGCGAAGTCGGTGTCGAACACGTAGTCGAACCCCAATTCCCGCAGGGCGTAAACCATCTTGCCGGTGACGAGGGTACCGGGCGGCATGCCGAACTCCTCTCCCAGTGCGGCGCGCACGGCCGGTGCGGTCTGCACGATGACGGTCTTCTCCGGGTTGGCCAAGTCCTCCAGGAGGCGATTGGTGTGGTCGCGTTCGGTGAGCGCCCCAACTGGGCATACGGCCACGCACTGCCCGCAGTAGGTGCATTCGCTATCGGCCATCATCTTGTCGAAAGCGGGGGCTATCGTGGTGTTGAAGCCCCGGCGTATGGCACCGATGGCGCCCACGGTCTGCACGTCGTTGCATACGCTCTCGCACCGGCGGCAGAAGATGCACTTGTCCATGTTGCGGATGATGGATGATGTGGTTTCCCGCTTGCGGGCGGACAGTTCCCCGCCGTTGAAGGGCATCTCGCGGATATTGAAGCGCAGCGCTAGCGTCTGTAGCTCGCAGTTGCCGGACTTGGGGCAGGTGAGGCACTCGTTGGGATGGTCGGACAGGATGAGTTCGGCCACGATTTTCCTTGCGTTCATCACCCGGAGCGTGCTGGTATGCACTTTCATGCCTTCAGTGCAGCGGGTGGCGCATGCCGGGGCGAGGTTGCGGCGCCCTTCCACCTCGACGACGCAGATGCGGCACGAGGCGGGGTTGTTCTTCACGCAAGTGCCTTTCAGGTCGATGTGGCACAGGGTAGGGATGTCGATGCCTATCTCGCGGGCGGCTTCCAAGATGGTGCTGCCCTCCGGCACGGTGATGAAATGGTGGTCTATTTGCAGTGTTACTTGTTTTTCCATGGTGAACAGGTTTAGCAGACGGATATAGCTTTGAATTTGCAGCGCGCCATGCACATCCCGCATTTGATGCAGAGGTCGGGGTTGATGGAGTGCGGCTTGCGGATGTCGCCCGCGATGGCGTTGGCGGGGCAGTGCTTGAAGCACAGGTGGCAGCCGATGCAGAGGTCGGGGTTGATGGAGTAGGTGAGCAGTGCCTTGCATTGCTTGGCCCGGCATTTGTGGTCGCGCACGTGTTCCACGTATTCCTCGTGGAAGTTGTCGAGGGTGGACAGTACGGGGTTGGGCGATGTTTGCCCCAGCCCGCACAGGGCGGTGTCTTTGATGACTCTTCCGAGGGTGGAAAGCGCCTCAAGGTCTTTCTCTGTGGCTTTGCCTTCGGTGATCTTGTTTAGCAGTTCCAGCAGCCGCTTGTTGCCGATGCGGCAGGGCGTGCATTTCCCGCATGATTCCTCCACGGTGAAGTCGAGGTAGAAGCGGGCCACGGACACCATGCAGTCGTCTTCGTCCATGACAATCATCCCGCCGCTGCCCATCATGGAGCCGGCGGCCAGGAGGTTGTCGAAGTCGATGGGCGTGTCCAAGTGCTTCTCGGTGAGGCATCCGCCGGAGGGTCCTCCGGTCTGCACGGCTTTGAACTTCTTGCCGTTCTTGATGCCTCCGCCGATGTCGTAGATGACTTCGCGCAGGGTGGTCCCCATGGGTACTTCGATGAGGCCCACGTTGTTGATTTTCCCTGCCAAGGCGAATACTTTGGTGCCTTTTGACTTTTCGGTGCCGATGGAGGCGAACCACTCAGGCCCTTTGGTGAGTATGATGGGGATGTTGGCGAATGTTTCCACGTTGTTCACGTTCGTCGGCTTGCCTAGGTAGCCGGATTCAGCAGGGAAGGGCGGTTTCAGGGTAGGTTCGCCGCGCTTGCCTTCCATGGAGTGGATGAGGGCGGTTTCTTCTCCGCACACGAAAGCGCCTGCGCCGTAGCGTATCTCAATGTCGAAGGAAAAGTCCGTCCCGAATATCCTGTCCCCCAAGAGCCCGTAGTCGCGGGCTTGCTTGATGGCCGTCCTCAGCCGCTGGATGGCCAAGGGGTATTCTGCCCGTATGTACACCAATCCTTTGGATGCCCCGGTGGCGTATCCGCACACGGTCATGGCTTCGACGATGGAGTGGGGGTCGCCTTCCATGATGGAGCGGTCCATGAAGGCGCCGGGGTCGCCCTCGTCGGCGTTGCATACCACGTATTTGGTGTCTGATTCCTGCTTGTGGGTGAACTCCCATTTCAGGCCGGTGGGGAATCCTCCTCCCCCTCTTCCCCGCAGGCCGGACTGCTTGACGATGCTGATGACTTCCATGGGTGTCTTGCTGAGCAGGCAGTCGGCCAAGGCCATGTAGCCGTCGCGGGCGATGTACTCTTCGATGTTTTCCGGGTCGATGGTGCCGCAGTTGCGCAGGGCGATGCGCATCTGTTTCCGGTAGAAGTCCATGTGCTTGGAGTCGCTCACGTGTTGCCCGTCCTTGGGGTCTACGTAGAGCAGGCGTTCCACTTTGTTGCCGCTGATGATATGTTTCGACACGATTTCCTCCACGTCGTCCGGTGACACTTGCGTGTAAAAAGTGTTGTCCGGGATGATTTTCACGATGGGACCTTTCTCGCAGAAGCCGAAGCAGCCTGTGGTGATGACGTCAATCTTGTCGCTGATTCCATATCTTTGGAGCAGCTTGCGGAAGTTTTCGGCGATGATATGGCTCGATGAGGCTTTGCAGCCTGTCCCGCCGCATGTCAGGACTTGTATGCGCGGAGTGCCTGAGGCCAGCCCGCAGGTTTGTTCCTGTGCTTCCTTGTCGCTTGCCTCACGCAGGGCCAGCAGGGATTCTGCCTTTTTCTTGATTTGCTGAAGGTCGTTGAGGGATACTATTTTCATTAGGTATCGGATTAAGGTTTCAGGCAAAGGTAAGCAAATGCGCGGACGGGCAAAAGGGAAAAGCGCATATAATGCGTATTTTATATTGTTTCTAAATTGCGTTCACCCGTGTGGAGACTTCTGGCCAGCCGTGCAAGAACTTCATCCTTAGGCTGAGGATGTGTATCCTTAAGCTAAGGATGTGTATCTTTAGCCTAAAGATGTGTATCCTTAGCCTAAAGATAAAGAATCTAGCCGCATGGATGAGGCTTCTTGGGCGGACAAGTCGGGTTTGTCTCCCGCATGGGCGGAAGTCCTCGCCGGGCAGGCCGGTGCCATCTTCCCTGCTTCCCCGCTATGCTTGTGCGGGCTTTTTTTGAAGTTTATGTGATAAAAAGGCGCGGATTAGCTTGTTTATTTAATAAATGTCGCTATATTTGCTTCTGAACTTTTAAAATTGTAAGAATATGAAAAGATTGTTACTTAGCATGCTGGCGGCGGCCGCGCTGTGCGGCCTGGATGCCCAGGAGAGCGAACCGGCGGTGTTCACTTATGGAGGGATGGAGTTCACCGTGACCGGCGAGGCGACAGCCGGGTTGAGCGATGCCAACAAATTGCCGGAAGTGGTCATACCGGAAACGGTGGAGAATGAGGGAAACACCTATACCGTGACAAGCATTTTGGAAGATGCGTTCGATTACAATGATGTGACCACCAAGGTGGTGATGCCCAACACGATTACCGAAGTGGCGTATTGCGGCATGTATGGTGCCGAGGCGGTCACGGAACTGGTGGTCTCTGAGAACCTTCGCACTTTGGGCGGCTACGCCTTCGCCTACATGGAATCCCTGCCCTCCATCGACCTGCCGGAGGGCATCACGGAGATTCCCGGTGACTGTTTCTTCATGAGCAGCGCATTGCAGGCCATCAAGCTGCCTTCCACGGTGCAGTCCATCGGCGGTGGCTGTTTCTACAAGTCCGGTCTTGCAGAGTTCACCTTTCCCGATGCGTGTGAGACGGTGGGCAGCAACGTGTTCCAAGGTTGCCCGAACTTGGCAAAGGTCACTTTTGGCCCGAACCTCCGCACGATGGACGAAGGCACGTTCCGCGAATGCGCAGCCTTGGCCGAGGTGGACATGACCCCTGCCGCCCAACTGGAAGCTCTTCCGGATTTCTTGTTTGACCAATGCACGGCCTTGGAAGGCACCGTCACCATTCCTGCCGGAGTGAAGAGCCTAGGCATTGGCGTGTTTGGTGCAACGAACGTTTCCGGCTTTGAACTGGCCGAAGGCAACACGGGGCTGGCTCTTGTGGACGGCATCCTGTACAGTGCCGACAAGACGCTGCTCTACGCCTTCCCGCCCAAGTCGGCCGCCACGGAAGTGACGGTGGCCGATGGTTGCGTGGGCATCAGCGGCGGCGCGTTTGACGGCGCGGCTTCGTTGGCGAAAGTGACGTTGCCGGAGACCATGCGGGCCTTCGATGACAATGCTTTCCTGAATTGCTCATCTTTGAAGGATATGAACTTCCCCGCTTCGTTAGTCTATATGGGGTCATACGCTTTGGCAGGCAGCGGATTGGAAGAAATCGTGCTGCCCGAAGGCATGACTACGATTTACGAAGGCGTCATGGCGCAGATGCCGGCTTTGAAGAAAGTCACCATTCCGGCAGGCATCACCGTGATTGACATGTATGCATTCCGTGAATGCGAGGCTTTGACGGATGTCTATTGCCTGGGGGCAGAACCCGCCACGCTGAACTGGTATGACGCCTGGGACCATCCTTTCTATATGATTAACTCGGCAGCCGTGCTGCATGTGCCGGCCGGCGCAAAGGCGGCATACGAAAGCGACTATGATTGGAGCGACTCTTTCGCCGAAATCGTGGACGACCAGCCGGCCGTGTTCCAGCCCGAATCCTTCGACCCGGCCGACGGCACGGAGATGAAAGAGTTCAGCAAGGTGCTGATAACCTTCTCAGAAGAAGTGACCATCGTGGAGACACAACCGGAAGCCAAGCTGTATAAAGGCGATGAACTGACGGGCACGTTGATGGAGCCGGACAGCTACTGGCTGGCAACGGAAGAGGACGACCCCAATACTGTGGGCATCGTGGGACAGGATTATGACTCTTTCAACCAAGTCTTTGCACTGGAAGCCGGCGAGGAATATACTTTCGTCATCCCGGCAGGGACGTTCAAAAGCGCGTCCGGCGCCTTGAACCAGAAGATAGTGCTGCACTATGCAGGCTACACGCCTGTCTCGTTCACCTATGAGATGGCCACTCCCGCCGACGGCTCGGAACTGGAATCATTGGGGACAGTGGAGGTCGATTTCGGACAGGCCGTCACTTCCATCGATCCGAACCCGGATATCGTGCTTCGCAAGGGAGATGCCCAAGCTGGCGAGGTCATCACCCCTGAATGGGGCTGGAACGTCTATACGGGCAGCGATTATGTGAATGTGTTCCCGTGGGATGAATACATGGAAGGCGTGCAGCCGATAGAGTTGGAAATGGGTGCGGATTATTACTTGGTCATCCCGGCCAGCATCGTGAAGAACGCCAATGGCGATGAGAATGCCGAAATCGTCCTTCATTATGTAGGCTCCAACGACAATCGCATCGATGAGGTGGCAGATGCTTGCACAGTGTCGGCCGCCGCAGGCAACATTGAAGTCCGTTTAGGCTCCTTGGCTGGTTGCGATGTCCGTTTGTATGATGTGGCAGGACGCATGCTCCAAGCAGTGGAAGGTGCTGAGGGCAACATCGTGTTCCATACGGATGTGAAAGGCATCTTGTTTGTCAACGTCTGTGCGGAAGGGGCAATTCACACATTCAAAGTGGTGAACAAATAGTCCTGGATTAGCACTTCCGTTATAAAAAAGCCCGGCTTCTTATGAGAGGCCGGGCTTTTCTATTGAATATGCAGGCTATTGCTTTATCGGAATCTTGTCAATGCGTTTCTGGTGGCGTCCGCCTTCGAATGCGGTGTTGAAGAATTCCTCCAAGATGGCGGCAGCCGTTGCTTCCGTGATGAACCTTCCGGGCATGACCAACACGTTGGCGTTGTTATGCTGTCTCGCCAGATGGGCAATTTCAGGTGTCCAGCAAAGTGCGGCGCGTATGCCTTGGTGCTTGTTCAGCGTCATGTTGATGCCGTTCCCGCTTCCGCAGATGGCGATTCCTGGATGGCATTCCCCGTTTTCCACGGCATTAGCCAAAGGATGTGCGTAGTCCGGGTAGTCCACGCTCTCCATGGAGTGGGTGCCGAAATCTTTGTATGCCCATCCTTTCTTGTCCAGCCAGCTTTTGACGAATGTCATCAATGTGAAGCCAGCGTGGTCGCATGCCAATCCTATCGTATTCATGCCAACATCGTTTTGACTTCTTTGTAAACGTTTTCGGCCGTGAAGCCTAATTTCTCATCCAGCACTTTGTAGGGGGCGGAATACCCGAACGATTTCATGCCGTACACTTTTCCTTTGGCGCCGACCAAGCCTTCCAAGGTGACAGGAAGTCCGGCTGTCAGGCCGAATACTTTGGCATCTGCCGGAATGACGGATTCTTGGTATTCTTTGCTTTGGCTACGGAACAAACCTTCTGAAGGTGCAGATACGATGCGCACTTTGATATTGTCTTTGCGCAGTAGTTCGGCACCTGCTATCAAGGTGGATACTTCAGAGCCGGAGGCCACAAGGATGACATCAGGATTTGCATCTGAACCGGCCACGATGTATGCGCCTTTCTCCATGGCATTATAGTCGTTGCCCTCTGGTAGGTTCTTTATGTTCTGGCGTGAAAGGATTAAGGCTGTCGGCGTATGCGTGTTTTCCATGGCCAGCTGCCATGCAACGGTCGTTTCTTCAGCATCAGCCGGGCGGAGTACCAGCATGGAATTATGGCCTTTGTGGTTCTTCAGTTTTTCCATTAAGCGGATTTGCGCTTCTTGTTCTACGGGTTCATGGGTAGGCCCGTCTTCGCCGACGCGGAATGCATCGTGGCTCCAGATGAACTTGACAGGTTGTTCCATTAAGCAGGCCATGCGCACGGCGGGTTTCATGTAATCGGAGAACACGAAGAAGGTGGCGCATGCCGGGATGACACCTCCATGCAGAGACATGCCGATGCAGATGCAGGCCATGGTCAGTTCGGAAACGCCGGCTTGCAGGAAAGCACCGCTGAAGTCGCTTTTCGTGAAAGCGTGCGTTTTCTTGAGGAATCCGTCTGTTTTGTCAGAGTTGGAGAGGTCTGCTGATGCCACGATCATGTTTTCCACCTGTGTTGCCAATGCACTTAAAACGGTGGCTGAAGCACCTCTTGTGGCACTGTCAGGTTTTTGTTGGATGGCGTCCCACTCCACTTTGGGGGCTTCGCCTAAGAAGGATGACTCTAATTTAGCGGCTAATTCAGGATTTTCTTTTGCCCATTGGGCTTGCGCTTCTTTCTTTTGGGTAACTATTCCTTTCAGTTCAGTGGCACGTTTGGCATACAGTTCTCTCACTTCCGGGAATATCTGGAATGGCTCTGCAGGGTCTCCTCCGAGATGTTTGATGGTTGCTTCGTAGGATGCGCCGCTTGCGCTTAGGGGTTGTCCGTGAGTAGAGCATTTGCGCTCAAAGTTCTCTCCGCTTTCTGTGATGGCACCTTTCCCCATGATGGTTTTCCCGATAATGAGGGTTGGGCGTTCTTTTTCCGCTTTTGCTTCGTTTAATGCTTGGCGTATTTGCTCCACGTCGTTTCCGTTGATGGTGATCACTTTCCAGTTCCAAGCTTCATATTTTTTTGCCACGTCTTCACTTGTCACGGCATTGGTTGCAGTGGAAAGTTGGATGTCGTTGGAGTCGTAGAACATGATTAAGTTGTCCAATCCCAAGTGTCCGGCAAGCCGCCCGGTGCCTTGTGAGATTTCTTCTTGAACGCCTCCGTCAGAGATGAAAGCATAGATGGTATGGTTCATGACATTCCCGAAACGGGCTTTGAGGAATTTGGCTGCGATGGCAGCCCCTACAGCGTATGCATGCCCCTGTCCCAATGGACCGGAAGTGTTTTCTATGCCTCTTTCAACATTCACTTCAGGGTGTCCTGGCGTGGGACTGTCCCATTGGCGGAATTCTTTCAGTTCTTCCATGGTGAACTTACCAGTGAGTGCTAATGTTGAGTATAACATAGGAGACATGTGTCCTGGGTCGAGGAAAAAGCGGTCGCGCGCAATCCATGCCGGATTCTCAGGGTCGTATTCCAAAAACTCGGAGTAAAGCACGTTTATAAAGTCGGCACCACCCATCGCGCCTCCCGGATGTCCGGATTTGGCTTTTTCTACCATAGAAGCTGCCAAGATGCGTATGTTGTCGGCAGCGCGGTTCATCACTTTATTTTCGTTCATGTTTGAAAAAGATTTATGGTTTTCGGGCAAAGATAGTGGAATTGTATGAATATCTTGTGCCGCACGGTTTTTTTTTTGCTGTTTGCATAAGGAAATTTTTTATGGGGTTGCCAACCTGGCTATTGCTTGCAAGTGGCAATGGGGGCAAGATAGAGCAAGAGGGGGAGTCAAGGCGACATCCCTCTTGCTGCATATGAAGGCTGGGAATGCAAGGCCCCTTGTTGCCTATTGTCAGATTACTTTCAGTTCTTTGCCAACTCTGACAAAAGCGTCAATGCATTTGTCAAGATGCGATCTTTCGTGTCCGGCTGACAGTTGCACACGGATACGCGCTTGGCCTTTTGGCACGACGGGGTAGTAGAAGCCGGTCACGTAAATGCCTTCTTCTTGCATCCTGGCGGCAAACTTTTGTGACAATGGAGCATCATACAGCATGACGGCGCAGATGGCGCTTTGGCTCGGTTTGATGTCGAAGCCGACGGCTATCATTTTGTCGCGGAAGTAAAAGACGTTTTCCATCAGTTTGTCATGCAGCGCGTTGCTTTCTTTCAGCATCTTGAATACTTCTAGGCTGGCACCGATGACAGCTGGTGCTACTGAGTTTGAGAACAGGTAGGGACGGCTGCGTTGGCGCAGCAAGTCTATAATTTCTTTGCGTCCGGTGGTAAATCCGCCCATGGCACCTCCGAAGGCTTTTCCTAATGTGCCGGTGTAGATGTCCACCCGGCCATAAGTGTTGTACAATTCGCTCACGCCGTGGCCGGTTTGGCCCACTACGCCGGCAGAGTGGGATTCATCCACCATGACCAGTGCATCGTATTTTTCGGCTAAGCTGCAGATTTTGTCCACAGGCGCCACGTTGCCGTCCATGGAGAACACGCCGTCTGTCACGATGATGCGGAAGCGTTGTTCCTGTGCTTCTTGCAGGCATTTCTCCAGTTCTTCCATATTGGCATTGGCATAGCGGTAACGTTTGGCTTTGCAGAGGCGCACCCCATCGATGATGGAAGCGTGGTTCAATGCATCACTGATGATGGCATCTTCTTCGGTGAACAGCGGTTCAAACACGCCGCCGTTGGCATCGAAGCAGGCGGCATAGAGGATGGTGTCTTCCGTCTTGAAGTAGTCGGAGATGGCGGCTTCCAATTCTTTGTGGATGTCCTGTGTGCCGCAAATGAAGCGTACAGATGACATGCCGTAGCCTCTGCGCTCCATCATTTCCTGTGCTGCTTTTATCAGCCGTGGCGAGTCGGCCAGCCCCAAGTAGTTGTTGGCACAGAAGTTCAGCACTTCTTTTCCACGAACTTGGATGGATGCCTGCTGCGGGCTTTCGATGAGGCGTTCTTCTTTGTAAAGCCCTGCTTCTTTTATCCCGGTGAGGGTATCCCGGAGATAGTCTTTCATTTTGCCATACATAATTGTAATATTAAAAAGGTCCTATAATTAACAGATTGCTACTTCCTTTTGCTGATTCTTCGTAATCCGATTCCCAAGAGCCAAAGTTCTACATTTTATTTGAATATTCCAATAACTTTTTGAAGAATGTTCAAAAAAGGATTTATCTTTGCCCATCATAATTTAACCTATTTATTAATATGAAAAATATCTTAGTGATTGGGTCTACCGGGCAGATTGGTTCGGAGTTGACCATGGAATTGCGCAGGCGTTATGGTGGCGGGCATGTCGTGGCTGGTTATATCTTGCCTGCCCCTCCGATGGGGGAGTTGAAGGATTCGGGGCCTTCGGAAGTGGTGGACATCACTTGCCCGGACATGATTTTGGATGTGGTGAAGAAATACAAGATAGATGCGATTTACAATCTGGCCGCATTGTTGTCGGTGGTGGCTGAGTCGAAACCGCAGTTGGCATGGCATATCGGCATTGATGGCTTGTTCAACGTGCTGGAAGTGGCCAGGCATTACCAATGTGCGGTGTTCACGCCCAGTTCCATCGGCTCGTTCGGGGCAAGCACTCCTCACAAGATGACGCCTCAGGATACTATCCAGCGTCCTTCCACCATGTATGGCGTCACGAAGGTGACCACTGAGTTGGTGAGCGATTACTATTTCCATAAGTACGGGGTGGATACCCGTGCCGTGCGCTTTCCCGGCATTATTTCGAATGTGACTCCTCCGGGTGGGGGTACGACCGATTACGCTGTGGACATTTACTATTCGGCGGTGAGGGGCGAGGAGTTCGTCTGTCCCATTGCGGAAGGCACGCTGATGGACATGATGTACATGCCTGATGCTTTGCATGCCGCCATTTCCTTGATGGAGGCTGACCCCAAGCGTTTGGTCCATCGCAATGCTTTCAACATTGCTTCCATGAGCTTCGGCCCGGAAACCATCTATGCGGAAATCAAGAAGCATGTGCCAAGCTTTAAGATGCGGTATGAGGTGGACCCGTTGAAGCAGGCCATCGCCGACAGTTGGCCAGATAGGATGGACGATGCTTGTGCGCGTGAGGAATGGGGCTGGCAGCCGCAATATGACCTGCCCCGCATGACGGCGGACATGTTGGAGAAGCTGCGGGCGCGTTTGCTGTAGGCGTGATTATATATAATATAAAATAGGTGTGCAAGACGGGATTCTGCAATCCCGCCTTCTTTTTTCCTTGGCGGGGGCTTGGAAATCCCGTTCGCATGGGCTGGAATTTCTGTCCATGCGGATGGCAAATCCGGCTTTCCCGTGCAACTTCTTTATCTTTAGGTTAGAGATACACATCCTTAGGCTAGAGATGCACATCCTTAACTTAAGGATATGCATCCTTAGGTTGAGGATAAAGAAGTTGGCTGCATGACTTGAAGTTATTGCCGGGAAAAGTGTATTTTTGCAGCCTATATCAGCGAAGAAGATGGAAAGGCACAATCATTATTCCCTGCTTGCCCGCAACACGTTTGGCATCGATGCCCGTGCGGAAGCCTTTGTGGAATATGGCACGGTGGAGGAGTTGCGGCAGTTGCTGTCGGGCAAGGAGGCTTTGCCCCTTCCTTTCCTGCATATCGGCGCGGGCAGCAACCTGCTGTTCGTGTCCGACTTTGAGGGGACGGTGTTCCATTCGGCCATCAAAGGCATTGATGTGGTGGGGGAGACGGAAGATTCCGTTTGCCTGCGCGTCGGGGCCGGAGAACTGTGGGACGATTTTGTAAGCGTTTGCGTGAGGCGCGGGTGGCATGGCGTGGAGAACCTTTCGCTTATCCCGGGCGAAGTAGGTGCCGCTGCCGTGCAGAACATTGGCGCATACGGCGTGGAGGCGAAGGATGTGATAGGGAAGGTGCATGCGGTGGAAATCCGGACGGGGCGGAGGAAGGTTTTCCTGAACCGTGATTGCCGTTATTCCTACCGGCAAAGCATTTTCAAGGGCGAACAGAAAGGAAAGTATGCCGTGACGCATGTGGATTTCACGTTGCAGAAGGCGGGGGCGTTCCGTCTGGATTACGGGAACCTTCGGGATGAGTTGCGGAAGTATCCGGAAGTGAACTTGGAAAACGTGCGCCGGGCCGTCATTGCTATCCGCGAAGCCAAGCTTCCTGACCCGAAGGTGACGGGCAATGCGGGCAGTTTTTTCATGAACCCGGTAGTGCCGGCCGATGTGTATGGCCGTTTGCGCCAGGAATACCCGGATATGCCTTGCTATCCGGCGGACGGCGGCTGCGTGAAACTCCCGGCGGCATGGCTGATTGACCGTTGCGGCTGGAAGGGGAAAACCGTAGGGCGCGCCGGGGTACACGACCGGCAGGCATTGGTGTTAGTGAACCGGGGCGGGGCTTCCGGCAGGGACATTGTGCGATTGTCTGAAGAGATATGCCGGTCTGTGCAGGAAAAGTTCGGGATAGGGCTTCGCCCGGAAGTGAATTTCATAGGAGGATGAAAAGATGAAGGTTACGATATTGGGAAGCGGCACGTCCACCGGCGTGCCGGAAATCGGGTGTGTCTGCGAAGTGTGCCGGTCCGCCGACCTGCGCGACCATCGCCTGCGCACCTCTGTCCTGGTGGAAGTGCAGGGGAAAAGGATATTGCTGGACTGCGGGCCGGATTTCCGCCAGCAGGTGTTGCCGTTGGAGTTTGCGCCGATCGATGCGGTTCTCCTTTCGCATGAACATTACGACCACGTGGGCGGGCTGGACGACCTTCGTCCTTTCTGCCGTTTCAAGGACATACCGGTTTACGCTGACTCCTATACGTCAGGCCAGTTGAGGAAAAGGATGGATTATTGCTTTGCAGAGCGGGTGTATCCGGGCGTGCCGGCATTGCTGTTGCAGGAGGTGGATGCCGCCCGTCCTTTCTGTGCGGGAGGCGTGGAGGTTGTGCCGGTGCAGGTGATGCACGGTCGCATGCCGATTTTGGGCTACCGCATCGGGAAGATGGCCTACTTGACGGACATGCTGGCGATGCCCGATGCGGAATATGTGAAGTTGGAAGGCTTGGACTGCTTGGTGATGAATGCCTTGCGCATTAAGCCGCATCCCACGCACCAGTCCTTGGACGAGGCATTGCGCAATGCCGCACGCATTGGGGCGAAAGACACCTATCTCATCCATATGTGCCACCACATCGGCCTGCATGCCGAGGTGGAGAAGTGCTTGCCGCCCCATGTCCACCTTTCTTACGACGGGTTGTCATTGGAGTTGCCATGAGCCAGGTCGGTGGCGGCGGGCAGGTAATCCAATGTAATGGTCGGGTAGATGTTCCCTTCCGTGCTGGTGGTTTGCAGGGTGAGGAGGAAATGGCGGAAGAAATCTTTGTGGCGGAAGAAAAAACGCGGCATTACGTGCCGGTAAATGTCCGGCAGTGTGGTGAGTTTGTCCATGTGGCCCATCATCAGCAGGGCTGATTCAGGTGCCAGCCCTGCATACGTCTGGTCAAACAGTTTGTGGCCTTCTTTCACATTCCCTTCATCGATTTGGCGGACATAAGCTTGTATGCTTGCAGCTTTGGGGGCAACCAGCAGGCAGCCGTCATGGAAGCAGGCATAGTAGTGGCCGGGCTTTTCTTTTGTGGAGGCCAAGTTTTCCATCAGCAGGAACGGCGGCATGGCCGTTAGTTGGCAGATTCTTCCTCCCGACAGGAAGGTCGTGCTTTGGTTTTTCCCTTTGAAGGGTATGTGCCGGAGCAGTTGCGCCAGTTCTTGCCGGGCCTTTTGCTCATGCCGCAGGGAGATGCGCATGACGGATTCCTGTGCTTCCGCCTCTTCCGAGGTGTTGAACAGGATGAGCGCAATGGTGCTGCCGATGTTGCTTTTCATGAATTCATACAGGCATGAGTCAGTCCGTTCTTCTTGCCTTTTCGCTGGTTGGGGAGGGTATGGCTTTTGGTTTGTCAGGGCAAAGAGGGAGTTGATGTCCGACACGGCGTATTGCAGGAGAAAATAAGTGGATGCCGGCAAGGCGCTCCCCGGAATGTTGGGCGCGGCTCCTTGTTTTTTCAGCATGCTGTTGAGCGAAAGGCATGAATCAGATTCCACATGGATGCCGGACAGGTAGATGACTTCTTGGTTGAACTTGATGTCAAACTCTCCCCACTGCGCGACAGGCAAGGCTCGTTGCCCGTTTGTTCCCAACGGAACATTCTTCTCATTGACGTAGAGGGTGGCTTCTGTACGGGTTTGCGCCTTTTGGGTGATGGCGGCAAAAGTAGGGTCGTTGAGTACGGAATGCCCGTCCAAATGCGTGTCGATGACTTTTTCAATCAGTTTCTCTTGGAAGCTGACTGCGATGAACGTGGGCTGGTAGTAGCAGGTCAGGAACTCAGTAGCGTTAACCGGATAGATGTAGATGTCCTCTCCTCGGTAGGTTAATGTTTTTGGGGGAAACTGTTGCGAAGTGTTCTGCCTGATGTAGCTTTCTATAAATGCCTCGTCCTCGCTTCCAAGTTGGCAATAAAGTATTTGGTCCTTTATCGTGTTGGGGTTATGGAAACTGATGACGATGCGGTTCATTTGCCGGCTCAGGCCGTGCGCTTTTTGTTCGGCAATGGTTTCGATGCTTTTCTTGAAGCCCTTCAGCAGCATCGACAGGCGCAGTTCCTCCAGTTCTTCCGTGTATGCGGCTTTGTCCAATTGTGCCAGCAGGCGGTTGGTGTTGTTTATTTCCACGATGGCGATGCAGTCTTCCGGCACCAAGGTGTAAAGGTTTGTTCCCGCCGCTTTCCTATTTTGGTTTAATTGTGCGTAGAAATATCCTCCGATGGCAATAATAGCCAGTATGAATGCGGCGGACAACAGAATCTGGACAATCAATTTCTTTTTCATGCGGCATGAGTTTTGGGCAATATGCGTATCTTTGCTTCGTTTAAGATATAACGCAGGGCAAATGTATTTATTATTTTCAAGCAAATGAAATATTTTTTAAGGAAAGAGATTTCTTTTTATTTCTCCTCTGTGGCCGGGTATGTGATTTTGGGCGCTTGGCTTCTTTCCATATTATTGATGTTGTGGGTGTTTGGAGGTGCTTACAACATTCCGGAAGGCGGTTATGCTACGATGCGCCCGTTCTTTTCCTTGCTTCCGATGCTGTCGTTGGTGTTTGTGCCTGCTGTCACCATGCATTTGCTTGCCGACGAGAAACGTTCCGGCACGTTGGAGCTTTTGTTGTTCCGTCCGGTCAGGCTGCCGGTGGTGGTTTTTTCCAAATACCTTGCCGCTCTTTTCCCTGCATGGGTGATGCTGTTGCTTTCTTTGGTCAGTGCTTTCAGTGTGGATGCGATGAGTTCCGCAGGCTTGGATTGGGGTGAGTTGGCAGGTGGTTATGCTGGTGCCGCTTGCATGTTTCTGGCGTTGATGTCCATCGGCTTGTTCGCTTCTTCCTTGACGAGCAGCCAGTTGGTGGCATTCCTATTGGCAGCTTTCTTGTCATTTTCCTTGTTTTATGGAGCCGATTTGGCTGCTTCCCTTTTTTCGGACGGATCTTCTTACCATTTCGTGCGGCGTTTGGGTATGAATGCCCATTATAGTTCATTGGCGCGTGGGGTGATAGATTCCCGCGATGTGCTGTATTTCCTCGCGCTGGCTGCCGCTTTTTTCCTTTTCACTTGCGTTGCCCTTTCGTATCGGCGTGTCAGATATCATGGAATGTGCCGGGCCTTTGTCGGCCTTGCTCTCCTTATTGCCTTGAATCTGTTTTCCTCTTTTGCATACGTCCGTTGGGATTTGACTGCTGATCGCCGTTACACCCTTTCTGCACAGACGCGGCAATTGGTGGCAGGTTTGGAGTCGCCGTTGCAAGTAGTGATGTACCTGAGCGGCGACTTGAACCCGGCTTTTGAGCAATTGCGCATTGCTGTCCTGGACTTGTTGGAGGAATTGTCCCAATATGCGGGCAAAGGCATCTTGCTTTATGAGCGGAACCCATCCTTGGCAACCGATGACCCTGCCCGGCAAGCTAATTACCTCCGCATGGAAGCGGCAGGCATGAAAGGCATTTCGGTGAACGAGCGTGACGGCGAAGGGAAAGTTTCTTCCCAAATCGTTTTTCCATGGATGCAGTTGGTGTATGCTGGAGACACGGTTCCTGTCAACCTGCTGAATCGGAACATCTCGTTCACTTCTGCCGAAGCCATCCATGCATCGGTTGGCGAATTGGAGTACAATTTTGCAGACGCGCTCCGCCTGCTTGCCTTAAAAGAGCCGGGGCGCATTGCGTTCATCGAAGGGCATGGAGAGTGGGCGGAACCTTACGTTTATGAGGCCACCGAACTGTTGAGCAAGTATTATCAGGTGGATCGTGGCCGTTTGGGTGGCGGATGGGAAGTGCTTTCCCCTTATGAAGTACTGATTATTGCTTCGCCAAAGATGCCTTTTTCTGAAGCAGAGAAAATGGAATTGGATCAATACCTGATGCAAGGCGGCAGTCTGTTTTTCTTGATGGATGGAGTTGTTATTTCCGATGAAGAATTTGCGGCTACGGGCGAATCGCCCACCTTGAAGAATGAAGTCAATTTGGACGACTTGTTGTTCGCTTACGGGATACGCGTCAATCCTGTGACGGTGATGGACATGGACTGTACGCCGATACGATTGGTGTCTTCCCGCCAAGGTGCGCAAGACGCTTACGTCACTTTGCCGTGGTTCTTCTCTCCTTTGTTGAAGCCGTCTGACAATCATCCGATCAGCCGCTACCTTTCCCCGTTGAAATCAGAATTGGTCAGTACCATTTCATGGATAGGTGATGGCGAGGGTCAGAAACGTACGGTGCTATTGTCCACTTCCTCCCATGCCCGCCGTTTGCCGGTGCCTGAGATGGTGAGCCTTCGTTATGCGGAGATGCCCGCCGATGCCGCATTTTTCAATGAATCTGATCTTCCGGTGGCGGGGTTGATAGAGGGGTGTTTCCCTTCCGCTTTCCGTTACCGTTTCGGCAAGGGACGGATATTGACGGAAAGCCAACCGGCGCGTTTGCTGGTCTGTGCTTCATCATCTGTTATAAAAAACGACTGGCGGAATCGCCGCGATGGGAGTGTGCCGCTTCCTTTGGGTTATGATGAAGCCACCGGCACGCAGTTGGGCAATGCGGATTTCTTGGTCAATGCCGTGAATTATTTGGCGGGGAACGGCCAATGGTTAGATTTGCGCACACGCGGCGTGCAACTCCGTTTGCTGGACAAAGTCGAAGTGACCGTCCGCTTGTCCCGTTGGCAAACGTTGAATATATTGTTGCCGATGGTATTGTTGCTGGTAGGAGGGTTGCTTTTTTCTTGTCTGCGCAAGATGCGTTGCCGTAAGTGGCACGGATAGCCTTGGGGAAAGTTTCTTTGTTGTAATGGGAAATGCCTCACAGGCTACGCTTGTGTAAAACTGCGGTAGTCGGGAGGAGATTTCATATAAGAATTGCAGTAAAGACATAAGATTGCCTTTTTGCCCAATAAATGCAAAAAGTTAGCCTCTTGGGATGTCTTGATGGGATTATCAGCTTTAAATATGTATATTTGCAGAAGGAATAGGACAGTGAAGATATAGCAAGAACGGAAAATATTATCATAAAGGATACCCTTGACGGACTAGGCACGGATGCTTACAGTAATTATCTGGCTCATGTCCTTTGCTTGGCAGGCAGTTGTCGACTGAAATATAACGGCGAGGAATACGAGCTGCAAGCCGGCGACCTGATGATTGTACGCAAGGGTAAGCTGGTGGAACGCATTCGACCGGCAGACGATTTCCGGGTAAAGGTGATATACGTTACCTCTGAATTTATTGTGCTCTCGACGCCGCTCAGCAATTATGGCATGAAAGGCCAGCTTGCCCTGTTCCTCAACCCCATCATGAAACTGGACGCCGGACAATGGGAACTGTGCCGCAAAGACTTCGAGATGGTGGAAGAGCGGCTGGCGCAGACCGACCACCACTTCCGCCGCGACTTGCTGATAGCCTCCATACAGATGCTCATCATCGACTTCTTCGATTTCCATTCCCATCTTTACGGTGTGGATAATATCCCGCTGCAAAGTGCCACCATCATGAGCCGCTTCCTCAATATGCTGGAGAATGGGACATACCGCGAACACCGTGAAGTGAACTGGTACGCCGACAAGCTGTGCGTCACGCCCAAATACCTGTCCGAAGTTTCCCGTAAGATAAGCGGTTATGCCGCCAACTATTGGATAAACCGCTACACCGTGCTCGACATCTCCCGCCTGCTTCGTGACAAGTCGCTGACTTTCGTGCGTATTTCCGACCTGTTCGGTTTCTCATCGCCTGCCTATTTCAGCCGTTACGTGCAGCAGCATCTGGGGGTAAGCCCGACGGAGTATAGGGGATGATGTGCTTTTCCCTGGTAAGAAAGATTGGCGGTTTTTTCATGACGACAATAATAAATACGACCATAACGATAAAATATAGATTCAAGATAGAAGTGCAACCTTCCTCCTCCGTCCTTGGAGCGTAGCGGAAAGGGCGGAGGAGGAAGGCA
>CALUIR010000006.1 GCA_944320785.1 uncultured Bacteroidaceae bacterium
TACCTCACGCCAAACGAAAAATTTAAACAAATTATTAATCAGAATTCTGTTGCATTTGCAAGTTGAATTCAGCTTTGATTATGCCGGCTATCTGAAGCATAAACGCGTTTGCGGCACTGCCTTTGCCGGCACAGGCCGTTGGTGTGTGGAAAAGCGGGTGGGCAGAGGTTCGTTGAAGCAAGAAGCCTTGCTTGTTCGCGGCAAGATATTGGATGAATACCGCAAGTTGGGCATCGCGGGCGATGAATATTCGGTCCTGTCAGCTTTGACCGTCGGCTACAAAGAAGATTTGAGCGAGGACATCCAGCGGGCTTATAGTGTTGCGGGTGCCAGCCATGTGTTGGCACTGTCGGGATTGAACATCGGTTTGCTGGGCGCGTTCCTCTATTTTGCATTGAACCTTTTCCTTCGTTGGAAGGGGTTTCGTATCTTGAAATCCCTGATTGTGTTTGCCGGCCTGTGGGCATTTGCTTTCATTACCGGCTTGTCCCCTTCCGTGGTTCGAGCCGTAGTGATGTTTTCATTGCTGTCGTTTGCCCGTTTGGGAAACATGCGGGGCATCACGCTGAACACGGTATGCCTTGCTGCTTTTCTGATGTTGGCGTGGGAACCGTTTTATCTGTACGACATCAGTTTCCAGCTTTCATACCTTGCGGTGGTGGCCATCGTGCTGATTGTTCCTTGGCTGAATCGGATAGTGGTGGTGAAGAATCGTGTATTGAACTATTTGTGGCAGCTCACGGCGGTTTCGATTGCTGCCCAAATAGGCACTTTGCCTGTCATCTTGTATAACTTTTCCTCATTGCCGTTGTATTCCTTGCTGTTTAATGTGCCGGTCGTGATACTGGCTTATACGGTATTGGTCAGTGCCATTGTGATGTTGGGGCTTTTCTTTTTTCCTCCTTTGCAGCAACTTGTGGCGTTGCTGGCCGTTTGGCAAGTCAAAGCATTGAATGCGATAACCCGCTTTGTGGAAACCCTGCCTTTTGCTTCGTTGGACGATTGGGCTTTTCATGAAGTGGACGTGGTGGTCTGCTATTTGCTTTTGGCTTTGTTTCTGTTGCATTCCCTGCGATGGGTGCGGGTACGGCATTGGGTGTGGGGAGGCATGGTTTGCTGTTTGCTTGCCTTTCATGCGGTGCGGCGTTCGTTGCCGGCCGTGCAGTCGCCGTTGGTCGTGTTTTATAATTCCTCCTATCCATTGATTCATTATGTGGCTTCCTGCCAGTCTTCTTATTTGCAGTTGCCTTCGGATGCGGTGGACGAAAAGCGGGAATATATGGTTTCCGGTTTTATGAAAAAGCATCGGATAGAGGATTCCACACTTCTGTCGGGCGATTATGAAGATGCTTGCTTGTGGTCGCGAAATGGCATTACCAGCTTTGGCGGGTTGTTGGTTTGTGTGGTTGCCGACAACCGTTGGCGGAACAAGGTGGCCGGTTCACCTTTAGAGATTGATTATTTGTATATAAGCCGGGGCTACAGGGGGACGTTGGCAGAATTGCTGCAGCTTTTTCGGGTGAAGCAAGTGGTGTTGAACAAGTCGTTGGGGCGTTATCGCCTTCGCAAGTTGCAGGAAGAATGCCGGGAATTGCATCTTGAATGCACCTCTTTAGGCGAAGATGGTGCTTTATTAGTGAATATATGAGGCTTTTTTCAAGGGGGAATGATATAAATGTGTAATTTTGCGCGAATTATTTTTTTTGAGTGAAAGTAGATAAAGTATGCTGACAAAGATTATTGCCCAGTCGAAAATAGACCATTTCGCGAAATGGTTTGACCGTGCGGATCATATTGTGATTGTTTCGCATGTATCGCCTGATGGCGATGCGATAGGTTCTTCCTTGGGGTTATGGCATTTCTTGGAGTCGCAAGGCAAGGATGCGCATGTGATTGTGCCGAATGCTTTCCCTGATTTCCTGAAATGGATGCCGGGCAGCAAAGACATCCTGTTGTATGACCGTTACACGGAATTTGCCGACAAGTTGATTGCTCGGGCGGATGTGATATGCTGCCTTGACTTTAATGCATTGAGCCGCATTGACAAGCTGGCACCTTCCGTGGAGGCAGCGCAAGGACGCAAGATTCTGATTGACCATCACCTGAATCCGGATGATTTTTGCCGCATCACCATTTCGCACCCTGAGATTTCGTCCACGTCTGAACTGGTGTTCCGCCTGATATGCCGCATGGGCTATTTTGAAGACCTTTCCAAGGAAGCGGCTGAGTGCATTTACACCGGTATGATGACGGATACGGGAGGCTTCACTTACAATTCGAATAACCAAGAAATATATTTCATTATCAGCGAATTGTTGTCGAAAGGAATTGACAAGGATGCAATTTACCGCAAAGTATATAATACTTATTCGGAGAGCCGCATGCGCCTGATGGGATATATCCTTTATTCCAAACTGCGTGTGTATAAGGATTGCAATGCCGCCATGATATCTTTGTCGGCAGAGGAGCAGTCGCGGTTCGATTATATAAAAGGTGACTCGGAAGGCTTTGTGAATATCCCGTTGAGCATAAAGAACGTCCGTCTCTCCTGTTTCCTGCGGGAGGATACAGAAAAGGCGATGATTAAGGTTTCCCTTCGTTCGGTTGGTGACTTCCCGTGCAATAAGCTGGCGGCGGAGTTCTTTAATGGAGGAGGCCACCTGAATGCTTCCGGCGGTGAGTTTTGGGGAACGATGCAGGACGCGGAACGATTGTTTGAAACAGCTCTGGAGAAGTACAAGCCTTTGCTGGCTGCTAAAAAATAGTTATATAAACATAATTGGGCGAAAGGCAATGTGCCCGGTTGGGCGGGTATTTTTATTTTTGTGCAAACAACTGATGATCATGAAAAAACTTAGCGTATTATTTTTCTTGCTTGTGTCTGCCGTTTGGTTTCTTCCGAGTTGTGATGATGACAAGACTTATGCTGAATTGCTGGAGGAAGAACGGGACATGATAAGGGACTTTATGAACCGGCATGACATCACGACGATATCCATGTCGCAATTTGAGAGCCAGGATTCCACTACTTTGGAAAATGAATATGTGGAGTTTGCGGGTGAGGGTGTTTATATGCACGTGGAACATGCGGCTTCGGAAGCAGATGCCCGCTTTGCGGAGACGAATGATGTCATCTTGGTTCGTTTTACAGAAGTGAATCTTGCCACGGACGACACGCTTTCCACTTTCATAAATTCCGGATACGTGCCGGATGAGTTCCGTTACACGAAGACCACGAACACGATATTGGGGCAGTTTATCGGGAATGGTGTGATGCAGGCCGTATATGGCTCGTCTGTGCCGGCAGGATGGCTTATGCCGTTGAACTATCTGCGCCTGTCGAGCAGCAGCGGTGCCGACCGTACGCGGATCAAGTTGATTGTTTCGGCGAAAAACGGGCAGTCGGATGCCATTAACAGCATCTATCCTTGTTATTATGAACTGACGTTCCAGTTTCCAAAATAAAGTAGAAAAACAGAGAAGGAAATGACATTGATAAAATCCATATCAGGCATTCGCGGCACGATAGGAGGCCGTGCAGGCGAAGGGTTGAACCCTTTGGATATTGTGAAGTTCACTTCAGCTTATGCCGCTTTCATCCGCAGGAAATCGGGGGCGGCCGGCAGCAATAAGATTGTGGTAGGGCGCGATGCCCGCATCTCAGGCGAAATGGTGAAAGATGTGGTTTGCGGCACTTTGTTAGGCATGGGTTTCGATGTGGTGGACATAGGCTTGGCTTCTACGCCGACCACAGAATTGGCCGTAGTGATGGAAAATGCGTGTGGCGGAATCATACTGACCGCGAGCCATAACCCGAAGCAATGGAACGCGTTGAAATTGCTGAACCATCAAGGGGAGTTCCTGACTGCTGCAGACGGTGATGCCGTTTTGCAGATGGCTGAAAGCGGCGACTTTGTGTATGCCGGCATTGAGCATATCGGCCATTACCGGGAGGATTCTACTTATAATGAGAAGCATGTGGAAAAAGTGCTGGCATTGGACTTGGTGGATAGGGAAGCCATCCGCAGTGCTGGTTTCCGCGTAGCCATAGATTGTGTGAATTCCGTGGGAGGCATTATTTTGCCGATGCTTTTGGAACGTTTGGGCGTGCGGCATGTGGAGAAGTTGTATTGCGATCCGACCGGCGATTTCCGGCATAACCCGGAACCTTTGGAAAAGAATCTGGGCGACATCATGGGCTTGATGAAAAACAATGTTGCGGATGTGGCTTTTGTCGTTGACCCGGATGTGGACCGTTTGGCCATGATTTGCGAGAACGGGCAAATGTATGGTGAGGAATACACTTTGGTGACGGTGGCGGATTATGTGTTGAAACATACACCGGGGAATACGGTTTCCAACCTTAGCTCGACACGCGCATTGAGTGATGTGACGGCACGTTACGGCGGGCATTATTATGCCTCAGCCGTGGGCGAAGTGAATGTGGTGCAGAAAATGAAAGAAGTTGGTGCGGTGATTGGCGGCGAAGGCAATGGCGGGATCATCTATCCTCCTTGCCATTATGGCCGTGATGCCTTGGTGGGCATTGCTCTTTTCCTGAGCCATTTGGCGCATGAAGGGAAGAAGGTGAGCGAACTGCGTGCCACTTATCCGGATTATTGCATCGCCAAGAATAGAATTGACTTGACGCCGGGCATAGACGTGGATGCCATCCTTTTGAAAGTGAAAGATGTGTTCAGGGGAGAGCGAATCAATGATGTGGATGGCGTGAAGATTGATTTTGCAGACAAATGGGTCCATTTGAGGAAAAGCAACACAGAACCGATTATCCGGGTTTATTCAGAGGCATCGACATGGGAGGCAGCTGACCGTTTGGGGAAAGAAGTGATGGATATTGTGCATGCCATGGCAAAGGAATGAGCGTGTGGGCGATGGTTCGCAGATAGGAATAAGAATGGACTGCAGTCCTCCGTGCGATTGGAAACAATCTGCGGGGGATTTTTTTTGTGCAAAGGCTGGATGGATTTGCCAGCAGGTAGGAAAGGAAAAGGAATTTTCCATGGCTAATGTCTGTTGATTCGGGATATAGCGTTGATTTTCAGAAGCTGTTGCGAAGCTTTCGTTGCCGGACATGCTGAATAACATTGTTTAGTAACAGGGCGGAATAAGTTGCTTTAACCAATATAAATTTCTAATTTGCGCCTCACAATTAAAGAATGAGTAAAGATGCACATTTGAGTGCATCACAATGTTAAATCTTATGTATCATGAAAGTGTATCAGACTAATGAAATCAAGAACATAGCCTTGTTGGGTAGTTCTGGCTCTGGAAAAACCACTCTCGCTGAAGCGATGCTTTTCGAGAGTGGAGTTATCAAACGTCGCGGTTCTGTAGCCGCAAAAAATACCGTCAGTGATTATTTCCCGGTGGAGCAAGAATATGGTTATTCTGTGTTTTCCACCGTTTTCCATGTGGAATGGAATGGAAAGAAATTAAATATAATCGATTGCCCGGGTTCTGATGATTTTGTCGGAGGAGCAGTGACGGCCATGAATGTGACCGATACCGCCATTATTTTGCTGAATGGCCAATATGGCGTGGAAGTCGGCACGCAGAACAACTTCCGTTATACGGACAAATTGGGCAAACCGGTGATTTTCCTGGTCAACCAATTGGATAATGAAAAATGTGACTATGACAATATCTTGGAACAGTTGCGTGAGGCTTATGGCTCGAAGGTGGTTCCGATACAGTATCCTTTGGCCACAGGCCCGGACTTCAATGCCCTTATCGATGTCCTGTTGATGAAGAAATATTCATGGAAGCCGGAAGGTGGCGCCCCGATTATAGAAGACATCCCGGCAGAAGAAATGGATAAAGCCATGGAGTGGCACAAGGCATTGGTGGAAGCCGCAGCGGAGAATGATGAAGGCTTGATGGAAAAATTCTTTGAACAAGATTCACTGACAGAGGACGAAATGCGCGAAGGCATCCGCAAAGGGCTGGCTGCCCGTGGCATGTTCCCGGTCTTTTGCGTTTGCGCCGGCAAGGACATGGGCGTTCGCCGTTTGATGGAATTTTTGGGGAATGTCGTTCCTTTTGTATCAGAGATGCCGCAAGTGCATAATGCAAATGGCGATGTGGTGGCACCTGATTCCAATGGTCCTGTATCGTTGTATTTCTTTAAGACTTCGGTGGAACCGCATATCGGCGAGGTGCAGTATTTCAAAGTGATGAGCGGCACAGTGCATGAAGGGGACGATCTGACGAATGCCGACAGGGGGTCAAAGGAACGCATGGCGCAGTTGTTTGTCTGCGCGGGAGCAAACCGTATCAAGGTGGATGGATTATGTGCAGGTGACATTGGTTGCACGGTGAAACTGAAAGATGTGAGAACAGGCAACACGCTGAATGGCAAGGGCGCCGAGAACCGTTTCAATTTCATCAAGTATCCTAATTCAAAATATTCACGTGCCATCCGGCCGTTGAATGAAGCGGACACGGAGAAGATGATGGTGATTCTGAACCGCATGCGCGAAGAAGATCCCACATGGGTCATCGAGCAGTCGAAAGAATTGAAGCAAACCATCGTGCATGGGCAGGGAGAGTTCCATTTGCGCACTTTGAAATGGCGGTTGGAAAACAATGAGAAACTTCAGGTGAAATATGAAGAGCCGAAGATCCCTTATCGCGAGACCATCACGAAAGCTGCACGTGCGGATTACCGGCATAAGAAACAATCGGGTGGCGCCGGCCAGTTTGGTGAAGTCCATTTGATCGTGGAGCCTTATTATGAAGGGATGCCTGCACCGGAAAGCTATAAGTTTAATGGCCAGGAATATAAAATCACCCCGAAATCCACGGAAGAAGTTCCTTTGGAATGGGGCGGGAAGTTGGTGTTTGTGAATAGCGTGGTAGGCGGTGCGATTGACGCGCGCTTCATGCCGGCTATTTTGAAAGGCATCATGAGCCGCATGGAGCAAGGACCTTTGACGGGGTCATATGCACGGGATGTCCGTGTGATTGTGTATGATGGGAAGATGCATCCTGTGGATTCCAATGAAATATCTTTCATGCTGGCAGGCCGGAATGCTTTCAGTGAAGCGTTCAAGAATGCGGGCCCGAAGATTTTGGAACCGATTTATGATGTGGAAGTTTTTGTGCCGAGCGACAAGATGGGGGATGTGATGAGCGATTTGCAAGGACGGCGGGCGCTTATCATGGGCATGAGCAGCGAAAGCGGTTATGAGAAATTGATGGCAAAGGTTCCTCTGAAAGAAATGTCGTCTTACTCCACTTCTTTGAGTTCGTTGACGGGAGGCCGCGCTTCGTTTATTATGAATTTTGCAAACTATGAACTGGTGCCTTCTGATATCCAAGAAAAGTTAATTAAGGAATTTGAGGCGAAAGAAGCGAAAGACGAATAATTTGTAGTTGCATCCAATAAAGGCGAACCGGCTGGCAAGGGCATGGAACGTGCCATTGTGGGGTCGGTTCGTCTTTCTTTTCTGGATATATCCGCATGCATGGCAAGGTTTAACAATGCCTAAAAGCAGATGCGTGTGTACATTGGCTAATTAAATTTGCATTATTTTAATATTCTTGCCCGATGATGTTTTGATATGGTTTTTATTCTGTCATGCAGAAAAATGCATTAAGTTAATTTTGAGAAATTGCGGGTTAAATCCAATTAAATTGTTAGACATCCTGATTTAACTGTGTTAATTTTGGGGTATGAAAAAATCTACGATTTGGATATTAGGGATAATCATGGGGCTGTCTTTCCTGAGCTTGCTTTATCTTCAGGTGAGCTATATTGAAGAGATGGTCAAGATGCGCAAGGAGCAGTTTGATGAATCCGTCAAACGCAGTCTGTTTGAGGCATCGAGGAACTTGGAGTATGACGAGACATTGGAATACTTGAAGAAAGATGTGGAGAGGACGGAGCAGGCGGCAATTGCCTATGAGCAGATGAAGGGTTCTTCTTTTGATGGCGATGTCGTGCAGCATACGCGGCACTATTCGGTAACGACTGGGAAAGACGGATCATTGTATTCATCGTTTGAGTTGAAGACCATTACGGCCAATCCCTCGGGTTCGGCGAAAGCCATGATTTCCCGCAAGCATGGCAATAATACGATACCTAAGACATCCAGGTCTTTGCAGGAGATTGTGAAAACGCGTTATCTGTATCAAAGGGCATTGTTGGATGAGGTGGTTTATAATATATTGTACACAGCCAGTGACAAGCCTTTGGATGAAAGGGTTAATTTCAAGCATTTGGACCAATACCTGAAGACGGCTTTGTTCAACAACGGCATTGACATTGCTTATCATTTTCAGGTTTTGGACAAAGACGGGCGCGAAGTGTACCGTTGTCCTGATTTTGACGAGGACGGGAAAGAAGCGGCTTATGCAAGGATTTTGTTCCAGAATGACCCTCCGGCAAAGATGGGAGTGCTGAAAGTGCATTTCCCGACATTGGACAACTATATTTTCAGTTCGGTGCGGTTCATGATTCCTTCGTTGATTTTCACGGTCGTATTGCTGATTACCTTTGTCTTTACAATATACAGTGTGTTCCGGCAGAAGAAACTGAGCGAGATTAAGAATGATTTTGTCAATAACATGACCCATGAATTCAAGACGCCGATTTCCACGATTTCCTTGGCGGCACAGATGTTGAAAGACCCTGCTGTGGCAAAATCGCCACAGATGTTCCAGCATGTGTCCGGTGTCATTAATGATGAGACGAAGCGTTTGAGGTTCTTGGTGGAGAAAGTGCTGCAGATGTCGATGTTTGAACGGCAGAAAACAACGTTGAACAAGAAGAAAGTGGATGCCAACGAACTGATTGCCGGGGTTATCAATACCTTCGCCTTGAAAGTGGAGAAATACAATGGGAGGATTGTGTCGGAACTGCGGGCAACGAATCCGGATGTGTTTGTGGATGAGATGCATTTCACGAATGTGATATTCAATCTGATGGACAATGCCGTGAAATACAAGAAAGCAGACCAAGACTTGCTGCTGACGGTTTCCACTTGGAATGAGAACGAAAAACTTTACATTTCGATACAGGACAACGGAATCGGCATCAAAAAGGAAAACCTGAAAAAGATCTTTGACAAGTTCTATCGCGTGCATACAGGGAATCTGCATGATGTGAAAGGGTTTGGCTTGGGATTGGCTTATGTGAAAAAAATCATTCAGGACCATAAAGGCACGATACGTGCAGAGAGCGACTTGAATGTGGGGACGAAATTTGTAATTGTATTACCTTTATTTAATAATTAGTGATTATGGACGAGAAATTGCGTATTTTATTGTGTGAAGATGATGAGAACTTAGGAATGCTGTTAAGGGAATACTTGCAGGCAAAGGGCTATGCGGCCGAATTGTATCCTGACGGCGAGGCCGGATTCAAGGCTTTCTTGAAGAACAAATATGATTTGTGCGTGCTGGATGTCATGATGCCGAAAAAGGATGGTTTCACTTTGGCTCAGGAAATCCGTTCCTCAAATGCTGAGATACCAATTATTTTCCTTACGGCAAAAACGCTGAAAGAAGACATATTGGAAGGCTTTAAGATTGGTGCTGACGACTATATCACGAAACCTTTCAGCATGGAGGAACTGGTGTTCCGTATTGAAGCCATCTTGCGTCGTGTGCGCGGCAAGAAGAACAAGGAAAGCAGCGTCTATAAAATCGGGCGTTTCACGTTTGACACCCAAAAGCAGATTCTTTCGATTGATGGCAAGCAGACGAAGCTTACTACGAAAGAGTCAGAATTGTTAGGGCTGTTATGTGCGCATGCCAATGAAATATTGCAACGTGATTTTGCCTTGAAGACGATTTGGATTGATGACAACTATTTCAATGCCCGCAGCATGGACGTGTATATCACGAAGTTGCGCAAGCATTTGAAAGAAGATGATTCCATTGAAATTATCAATATCCACGGGAAAGGGTACAAATTGATTACGCCTGATGTGGATTGACGAGGTGGCCGGGAAGGAACAAAAAAGGCCGTCGCCCATCGGGCGACGGCCTTTTTTATTGTTGCAAAGGGTTAATCTGTGATTCTTTTGTTGATGATGATGTATGCCAATAAGCCTACTACAATCAGCAACATGGAGCTGCCCAAAATCGTATTGTTGTTGACATTGCCTGTGAAGAAACATGCAATCAGGATGATAGCTCCGATTAAAATAAGAATCAATCCCAAATTTTTCAATAAACTTTTCATGTGTGTATGCTTTTTAGTGATATATTCAATTCTTGGCACAAATTAAAGCATAATTCTTTAACGGGCGAAATTATTTGAGTAAAAAAAGCATTACCAAGGCTAATTATTGCCGGATTGTTGCTCGCCGAATCTTTTGCCGGTTCAGTCTTTGGTGTTGAGGAATATCTTTTTCAGCACTTCCTGTCCTATTTTCAGTTCGTCTAAGGAGATGCCCTTCAAGGCTTCCCGCAAGGTCTGTTCCACGATCGGGTTAGCGCGGTTTTCCATTTCCCTCCCCGTTTTGGTCAGATGTATCAGGTTGATGCGTTTGTCCTTTTTGTCGGAGATGCGTACCACCAAGTGCTGGCGCTCCATGTTGTCCAACAGCCGGGTCATGCTGGGCTTGTCCTTGAAAGTAGCGTTGCATAAGTCCTGTTGCGTCACGCCGTCTTGTTTCCATAGCGAGAGAAGTACGGTCCATTGTTCGGGCGTAATGTCTAAAGCCCGGAGGTTCCGATAGAGTTTCCGGTTAATGGCGGCCGATACTTTGCCGTTGAGTATGGCAAAAATTAGCTGGATGTCAAACTGGAATTGTTCAATCATTGGCTTGATGCTCGTATTGGTGTCCTGCAAAGATACGTTTCTTGGTGGATATCTGCCAAATATTGAATCAGTTTTTTGTATCAAAGTTTTGCCGGTTGAAAGAAAAGCCTTACCTTTGCGCCCGTATTTGAAAAATTTAAATTTTAATTATTGGAATATGAATCAGTATGAAACCGTTTTCATTTTGACTCCCGTTTTGTCTGATGTGCAGATGAAGGAAGCGGTAGAGAAATTCAAAGGTATTCTTCAGGCTGAAGGCGCTGAGATTATCAATGAAGAAAATTGGGGTTTGAAAAAGCTAGCCTATCCTATCCAGAAAAAGTCAACCGGCTTTTATCAGTTGATTGAGTTCAAGGCCAATCCGGCAGTGGTGGAGAAACTGGAACTGAACTACCGCCGTGATGAACGTGTAATCCGTTTCCTGACTTTCAGAATGGACAAATATGCGATTGAATACGCAGCGAAAAGAAGAAGTTTAAAATCAACTAAAAAGGAGGAAAATTAATATGGCACAGCAGAATCAATCCGAAATCAGATATTTGACCCCGCCTTCGGTGGACACCAAGAAGAAAAAATATTGCCGTTTCAAGAAGAATGGCATTAAATACATCGATTACAAGGATCCTGAGTTCCTGAAGAAGTTTTTGAATGAGCAGGGGAAAATTCTTCCTCGTCGTATTACGGGTACTTCATTGAAGTATCAACGCCGTGTGGCACAGGCAGTAAAACGGGCCCGCCATTTGGCATTGCTCCCATTTGTAACGGATATGATGAAATAAAGGAGGAACTTGTATGGAAATTATATTGAAAGAAGACATTGCTAACTTGGGTTACAAGAACGACATTGTGAATGTGAAGTCCGGTTATGGCCGCAATTTCCTGATTCCGACAGGGAAGGCTGTCATCGCTTCCCCGTCTGCCAAGAAAATGCTGGCGGAAGAGTTGAAACAACGCGCCCACAAATTGGAGAAAATCAAGAAAGATGCCGAAGAATTGGCAGAGAAACTGAAAGGCGTGAAACTGACGATTGCGACGAAGGTCAGCTCGACAGGCACGATTTTCGGTTCTGTGGGGAACATCCAGCTTGCAGAAGAATTGGAAAAGTTGGGCTATAAGGTGGATCGTAAGATTATCTACATCAAGGATGCCGTGAAAGAAGTCGGTTCTTATGTGGCAACGGTCAAGTTGCATAAGGAAGTGGCTGTGGAGTTGCCTTTTGAAGTAATTGCTGAAGAAACGAATCAGTAATCAGTTCATCGTAATATAATGTTACGTTTTTGAGGAATGTGTTTTTGATAAATGCGTTCCTCTTTTTTTATGTGGGAAAAGTTTGGAATTTTATTGGGAAAAAACATTTGTTTTTCAGGTAAAATTTTGAATTTTACTGGATAAAATTTGTGGTTTTATCGGGAAGAGTTTTTGATAGTGCAGATGATGAAGGAAACACATGAAGACAGGATTGCCCGGGCGATGCAGAATCTGGGCATCCAAGCGCTGGCACCGATGCAGGAAGCCATGCTGGAGGCGGCAGGCGGCAAGCGTGACATCCTATTGCTTTCTCCTACGGGGACGGGAAAGACTTTGGCGTTCCTTTTGCCCCTGCTCCGCTGGTTGGATCCGGGTGCCGGAAACATCCAATGTCTGGTCATCGCCCCATCGCGTGAATTGGCGCAACAGACGGCGGCTGTCTTCACGGCCATGGGGATAGGGCATACGGCCTGCTGTTGCTATGGAGGCCATTCCTCGGCGGAGGAAAGGAAGCAGTTGGCCGGCCGTTGCCCGTCCGTAGTGGTGGGGACCCCCGGGCGTTTGCTTGACCACATCCGTCAGGGCGTCATCCGCACGGAGCAAGTGCGGACGTTGGTGGTCGATGAGTTCGACAAGGTGTTGGAATTGGGCTTCCATGAAGATATGTCGGCCATTCTTGCTTCCCTGCATCATTTGGACAGGCGTGTGTTCCTTTCTGCCACTGATTCGGAAGAAATTCCACGTTTTGCCCGTTTGGAACATCCTTGCAAACTGAATTTCCTGGAGCGTCATGAGGCGGCATCACGTGTCCGGATGATGAAAGTATGCGCGCCTGAACGCGACAAGCTGGAAACCTTGTACCGGCTTCTTTGCCATATAGGCAACCGTCCGGCAATGGTATTCGCCAATTACCGCGAGGCTGTGGAACGCATCGGGGGGTATCTTGCGGCAAAGGGCATAGAAAATGGCATCTTTCATGGCGGCATGGAGCAGAAGGACCGGGAACGTGCGCTTTACAAATTCCGCAACGGCAGTTGCCATGTCTTTGTGGCTACGGATTTGGCATCGCGCGGTTTGGATATCCCGGCAGTGGAATGCATTGTGCATTACCATCTCCCGATGGATGGGGATGTGTTTTTGCATCGTAATGGCCGTGCCGCCCGCTGGAATGCATCGGGAGAAGCTTATCTCATCATCGGGCCGGAGGAAAATGTCCCTGCATATGCAAGCGCGGGGTTGGAAGAACTTCCGTTGGAAGGGGCATTCAGCAAGCCGGCTCCCCCGGAATGGGTCACGTTATATATAGGGAAAGGAAAGAAAGACAGGATAAGCCGTGCCGATGTGGCCGGTTTCCTTTACAAGATCGCGCAATTGGATCGTGATGACGTAGGTGGCATTGACGTGCGTGACTATTACACGTTTGTGGCGGTGCGCAGGAGGAAGCTGGAGCAAACCCTCTCCCTTGTGCGCCGTGAAAAGATAAAAGGCATGCGGGCTCTCATCGAGGAGGCCCGGTAGGTTCAGTTGGTTTTCCCGTCCTCACACAGCTTTTCTTTTAAGTGGCACAGCATGCGCACCGTGTTGGTGAATGTGGGATTTTTGTAATACAGCAACGCTTGTTCGCACAAGGTTTCTACCGTCCGGGGAAAATCCGGGAAACGGGTGGCGTCGTCCAACTGGTATTCCTTGGGAAGTTCCCTTTCTTTGAACCAATTAACTAATTCCTTGACTTCAGCTTCTTCGTGTATGCTTTTTTTCTCCATGGGGGATAAATAAAGGTTGAATATCTGCGCAAAGATAATGCAAACTGGTGGAAAAACAAGATTGCTGGGACATCTCCGTTTTCCGTTGCCTTTCAGGAGAGGATGGACGGAATGGGACACATTTGCAGCCAGATGGGATAAAAACAACGGTGAAGGAAAGAATAATTGAATGAAGAACGACCATTCTAACAGAATAAATTTTATATTTGCACACAGATAACAACATTTTAAAAACAGAGTATTATGAAAAAGAACAAATTTTCATGGGTTGCAGCCTTGGCTTTGAGCGGCAGCATCCTGTTCAGTTCGTGCATCGGTTCTTTTGGATTGTTCAACACGTTGAAAGATTGGAATTCAGGCGTTTCTGGAAACAAATTCGTGAATGAACTGGTGTTCTTGGCCTTGCACATCATCCCAGCCTACGAGATTTGTTATTTTGCAGACATCATTGTGCTTAATTCCATTGAGTTTTGGAGCGGCTCGAATCCTTTGGCTGATGTGGGTGCCGTGAAAACGGTAAAAGGCGAGAATGGCAACTATGTGGTGACCACGCTTGAGAATGGTTATTCCATCTCCAAAGAGGGAGAAACGGCCAGCATGGAATTGCTGTTTGATGAAGCAACCCAGACATGGAATGTGGTGGCCGATGAAGAATGCATGCCGCTCTTGAAGATGAACGGCAACGGGACGGCAGACCTTTACATGGCTGACGGCACTACGCTCAATGTGACCTTGGACGAACAAGGGAAGTTGGCTGCCAGCGAGGCTATGATGAGCCGTGTTTTGGCCAACTGATAAGCGAAGCAGCTTGCATAAGCCCGGGTGATGGAATGTCATTCCGGGCTTTTTTGCATGGAGGCAGGCTTTAAATCTTCCCTAAGATACGATCCATCACCCAGTTGGTGGGTGTGGCGCTGACGCCATCGCAGGTGCAGATGGATTTCCCTGACAGATGGTCGATGACCGCTTGTATCAAAGGACGCTGCACGTGTTCGGGGTTAGGCGGCAGGATTTCTTCCCGCCCGCGTATGGAATGCAGGGCAATGGGGTCGAACGTAAAAGTGGAAAAGCAAATCATGCCGTTGTCGCCAATGATTTCGATGCGGTCTTCTTTGGCAGATTCATGGGCGACAAAGCACCATGAGCCGGAACCCACCAAGCCGGAAGCGAACTTGAAGCATGCGCTGACAGAATCTTCGGCAGCATAAAGCCCTCCCCGGTTGGTCTTTACGCCTTCTGCCTCAAGGATGGGGCCGAAGATGTCCTGCAAGATGTCCAATTGGTGGGGGGCAAGGTCGTAGAAATAGCCGCCTCCGGCAATGTCCGGCTGTACGCGCCATGGCAGGTTCTCGCGATTGTAATCCAAATCTTGGGGCGGTTGCGCGAAGCGGATTTGCAGGTTGATGATATGTCCTATCTCGCCTCGTTCAACCAGTTCCTTTACTTTCATGAAATAAGGCAGGTAACGGCGGTAATAGGCCACAAAACAGGGAACGCCCGTTTCTTTGGAGATGCGGTTGATGCGGATGCAGTCTTCATAGCTGCTGGCCATCGGCTTTTCAATGTACACCGGTTTGCCAGCTTTCATGGACATGATGGCAAAGGTGGCGTGCGAGGAAGGCGGTGTGGCAATATAGATGGCATTCACGTCCGGGTCGTCAATCAGTTCCTGTGCATCCGTGTACCATTTGGGTATGTGGTGGCGTGCGGCATATTCTTTCACTTTTTTTTCATCCCGGCTCATTACGGCGATGACCATAGAACCTTCCACTTCGGAAAAAGCTGGGCCGCTTTTCTTTTCGGTGACGTTCCCGCATCCGATGAAACCCCATTTTATCATTGTTTTTTATCTTATTATAAATAATGTTTTCCTGAACTGCAAATATATTAAAAAAAGGCTACCTTTGATGCCGTTGGATGTATTAATGTATATTTAAAGCAGGTATAATATGGCAGGAAGTGTTTCTGGTGCTTTCTTCAAGTCGAGATCTTTGTTAGGATGCATCTCTGTGTCATTCAAGTTTTTGAGCGACAATTTGCTGCAGCTTCTGAAGTGGGGCGTTGCGTTGTTGCTGCCTGTTGCGCTCGTGTCTGCGCTGTATGGGCTGTTGCGGAGCATGGCCGTTTTTGAAAGTACGGGTGTTTTGTGGGCGGGCATTGTGTCGTGCCTTTTCTGCATAGCGGGATACTTCTGCTTCACTGCCCTCATTTATGCCTTTCTGAAACGTTTCTCGCAGGACGGCGCATTGCCGGCTTTTTCCTTGAAGGAAGTGGGAAGATGGGTGGCTCCTGAATTGAAGCGCGTGTCCGTGTCAGGCCTGTTCATCCTGGTGGTGCTGGCATTGTGCGCGGCGGTTGTCTTCTTGCTTTGCCGATGGTCGGTTTACACCTTGTTTGCGTCAGTGCCTGTTTTGGTTGTATGCTTGTTGCCCTTGTGGGGTTATATGATGAACATATACGTGTGGGAGGATGTGTCTTTCGGGAAAGCCCTTGCCAAATCTTTCCGTCTGGGTTTCTCTACTTGGGGTACTTTGCTGGCTGTTGCACTGGTTTCCTTGGGAGTAGCCGTGTGGGTGCAGGTGGTTTTTGCTTTGCCCTTCGTTTTGAGCAGCTTGGCTTTTGGCGCATCGGTCTCATCCGCTTCCGGGGAATTGCCCTCATTTTTCCCTGTTCTGGTGTTTGTGTTTTCTTTCATCGCGGTTTGTGCCGTTTATTTCTCTATGGCGGTGATGGTTGTGTTCAGCGCATTCCAATACGGCAGTGCGGAAACGTGCCGCAAAGAGCGTTTGACAGAAACGGCGTGATTTGTTTTCATGCATGGCGTGCCGATGCTGGCTTTCGGTGTCCCTTCCCTTATTTGCGGTAGTATTTGCGGTAAAGGCGGTTGTAAGCCTCGGTGTGCAGGAAGGAATCCAGCCATGCATTCAAGGAATCCAGCAGTTCGGTGGATTGTTTCCTTACACCCCATGCGTAAAATTGGGTGAAGCTGATGTCGGTTGTGAGGTCTAATTGCGGCAACGAGTCGGCAAGGGCATGGGCAATCTTCTCATCGCATACGGCATAGTCGATGTCGCCATGCGCCACCAAGGCCACCAATTGCTCAGGCCCGTATTTGTCTATTTCATTCACATAGATTGTGTCTCCTATTTCATGGCTTAGGTTGCGCAGGCGGAGCAAGGTGGGCGAGCCTTTGGCGACATGGATTGTTTCGTGTGCCAATGCAAGCTGGTTGGCGATGAATGTGGAGTCGTTCCCGTTTTTCTTTCTTTGCACGAGGATGTCTTTGCTCAAAAGGATGGGGTGGGTCAGGGCAATGGTGTCTTTCAGTTCGCTGGTGGCAAGCAGATTGCAGGCAATGAGGTCAAAGATTCCTTCATTCAGCCCTTTTGTCCGTTCTTCAAAATCCATCACGGGTCGGATGTTTGCACGCAGCCCTTTGCTGTTGGCAAAGGCTTGGATGAGTTCATATTGGAAACCGGCGATGGTGTCTTTTTCTGCATAGTATCCCAAGGTGTTGTATTCAGTCACTACATTCAATATCCCGTCGCTTTTTATTTCTTTGTAATCCCTTTGCGGGAAAGGCATTTCTTGAGGGGCTTCCTGGTTTGGGAGCAACAAGGCAATGCAGATGGCTGCAATGACAATGGCGAGGGAATAAATGATGTGCAGGGTGTGTCGTTTCATCATGATGGTGTCAGTCAAAGAAGTTCCATGAAATGCCAAACTTGAACATGCGCGGGTTGAGCGGATAGTGGGGCGCCAAGAAGTAATTGGAATTCCCCATCCCTTGGTTGACGTGGTACATCATGACATAAATGCGCGTGCGTTTCAGATGCAAGTTCAGGTAAACATTGATGAGCGGATAGCCTCCTATTTCAATGAGTTCCTGTGGATTCTGCGTGCAGAACTGCCCGATGACGGGTGAATATCCGGGTGCATGGTATTTTGTGAAGTAACGCATGTCGGCACCCAATTCCACGCTCAATACTTTTTTCGCCAATTTGGCGCTGATGTAGAGGTTGTGGTACAAGTTCAGTTCTGGTAAAGGCAGGACGGTGTTGTCGCTTGATTTTTGGTACGTGATTTCATTGTCCAAATGGAAGATGCCTAATTTGAAGTCCTGTTTCAGGGTGGCTGAAAACACTTGGATGTTTTGGGCGGCTTGCTTTACTTGCAGATTGTTACGATAACGTGTCGTATTGTTGCTGCCGATGAACGCTTCGTCTGCATTGGCAAAGTAAGTGTAGTTCTTTATGTTCTCGAATCCAGCCATGAGTTGGGTGCGCCAGCGTTTGACTGCCAGTTTCCCTTCCGCCCGCATGCGGTATTCTTTGGCCAAATGGTTGTTGTCCCACCAATAAAAGTTGGAATGGAAATGGCGGTAATAGAATCCGGGGTGCAGGCTTTTCACATAGGCGTGCGCATCCAATCGGATGGTGTCTTTGAGCAGGCGGAAATTCAAGTCCATTTTCCCGTCCACTTCAAATTGCCCGGCATCTTCGCCTAATAAAGCCACTTCGCCCGTCACGTTGTAATGCAGCAGCTTTCCTTCTCTTTTGGCGAACTCTCCCCCGACGGACAGGACGTTTTCTTTGTATGACCTTTCGGGTATGATGAACCCACGGCTCAACGTGTCGGCAAGCTCGAAACGCCGGAACTCATGGGTGAGGAAACCGGTAAGTCCGGCTTTGGCCCACGTGCTGAAACCTTCGCGGATGGAGATGCCGATGGTGTTTTTGACGGAAAGGCTTTGGGTGACATCTTCCGTGGAACTCCTATGGAAATAGTTGTTTACGTATAGGTCTTCCGGGTCATCGCGAGAGATGAACTTCCGTTCGTTTTTGGTGATTTGAAAGGTGTGTATGAAACTTGTGACGGGGACAAATTTTTCCCCTTTGTTTGCTTTTTCGTTTTCTGCCTCCTGCTCGAAGCCTAAATTATAGCGGTGGGTCAGCAGGATGTCGAATCCTTTGTTGCGGTTCCACGTTTCCGTCAGGTTGGTCAGGATGTCTGATGGCTGGTAATTCGTTCTTCCTCCGGCCATGTCCAAAGGGTCGGTGATGTAGCGGTCATCAACGATTCCTCCGTTTTCTGCCATTTTCAGCTTGTTGAAGCTCATGGCAAGGTGAAGGTTGTAGTGGTCGCTGTTGTAGCTTCCGAACAGGCTGCCGTTGAAGAAAGCTGTGGACTGGCTTGCGTATTTCCCCCTCCCGTACAGGTAGTCGAATGAGAAGCCGATGCCTAACTTCTTGTTGACGTTCACTGAAAAATAGGCCTTGAAGCGGTCTTCACCGTCCCGGTTGTTGCCGGACTTGTGGTAAGTGAGGTTCGTGAAAGGTGACTTGGTGTTGGTGAACATCACTTTGTTGAGCGGAAGAATGAAGGCAGAATATGGGTCGGTGAAAAATTGTTGTGTGGAAGGTGTGCGGTTAAAGAAGATGCGTGATTCCCTTGGCGCTCCCATATTGCCTAGGAAGTTGTATTCACCGTTATATCCATCGGACAGATTACTGTTCTGGAAGTGATGAAAAAGCGTGTCAACCGGCGTTTCTTTCCGGTTGCCTAATCGTGTGTCGATGTTCCACATGTGCAGTTCGATGGGGATGGAACTTACATCAATTTCTGTTTCCGTAGAGTCTTCGCTCATCCTGTCCATGTCCCGGTCGCTAAAACTATTGTTCCCCATCTCGGAATCTCTTTCCATGAGGCGGTCAATGTTTTGTGCGGAGATGGCATCCGGAAACCCGTATCCTGCTAGGAGGAGCAGGCAGATGTATATGATGAATTGCTTTTTCATAAATCTGCGCAAATATACAATAAAAAAATCCTTTGCAGGGTTTGCAAAGGATTTTTAATGCAATTTGAGCTATTATGTCATTGCAAATGAATGATTTCCATTCCTTTCAGAATAGCCGCTTCATTCATGGGCAACAAATGGTGATGGCGTTCAGGCAACGTTTTCTTCAAACCTTTCATGACACTGTCTATGTTAACAATAGGTTGCACTTTCAGCAACCCTCCTAATACAATCATATTGAACGCTTTTGAGTTGTTCATTTCGTTGGCGGCATCCATGGCATCGATGCGGTAGATTTGTATGTCTTTCCGGGTGGGAGGATGGATGATGCCGTAGCCGTCATAAATAAGGATGCCTCCGGGTTTCACTTTGCTTTCAAACTTTTCTAGGGAAGGCTGGTTCAGGATGATGGCGGCATCATAGGAACTGAGGATGGGGGATGATATTTTCTCATCGCTGATGATTACCGTTACATTGGCAGTGCCTCCTCGTTGCTCAGGGCCGTATGCTGGCATCCAAGTCACTTCTTTGTTTTCCATTAATCCGGAATAGGCCAATATCTTGCCCATGGACAATACGCCCTGTCCTCCGAAACCTGATATGATAATTTCTTCTTTCATGGTTGTTGCATTGTAATGGGTTATTGCTTGTCTTTCAAATCACCGAGCGGATAGAACGGGAACATGTGTTCTTCCATCCATTTGTTGGCTGCTTCCGGCGACATTTTCCATCCGGAATTGCAGGTTGACACGATTTCCACCAAGTTGGAGCCTTTGCCGTTCATGGAGTTTTCGAATGCTTTCCGAATGGCCTTCTTGGCTTTCCTGATGGCGGGGACGCTATGCACGGATTGGCGTGTGACGTAGGCCGTGCCTTCCAAAGTCGCTGCAATTTCTGTCATTTTCAACGGGTAGCCGTGCAGATGCACATCTCGTCCGTAAGGGCAGGTGGATGTTTTCATGCCGACCAGCGTGGTGGGTGCCATTTGTCCTCCCGTCATGCCGTAAATGGCATTGTTGATGAATATGATGGTGATGTTTTCTCCTCGGTTCAAGGCATGGATGGTTTCGGCAGTGCCGATGCATGCCAAGTCACCATCGCCTTGATAGGTGAACACCAAGCGGTCCGGCCACAAGCGTTTCATGGCAGTGGCTACGGCTGGCGCCCGTCCGTGGGCTGCTTCTTCCCAATCGATGTCTAAATAGTTATAGATGAATACGGCACAGCCTACGGGCGAAACGCCGATAGCTTTTTCTTCCAATCCCATTTCCTCGATGACTTCGGCAATCAGTTTGTGTACCACGCCGTGGCTGCATCCCGGGCAATAGTGCATGGGATTATCGTTCATCAAAGTGGGCTTTTGGTAAACTAGGTTCTCAGGTCTTATAATTTCTTCTTTAGTCATAATTTCTTCTCCTATGTTTATCGGGTGAATCGAATGAAGAATTCCATGAGTTTCACGGCTAAGGCTGTGCCGCACACGTATAAGAATGGGTGTTTATCGTCCATTGCAAAATAGAGGATGACGGACACAACGGCCAGCACGATGAAAACAATATTCAGTATGGTCCTTATTTTATTCGTTTCCATCCAATTATTTAATTAATTTTTCTTTGATTGCATGAACCACTTCATCAGGGTCTGGGACGATGCCACCCAAGCGGCCGAAATGTTCCACTCTGACTTTCCCGTTGACGGCCAGACGGATGTCTTCTACCATTTGTCCTGCGTTGAGTTCCACAGAAAGCATTCCTTTCACTTTCCCGGCATATTCAGCAATGATTTTCTTTGGGAACGGCCATAGTGTGATGGGGCGGAGCAAGCCGACCTTGATGCCTTCTTCCCTTGCTGTTTCCATGGCTTTTTGTGCGATGCGTGAGCAGGAACCGAATGCGACAATCAGATAGTCGGCATCTTCGCAATGAATTTCCTCGTAGCGTACTTCGTTTTCTTCAATCGTCCTGTACTTTTCTTGCAGATGGATGTTGCGTGCCTCCATCACATCGGGTTTCAGTTCTAATGAGGTGATAATATTGGGTTTCCGTCCTTTGTTTCTTCCGTTGGCAGCCCATGGGCATTGCCGGATGATTTCTTCTTCTGTGCGGCGGGGCTTTTGTGGCGGCAGCACTACTTTTTCCATCATCTGCCCGATGACGCCATCGGCAAGGATGATGGCAGGATTGCGGTATTTGAATGCCAATTCAAAGCCTAATTCCACGAAGTCGGCCATTTCTTGCACAGAATTGGGCGCGAGTGCTATCAGCCGGTAATCGCCATGTCCCCCTCCTTTGACGGTCTGGAAATAATCTGCTTGGCTGGGTTGTATGGTGCCAAGCCCTGGGCCTCCGCGCATGACATTTACAATGAGGCAGGGAAGTTCTGCGCCGGCGATATAGGAAATGCCTTCTTGTTTGAGGCTTACTCCGGGGCTTGAGGACGATGTCATGACCATTTTCCCGGTGCCTGCGCCGCCATACACCATGTTGATGGCGGCCAGTTCGCTTTCGGCTTGCAACACGACCATGCCGGTTGTTTCCCATGGTTTCAGTTCTGCAAGTGTTTCCAAAACTTCGGATTGGGGAGTGATAGGATAGCCGAAGTAGCCATCTGCTCCGCAGCGGATGGCGGCATGTGCGATGGCTTCGTTTCCTTTCATTAATACTATTTCTTCTGCCATATTCGTTGGATATTATGAATTCTTGATATTAAGCATTTTCTACTTTGACTTTGTACACGGAAATGCATCCGTCGGGGCAAACCGTTGCGCATGACGCGCAGCCGTTACAAGTGTCTTCCAAAACCTGTTGCGCGAAGTTGTAACCTTTAATGTTCACTTCCTTTTTCGTCAGGGATAATACGTGGAGCGGGCATGCAACCACGCAGAGGTTGCATCCTTTGCACCGTTCCGTGTTCACGACAATTGCGCCTTTGAATTTAGCCATAGTTATTACGTTTATTGGTTGTACATATCTTTATTATAAAAGTTCAGTATATCCATGAGCATGTTTTTTGCCTGCAGGGCGGGGCTGCCGGGATTGATTTCTATGGCAGCCAAGTAATTGTTCAATGCCTGCTGCCAATTTCCTAATTTGCGGAATGCGTTTCCTCTCAGGTAGTATGCTTCATCACAAGAGTCGGGACAGGAGGATATGATTGCGTCCAATTCTTCCAGGGCGGTGTTGATATCCCCTTGGCTGATAAGCATTTTGATATTGTTTAAAGGTCTCATAGCAGCATTGGCCTATGGATTTTATCACAAAGATAGTTTTTAATTTGTGAAAAAGGAACAAAGTGACAGAATAATCTGCTCCAACTTTGCATTTTAAGTTTATTTTGCGTGGCATTGCAGGGAGAGAAGGAAAGAATCGGGTTATCGGTTTATTTCTTTCTTTTTGCTGATAAAGTATTATGGTTTGATAAAAAAGTATTTAAGCATGTGCTTTTGTGTGTACTATTTTTGTAAAGTTGTAATTAATAAAATTGTATGGGTCAGATAAAATTACTATTTAAGTTTGGACTTTTATGTTTTTTATTTTTCTTGTTCCCTTCATTTGTAGTGAGTCAAGGGCTTTTGACTTTTTTCAAACCCGGGAATTTGAGATGTGAATATTTGAAATCTCCAATGGGAATTGATGTGCTTCAACCACGTTTGAGTTGGAACATGGTGTCTCGTAGAAATGTATATGGGATGAGGCAAAGTGCTTATGAAATATTAGTGTCTAGTTCTTTGGATTTGTTGAAAAGGGATGAAGGGGATTTGTGGGATAGCGGATGCGTTTTTTCTGATGAGTCGGTTAATATAGTTTATGAAGGAAGAACTTTGCGTTCAAATCAGATATGCTATTGGAAAGTACGTGTGCGTGATGAGGCTGGTAATTGGTCACATTGGAGTGAGCCTTCATTTTGGCGAATGGGGCTTTTCCCTGATGATTGGGATGCTGAATGGATTGGAAGTTCATTAATGGAACAACAAAATGTTGCTTGGAAGCCAATTGATAATAAGATGCAAGACCCTTGGTTTCGCAAAGTGTTTGTGCTGGAGGAGGAAATACAAGATGCAATGATTTATGTGGCTTCTATTGGTTATCATGAATTATATGTGAATGGTGAGAAAGTGGGAAATGCCGTTCTTTCGCCTTCAGCGACAGATCATAATATTCGCGCACGCTATATGTCCTATGATGTTACCCGTTTTTTAAATCCGGGAAAGAATGTCATAGCACTGTGGTTGGGGACTTCTTGGTCAATATTCCCGGCTTATCAGCGTGTAGGAGAGCCAGCCATCCCAATGGCATTGGTGCAAGCAGAAATCGCGTTCCATGAAAATAAGAAAATGCGACTTGTCTCAGATGAAACATGGAAGGTGCATGCTAGTCCTAATGCTTTGATTGGATACTGGGATGCTCATCATTTTGGTGGTGAGTTTTACGATGCTTTTTTGGAGCATCCGGGATGGAATACTCCGGAATTTGATGATTCAGAGTGGATGTTCGCCAAAGTTTACAGGCCTAAGGTTATGGTATCGGCAGACAGAACCCAGCCGAATCGTTTGTTGAAGGAAATAAAGCCGTTGTCTGTTCGTAAAATTAGATCCGGGACTTATAGGGTTGATATGGGAGTCAATTATGCTGGATGGTTTGAAATGCAATTTGCTGGAAATCCAGGAGATACGGTTGTTTTTATGTTTTCAGAAAGTGAAAAGGATTCTATTACTTTTGGCATTCATAGCATTTATAAAATTGGCAATACGGGACATGGAAAATTTTGTAATCGTTTTAATTACATGACAGGGCGTTGGGTGCAAATTAGTGGATTGAGATCAGAGCCGAAGTTGGAAGATATTCGGGGTTGGATGATTCGTCCAGATTATCATCGTGCCGGCCATTTTGAATGTGATATTCCTCTTCTGAATGAAATATATGAGACGGCTTTGTGGACATTTGAGAATTTGAGTATAGGTAATTATGTGGTTGATTGCCCTCATCGTGAGCGCCGTGGCTATGGTGGAGATGCTTTGGCAACAACACGGATGGCTTTAGGTAATTATGATTTAGGAGCATTTTATACGAAATGGATGGAAGATTGGCGGGATGTGCAGCAAGAAGATGGTAATGTCCCTTATACGGCTCCTACGATGCTAGGTGGTGGGGGACCGTCATGGAGTGGATATTGTATTACATTGCCTTGGGAAATGTATAGGCAATACGGGGATATTCGTATTTTAGAAGAAAGTTTCCCGATTATTAAAAAGTGGCTTTCTTTTGTGGATACACATTCTGAAAATAATATGTTGGTGAGGTGGGGAGGAAAATGGAGCTTTCTTGGAGATTGGCTTTGGCCATCGTCTTGGCCAGAACGTAAAGCTATGGAAAGTCAGGGGAAAGCTTTAGGGGATACTCGTGAAACATTGTTTTTTAATAATTGCCATTGGATATATAGTTTGGAAATAGCAGCTTCCATTGCGGAGATATTAGGAGAAAATCAGGCGGCCATTGATTATAGGAAAAGATCTGCAGAGATAAGAGGAACTGTTCATACGGCTTTTTATAATGCAGATGATAATAGTTATGTCAATGGTTATCCTGCTTATTTGGCCATGGCTTTAATGGTGGATTTGCCTCCATTAGTTTTGAGGGAGAAGGTATGGGGACGTTTAGTAGAGGAAATCCAAGTTAATCGGAAAGGGCATTTTTGGGGTGGAATAACAGCCGGCGCATTTTTGTTTTATACTTTATTGGATAATAATTATAATGAGCTTATTTATGAGATGGTGACAAAAGAAGGTTTTCCAGGGTGGAATTATATGCTTAAATGTGGAAATGGAACTTTTTTTGAGGATTGGGAATGTCGTGGATCGGCTTTGCATAGTTCCTATTTATATGTAGGTAGTTGGTTTATTGAGGCATTAGGAGGCATTCGACGACCTGATGCTGGTTTTAAGCATTTTGTTATTGAACCATGGATTACTCCTGATGGTCCTCAATGGGTAAGGTCTGAGTACGAGTCTTTGTATGGAAATATTGTCTCAGAATGGAAATTGTCAGAAAAGAAATTGGACATGAGAGTGGTTGTTCCACCTAATACTACCGCTGTTCTGGAGTTGCCCGAAACTTATTTTTCTTCATTGAGCGTAAACGGGGATAGGTTGGAAAAATCAGATTGTGTTGAACAAGTGGCACATCATGAAGGGGGCTTTTCTTTATTCTTACTTTCGGGAAGTTATGCTTTTTCGGCAATGCGTGAATAGGGGCAAATTGATGTGGTTTTTGTTTGTAAAGTGTTATTCTTGGCTAAAATAGTATTTTTGGCGAAATATTTTGTGGTGTAAATTTGCAATATGATATAATCATCTAATGAATAATAATATCAATATGAATAATATAGTGAATCTTGCGTTTGAGCAACGGTTAAGTGATATAAGAAAGAGGTATGATGCTCTATTAAATATGAAAAATGAGCCTGTCACGCCGGGCAATGGCGTTTATGTGCGCTATAAATATCCGGTTTTGACAGCTGAGCATATACCTTTGGAATGGAGATATGATTTGAATCCCAAAGATAACCCGTTCTTGATGGAAAGATTTGGGGTTAATGCAACATTTAATTCGGGCGCGATCAAATGGAATGGCAAATATGTCTTGATGGTTAGGGTTGAGGGCAGTGATCGGAAGTCTTTTTTCGCTTTGGCTGAAAGCCCGAATGGTATAGACCATTTCCGTTTTGTTGGTTATCCGATAGCGATACCAGAGACAGATGCGCCTGATGTGAATGTTTATGATATGCGCTTGACGTTGCATCAGGATGGATGGGTGTATGGCGTTTTTTGTACGGAGAGAAAAGATCCCGATGCTTCTCGGGGGGATATGTCATCAGCTGTGGCTTCTGCAGGTGTTGTGCGTTCGAAGGATCTGAGGAATTGGGAGCGTTTGCCGGACATTAAATCAAAGCATCAACAACGCAATGTGGTGTTGCATCCTGAATTTGTAGATGGGAAATATGCGTTATATACCCGTCCTCAAGATGGCTTCATTGATGCCGGCTCTGGTGGGGGCATAGGTTGGGCGTTGGTGGATAGCATGGAACATGCAGAAATACGCGATGAGAAAGTGATAAATTTTAGGCATTACCATACTATAAAGGAATTAAAGAACGGGGAGGGGCCTCATCCGTTAAAAACATCCAAAGGCTGGTTGCATATGGCTCATGGCGTGCGGGGTTGCGCTGCAGGTTTGCGATATGTCTTGTATTTGTATTTGACTGGCTTAGAACATCCTGACAGATTGATTGCGGAACCGGCGGGGTATTTTATGTCGCCACAGGGGTGGGAGCGTGTAGGGGATGTTTCCAATGTGTTGTTTTGTAATGGTTGGATTATGGATGATGATGGGACTGTTTTTATCTACTATGCATCGAGTGATACCCGGATGCATGTTGCGGTTTCCTCTGTAGAACGTTTGTTGGATTATTGTCTTAATACGAAGCCAGACGGTTTACGTTCTGCTGCTTCAGTTCAAAGATTGTGCGATTTGATAGATAAGAATCTTTCGTACGAGAAGGAAAAAGTCCTAATAGAAGATAATATTATGGCAGAAGTTTAATCGTTGAAAGTTATTGTGATAATATGAAAAATGCATTGACCACAAGCATTATAATATTTGTGTTTGCTTCATGCGGGGAATCTGTTGTGAAAAGAATGCCAATCGATTCTGAAGCAACTCCTGAAACAGTCGCTTTGTATCATCGTTTGTTTGACTTGATGGAAAAAGGTATTATGCTGGGGCATCAGGATGATCCATTATATGGGCATGGTTGGTATGGAATAGAGGGAGGTTCTGATGTTAAAACGATCACAGGAGATTATCCAGCGGTGATGGGTTTTGAACTAGGACATATTGAACATGATGTGCCTTATAGTCTTGATTCTGTATATTTTGAACAGATTAAAAGGCATGTCCGTGAACATTATGCAAGAGGAGGAATTTCTACCTTTAGTTGGCATGCGGATAATATCGCAACAGGAAATTCCACATGGGATTGCAAGCAGGATACAGTTGTTCGCGCTATTCTTTTAGGCGGAAGTCTGCATCAAGATTATTTGGCGTGGTTAAATCGTTTGGGAGACTTCTTCTTAGATTTGAGGGATGATAATGGCCAACTTATTCCAGTGATATTCCGTATGTATCATGAGCATACAGGGGATTGGTTTTGGTGGGGAAGCAAGCAGGCAACGCCGGAAGAATACAAACAATTGTGGATGATGACAAGTGACTATTTGCGCAAAGTTAAGGGTGTTCATAACTTGCTTTATGCTTATTCTTCTTCTAATACGCAGAGCAAGTCGCATTATTTGGAACGCTATCCTGGAGATGCTTATGTGGATATTGTGGGCTTTGATCATTATTTGAAAGGTCGTACGTCCGAAAATGTGGAGCAATACAAAGTGGATTTTGAGCGGAATGTACAAATCGTCTCAGAATATGCGGCGCAATCTGGTAAGTTGCCGATTGTAGGGGAAACAGGCGAGGAATCAATCTGGGATACAAAATATTTCACGGATATTGTTTATCCAATCATAAGCAAATATGAGTTAGGTTGGATCTTGTTTTGGCGCAATGCGTGGGATAAGCCTGATCATTATTATTTGCCATATTCGGGGCATCCTTCTGAATTGGATTTCAAAAAGTTTGTGGATGCTCCGTTGATCCTAATGAATCATGACATTGTTGAGCAGTGAAAAGATAATTGTTTAATCTTTAAAATTTAAAATCATGAAAAAGTATTTTTACAGGAGTTCTTTCTTGGCGGCGTTAGCTATGCTGTCAATTAATGCAAATGCGCAATTTGCCGGTGGAGCGGGGACAGAGGAAGACCCGTATGTGATAGAAACTGCTGCACAATTGAACGAAATGCGTAATTATTTAGATGGCAATCATTTTCGTTTAAATGCAGATATTGATTTAACCGATTGGCTTGCACAAAACTCATCGGATAACGGTTGGGATCCTGTTGGTGCTAATCCAGATGCCGGAATTACAGGGTCTTTTGACGGAAACGGGCATGTCATTTCCGGCTTTTATATCAATAGGCCAGAACTCGAAAACGTCGGATTGTTTGGTTGCGTGAAATCCAGCGGTAAATTCGGAGTGAAGAAATTGGGTTTGATTATTGCTGATGGAAAAGAGGTGAAAGGTTTAAATAATGTAGGAGGTATTATTGGGCAAGTTCCTTATACTGGCCAAACGATTGAAATGTCGGAATGTTTTGTGATTGGGAATATAACAGCTATTGGTGATGGGCAAACTACGGGAGTTGCGGGCCCAATTGTAGCTATGACTTCAGCTTTGGGAACTGTGGAAGTGGTAAATTGTTATACATCAGGAAAGGTTTATGGCTTTGCTAAGGCTGGCGGCTTGGTTGGCCAAGGGTATCGTGGCATTAAAATTGAGACATCTTATTCCACCTGTGAAGTTGAAGCAGGTACCAATGAGGCTGAATCCAAAGCTGGAGGTTTGGTTGGAGAATGTGGTTATCCGAATGGTTCGGCCATTCGTCATGATATCATTGCTTCAATAGCTCTAAATTCCTCCATAAATGCGCCAAATTCTCCAGCGGCTAATGTAGGGCGTTTGGTTGGATACGAGAAACCAGATAATCCGACACCTTATATGTATGAATTTGCATATGCATGGGCAGATATGCTGGTGAATGGTGCAGTAGTGACAGATGGCCTTGAGACTAACAAAAATGGCTTGAACCAGTCTTCTGCTGATGTCGTGAAAGAAGATGTTTATTTTGGAGATGATTATTTGTTTTGGGATCCGGCTGTTTGGACATTAGGAAATGGAGATTACCAATTACCGATTCTGACTGTTTTTGCTGCTGATAAACAGCCATCGGATAAAGTTGCTTATCTTCCTGATGGAGAATCATCAAGTATAGGTTCTGTAAATTTGAATGGAATGTCAATTGTTGTTTCAGATGGAGTAATAACAATTGTAAATAAGCCAGATGATTCCGAAGTACGTGTTTATGATTTGACAGGGAAACAGGTTTTATTGTCAGGTGAGCCAATAATCAATATATCATCTCTTAATTCAGGGATATATTTGGTTGCAGTAGGCAAACAAGTAGTTAAGATTGTAAAGGGATAACAGTATTAGTGTAGGCACGATAGGAAAATAGTTGAATGTTTTTCATATCGTGCCTTTTTATCAGTTAACAGAGTTGAAACGAATGGATAACAGGACATGCGAGATTTAATATATTTACATATAAGGAAATGGCGGCACGTGTTAATGACATTGTTAATGCTTGTGTTTGCCACATCGGTTTTCTCACAGGAAAACACTAAAGTAACAGGGACTGTTCTTGATGCTTCTGGCGAGCCGATGATTGGAGTGAACATTGTAGTGAAAGGGACAACAGAGGGAACAATAACCGATCTTGATGGAAAGTATTCTTTGAATATTTCGAATGGTGATGCAGTCTTGGAATTTAATTATATTGGCTATCAAAAGCAAGAGATATCTGTGAATGGTCGGAACCTGATTGATGTGGTTATGAAGGAAGATAACCAAACTCTTGATGAAGTAGTGGTTGTGGGTTATGGCGTGCAGAAGAGAGTAAACATGACCGGTTCTGTAGCTTCGGTAAAAGCAGAGAAAATGGAAACAATGCCAGTTGCTAATCTTTCCAATGCATTAGGAGGACGTGTTTCTGGGTTGGTAACTCAGCAAGCTTCAGGAGAGCCAGGTAATGATGCTTCAACGCTATATCTTCGAGGAAACAAGAATCCGCTTGTATTGGTCGATGGAATAGAGAGTGACTATAACATGATCAATATGGAAGAAGTTGAATCAATAACTTTGTTGAAAGATGCATCTGCTGTGGCACCTTATGGATTAAAAGGTGCGAATGGGGTTGTATTGGTTACAACTAAGCGTGGAAATAATTCACAAGGAAAAATTTCATTGAATTATAATGGAGAGTTTGGGTGGCAGAAGCCGACCAATACACCGGAATTTATGGATGCAGCTGATGGGTTGCGCTTAAAGAAAAAAGCGTATGAGATGGATGGCATGCTGGATGAGGCGAATGCAATCACTGATGAGATACTTGCTGCCCATGAACAGGGTACTGATGCGTATCCTAATACAGATTGGGTTAAGAATTATATGAATACTTCAACCAGCCAAAAGCATAACATAGTGCTTAGTGGTGGCAATGATTTGATTAGAGCCTATGTTGCTCTGGGGTATATGAAACAAGGAAGTATGTTCAGTGATGACCAATATTACCGTCGTTATAATGTGAGAACGAATTTGGACTTAAAGCCAACTAAGACAACAACAGTTTCAGCGGATATTGGCCTTGTCTTTGACCGTAAACGGACGAATGCTGCTTCAGCGGAATCTGCTATGACCAATATTTATCGGGCAAAAGCAACAGAGGCTGACGTTTACAGCAATGGATTGCCGGCATTTCAGTCTTCTATCGGTCAAAGTATGTATCAAACAATTTATGGCGGTGGCGAAAAACGTAATGAGAATAATTATCAGAATATAAGTTTGTCGATTAATCAGGAATTGCCATTTGTGAAAGGGCTCTCAGTGAAAGGTCTTTTTAATATGAATAGGAAAGACACTCATGCTAAGAATTGGACGACTCCTTATGAGTATTACGTATATGATGCAGCAAATAATGTTTATAATAGGTCAGAACTTGCTACTGATGCGGAGCTTTCTCAATCATCGAAGATTAATGCTTATTATACAGTGCAAGCTTATGTGAATTATGCTAATTCGTTTGGTAATCACAATTTGTCAGGTTTGTTTGTCTATGAGCGTCGTTGGGGTGGAACCAAATTGAATTATAGCGCACGTAGAGTCGGTTTTGATGTTTCAATACCCGAGTTGGATATGGGGTCAAAAGATAATCAATACAATTCGGGAACATCTTCCGGTGAAGCGCAAGATGGATTTGTTTTCCGTTTGAATTATGATTACGCACAAAAGTATCTTGTTGAAGTGGCAGGCCGGTATGATCGAACTTATCAATACGCTCCGGGTCATAGAGCTGCGTTCTTCCCTTCAGTGTCGTTAGGTTGGCGTATGTCGGAAGAAGCATTCATGAAAGATATTGCTATTATAGATAATTTGAAATTGCGCGTGTCTTATGGAAAGTCAGGTAATCCAGTCGGAAACCCGTTTCAATGGAGTCCAACTTATACGATTGGTAATGGATATGTGTGGGGAACAGATCAAATAATAGCTTCTGGCTTGTACGAAAGTGCTGAGCCAAATCCCAACCTGACGTGGGAGACGGTTCTGAAAGCCAATGTAGGATTTGATTTATCGATGTGGAATGGATTGTTGGGGGTGGAATTTGATGTGTATCGTGATTATCGGAAAGATAAAATAATTGTTCCAACAGACGAATACCCGACGGAATACGGAATCAGTCCATCACAGTATAATGCGGGGAAAGAAGAACGTTATGGTGTTGATTTGACATTGACGAACCATACAAATATTGCTAAGGATTTCTCGATAGATAATCTTTTTGTTTTTGGCTTTTCACGGGATAGGCAAATTGATATTGCTGAAGCAATGGGAACATATAGCGTACCTCGTTTTAGACGAACAGGAAAATCTGCATCTCAGTTGAGGGGATATATTGCGGAAGGTCTGTTCCAAGATCAAGAGGACATAGACAATTGGGCATACCAAAGTGCGACAACACGTCCGGGAGACATTAAATATCGTGATATTAACGGTGATGGAAAGATTGATAATGAAGATGAAACAATTATAGGGCGTACACGTGTGCCGGAAATCATGTATGGTTATACATTGGGTGTGAGATTTAAGAATTTCGATTTGAACTTGTTCTTACAGGGTACCGGGCATTCTGATTTTTATATGGGAGAGGATGCCAGTGGCTCCTCTGACAGAGGTGTACGTTTCCCGTTTGACAATGACAAACCTCGTACGGATCACATTAATTCTTGGACGGTAGATAATCCTGATCCGAATGCCAAATATCCAAGATTGTCCACAATTAAAGGAATGAATTACAATACATCTTCATTTTGGGTTGTGAATACGGCATACTTGAAATTGAAATCATTGGAAATTGGATATAACTTTGATGAAGATTTGTTGAAGAAGATCCATATAAGTCAATTGAGGCTGTATTTGAACTTTTATAATCTTTGGACTATTTATTCTGCTATGCCAAGAGATTTTGATGTGGAAACTCAGAATTATAATGCGTATCCGCAGCAATTTATAACATCATTAGGTATTAATGCTACATTCTAAAGAAGAATATGAAAAGAATAATCAAAATAGGAGTTATGAGTTTTGTCATTGCCATGACATTGGGTTCATGCACTGACTTTATGGATATAGAATCAAGAACCACGATTACTGATGATGCAGTTTGGTCCAGTAAATCAGCAACTGCAATGTATGTAGCTGAGACATATAATAGTACATTGGATGGCCCATTGTATTGCATGACGAAAGGTATTCGCGATTGGTGGTCTTTTGATCATGCTTGGACGGACGACATGGGAATTTCTGGATACATTTCATTGTCAGAGTTTAGTTTTACTGCAGCAACAATTCCGGAGCCATTCAAAAGCCGTTGGGATGCTTTGTATGAAAATATTCGCAGGACGAATCTTGGTTTGGAAAAAATTGCAGAATCGGAAGTGTTGACGGATGCAGAAAAAGAACGTTTTTTAGGCGACATGTATTTCCTTCGTGCTTTGAATTATTTGGAACTTTGGCGCTTCTGGGGAGGAGTTCCTTTGGTGAAGAAAGCATTGGATAAAGAAACGGATGACATTTATTATGAACGCAGCACCTCGGAAGAAACGATGAAATTTATAATAGAGGATTTTGGCGAGGCGGCAAAACGTTTGCCGAAGCGTTCAGAACTTCCAGCCGAAGAGTATGGACGTGCTACTCAAGGTGCTGCGATCGGTTTCCAAGCGGTAACTTATTTGCATGCAGCTGGTGTGATTGATTCAAAATATTATGAAGATGCGGCAAATACCGCAGATATATTGATTAATGGTGATTTGAAAGGTGAGTATCGTTTGTTTGGGGAGAATGAAGGAGATCCTGATGAAAAATCCACCCCTGAAAAGTTAAGCAAAAAAGCTGAAAATTTTGCGAACTTGTTTTTGGAACCTTATGAGGGGAATGAAGAAGTGATTTTTGATGTTCAATACAAGAATCCCGAACGTCATCAGCAAGGCTATCAGACAGTAGCAGCTCCTGGTTATCCTGGTGTTGGCAGTGATTATGGATGGGGCTTTTCCAATCCTTCCCAGATGTTGGTTGATGCATTTGAGATGCAGGATGGAACTTCATTCGATTGGAATGACCCAGAAAAGGCAGCTCATCCCTATGAAAATCGTGATGCCCGTTTTTATGCATCCATATTGTATGATGGTGCGGTTTGGAAAGATTCAACGCTTTCATTAAGCACCAATCGTTATGTATGGGATGAAAACGACCGTCGTAAATGGAAAAATGTGACGGATAATTTGCCAAATGGTTTGTATAGTTCAAAAGTGGAGGCTACAAAAACGGGATATTTTATACGTAAACATCAGAATGAATCGGTTAGTTGTGGTACTGCAAACCGTTATTTGAACAAAGATGGTGAAGGTGGTAATTTGATAGTATTGCGTTATGCAGAGATTTTGTTGACATACGCAGAAGCCAAAAATGAAGTTTCCGGTCCGGATCAATCGGTTTATGATGCAATAAACCATGTTCGTCGACGTGCAGGACAACCGGAATTATCTGGTTTGGGGCAAGATGAATTGCGGGAACGCATCCGTAATGAACGTCGTGTAGAACTTGCTTTTGAAAATAAACGCTATTTTGATATTATGCGTTGGAGGATAGGAGACAAGGCTCTTGTCGGACCTTTTTATCGGATGGAAATTACTTATCAACGGCCTGCCGAAATGGTGCAGACATCGCCATCTATTCCTACGTATAACCCGAGAGCTGTTTATTTTACGAGGACTTTTGATTCTCAGAAAAATTACTTATTGCCTATACCGCAGCATGCGATAAACCGTAATCCGAAATTGGTTGGGCATCAGAATCCAGGATGGTAATTGAATAGTAAAAATGGAATGTATGAAAAAGTTGGTTTATGTTTTGTTTACAATGTTGCTATTAGGAACTGTTGGATGTTCCAAGATTGATTATGAAATCAGTGATGCATACGAGCAAGCTAATATTACTGGAATTACTATATATGCGGTAACAGATAATCCGGTGAATATAGTCGAAAGTTTTGAAATTGACACGGAAAATGCCATCGTAAGGGCTTTTGTTCCGGAAGGAACCGATTTGACTCATTTGAGATTGGTGTTGACTTTGTCGAGTGGGGCTACTGTTTCGCCTGCTTTGGGAGGTTTTCAAGATCTTTCTTCACCCTTGGAATTTACTGTAACATCCCCTAATGGCATAAAGCAAATTGCTTGGCAAGTTATAGTGGCTGCAACGCCTTCTGCTGAAAGTAGTATATGATAATCTGTTAAAAATGGATGTGCCACTATTGGGTGGTGCATCCTTTTGAAGTAGCTTGATTATTGCCATAATCTTTTTTCAATAAAATGATTTTATGTGTAGAGGATATGTTGTAGGAATGGCATTTTGCCTGTTGGCGGGGATGGCGAATGCGCAGAACTTGGAATATGTTGATGCGCGCAATTTGCTTATGGTTGGGAAAGCTTGTTCGTCAGGAGAATATTATCATCGGCTTGATACAACTTTCTTTAAAGAACTGCCCCCTAAAGTAAAATATTTGTCTACACATTCATGTGGTTTGGCTATAGGCTTTCTTACCAATAGTAGCATTATTTCTGCTAAATGGGAAGTCAAGCCCGACAAACCATCTCCAAATTTATCTGCCATGGCGCATAGAGGTTTGGATTTGTATATAAAACGTCATGGTGTATGGGAATTTGCGGGTGTTGGCATTCCTGATATGCATGCCAACATGAATGAAGGGACGATTGTTCAAGATATGGATTCCACTTTGAAAGAATGTTTGTTGTATCTTCCTTTGTTTAGCGAAGTTAAATCGTTGGAAATAGGAATAGAAAAGGGTGCATTTGTATCAGCATTGCCATATCCGTTTGAGAAAAAGGTTTTGATATATGGTTCAAGCATTGTTCATGGGGCTGAAGCTTCAAGATCTGGAACTACTTATGTCGCGAAACTTTCTCGGCGTACAGGTCTTGATTTTGTTAATTTAGGCTTTAGTGGAAATGCACGCATGGAAAATAGCATGGCTGACTGTTTGGCAAATATAGAGGCCGATGCTTATATACTGGATTGTGTACCTAATGCTACTGCTGACCAAATAGCCGAACGTACGGATTATCTTGTTAGGACTATACGCGAGAAACACCCTGAAGCTCCCATTATTGTCGTGCAAAGTATAGTTATGGATATAGGCAATTTTAATTTGAAGGTGAAAAATGATTTATTGGTAAAAGACAGAACTATTCGCAAGGAAGTCGAAAAACTTTGGCAAGCCGGTGTGCAGAATCTTCATTTTATCGAGGGGAGAGATCTAATAGGGAATGATCATGAAGGTACAGGTGATGGAATACATCCGAATGATTTGGGGTTTGAACGCATGGCTGAAACAATGAAACCTAAATTAATGGAAATATTGGACAATGAGTAAATGTAATAGGAATTTAATAATAAAAAGAATCGATTTATGATGAGGAAAAATTTGTTAGTATTGATTGCTTGCTTTTTTACTTTACACTCATTTGCTTATTCTGTAGATGTAATAGCTCTTGGTGCTAAGGGAGATGGTGTGACGGATGATACGTTTATAATACAGAAAGCCATAGATGATTGTTCTTCAAAAGGTGGAGGCATAGTGGAAATACCTGCCGGCAGATTTTTGACTCGGACGCTATTGCTAAAGTCAGATGTGAATCTTCATTTGCAGTTTGGAGCGGAATTGTTAGGTAGCACAGATCTTGAATCATACCATAAGGCATTTCCTGCCTTGAAAGGCAAAGAAACACCGGCATTGATTTTTGCCCGTAATGCCTGCAATATTGCAATTACGGGTCTGGGTACGATCAATGGTCAAGGAGGCCATTCCAATTTTCAACATGGAAATGATTCAGAGGGAGGTCCCAAACGCCCTAAGATTATTTATTTAATTGGTTGTAAGAATGTGCGTGTACAGGATGTGACATTACGCAATTCAGCTTATTGGACTCAAGATTATGAGAGGTGTGATGGCGTTGTGGTTAGAGGCGTGAAAGTGTATTGCCATTCAAATTGGAATAACGATGGCCTTGATATAGACAGTCGCAATGTGATGGTTTCTGATTGTTACATTGATTGTGATGATGATGCATTGTGTTTGAAGAGTGATACAGATGTTCCTTGTGAGAATGTGGTTGTTACGAATTGTGTATTGAAAACCAATTGCAATGCGATAAAGTTTGGGACATCCTCGTATAGTGGGTTTAAAAATGTGTCAATAACAAATTGCGTCATTGATAGGGCATCAGAAGACAATATCCGTCAATGGTATAAGAACTATCCTTGGATGGGAACAGAGCAAAATACGGTAGTTTCCGGGATAGCGTTGGAATCTGTAGATGGTGGAACTCTTGAGAATGTGATTGTTTCTGATATTGCAATGAGGGGCGTGCAGACTCCTATATTTGTTCGGTTGGGCGATCGCAAAAGAACGTTTACGAAACAGCTTAGTCGGATTAATGATGTGATGATAAGTCGGATTATGGCACGCAGTGAAAGCAAAGTGGCATGTTCGATAACGGGAGTTCCTGATGGAAAAATTCAGAATATTACAATCAGCGATGTGACATTGGTCACTAATGCTGAAGTGAATAAGGAGGAAATTGAAAAGGAGGTGCCAGAAGTAGTAGATAAATATCCGGAGAACAGGATGTTTGGTACCATTCTTCCGGCATCAGGTTTTTATGTACGGCACGTTGATGGCATAACCTTTTCTAACGTGAAAATGATCATGGAAAAGGGAGATGAGAGGCCTATGTTTTATTTGGATGATGTTAGCGATTTTGTATGTCAAGGATGTACTTATAATGGAGTAGAACCGACTATTGAAGAGAAATGAAGCGATTGATTTTGTTAAGTATGTGGGTCTGCTTGTCATGGGCTTGCTTGTCGCAACCGGCTCAGCAAATGGTACATGTATCTGTTGTTCCTGACAGCGATACATGGCTCTATGCGTTGGGTAAAGAGGCAAACTTCAAAATAGCAGTAACACGGAACGGGATTTTTCAAAAAGGGGTAAAAATCAGGTATGAACTCTCTCAGGATATGATGGAGCCTTTCAAGAGTGAAACGATTATTTTGCCTGAGGGTGTTGTTACGGTGAATGCAGGTTCGTTAGATGCATCTGGTTTTTTGCGTTGCCGAGTATTTGCAGAGATTGATGGAAAGCAATATGAAGGAAGAGGGACGGCAGGATATGAACCACGGGCAATTAAGCCTACTACGGCTATGCCGTCTGATTTTCGTGAGTTCTGGGAAAGGGCTAAATCCGAGAACGCTGAAGTACCGATGGATGCATGTTTGCGTTTATTGCCTGATAGATGTACCTCAAAAGTTGATGTTTATGAATTGAACGTGCAAAGTTTTCAACGTGGAAGCCGTATGTATGGGATACTTTGTGTTCCAAAGGGCAGAGGGAAATATCCGGCTTTATTGCGTGTGCCTGGAGCCGGAGTCCGTCCTTATGAAGGGCATATTGCTGAAGCAGAGCGTGGATATATAACATTGGATATGGGCATACATGGCATTCCTGTCACAATGCCGCCATCGGTTTATCAAGATTTGCGTTATGGGGCGTTGGATGGTTATTGGAATTTTAATTGGGATGACCTTGATGCAATTTATTATAAACGGGTTTATATGGGATGTATCCGTATGGTTGATTATATATGTAGTATGTCTGTGTTTAATGGTGATTTGGTTGTTTATGGAGGTAGTCAAGGTGGTTTATTGTCACTGGTGACAGCGGCATTAGATGATAGGGTAAAAGGTTGTGTCGTGATTCATCCAGCTTTGGCTGATGTGAATGGGTATTTGTATGGCCGGGCTGGCGGATGGCCTCATTATTTCAAAGATAAGGATGGCATGGATGCTACAATTCGGGAAAAGGAGGAAAACATTGCTTATTATGATGCTGTCAATTTTGCGCGGATATTGGATAAGCCTGTTTTTATGTCGTTTGGATATAATGATATGGTGTGTCCGCCTACAACATCTTATGCCGTGTATAATAGTATATTGTCTCCAACGACATTTGTCCCAGTTCCGGAAACAGAACATTATACTTATCCTGAAATATGGCAAGATGCTTGGGATTGGTGTGGAAATCTTTTGAATGGAAATAATAAATAATTGTTTAATTTTAATACTGGATATCATGAAAACAAAAAATGGTTTTGCAGGTTTTAAATATTGGATGTTGTCCTGCCTTTTTGTAGGAGGGATATCATCTGATGTATGGGCTGTTGATTTTGTAGATGGCACAGGTACAGTTGAGGATCCTTATGTGATTAGTACAGCAGATGAGTTGAATGCTGTGAGGAATAATTTGAATGCCCACTACCAATTGGGCGCAGATATCGATCTTGCAGATTGGATAAATGTGAATAGCCCGGATGCCGGATGGCTTCCGATTGGGACGAGTGACACTCCGTTCATCGGCTCGTTCAACGGGAATGGGCATGCCATAGAAAATATTTGGGTGGAAACAAGTGAGGCAAATGCCGGACTGTTTGGTGTCGTTGGCGGAGATGTCACGATACAGAGATTGGGTGTAGTTGTTGCTGATGGAAAGAAAATTTCAGGCGGCAGCAATGTTGGCATATTGGTCGGGCTTTCTACTGGTGTAGGTGGCACGAAACAAACTTTGATACAAGAAGTGTATGTCTCTGGCAATGTAGAGTCAAAAGGCACCCTTGTCGGAGGCATTGTGGGGAGAAACAATAATCAGAACATCACCATTCTTAATTCTTATGCTAAAGGCAATGTTTATGCGACAGGAGATGGCGTGGGTGGAATTATAGGAAGTTCGTACGGTGCATGTGCAACGCTTGTTGACAGGTGTTATGCTTTGAACAATATTACTGTTGATGGTGGAGGTTCTACAGGGGGTATCATGGGGACAGTAAGTGCGCCAGATGCTTCTGTAGAACAGATGAATGCCACTATCTCAAACTGTGTTGCCATCAACAAGAGATTGACAGTGAGGGATGATATTCCTAACCGTATTTTTACTTGGGCCAAGCAGGACAAAGTGGTTTTGCAGGACAACATGGCGTTTTCTGGCTGTTTGATTAATGAAGCCCCATTCTCAAGCAGTGATGCCAATGGCAAAAACGGGCAGGATAAGGATGCCGATGAATTGGCTTCTCAATCGACTTATGCGAATTGGGACTTTGAAAATGTTTGGGTAATGGGGAATGGTGCTTTCCAATTGCCGGTGTTGAAGAATGTTTCGTTGGAAAAACAGCCTGAAGACGCTTACAGTTTAGATTTGGATTCTGACAATCCTTTTGTTGACCTTGTCCCTGAAGGAGGAGAATTGAATGTAGTTGAACAATGCGGGGTGGCTAACAATGGGCGTGATGATGTAACCGAGCTTATTCAACAGGCTATTGATGCTTGTTCCATGAAAAAGGCAACAGTAGTAGTTCCCAGTGGCCGCTATGCGATTCGTCCCATTTTTTTACGTTCTAATGTGACATTGAATTTGGAAGAAGGAGCGCAATTGATAGGTAGCCGTAATATTGAGGATTACCGTGCAGCTTTCCCTAATGCAGGTGCTATTGAAACGAGTGCTTTGGTATTTGGAAAAGGAATAGAGAATGTGAAAATTATTGGGAAAGGTATTATTAATGGCCGTGGTGATGCCCCTGATTTTGATTTTGGCAACGGGAATGGCGATCGTCCCAAGGTGCTTCATCTAGTGGATTGCAAGAATGTGGTGGTGGAAGATGTGACCTTGCAAAACTCGGCATTTTGGACCGCTCATTTCCTATTATGTGATGGAGTGAAGATTAAAGGTGTCAAGATATATAGCCATACGAATTGGAATAATGATGGGATAGATATCGATTCTAAGAATGTGGAGATAGAGGATTGTGATATCGATTGTGATGATGATGGCATTTGCATGAAGAGTGACAGAGGGGTCATGGTGGAAAATGTGACAGTAAAGAATTGTACAATTCGCACAAACTGCAATGCTATCAAATTAGGAACTGCAGGGAAAACAGGATTCCGCAATATCACTTATACGGATTGCGTGATAGAAAAGGCGAGTGAAGACAACTTCCGCAAGCATTACGAGAACAGCAAGCTTGCCTTCTGTGGTATCAATATGGAAGGACCTTCAGTTATTTCGGGAATCTCATTGGAATCTGTGAACGGAGGCATATTGGATGATGTGAACATATCCAACATACAGATGAAGGATGTGCATACGGCAATATTTTTGCGGTTAGGGCAACGTGAAGGATCTCCGCAGATGAGCGAACTAAAGAATGTGACTATTTCTAATGTGAAAGCTACTTGTGTAAGCAAACTTGCCAGTTCCATTGTGGGCGTTCCGGGAGGGATCATTGATAATGTACTGATTAAAGATGTGGGAATCACCTTGCCGGGTGGTGGCACTGTTAATGATGCCAATGCTAATGTGCCTGAATTGGTTGACGCCTATCCAGAAGCGAACATGTTTGGTACTCCTTTCCCGGCTTATGGGTTTTATGTCCGCCATGCCGATAATGTAAAATTTGACAATGTGAAATTCAATTTGCTGGCAGCAGATGCCCGACCGGAATATGTGTTTGACGATGTAGAAAACCACGAAGTGATTACTGGCATTGAGCCGGTTGTTGACGAGGATGATTTGGAATTTGCTTTTGATACAGATGGCAGGTTGCAGGTTTCCTCCCATATAGATGGTTTCGCACAAATTGAAGTGTTTGACATTTCAGGGAAGATGGTCGGTGCGGCAAGCATGCAAGCCTCGGAAACGGCATCGATTGTTTTGCCGGGTACGGGTATCTACATCGTCACTATCCAAACATCGGGAAGGACCATTGCACGCAAAGTAGCATGTATGTAAGCAATGGCACTCTTGGTTCTTGAATACGTTTAGGGCATTGCTTGTGTTGGTTTGCAGGGGGACCATGATAAACTTTCGGCTGTTGTGATAAGCCTCTAACTTCTCCTCGCAAGGGAAAAGCCAGTTTTTCAAGTACCATAGGCAACATTAAATATTGAACAAATCGAATGAAAGGCGGCGGGACATATCTGTTGCCGCTGCCTTTCATATACCACATATCATGATGACACAAAAAGAAAAGATTGGATATGGCTTGGGTGACATGTCTTCCTCGATGTTTTGGAAGATATTTTCTTATTACCTGCCGTTCTTTTATTCCAATATATTTGGCCTGACTTTGGCTGATGCAGGATTGCTGATGCTGATTACTCGTGTATGGGATGCGCTGTTTGACCCGATGATGGGGGCAGTTGTGGATCGTACTCATTCCCGTTGGGGAAAATACCGTCCTTATTTGTTGTGGATGGCAGTACCTTTTGCTGTTTCTGGCATTTTGCTTTTTACGATTCCTGATTTTGGATATACAGGCAAATTGGCATGGGCATATGTCACTTATATCTTAATGATGACGGTTTATACGGGCATTAATGTGCCTTATGGTGCTATGCTGGGAGTAATGACGGATGATTCGAATGCAAAAACGGTATTTTCTTCTTACCGCATGTTTTTTGCTTATGGAGGAAGTTTTATTGCTTTAGGTGCTTGGGAACCTTTGTGCAGGTTATTCCAATCAATGGGTTGTACCGTGGCTGCCAGTTGGCAATATGCAATGGTTGTCATTGCTATTGCTTGCCTTATTGGATTTTTTGCTTGTTTTGGCATGACTCGTGAACGCGTGAAAACAATTTCTAGTAAGTCTGTTTTTAAGGATGTGAAGTCGCTTTTGGTCAATTCCCCTTGGTGGATATTGAATGTGATGGCTATGTGTTCCAATCTTTTTAATACGGTGCGTGGCGCTACTGCTACATACTATTTCAAGGATTATGTTAGCTCGGATGCCTTTTGGGATTTTGGCGCATTTAGTTTGATGCTTTATGCCGGGCTTTTCTTGATGGTTGGAGAAATATGCAATATGGCAGGTGTTGTTTTGGCCGTCCCTTTTTCAGCAAAAGTAGGAAAGAAACCGGCTTATTGCCTGTCACTGGTGGGTTTGGTCATATTCAGCATCCTGTTTTTTTTCATGCCAAACACGGTGCCCGGTTGGTGGTGGATGATGCTGTTGCAAGTATTGATTTCTATTTGCACCGGGATTATATCCCCATTGATATGGAGCATGTATGCAGATGTGGCTGATTATGCAGAACATAAGGATGGAACGTCTTCCACAGGCCTGATATTTTCTTCTGGTTCTATGGCACAGAAATTCGGCAGTGCATTTGCCGGTTGGGCAGTGATGGCGTTGCTCGCATTTTTTGGATACAATACGGCTGAGAATGTGATGCAAACTCCTGAAGCGGTTAACGGTTTGAAGTATCTGATGAGTTTCATCCCGGCAGGCATTGCTTTGCTTTCCATTTTTGTGTTGTGGTTGTATCCGTTGAATCGTTCACAGATGTGTGTGATAAATTCAGAATTGGCAAAACGCAGAAAAGGAGCAAGATGATGAAGGATATTGTATTAACCATGAGAGAAGAAATGCAGCATGAACTTGTTTGCGGCATTCTTCCGTTTTGGATGAACAAGATGGTTGACGAGGTAAATGGCGGTTTCTACGGTCGCGTGACCGGGAAGGATGAATTGGTGTGTGATGCGGAGAAAGGGGCTATCCTTAATGCGCGTATTTTGTGGACATTCTCGGCTGCTTATCGATTGTTGAAGAAACCGGAATATTTGGAAATGGCTGCTCGTGCCAAAGATTATATCGTGGCCTGTTTTTATGACCATGAGTTTGGAGGCGTATATTGGTCTTTGGATTGTGAGGGGAATCCCTTGGACATGAAGAAGCAGATCTATGCATTGGGTTTTGCCATTTATGGTTTGAGTGAATATTATCGTGCAACGGGGGATAGCAAAGCATTGGATTATGCTGTCCGTCTATTTGATAGTATTGAGGAGCATAGTTTTGATTCTGAGAAGAATGGTTATTGTGAGGCTTTGACCCGTGAGTGGGGCGAGATTGCAGACATGCGTTTGAGCGAGAAAGATGCCAACGAACGCAAGACCATGAACACGCATTTGCATATTTTGGAGGCATATACAAACTTATATCGGATATGGCAAAACAATCGTTTGGAAAAACAGTTGCGTAATCTGGTCAATTTGTTTGTGGAGAAGATATTGAATGCGCATAATGGTCATTTGGATTTGTTTTTCGATGACGATTGGAACAGCAGATATCAGATTGTTTCCTATGGGCATGATATTGAAGCATCATGGCTTATCCACGAAGCGGCTCTTGTTTTGGGGGACAAGGCGGTGTTGGAGAAAGTGGAGATTGTGGTGAGGCAAATTGCCGATGCTGCTGATGATGGCTTGATGTTTGATGGCTCTATGGTTTATGAAACCTTTTTAGATGAAAGCCGGACAGACTTGGAACGCCATTGGTGGGTGCAAGCCGAGAATGTGGTCGGGCATCTTAATCTTTACCAGCATTTTGATGATGAAAAGGCTTTGCAGAAAGCACTCAGTTGCTGGAACTTTATCAAACAGTATTTGATAGACCGCTTGCATGGTGAATGGCATTGGAGCATACTGCCTGATGGAACAATAAATACGACGGATGATAAAGCAGGTTTTTGGAAATGTCCTTATCATAATGGGCGCATGTGTATGGAAGTTATGGAAAGGTTTTCTGTGTGAATTGACTATGTTTCAGATAAATCTATTAACATGAAAAAACTGATTCTCTTATTTGGCTTTTTTGTTTTTGGCCAATTGGCTTATGCAAATGTGACGGGAAGATTGAAAATCAATCTCAATGCAGATTGGAAGTTCTCAAAAGGCATATTGACTGACAATCCCGCTTTGGTGGATTATGCAGATGGCAGTTGGGAGATTGTGGATATTCCCCATTGCTGGAATTCTGCAGATGCGCAAGATGGGGGGAACAATTATTCACGTACAGTCGGCTGGTACAGGAAGAATATTCCATGGAATGCTTCTTATGAAGGCAGGAATTTGTATATAGAGTTTTTAGGGGCTTGTTTACAAGCCGAATGTTTCGTGAATGGCGAATCAGTGGGCATCCATAAGGGAGGTTACACAGTCTTTCGCTTTGACATTACTTCGAAGATGACGCAGGGTGACAATGTGATTGCCGTGAAAGTCGATAACCGGCAGTCTGAAGAAGTTGCGCCTCTTGGAGGAGACTTCTCGGTTTTAGGAGGCATATACAGGGATGTCTCCCTGATTGTGGCCAATCCTGTGCATGTGGATTTGATGGACAATGGGGCTTCTGGCCTTTATTTGACTCCAACGGATGTGGGCAGGGATAATGCAAATTTGGAGATACGCTCCAATATCGTGAACAATTCGTCAGAACCGAAGTCGGTGACGTTTCATGGGATTATCAGGAATCCGGATACTTTTGATGCAATATCCAATGTGCCTAATCCGAATTTTGATGTGAAGGCAATGTGTCCCGGTGGAGACCCTATTCAAACTGTAAGCAAAGAAGTCGTGATTGCGGCTGGGGATTCCTATTTGTTTAAAGAAAGCATAGCGGTTACGAATCCGCATTTGTGGAACGGCAAGAAAGACCCTTATCGTTATATCGTTGATTTGAAAATCTATGAAGGTGATAATTTGATTGATTCTGTGTCTGATTATGTTGGATTCAGGTATTATTCGGTCACCAAAGAAGGCTTCTTCTTGAATGGAGAACTATATCCGTTGCGAGGCGTAGGGAAACATCAAGATCAATACAATAAAGGGTATGCTGTCACGCATGAAGACATGAATGAGGACTTTGGCATCATCTATGAGATGGGCGCAAATGCAATCCGTCTTGCGCATTATCCTCACGATCCTTACATGTACGAACTGTGTGATCGCTATGGTTTGGCTGTTTGGACAGAGATACCATTGGTGGATCGTCCGGGAGTAGCAGAAACTTTCAATGAAGTGACAAAAGGGCAATTGAGGGAACTGATTCGCCAACGTTATAATAACCCATCGGTTTTCTTTTGGGGATTGCAGAATGAGATTCGGGAACAGCACGATGAGCAGATGAGAACGTTGATGAAAGAACTGGATGATTTGGCGCAGCAAGAAGACCCGTCCCGCTTGACTGTCCAAGCAACAAACCATAACACGGCACGCAATTGGGATTCAGATGTTTTTGCTTGGAATTATTATCCCGGATGGTATGTGCAGAATCCTTTGTTCAGCAGCAAATTGGATAGCTTTAAAGACGAGGCGCGTCCTACGGCATTGTCCGAATATGGGGCTGGCGGAAGTATTTATCATCACGAAATTAATCCGGCAAAGCCTGTGACCAATGGTGGAAAATTCCATCCTGAAGAATACCAGAACAAGGTGCATGAACAGGCCATCATTGACATTTCGACTCGCGATTTCGTATGGGGTACTTTCTTGTGGAACATATTTGATTTTGCTTCCGATGGACGGAACGAGGGCGACCAGCCTGGGACAAATGACAAAGGGTTGGTGACTTATGACCGTAAGGTTAAAAAAGATAGTTATTATGCATATAAAGCGAATTGGAGTGATGAGCCTTTTGTGTATATAACGAGCCGGAGATATACGGAGCGTGAAGAACTGGTAACGCCCGTTACTGTTTATTCCAACTGCGAGACGGTTGAATTATTCATTAACGGAGCTTCCCAGGGACAGAAGAAGGCAGAAGATGTCCAATGCGGAATATTCAAATGGGATAATATGAATCTGCAATTCGGAATTGATAATAAGGTGAAAGTTGTGGGCATGAAGGACGGGAAAGAATATTCGGATGAAGTATCATGGAAGAAAAGAACAGGAACCACAACGGAACTCCAATCTGATGAATTAATTATAGATACAGAAAACAAGCGGATTATTCTTAAAAAAGATATCCCGGTGCAAGAGATTGGCGAATATTTGCAAGGAGTGGATGGGGCAACATTCGTCATTGTTGAATCAGATGGTGAGACCATTGTGGCAGATGGATTCATAACTGTTGGGATGAAAGTCATTGTAACTTCAGAGGATAAGCAGAACACGGCAGTATATGAGTTTGTTCCCGGCCATATCGCATTGAGCAAGACAGTTTCCACCGATTCAGAGCAAGTTGATGAAAACAACTTGGCGATTTATGCGGTGGATGGGAATTATTCAACACGTTGGGCGGCGAAAAATGCAAAGCCTCATTGGATAGAAATAGATTTGGGAAAAGAATATTTCTTGAACAGGGCTGTGGTCTATTGGTACAATCCTAATGGCACGAGAACGTACCAATATTATGTTAAAGTGTCAAATGACAAGAATAACTATCTTATGGTGGCTGATCGGTCTGAGAATAGTTCATCGGATGCGGTAGCAGACAATTTGGAGGGCAGAGGCAGATATGTGAAAGTGGATGTCTTGGGAGGTAATGGCTCGACGGCATATCCTTCACTGTACGAAGTTGAAATTTATGGATGGATGATTGAATCAGATAAATATGTGATTGATTTTGAGAAAAATGAAATACAAATACCAAAAACGGAAGAAAACGTGCAGAACCTCACGACTGATAAGTTCTTGGAAAACATCTCATTTGACGGTAATTTGTCGTATGCCCTCAATAGCATGTCATATTTCATTCAAGAGAATGATGAACTTGTCATAACGGATTATTGTGGTCAAGAAACAAAGTTTAAGTGTGTATTTGTGGATGATTTGACTTCCGTGGATGCAGTGATGGAACCGTTGCCTTTTAAGGTCACTAGCCGGAAGCATGAAATATTTGTTGAAATCATGGATTGTGCAGAACCATTAAAATTGGAAATTTCAGATTGTTTGGGGCGTGTTCTTGTTTCTGAACATGTTACGGGCAAGAATTATACATGTCGCTTGGGCAGTGGGCTTTATGTGGTCAGTTTGTCAGGAGGGCATTTGAGGAATGAGGCTATTAAATGTTTAATCAAATAATGTTTTAAAACCATGAAGAACTATTTATTTTTATTGGCATTCCTTTTTGTGAGTGCAACTGTTTTTGCCGTTCCTCAAGGAGATGGCAGTGTTGATAATCCTTATTTACTAACGGATGCTTCAGAACTGAATGAAATCCGTAATCATCCCGATGCGCATTACCGTTTGATGAACGACATCGATTTGGGAGACTGGCTTGCAGAAAACTCTCCCGAAGAAGGTTGGGAACCCATCAATGGTTTCACAGGTTCTTTGGACGGCAACGGTTTTGCCGTTTCAGGTTTCTGGATCAACCGTCCTTCCACCGACAAGGTGGGTTTGTTCGGCAGCATCTCTGGCGGCACAATCAAGCGTTTGGGCTTGTTGATGGCAGACGGGAAAGGCGTTGTCGGCAATAACAACGTCGGTGCTTTTGTGGGGCACACTCCTTATTCCACATCGGCCATCACCATTGAAGAATGTTTTGTTTCGGGCGGCACGGTGGAAGCCAAAGGTTCTGCGGCAGGCGGCATTTTGGGATACACTTCCACGAACAGTGTGGTTCTCAACATTGTGAATTGTTATGTGGCTGGCACGATGGTGATTGGCGCGGATGGCGCAGGTGGCATTGTCGGCACGGCTTACCGCAGCATTAATGTGGAGAACTGTTACAGCACAGGTCTTGTGAAGTCCGCGAACAATGATAAGTCGGCAGGCGGCATTGTCGGAGGGACGAATGACCAGAGTGATGCATATACAGTGAAGAATTGCATTGCTTTGAATTCGGAAATTCAATCTTCAAAATCGGCAGGCCGCATTGTGGGTTGGATAAAGAGTGCTGATAAGACGGTACTTTCTAATAATTATGCTTTTGCTGGAACATTGGTGGATGGTTCAATGATATCAGGCGAATTGACAGACAGCAATGGCTTGAACAAGAGCAAGGAAGAAGTGAATGAACAGGCGACCTATGAATCTTTGGGTTGGAGTTTTGGTGAAGAAGGCGTATGGACGATGGGCAACGGCGAGTATGCTTTGCCGGTATTGAAAAATGTCTCTATAGAAAAACAACCGATTGTAATGCCGGAACATTTGGAGATTGAAAAGGAATTGGGAAGTGTTGATAACCCTTATTTAGTGACAACTGCTTCTGAATTGAATGACATTCGCAATAATCCCGCTGCGCATTACCGTTTGATGAATGATATTGATTTGACAGATTGGCTTGCAGAAAATTCTTCGGAGGAAGGCTGGGAACCGATTAATGATTTTACAGGATCTTTGGATGGCAATGGTTTTACCATTTCGGGCTTCTGGATCAACCGTCCTTCCACAGACAAAGTGGGTCTGTTCGGTAGTATTTCAGGTGGTACCATTAAACGTTTGGGCTTGTTAATCCCAGACGGGAAAAGCATTGTGGGAAACAACTATGTGGGCGGCATTGTCGGCCATACGCCTTATACGACATCGGCTATATCTATTGAAGAATGTTTTGTTTTTGGTGGAACGATTGAAGCGAAGGCTACTGCTGTTGGTGCCATATTGGCTTATACTTCGACAAATAGTGTGACGGTGAACATTCGTAATTGTTATGTGGCAGGCACTACGGTGATTGGCGCAGATGGTGCAGGCGGCGTGACGGGTACTGCTTATCGGAGCATAAACATAGAGAATTGTTATAGTACCGGCATTGTGAAATCAACGAATGATGATAAATCGGCTGGAGGAATTATTGGTGGTGTGAATGATCAAGGAAAAGAATATATAGTAAAGAACTGCATTGCCTTGAATTCTGATATTCAATCATCAAAATCGGCAGGACGTATCGTTGGTTGGGTGAAAACAGCAGATAAAACCACGCTTTCCAACAATTATGCTTTTGACGGAATATTGGTGGATGGTGTAACGGTGTCAGGTGTTGATACAGATAATAATGGCTTGGGCAAGAGCAGGGAAGAAGTGAGTGACCAGGCTACTTATGAATCCTTGGGTTGGGATTTCAGTGAGGAAGGTGTTTGGACGATGGGCAACGGCGAGTATGCTTTGCCGGTGTTGAAGAATTTTTCCATGGATAAACAACCCATTGCGATGCCAGAACACTTGAAAGGACCTTCTGTGCAAATTGGGGAGAAGGAATCGCCAGCTTTGCTTGTATATCCTACCGTGACGAATGGCATGGTGTTTATTGACAACAAGGCTGCTTCTTCGATGGTGTTTGTGTATGATTTGTCCGGGAATATGGTGATGCAGTCTGATGCATCGGCTTTGAATTTGTATCCTTTGTCTGATGGCATTTATTTGATAAAGGTAGAAGGCACAGTTGTTAAAGTACAAAAAGATTAGTTTGGGTTGTTTGTAAATGGGCGTGTCGGAATAGGCATGCCCATTTACCTTTTAAACAGGATTTTATTATGAGAGCAAAAATATTGATATCATTTTTAGCATGTATTGCAACTTTGAATCTGAATGCGAGAGGTGCTGTTGTAGAAAACGGCGTAGCACTAGATGCGGATAACAATCAGGCTGTATTGACCAAGCTGGATGTTGCTACGCAGATGAAAAAAGTCAATGACTATTATATGGCACGGCATCAAAGCCCAGGAAACAGTTGGGTCACTTCTGCTTATTTTGTAGGTTGCATGAAGTTTTATAATCTTTACCCAGAACAGCGGGTGTTGGACTACATGAATGGTTGGGCTGAAAATCATGAATGGAGTTTAGGAACTAATGCGGACAAACATGGGGCAGACGGGCAGGTTTGCGGACAGACTTATATTGACCTTTATGTGTTGGACGGGAAACGGGATGACCATAAAATCAATGCAATAAAAACATGCATTGATGACTTGGTGGCCAATCCTTCTGAGTCGATAGATGATTGGTGGTGGGCGGATTCCTATTTTATGGCCATGCCTATTTTTGCCAAGCTGGGTGCTTTGTATGATGATGATGCTTATTTCAAGCAGATGCATGATATGCAGGAATATTCCATGAATCGTTGGAAATTGTATAATGAAACAGACCATTTTTGGCATCGTGACAGTACCCAAGTATTTGGAAAAGCAGAAAGCCCCAATGGAAAGCCGGTTTATTGGTCGAGGGCAAATGGATGGGCCATTGCAGCATTTGCATTGGCGATGGATTGTTTGCCGGACGACAGTCCTTATCGTGCGAAATATGTCCGATTATTGCAAGAAATGGCAGAGTCATTGCGTAATGTGCAACGTGAAGATGGGTTTTGGAATAGGAACTTGGGTGACGACCAACATCTTCCGGGACCGGAAACCAGTGGCACGGCATTGTTTGCCTATGGCATAGCATGGGGGATTAATCATGGGATATTGGATGAAAATATTTATCGCCCGGTTGTGGAGAAAGCGTGGAATGGCTTGGTGGATATTGCAGTTCGGGAAGATGGTTTGTTAGGTTATGTCCAAGGACCGGGTTTCAAGCCTGAATCGAATTATCCATTGGATGAAAACACTTCTTATGACTATGGGGTTGGTGCTTTTTTGTTAGCAGGGAGTGAGGTGATTGAAATAGCAGAAGGAGATATGCCTGCGTTAGGTGATTTGCCAGATCGATTCGATGAGGAAGAAATCAATATGGAGGTGACTGCCAGTGCATCGGAAAATTCATCTCGGACTCCGGATAAAACATTGGACCGTGATTTCTCAACTCGTTGGTCTGCCGAAGGAGAACAATGGATTAAATACGATTTGTTGGAATCTGAAATAGTGAGTGCTGTGGAATTGGCTTTTTGGGATGGGCATAAAAGGAAGTTTTATTTTTCGATAGAATTGTCTGAAGATGATGAGAACTGGCAGGAAGCATTTGATGGCGAATCGAGCGGGACGGTGGATAATGATTGGGAGAAGTTTCCCATAACACCTTGTAAGGCGCGCTATGTGAGAATCAATGGACATGGCAATAGCAGCAACCGTTGGAATAGCATTTTGGAGACAAGGATTCATGCTGAGAAAATTCCTCCTTTAGGCAGTGCAGAAAATCCTTATTTAGTGACGGATGCTTCAGGGCTGAATGAAATCCGCAATAATCCCAATGCGCATTACCGTTTGATGAATGACATCGATTTGGGAGACTGGCTTGCAGAAAACTCTCCCGAAGAAGGTTGGGAACCCATCAATGGTTTCACAGGTTCTTTGGACGGCAACGGTTTTGCCGTTTCAGGTTTCTGGATCAACCGTCCTTCCACCGACAAGGTGGGTTTGTTCGGCAGCATATCCGGCGGCACCATCAAGTGTTTGGGCTTGTTGATAGCAGAAGGTAAAGGGGTTGTCGGTAATAATTACGTTGGTGCTTTTGTGGGGCATACGCCTTATTCTACATCGGCCATTACCATTGAAGAATGCTTTGTTTCGGGCGGCACGGTGGAAGCCAAAGGTTCTGCGGCAGGCGGCATTTTGGGATATACATCCACGAACAGCGTGGCTTTCAACATTGTGAACTGTTATTCAGGCACGACGGTAATTGGTGCGGATGGGGCAGGCGGCATTGTCGGCACGGCCTATCGTAGCATTGATGTGGAGAACTGTTACAGTACAGGTATCGTGAAATCAGCGAACAATAATAAGTCAGCGGGCGGTATTGTCGGCGGAACAAATGCTTTGAGCGATTCTTATGTGATACAGAATTGTATTGCATTAAATTCAGAAATTCAGTCTGCGAAGTCAGCAGGCCGTATTGTGGGTTGGATGAAAAGCGAGGAAAAAGCAAAACTTTCTAATAATTATGCATTTGCCGGAATGTTGGTGGACGGTGCAACGTTGTCAGGCACGGCAACAGACAACAATGGCCTGGACAAGGCCAAAGAAGAAGTGAATGAACAGGCAACCTATGAATCTTTGGGCTGGGCTTTTGACGACGAAGGCATTTGGGTGATGGGCAATGGCGAGTATGCTTTGCCGGTATTGAAGAATGTTTCTATGGGGAAACAGCCGATTGTGATGCCGGAACATTTAAAGATGGATGATTCTTCTATTTTAGGTCTAAAAAAGCCTTTGTTTGTTTATCCGACTGTGACAGATGGTGAAATATTCATTTATAATAAGCCGTTGCATTCAATGGTATTTGTGTATAACTTGTCGGGATGTTTGGTCTTGCAATCCGAGGCATCGGTCTTGAACCTTTCTTTTTTGCCTAAAGGCGTTTATTTGATAAAGGCCAATGATGAGATGGCAAAAGTGCAGAAACTGTAACCTGCTAGTTGAATAATGGGTTATGGAAAACTTTTGCGGAGGAATCGTATTGGCATTGGCCATATTGTTCGGATTGGGAGTGGAAGCCCAGGAACGTGACGTGGATATTGTGGCAGGCAGACTGATTGCTTGCCAGCATCAGTTGTATGGGGATGTGGATCCTACAGTCCTGATGAATGCAATGCTTGACAACGGCAGTTGGGAAAACATTGATTATGCGGACAGGCATTCCGTGGATGCGGATGGGTGGCGTCCTCACGCTCATTTCTGCAATCTGGCGCAGATGGCTGCTGCTTATAGTATGCCGGGCAATACTTATTATAAAGATCCTTTGTTGTTGGATAAAATACGAAAGTCCCTTGAATTTGTCCATGCTTGGATTGGTGATCCTTTGGTGTATTCAGACAAGAAGCATCCTGACAGGAGGGACTTAGATAATTGGTGGTGGACGCAATTGGGGGATGCGCAAAAAATGATGGTAGCATTGTTGCTTGTCAAAGATGATTTGCCTTCAGATGACATCAAACGTTATTCCACCTTTCTAATAGACAGGACCAGTGACCCTAGTTATTTAGGAATGAATCTGGCTTCTGCGGCGGAAATTGCCTTATATAAAGGATGCATAGAGGATGATGCGCAGTTGATATACAAGGGCTTTTCAGCTTATGCCTCTATTTTGAGGCTGGTTGATACGAAGTTTCCAATCAAGGCAGGAGAAAAGACAGGAGAAGGCTTCCAATATGATTATAGTTTCCATCAGCACCGTAGGCAGCTTCAGAGCGGAAGTTATGGTTTTGACTTGATTCCTGCCTTGACAAATAGCATGTTGTTTGCGCAAGGGACATCTTTTGATGTCGCGTTCACGCAAGAAAACCGTTCGGTATATTCCAAAGGCATTCGGGAAGGGCATTTGCTTTTGAGTTATCGTGGCACAATGGATTTTGGTTGCAAGGGACGTTCCATGGCAAAGAAGGGTTTTGATGAGACGCTTATTGGCAGGATTAAGGAAGTCGATCCCCAACATGCCGATGTTTATGGAAAATGGGAAGAACATGTGGCCTGTGGCGGGGATTTTCCGGTGGTTGGCAATAAATATTTTTGGGATTCTAACATCATGACCCATCATGGAAGGCAATATTATTTGTCGGCAAAAATTCAATCCGTGCGGAATGTTGGGACGGAATCTATCAACCAAGAGAACCTGAGGGGGCGCAATTTGCCTAAAGGAGCTACGAATATTCTTGTCACAGGTGATGAGTATGATGGAATTTATCCAGTCTGGGACTGGTGCCGGATTCCGGGCACGACAGCCGTATTGGATGTGTCGGGTGCCTGTCTGCCGGATGGTTATTTGTATGCGTCCAATGAGTTTGGAGGCGGAGTGACGGATGGCAGGTCTGGTATCATTGCGTATGCGGATGGTTACGATGAAGAAAAGTACGGAGACAGGTTGACGGCCAAGAAAGCTTATTTCTTTATGGACGATTTCATGCTTTGCCTTGGAACGGCTATTAAGGATGACAGTTCATGCCCGGTGGTAACTTCGGTGAACCAATGTTTGCAGAACGGCTGTATCTATTATGGAGATGGGGATGGCGAAAAGATTTTGGATACTTCTTTGAATGCCAATGGTGTTAGCTGGGTGCATCATGGGGGTGTTGGCTACATTTTTCCTTCATCCTCGGAAATAACCATTCAGGGGAGGAAACAGGCCGGTTCATGGAAGGACATAAACGGGACGCAAAGCGATGGGCTTGTCGAAAAGGACGTGTTCAGCTTGTGGATTAACCATGGGAAGAACCCCGATAATGCTTGTTGCCAATATGCGGTGTTGCCAGATAGGACGCGGGAGGAAACGGCGGCTTTGGCACAAGACTTTCCTTTGGCTGTTGTTCGCAACGACAGCATGGCACAGGTCGTTTACAGCGAAACGCTGGGGCAATACGGCATTGTGTGTTACGAGGCTGGAACGGTGGAATTGCCGGATGGCCTTATGATAGAAGTGGACAGGCCCGTCATATTCTTGTTGAAAATGTCAGGAGGGAAGTATGATTTTGTGGCAGCTGACCCCTTGTATGATGGTGAGGATGCTGTGTTGGATGTGTCTGTGTCAGAAAGGGCTAAGGATGGGAATGTGAAGGAAATGCTTGATTTCCAAGTGGATTTTCCACAAGGGCAATATACAGGGAGTTCTGTGGTAGTGGCGCATGGCGGATGTGGTTCCCGAAAAAATCCTTAATTCTTTTGTAACATCTATGTCGTTTCCAAGAATAAGCTAAATTTGTTCTCCGAAACGATTTAATGCAGAGCCGTATGAACAGCCACATCATCCGCGAAATCACGCCGTTGTCGGAAAGCGATTGCTTTTACATTGCCGACAGGAGGAAGAAGGAATTCACTTACCCCATCCACCGCCACCGCGAGTTTGAACTGAACTTCACGGAGAATTCCAAGGGCGTGCGCCGCATCGTGGGCGATTCGATGGAGGTCATCGGCGACTATGACCTGGTGCTGATCACGAGCAAGGACCTGGAGCATGTGTGGGAGCAGCACGAATGCACCTCCACGGAAATCCGCGAGATCACGATACAGTTCTCGCCGGAATTGTTCTTCAACAACCTGTTGAACAAGAACCAGTTCGCTTCGGTCAACCACATGCTGAAGGACGCGGAGAAAGGCATCTCCTTCCCCCTGTCGGCCATCATGCGGGTGTATGCGCTGCTCGACGGGCTCTCGTCGGAGGCCGATGGCTTCTATGCCGTGGTCAAGTTCCTGACCATCCTCTACGAATTGTCCAAATGCCCGTACACGCAGCTGTCGAGTTCGGCTTTCGCGCGGGTGGAGCCTGCCTCCAGCGACAAGCGGATTGCGAAGGTGCAGGAATACATCGCCGGCCATTTCCGTGAGCCGATTTCGTTGCCACAGTTGGCTGATTTGGTCAACATGACCCCGGTGTCCTTCAGCCGTTTCTTCAAGCTCTGCACGGGCAAGAACATTTCCAACTACATCATCAACGTGCGCATCGGGGCGGTGGCCCGGCTGCTCGTGGACACCTCCCTGTCCGTTTCCGAGATTTGCTACGACTGCGGCTTCAACAACCTGTCGAACTTCAACCGCATCTTCCTGAAAAAGAAAGGCTGCTCGCCGAAAACCTTCCGCGAGAATTACCGCAAGAAGCGGGTGCTGGTGTGACCTCCCCCGCCGGGCTTCCGAAACGGGACACGCATGTCGTCAAAAAAAGACACGTATCTTTTTCCAAAAGGATACGTATCTTTTTCCAAAAGGATACGTATCTTTTTTGAAAAGGATACGCATCCATTTTCAATGCCTCCAGCCGGGCGCGGGGACTTGCGCCCTGGCGGGGCTGGAACGGCGCGGCAATTCCTCCCCTATTTTTTTTAATGAGTCAGGATAGTTTACCTTGAAGGAATCCCCGCCCTGCCTGAAGCCGGGGCGTGTTTCCCGTGTCCTTCTGCGCACTTCATGAAGAAGTTTCCCGATACGATTAGTAATCGTCCGGCATGACGATTAGTAATCGTATGCGTTGACGATTACTAATCGTATGAAATGAAGCTCCTGGAGGGAAGCCGGATGCCTTGGCCGGTTCCTTTCCTTCCTTCAAGGCGGCTTGCCGGGCAAGATGGAAAGATATTTTATTGCATTGGGATTCCCGGCTTTGCAGACGGGAAGGAAAAGAGGGCTTCCCCCTGTTCCGCTTCTGTATTTATGTAAACAAATGTAAAAAAAACGGGGGGGGGTAAAATCAGTATTTTGGAAAAATGTTTTGTATTGTTAAGCGCAGCCGTTATATTTGCAAGCATGATTTGTAACGAATGAATGAACCATGAATAAAATTTCATGTCCCGCATGCGGGTTCGCTTTGATGCTTCTCTTTTTCATGTTTTCTTGCAGCGGCCGTCGGCAACACGACGTGGAGGAACTCTTTGCGCGTGCCGCCCGTTGGGAGGAAGCAGGACGTTTGGACTCCGCGTTGGTGGCGTACCAAAACGCTCTCCGAGAGTTGGAGAACACGGATGATGATGCGAAGAGAGGGGAAGCTCATTTGGCAATAGGAGGCATCTTGGTTAAATCGTTTTGGGACAGGGAAGCCTTTTCGGAATTTGCCAAAGCATATCAATGTAGCAAGGATTTGGAGGATAAAAGTATAGCTTCCAAAGCGTTGGTTTTTATGGGAAACTATCATACCTTTTATGGCAAAAAAGGTAAGATGGAAAGCACCAAACAGCATGGGGCGGACATGATTAATCGCACTCTGCGTTTCTTGCCACAGGTGGACAAAGAGACACGTGCAATCATTTACCACAATGTGGCTTACGTGCATTATGAGAATGAGGATTACCGTCGGGCATGGATTTATGCGGCGATGTCGGATTTTTGCACTGAGGATAGCGCATTGTTGCATCGCAATGAATATACAAGGTGTTTGATATATCTTAAAACGGGCAGGAACCGTCAAGCGATAGAATCTTGCCAAGCCATGTTAACTTATCCGGATCCTTATCTGCAAGCATCGGCATGTACCGTCTTGATTCGGGCTTTTGGCCAATTAGACGACCGTGAACAAAGCCGGAATTATTCCCAACGGTTGGACAGCCTTATTTCGGGGCTTTCTTATAACAAGGAGGAGATTTTGGCAATATGGCAGCAAGGAACAGAGCCGGAAGGCATTCCTTTCCGCTATTGGGTGAAAGATTTGTGGGTGTTTTTAGTTGGGGGGATTGCTTTGTTGATATTCTATTTTGTGGCGAAGCGCAAGGCTGGATCGCAAGGCCAGCCATCTGGATTTTCTGATTTTCCACAGGAAAACTTGGATAAAGAAAATCTTGTCGCGCAGTTTTATGCCACAGAAATTGGCCGTAAAGTTCTGCAAATAAAAGAAGATGATGAAGCGGCAAAGCGGGGAGAGGCATTGAATAATAGTTTGTGCAACGGGGATTTGGATTTGTTGTCGCAAACTTTGCAGCAGTCCTTTCCCGTTTGTTGCCAAAAGTTGCTTCGCATTTATCCGGACATTGTTCCCAAGGACTTGTCTTATTGCTGCCTGTCAGGGTTGCTGGGGTTAAGTTCCCGTTGTTGTGCGGCTTGCCTCGGTTTGTCATCCGACAGCATCCGCACCAATAAAATGCGTATTAAAAAGAAGCTGTGCGTTACCCCCGGAGGCAAAGAACTTTTTGAGCAAATGTTCCCTTCATGATGGAGGTAGGAACAATCTATGCTTGTTAAAAATAGCAAATGCTACGCTTAAACCGCGTTTTGCTACGCTTTTTGGTGGATTTGCTACGCTTTTGATGTACAAATGCTACGCGATAAATTTGTTTTTGATTTGTTGAGCCTGTACTTTTGACTTCAGATTTTTATGCATGCATTCAAATTGTTTTGGGTTTTGGCAACAAGGCAGCCTCGTGTGTTTGTTCGGTTTGGCGGGCAGTCATTGAAACTGGATTGCAAGTATGGGCGATTGGCTTCTGCCCAGCCTTGTATGGGTTGTCAAAGTGTGGATAAAAGGAGTCATGATTTAAAAGGTTTAAATATGAATAAGGTTTTCATAAAAGAAAATCGCCTTCTCGCTTTGAAAGACGAAGAAGTATTGCAAGAATTTGAAATGGTGGAATTGAAAGGTGGAAGTTCAATCAGTCCATTAGGGGATAATTATGGTTGCAATACTAGTGTTTGTGGATGCAATGTGAAAGATTGCAAGGATGAATCAGATGTGTCGGATAAGTGTTACGAACCAGTAGAACCCAACTCTATGTATATCTGTTGGCCGAAGTGATGTTTTTAGGGTACGCCTATTGGGCGTACCCGCTTATTCTCCTAAATATTTAAATCTGAATACCATGAAAACAAGCCGATATAACTATGTCATTCACGACAACGGGCAGTTGCTTTGCTTCAACGCCTTGTCGAGGGCGTATTTCTACATGCGCCCGGAGATGGAGCATTATTTGGACGAAGTGCTGGCTCGCCCGGATGACTACAAGGAAAAGCTGCCATCGTTCTACCAAAAGCTGTCGCAAGGATGGTTCATCGTGGACGAGACGGTGGACGAACTGGAGGTCATCCGCAAGCTGCACCGCGAGGCGTGCGATGCGAAGGATTACAACCTCACCATCCTCCCCACCTTGGGCTGCAACTTCCGCTGCTGGTATTGCTACGAAGAACATGCGCAGGCCCGGCCGATGAGCGACGAAGTGGTGGGGCGCGTCCGCAAGTGCATTGCCCGGATTGTGGAGGAGAAAGATACACGCTCTCTGAACTTGACGTGGTTTGGCGGGGAGCCGTTCTTGCTTTTCCAAAAAATCATCGCCCCGCTGAACACGTATGCCAAGGCGCTTTGCCGGGACAGGGGCATCCGCTTCTCCTCGTCGGCCACGACCAATGGGTATTTAATCAACGAAACTGTGGCGCGGCAGTTGGCGGAACTGTGCATCAACCATTTCCAAATCACCTTGGACGGCGACCGCACGCACCACGACCGCACGCGGGTGGCCAAGGAGGGGTCGTCGTTTGACACCATCCTGCATAACGTGAACCTCATCTGCCGGGAAAATTCGGAGGCGGAAGTGCTGCTCCGCTTCAACTATGAGGCCGGCAACTTCCTGCCGGAGCAAATCGCCCGGCAAGTGGCGGAGCGCGTTGGGAAGACCCATCGGAAGCGAATCCGCTTCATCTTCCGCAAGGTGTGGCAAGCCGAGGAAGTGCCGGACGTGAGGGCGAAGGTGCAGGAACTGATTCGCCTGCTGAAAGCGGAAGGCTTTGATTATGCCTACGGGTATGAGTTGGTGACAGATTATACTTCCTGCTATGCAGCCCGCAAGCACTCTATTGTCATCACGCCGGACGGCTTGGTGGGCAAATGCACGGCGAGGACTGATTTTGCGCAATATGCGGCGGGGCGGTTAGGCGAAGACGGGCGCATCGTGTGGAAAGAGGCAGGCGCATCGCTGAACGACATTTATGCCACGCCGCTGTTTGAGAACGAGATGTGCCTGTCGTGCAAGAAGCTGCCCCTGTGCATCGGGATGTGTCCCAAAATCATCAGCCCGGAGGGCAAGATACCTCCTTTGGATTATGCCTGCCCGCACAAGGACAAGCAGTTTGATTGGGGCGACCTGATAGCGGGTTATTGCCGGATGCGGGATGCCTGACAGGCATCCCGTGGACAGGCGGGAATCATCGTTTGGAATTTGTATCACTTTATAAACATTCAGATTATGAGAGGGAAACGTTTTTGGGTAGCGGCGCTGGCAGGATGCTTGGCGGCGGCTGCGCATGCCTACAAGCTGGAAGGCACGTTGCAAGATGCGGCGCAACGCCCCGTGGAGTATGCCAACGTGCAACTGTTGGGCAGGGACTCATCGTTCGTGGCAGGCACGGTGTCCGACCGTCGGGGCGCATTCATGGTGGAAGCCGACGGGGGCGACTACTTGCTGCGCGTGTCGATGGTGGGCTATGCCACGGTGACAAGGGAGGTGAGGAATGTGGCCGGTGATGTGCGGCTTGGCACGATTGTGCTGGAAGAAGCGACCAATGAGTTGGACAGCATTACGGTGACGGCTCACCGCATCATTCGCCGCATCGACCGGCAGATTGCGTTTCCCGGCAAACTGGAAACGGAAAGTTCTGCCACGGCCTTGGAACTGCTGAAGAAAATGTCGCTTCCTTTGCTGAAAGTGGACGACGTGAACCGCAGCGTGAGCATGGTGACGGGGGGCAGCGTGCAGCTACGCATCAACGGGCGTCCCGCCACGGTGGAAGAAGCCGCCCGCATCCCTTCGAAAGATATTATCCGCATTGAGTATCACGATAACCCCGGCGTGCGGATACAGGAAGAAGCCTTGGTGGACTTCATTGTGCGCCGACGGGAAGCCGGAGGGCAAGTAGTGGTCAACACGCGGAATGCCGTTCACTTGTGGTTCAGCGATGATGATGTGACTTTCAAGGTGAACCACGGGCGTTCGGAATGGTCGGGCAACTACACGTTTTCTTACCGCGACTATGACGATGCTTGGAATGAGGCGACCTTGGACTATACAACGCCGGAAGGAGAGTTCAGCCAGAAGTTAGATGGCATTCCTTCGCCTTTCTATTATCAGACGCATAACATTGATTTGTCTTACAACTACACGAAGCCGGACAAGCGGATGCTGAACGTGCTTTACAGGGGGACTTACCATCGGAACAATTCATTGGACCGCGCTAATGTGATGTATTCCGAATACCCGGAATGGAATTATACGTATGAAGACCGTGACAAAGATCCGTACAGCGTTTCTGCGTTGGACCTTTTCTATAAAGAGGAAATCGACAAGACCCAGCGTGTGTATGCCGACCTGTGGGGAAGCTACACGGACACGAAATATGACCGGGAATACATTTACCGCAGCATGGCGCAACCCGATGCGGGCGGCAGCTATGTGAACCACACGAAGGGGAAGAAATACAGCCTGATAGCCGAGGCGGATTATGAAAAGGAGTGGGACAAGGTGAAGCTCTATGCGGGCGGGAAGTACAGTTGGGGACATGCTGACAACCGCTACCGAGGAACAACCGTGGCCAACACGGAGATGACCAATTCCGACCTTTATCTCTACTCCCAACTGACGGGACGCTACAAGAAGCTGTCGTACCAAGTAGGCGTGGGCGTGTCGTATGCTTATTTTGACGAAGGGGGGGAGGGGTACAAGTTTTGGACGTTCCGTCCTTCTGCCTCCTTGAACTACCAGCAGACGGAGACGGGCGGATGGATGTTCCGCTACGATTTCCGAAGTTTGCCGAGCATTCCTTCGCTTTCCAGCCTCAGTGATGTGGAGCAAGACGTGGATCCATTGGTGGTCAGCCGGGGAACACCGGGCTTGAAACCGTACCGTTATTATGCAAATGCGATGATGGCGGGCTATGTGCATCCGAAAGTGACAGTCTATTGGGGCGGTGAGCATTATTATTATGACAATGTAATTATGACAAGCATGTGGTGGGACGATGCGCGGGGCAAGTTTGTTTCCGCGCCTGAAAACCAGAAACATTATCAGACAGCGAGGGCTTTTGCCGGCCTGCAATGGCAGGTGGTGAAAGATGTGTTCAACCTCTCGTTCTATGGGATGGCAGGCTGGATGGAGAGCAAGGGGAACAATTTCCGCCATACTTATACGAGCCTTTACGGACGGGTCTCGGCTGATTTTTATTGGAAAGGATGGAACTTGGGCGTAAGTGCGCACAACCGCTTCCACAGCCTTTGGGGAGAAAGCCTGAGTTATGGGGAATGGCCGGGCTATGGTTTCTCTGGTGGTTACCGCTACAAAGACTGGTACTTCGGCCTTTATGCCTGGGGGCCGTTCACAGATGCGGCAAGTTATTATAGCGAGTCCCTTCGGGAAGTGTATCGGAGAAAGTCGTGGCGCTACATCGGGCAGTCATCCCCCATTTACATGTTGCAAGTCAACTGGAACTTCAATTGGGGCAGGAAGTCGCAAGCCGGGAAGAAAACGATTAACAACAGCGATTCCGACACCGGCATTTTGAAGGCCAATTAATATGCGGGCGCGGAAGTTCCCATATTGTCATCAACTGGATGCCATGGATTGCGGCGGGGCATGCCTTCGCATGGTAGCAGCTTGCTACGGGCGCAACTTCTCCGGCCAGGAAGTGCAACGGCTCTGTGCGGCGGGGCGCGAGGGCGTTTCGGTGCTTTCCGTGTGTGAAGCGGCAGAGGCGATGGGCTTCCGCGCCGTGGCAGGCCGGGTGTCGTTGGAGAAGCTGACGGCGCAACAGCCCTTTCCCTGCATCTTGCATTGGCGGCAGGAACATTTTGTGGTACTTTACGCCGTGAAGCGGAAGCATCGGGGCGACCGCTGGTTTTGCGTGGCCGATCCGGGGAAAGGACTACAGGCATTGGATGAAGAAACTTTCAGGGAACATTGGCTGAGTACGCGTCGGCAGGGTGAAGAACGCGGCATTGTGGTGTCGCTCCAGCCTGCGGCAGCTTTCTTTGAGAAGCATCCTGCCTGTGGAAAGAAGGTGCCTGCGGCGGCTTTCCTGTACAGGTATATGCGGCCATACGGGAAGTTTTTCCTGCATCTGGCGGCAGGGCTGCTGTTGGGGAGCGTGTTGCAACTGATTGCTCCTTTCCTGACGCAGGCCATTGTGGACACCGGCATTGCCAACCGTGACATCGGTTTTATCTATTTGGTGCTGGCCGGGCAATTGATGCTGGTGCTGAGCAGCACGGCCATCGACTTTGTGCGGCGGTGGATATTGCTCCACATCAGCGTGCGCGTCAACCTGTCGCTGCTGTCTGACTTCATCATCAAATTGATGAAGCTGCCCATGGGCTTCTTTGAGGAGAAGCAAACCGGCGACCTGATGCAGCGGATGAACGACCACGAACGGGTGCAGCAGTTCCTTACCACGCAAACGCTCGGCATCCTGTATTCGCTTTTCAGCTTCGTGGTGTTCGGCGTGGTGTTGCTGTATTATGACGTTTGGATTTTTGCCGTGTTTGCCTTGGGCAGCCTGCTTTATGCCGGATGGATTGGCCTGTTCCTGCGGCGGAGGCGGACGATTGATTATGAATATTTCGAGCAAAGGGCCTTGAACCAAAGCAAGACGATGCAACTGTTGGGCGGCATGCAGGAGACAAAGCTGCAAGGATGCGAAAGCCGCCGCCGGTGGGAATGGGAAGACGTGCAGGCGGGACTGTTTCAAGTGAACATGAAATCGCTGAAACTGTCGCAAGCCCAAGAGGTGGGCGGCGTTTTCATCAACCAAGCCAAAAGCATTGTCATCACCATCATGGCGGCAACGGCCGTGGTGGACGGGCGTTTGTCGTTGGGCATGATGCTGGCCATTCAATATATCTTAGGGCAGTTGTCCTACCCGGTGGAGCAATTGCTGGCTTTCATCTACCATTGGCAGGACGTGAAAATCAGCTTGGAGCGCATGGCGGAAATCCATGTGCAGGAAGATGAAAATGAAGGGAGGCGCATGGATTCGCCTGTCCCGAGCAGCCCTGCTGCCATAGATGTGGCAGATGTGAGCTTCCAGTATGAAGGAAAACATTCACCGAAGGTGCTGGACCATGTGACGCTGCACCTGCCGCAGGGGAAGGTGACGGCCATTGTGGGCGGAAGCGGCAGCGGGAAAACTACTTTGGTGAAATTGTTGTTGGGCTATTATGTTCCCACGGACGGGGACATCCGGGTGGGCGGGGCGGCGTTGGCCGGGATGGACAAAAAGAAATGGCGGCGGCAATGCGGCGTGGTGATGCAGGACGGCTACATTTTTTCGGAGTCCATCGCCCGCAACATTGCGGTGGGCGACGGGGAGATAGATTCTCAAAGATTGAAGGAAGCCGCCCGTTTGGCCTGTGTGGATGAATTTGCAGAACGCTTGCCGTTGCGATATGACACGGTGGTGGGAATGGACGGGCGGGGCATCAGCCAAGGGCAGCGGCAGCGCATCCTGATAGCCCGCGCGGTATATAAAGATCCGCCTTTCCTGTTTTTCGATGAAGCGACCAACTCATTGGACACTGTGAACGAGCGGGTTATCATGGAAAACCTGGATGGATTTTATAAAGGGAAAACCGTAGTGGTAGTGGCGCATCGGTTGAGTACGGTGCGCCATGCGGACCAGATTGTGGTGCTGGACAAAGGACGGGTGGTGGAAACAGGTACGCATGAGGAACTGGCTGCCCGCAGGGGGGCTTATTTTGAATTGGTGAAGAACCAGCTTGAACTGGGAGAATAGTGCGGTATGGATGAATTGAAAAATATTGAATTACGGAGCGAAAAGGCGAGAAACATCATTGGGAGGATGCCACGTTCGTTGACCGTGTGGAGCTACGTGGTGTTGTGCGTGGTGGCTGTTTTATTGGCTTTGGGGATATGGATTGCTAATAAATGACAGGATAACAGATGTAAATATACACTCTTTGCCCTCCGCCGATGTGACATCGCCGGAGGGCAATCTTTTGTCTGTGCCTATCTTACCACCACTTTGGCGGAGACATCGCCCATTTGCACGATGTAAAGCCCTTTGGGCAAGCGGATGATGTGTTGTTCGCCCGGCGTGAGGCTTGCCCGCCGGCAGAGGATGCCGTTGGCAGCATAGATGCGTGCTTGCCCGCCGGTTTCGGCATGGATGGCGATGCCTTGCGGCAAGGCATTAATCGAAATTGCCTCATGAGACGTGATGGATGTGGGGTCGCCGCCCATGAAATCGAAGGAAATGATGCCGTTGCTTTCCGTGATGTTGGTGACCGGCGTGGCAATGTCGTCGCCCTCATAGACTTCAAAAGACGTGATTTCTGTGATGTTGCGGATGCCCGGATAGGGGTCGCCTTGCCGGCTTGACAGGGAGATGTTGCCCAGTTCGCCATCGGCGGGCAGGATGGTCATGCCTTGTTGGCTGCTGTTGTTGACTGTGTTATAGGCCCATTCCTGTTCATCGTAGTTGACATGCATCACCAACATGCCGTGCCCCAACAGGGCAGAATCCCAGCTTTCCTGTTGCCTGTTTTCCAACAGGAAATATTCATCGGGGTTGCTTTCGTTGATGATTTTGAAAGCCTGCCCTTCCGGCGTGTGTGCGGCAGCTAAGCGGACGGTGCAAGGCTGGGTTAATGCTTCCGTGCTTTTCCAGCCCATGAACTCCTTTTCATAGGCCGTGTAGCCGCATGGCGTGTGGGAGTTGTCGTTGTAGGAACCATAGTCCATGACATCCCATGTGTCCATGCCGAAATAAGATCGGTTGTTGGTGGGGTAGAAATCGGGAAGCCCCAAGCAATGGCTGAATTCATGGCAGAAAGTGCCGATGCCATCAATCTCATTGCCATACAGTTCATTGTTGCAGGCATAGCTGTAAAGGAGTACGCCATCGAGTTCCGGCAATTCATCCATGGCGGAACGGAAATCCCATTGGTGCGGCCAAATGCTGTTTTCTTCTTCGCTGGATGCTTCGCCCACGCCTGCATAGATGGTGTAGAGTACATCCACAATGCCATCGCCATCGTTGTCATAGACCGAGAAGTCGGGTATCAACCCTTCGGCTTTCGCGAGGGTGCAGGCTTCCAGAACCATTTCGGCGGGGCGGATGTCATCGCCTTTCCAATCGTTGGCACCGTAATAGGCCCGGTTGTTTTCCAATGTGACGGGCCCGATGATGTCGAACTGCGGGTCGAACAAGCCGCCGGACTGTGCAAGGAAATAGTCGCGGACGCTGCCATAGTCCCGTCCTCCGGTGTAACCTTCCTGGCTGACCCGTTGCGTGTATCCTGCATGAACCAGTTCGCCTTCGCTGAAGGCCACGTCCTGGTATTGGATGAGGATGACGGGAATCCGGGGATTTCCTTGCGGGCGTATCTGGGAAACCTTCATGGGTGCCGCTTTCGCTTGTTGTTTGTTCCGGCGGATTTGCGGCATGTAATTGGCGATGATCGGCTTATTTGTTTCCACAAATTCGGCTTCTTCTGCTGTACGGTTGGGGACGGCATGTGCCAATTGTGTGGAGGCGGCCAATGTGCCTTGCCCGGTAATTACGGAATAATAGAAGTGGCCGTCTGTCCCTTTGGTAAGGATGATGCCATCGTCCGTGGTGTAATAATGGCAATGTTCATCGCCTTGCTTGACCACCGTGAGGACTGTTCCGTCTTTTTGCACATGGTTGATGCGCAGTTGTTTGGCAGGCACTGCCTGTAATACGGAAAAGGCCATCCATAGGCAAATGGTGGCGGATAGGATTCGTTTCATGCAGGTTCAGGTTATGGGGGTATTTTTAGTTTAAATTGTTTTTGCTGCGTCCGGGAATTCCGGTTGCTCGCCGGGCTCTGCTTTGTAGGGGTAAACGTCCATGATGGCTGTTTCCGCCACGGAAGCGATGACGTAGTCGGCCATGGTGCCTTTCATGCCTTCATCCAAGCGTTTCACAGCGTCGCGCAAGTCGCTTGCCTGTACCAGGACTTGGGTGGCTGTTTTCTTCTCTGCCCCGCTTTTCTCATCCAGTGTGACGAAGAACAGTTTGCATTTGAACCAGCGGTCGGCGGCTTCTTCTTCGCTGTTGAACAGTTCGCTGTAGTTGGCTCTTTTGATGTCGGATACGGTAAATTCACCGGAGAGGAAGGGTGTCATTTCTTCAATGATGCGCGCTTCAGCTTCTGTGAAACTGAGTGCATCCACCAAATAAGGCTCTGTGACCTTTTTGGTCATGCCGTTCTCCATCGTTTTCTCATATCTGATTTTGCATTCAAACCAATTGTGCATTGCCATGATGTATTCCTTTTTAATTGATGGTTATTTAATCATGGTGCAAAGATACGAAAGGGCAGAATATGAGAAAATGAAATGGGGGATTATTTGTTGATGGTTTGCATTTAACCGATAGGCGTTTCTTCCCATTTTCCTTGGTGAAGTTCCATGACTGCCGGGATGCCATTGGCTTTCAATGCTTCTAATGCTTCCTGCCGCCCGTTGTTGATGCGTGCGGGGAAGTGGGCATCCGAATTGACCAAAACAGGGATGTGGAGGTCGCGCAGAAGGGGAAAGTATTTGACGTGGGGGAAGAAAATGCCTGTGTCGTTGTAAGCCTTTGTGTTGATTTCCACCATGATGCCTTTGGATGCAACGAGAGAGAAATATTCTTTTATCAGGCGGTTGTACCAAGGGGCTTCTAATAGTGAAGGGTCGCAGCAGGAGGCGTTGTACGACATTTTGTCGGCATGTCCCAATATGTCGAATCCTCCTGTTTCGACCATGGCCATGAGCTTGTCGAAATATTTTTGAACCATTCCCTTCAGGTCATTTCCGAAATACACGGGCAATATGACCTTGAAACGCCCGACCGGCGCATCGATGTCAACCAAGCCGTCTTCCAATGATTCGAGCAGATGCACAGAGCCGATGCGGTAGTCCAAAGGCAGTTGCTGGAAGTATTCAATGGCTGGATTGCTCCCGGCATCCAGATAGTCGATTTCCATCCCGGCATAGATTTCAATTTCTGCGTCATACTGTTGTTTCAGACGATGGATTTCTTCTAAATAGGCCGGTACATCTTTCCGTTCCATGGTCCATCGTGTGGGAAAAGGGAGCGGTGCGTGGGATGAGATGCCATAGGAAGTGAAGCCTTGCCGGATGGCTTCTTTTACAAAATCCTCCATGGACGCACGGCCATCGCAGAAGGAGCAATGGCTGTGGTAATTGGTCATGTTTGTTGGACGTTTCATTCTTCTATCTCACTTAGTTCAATCCATCTTGTGGATTTTTCATCAATCAGTTTCTCGATTTCTGCAATACGGATGGATTGGGCCGTCAGTTCCTCTACGGGAAGCGTGCCGGAACAAAGCGCTGTTTCCAGTTCTTTCCTCTCTGCCTCTAATGCTTCTATTTCTTCTTCCACTTGTTGCAATTCAAGGCGTTCCTTGTAGGTCCGTTTCCGCTTGCCATTGTCCCGGGCCAGTGGCGTAGCGTTGGTTTTTGGCTTTTCAGCCTGTTTCTGTTGTTTTTCTTGGGATTCTTTCCATGTGCGGTAGTCGGAGTAATTGCCGGGGAAATCCTGGATATCGCCTTGTCCCTTGAATACAAGGATGTGGTCCACGACCTTGTCCATGAAAAAGCGGTCGTGCGATACAACGATGACGCATCCTTTGAAATGAATCAGGTAATCTTCCAAGATATTGAGTGTGGCAATGTCCAAATCATTGGTCGGTTCGTCCAATACAAGAAAATTCGGATTGCCCATCAAGACCGTGCAGAGGTAAAGCCTCCGGCGTTCGCCGCCACTTAGTTTGCAGACATAGTTGTGCTGCTTTTCCGGCGTGAACAGGAAATGTTGCAGGAACTGTGAGGCAGTGAGCCGTTTGCCATTGCCTGAATCAATGACTTCGGCAATGTTCCGCACCACATCGATGACTTTGGTGTTTTCATTGAATTGAAGCCCGTTTTGTGAATAATAGCCGAAACGTACTGTTTCGCCGATGTCAAGCGTGCCTTTGTCCGGCTTGATTTCGCCGGTCAGTATTTTGATGAAGGTGGACTTCCCGGTTCCATTATCGCCGATGATGCCCATTTTTTCGTATCTGGAAAAGATGTAGGAGAAATCCTTCAGAATCGTGGTGTCGCCAAAACTTTTGCAGAGATGGGCCGCTTCAAAGATTTTGTTGCCTATGTAGGATGACTTTACCTCTAATGTGATGTTTTGTTGAGCGGTTTGCTGTTTGGCTGTTTTTTCCAGCTCGTAGAACGCTTCTTCGCGGTAACGCGCCTTGTGCCCCCTTGCCTGTGGCATGCGGCGCATCCATTCTAATTCTGTGCGGTACAGATTGTTGGCACGGGCTATTTCCGCATTGGTGGCCTGGATGCGTTCTTCTCTTTTCTCAAGATAATAGGCATAGTTTCCTTTGTAGGCATACAGTTGCCGGTTGTCGATTTCAATGATTTCGGAACATACGCGGTCAAGGAAATAACGGTCGTGTGTCACCATCAGCAGGCTGGCATGGCTGCGCTTGAGGTAGCCCTCCAACCATTCAGTCATGTCCAAGTCGAGGTGGTTGGTCGGTTCGTCAAGGATGAGCAGTTCCGGCTCCATGATGAGGATGTTGGCCAAAGCCACACGTTTGAGTTGTCCGCCGGAGAGATGCCCGACTTTTTGATTGAAGTCGTTGATTTTTAATTTGGAAAGGATTTGTTTGATTTTTGTTTCATATTCCCAGGCTTTCTCATGTTCCATCCGTGAAAGCAGTTTTTCCATTCCGGGCTGTCCTTCGGTGTGGAGGCATTGTTCATACTCTTGGATTAACCGGGCTGTGCTGTTTGAGGATTGGAAACAAGCTTCCAACACGGTCAGGCCGTCAGGATATTGCGGGTTTTGCTCTAAATATCCGATACGCAGATCGCGGCGGAAGCTGATAATTCCTTCATCGTAGCCTTCTTTCCCGGCGATGATGTTGAGCAAAGTTGTTTTTCCTTTCCCGTTTTGTGCAATCAGCCCCACTTTCTCTTTTTCGTCTATGCCGAAAGAGATGTGCTGAAAAAGCACTGAGTCGCCGAATGATTTGGTGAGGTTTTCTACTTGAAGATGACAAGCCATTATTTCTTGTTGTTTAATTGCAAACTGGAAATGAGTTGCTCGAATTCTTGCTCCAAATGGATTTCCTGTTTGTTTTTTATTTTTTCCCAAATCATGTTTTTAAGACAGATTAGTTTCCTTTTATCATGTTGGTAGCAAAGGGCAGGGTATTCATATCTCCCTTCAATGACCGTGACCCATTCCATGTCCTCTATTTCGTTGGCTACAATGATGCCGAACACCAATTCCATAGCCTGCCAGATGTCTTTTTTGCCGGAGGGGCAGAGTTTCTCATCAATGATTTGCTGCATCGGGGGAAAGTCTTTGCTGCTTCCCGTGAAGTCTTTCTTGAGCAAGGTCTTGACGGTGGATGATACGGTTTCAAAGGCATTGTTGATTTCACCGATTTCCAAGACCCGTATGGGAATGATTGTCTTAGGCAGGTTTGCTTCTTCCTTGAATGCTTGGATGGAAGCGATGATTTGCCGTGCCACGGCCGGGTCTTTTCCTTGGAAAGTGGCAAAGCTGCATTCAAATACAATGTTCTCATGCCCTGTCAGCCAATAGTGGGAGGTGAATGTGTGGCCGTTTTCAGGAAACGTTTCTTGTGAGTAGGCGCAATTCCATGAACCCACTTTGGTCATGACGGCAGACGGATTCAGACGCAGTTCTTCTTTTATGGATTGCTGTGCATAAAGTGCGGCATCGGGCTGATGCTTGTCTTGCTTGTAGGCAGAAATGCGGAAGTTGCCAGCCCAGTTTACCGGGTCATAGAATAGGAATCGGCTTTCCGTGTCTTCAAATTCATTCCAATTGTTCGGGTATGTAAGTGAGAACCACGATTTCGGGCTGATGAACAGTTTGCCCTTTGTTTCCGTTGCATTCATAAGGGGGATGTTATTCTACGGTTACACTTTTTGCCAAGTTCCTGGGTTGGTCCACATCTTTTCCTTTGCATACGGCAATGTGGTATGCCAGCAGTTGCAGTGGGATGGTGGTGATTAACGGATCCAGGCATTCTATTGTGGCAGGCAGTTCGATGTAGTCATCGGCAATTTTGCTGATGACCTTGTCGCCTTCTGTCACTATGGCGATGACACGTCCCTTCCGCGCTTTGATTTCTTGGATGTTGCTGAGTATTTTTTCATACATCCCGTTGTGGGTCGCAATGACTACTACGGGCATTTCGGCATCGATTAATGCAATCGGGCCATGTTTCATTTCGGCGGCAGGATACCCTTCTGCATGTATGTAAGATATTTCTTTCAGTTTTAACGCCCCCTCTAAGGCAACCGGGTAACTGTAGCCGCGTCCTAAATAGATGAAGTTGTGCGCATACGTGAATATTTTTGCTAATTCTGCAATTCTGGTGTTCATGTCCAGCACTTTTTTCATCTTTTGCGGGATTTGGTTCAGTTCCTTTACGATTTCAAGGAAGGTTTTCAAGCTGAGGCTTTTCTTTTCTTTGGCCAAGGTGAGGGCGAGCATGGCCAATACGGTGACTTGCCCGGTGAATGCTTTGGTGGAGGCCACGCCTATTTCAGGACCGACGTGGATGTATGAACCGGTATCCGTAGCACGTGGGATGGATGAGCCGATTGCATTGCAGATTCCATAGATGAAAGCTCCTTTCTTTTTGGCCAGTTCCACGGCGGCTAATGTGTCGGCGGTCTCACCACTTTGCGAAATGGCAATGACTACATCATCCGGGTAAATGACCGGGTCGCGATAACGGAATTCAGAAGCGTATTCTACTTCCACAGGGATACGGCAGAAGCTTTCTATCAGGTGTTTGCCGATGAGTGCGGCATGCCATGATGTGCCGCAAGCTACGATGATGAAACGTCTTGCCTTGAGCAGCTTTTCCTTATAATCGATGACGGCGGAGAGGACTACATTGTCGGCTTCTACGTTGATGCGTCCCCGCATGCAGTCTTTGATGCAATCTGGTTGTTCGAATATCTCTTTCAGCATGAAGTGCGGGTATCCGCCTTTTTCCAATTGCCCGATGTTCATTTCCACTTTTTTTATTTCCGGGTTCATCAAGACATTGTTCAGATTGACTACTTTCAGTTTTTCGTTCCGTTTGATGACGGCTATTTCTTCATCCTCAAGATAAATTACCTTATTGGTGTATTCCACGATGGGCGTGGCATCGGATGCCAAGAAGTATTCGTTATCGCCGATGCCGATGACAAGAGGGCTGCTTTTGCGTGCAGCGATGATTTCGTCCGGGTTGTTCTTGTCCAATATGGCGATGGCGTATGCGCCGATTACTTCACGCAAAGCCAGTTGAACGGCGGTGAGCAAATCTAACTTGTTGTTGTCTTTGAAGTATTCAATCAGTTGCACCAGAACTTCGGAGTCGGTTGTGCTGCGGAAGGTGTATCCTTTTTGCGTCAGCCGTTCTTTCAGTATGGCGTAATTCTCAATGATCCCGTTATGGATGAGTGCCAGATTTTCTGAGGAAGAATAATGCGGGTGTGCATTGGCTTGGCAAGGTTCTCCATGCGTAGCCCACCGGGTGTGGGCGATGCCGATGGTGCCGGAGGTGTCTTTCTGTCCGGCAAATTCTTCCAAGTCGGAAACTTTTCCTTTGGTCTTGTACACGTTCAAATCATTGTTGCTGTTTATTAGGGCAACGCCCGCACTGTCGTAGCCTCTGTATTCCAACCGTTTCAGTCCTTTTATCAAAATGGGGTAAGCTTGTTTACGGCCGATGTAACCTACAATTCCACACATATTAATTCATTGTATATTTATATTGGCATGCAAAAATAGAAATTCTTTTTGTGTTACAAACGCGGTCGGGCTTATAATATTGCAAGCAAGGGGATGCTATTTTCTGCCTTTTGCCGAGTTTCCGGCTGGTAGCTTGTAATATTGTTGCAGGCTGGGCAGGTTTGTGCAATACCCGTGGCGTATGTCTTTCTTCGATGAGGCAATCCGCTTCAAAAAGCGTTCCACATCGGCGCACAATTTGCGGTACAGGTAGGAGTCTTTGTAGTTGGTGTTCTTCTTTAGCATCAGTTCCACGCTGCATTGGCTGTTTTGGTAGCAGGTCAGTTCGTTGCGGTATTGGATGCTGTGTCCGGCCAGTGCCTTGATTTCGTTTTCACGTTCGCGTCGCAGTTGGGTGCATACGGGGGCGAGTATTTTCAGTACCACGTTGTCCATCAGGTGATGCCCTTGTATGAAAAGGTAGGTGGTGTCGGGGGTGACTCCTAATTGTTCCAATTCTTTGGCAAGGCCGGGCAATTGTTCAGACAGGGAGGAATGTTTTTGGGAGAGTTCGGACAGTTTTTGCCGGACATCACGTTCCATGTTTCTGAGGCAAGCTTTCGGTTCTTTGATATTGAAACGGTGGATGCGCACGATGGCGCAGAAATCGGTCAGAGGGAAGGTGTTGAGGTCATGGTGGCGGTAGAACAGCACAGACCACAGGAACAGCGGGTAAACGATGCGGGAATATTGCTCCAAGAAATCTTGGAAATCGATTAGTTGCCTGTCGTTGAGGGTGGCTTGCACGCACACTTCATGCAGGCTGCCTGCGTAGCATTGGTAATTTTCTATCGCATAGGTGTAGGTGTGGAAAATGAACGGGTTGTTGATGATGCGTCGTGACAGGCGGGTAGTTCCTTGCATGAGGTAGTCGTAGTCGCTGTCCACGCAGGCAATCATGTTCTCGCCCAAGCCGGAGTCGCCCAATGCATTCATCAGTGCCATCTTCTTTCCTTTGGCAAGGGATGAGGAGGAGGGCAGCATGACTTGGAACACGCATGTGCTTGTTTCGTAATCATTGAACAGGTTGCGCCAGAAGGAGATGTCGTCGTAGCTTTCAACATAGGCGATAATCCTGCGTTTTGCTTTCCGTGGCGCCATGCGGTTGGCGGCTCCTACCCAAGAGGAGGTGACATGTTCTGTGAGACGCTTTGCCATGGTCCTGTTTTTGTTTAGTGAGTGGTGCTGATGTCGCTTACTTCTGTCACTGCGTCTAACCACCCGTTCATGATGACGGCAGGCGAATGGGTGGTCAGTATGATTTGCGCATGCGGGTTCAGTTCCCGGATGAGGCTAATCAGTTTCTGTTGCCATTCGATGTGGAGGGATACTTCGGGTTCGTCCATGAACAGGATGCAGGCGGCATTGTCCTGCACGAGTGCGGTGAGCAGGATGACGAGCATTTGTTTTTCCCCGGACGAGAGTTTGTAAGGGGGCAACGCTTCATTTCCTTGCAGCAGGCGTATTTCGTTGCTTTGCCGGTCGATGTGTTTCCCTGTTTCGCTGAACAATTCGTCCACCATGTCTTGGAAGCGTGCTTTTGCTTTTGCCACATTTCCGGCTTGGGCTTTGTCCTGCTCGTTGCCGGATGTCAGCAAGGCAATCATGCGGTTCCCGATGTTCACTTGGTAGTCAAGGTAGCGGCGTTGCAGTTGGTACAGTTGCCAGTCCAAGTCCGTATGGACGTTTTTGTCGGACAACCGTTCCATCACATCTGTTCGGAGGAATGGGCGGTCGAAGCTCCGCACTACATCGTAGCGTATCCCGATGGCATTCTCTGGCTCGAAGAGGAGGCGCACTTTCACGCCGTCGGCTTCATAGTCGCCGGACTGGTGCGCCCCATGGCCGAGGCAATGCACCACGACGTTCAGTATCGTGCTTTTCCCCACGCCGTTGATGCCGGACAGGATGTTCACGTCCGGGCGTAGGTTCCATGCGATGTTCTTCCAGCCCCAGAGGCCGGTTATTTCTATTCTTTTGATGCTGGTGGCTTCCATGTCCGTTTGTTTTTATGAGGGTTGTTGCGTAGTGTCGGGAAAGCGGGCGGTGCGGAGGTCGCTGCCGGACGGGAGTTGGAACACTCTTAGGCCGAATTGCGGCACGATGGCCAGGATGTGGTCGAATACTTCGGCCTGCACCCGCTCGTAGGCCACCCATTCTTTCTCTTTGCAGAAGAAGTAGATTTCCAGCGGGATGCCCGTTTCCGTGGGTTGCAGTTGCCGCACCATGTGGGTAAGTTCCACATTGGCGTCCGGCAGGCTTTCGATGTATCTCTCCAAGTAGATGCGGAACACGCCAAGGTTGGTGGGCGGTTCTGCTTGGGCCTTGGCTTGGGGGATGTATCCTTGCAGCAGCGTGATGCGGCTGAATTGTTCCAGCATCTCAGGCGTGCAGAAGCGTATGCTGTCCATGTCGATGCTGACGGACCGCTTGATGCGCCGTCCCCCGCTTTCGCGCATGCCCCGCCAGTTTTGGAAGGAGTCGCTGACCAATGCGTAGGGAGGGATGGTGGTGATGGTGTTGTCCCAGTTGCGCACTTTCACGGTGTTCAGCGTCACGTCCACCACGATGCCGTTTGCCCCGTATTTTTCCATGGTAATCCAGTCGCCGGGGCGCAGCATGTCGTAGGCTGCCAGTTGGATGCCTGACACGAAGCCGGTGATGGTGTCTTTGAACACCAGCATTAGCACGGCGGCCGATGCTCCCAAGCCGGCGATGAGGTGGAGGGGCGACTTGTCGATGAGGATGCCGATGATGAGGATAGCGCCGATGAAGAAGAGGCCGACTTTCACGATTTGGAACAGGCCTTTCAGGGGTTTGTCGCGCAGGCTTTCCTTGCTGTTGGACAGTTCAAACAGCACGTTGAGCAGCACGTTGGCGAAGCGCAGGACGACGGCGATGATGTAAACCATGCAGATGCGCAGCAGGAATGCGAGCAGGCCTGCCGCTTCGGGGAAGGCCACCGGCAGCAGGATGTAGATGACGATGGGGGGAATGATGTGGCAGAGGTGGTTCAGCACCTGGTCGTTGAACAGGATGTCGTCCCAAGTGGCTTTGGTGCGCCGTGTGATTCGGCGGATGCCTTCCACAATGAACCGCCGGCACACGAAGTCGGCCACGTAGGCTACCAGCAGGATGGCGCCCAGCAACACTAGCCGTTCCACCCATCCTGTGGATTGCGGGGCGATGCCCCATTGCTGCAACAAGGCATGCAGCTTGGCATGCAAGGCATCCATGGCGTTCATCGTTTGGAGTTTTTGTAGTCCGTCACTAACCCTTCGGCAATCCAGTTGGCCAACGCTTGGCGGTTGTCGGGCAGGATGAGCCGTTGCAGGTCCCGTTTGTTCTGGATGTTCCCCAGTTCGAGGAACACGGCCGCCGGCGTGGTGTTGCGCAGCACGTAGAGGTTGCGCGCGCTCACGGTGCCGCTGAAGCCCCGGTTGGGCTGGTGCTTGCCGTATTTCCGGTCGAAGGTGTCGCGCAGGGTGTTGGCCAGCCGCCGTCCCTGGGTGCTGCCTTCGCAATGGTAGAAGAACACGTCGATTTGCTCGCCTTTGCCCCGGCTGTCCACGTGTATGAACACGGCCCGGCGGTATTTTTCTTTGTCTTTCTTGCAGAGCTGGTTGATTTTGTCGCACCGTTGCTTCAGGCGTTCCACTTGGTTCAAGGGGATTTTCTCGCCCATGCACGTTTCCCGGCTGCTGTTGGCCAGGAAGCGGTCGTCGCGGATGCCGTCCTTTGCGTCTTGTATGAGGATATGCACTTTGGCGCCCCGCATGAGCAGGTTGCGGGCAAGGCGCAGCATGATGTCGTAGGCATATTCGTCTTCGTGCAGTTGCCTGCCGTTGCTGATGCCGATGGCGCCGGGGTCAGGTCCTCCATGCCCGCTCACGAGGTAGAAGCAGGCTCCTTTGAGATCCTGCGAGGTGACTTCGTAGCGGGCGAGTTTCTTCCCGAACAGGGGTTCCGTGTTGCCCGTCTCAAGGGGCGGCAACACGTAGTCCACACCCATTTTCAGTCCGTTGTCCTTGGTGAATTTCCCTTTGTTCAGTTCTAGGAAACGGGCGTAATGTTCTTTTGAGGTGCGCCCGGTGCGTTTCAGCATCCGGCCGATTCCTTCTCCGCGCTTCGGGCGTGCGGTCTCTTGGGCATGCAGTCCTTCCCCTATGGCTGAGAGGAGGAATGCGAGCAGGGCAAATGCAATTGTTTTCTTCATGTGGCAAATGTAGGCAAATATCCTGAATATGGGCAAGGCCGCGCTGTTTAATTTTGGTGGTTGCCGGGGATGGAACTTCCGTTTGCCCGTATGGCAAATCCGGGGCAGGCGGGAAACTTCTTTATCTTTAGCCTAAGGATACACATCCTTAGGCTAAAGATGTACATCCTTAGGCTAGAGATGCACATCCTTAGCCTAGAGATGAACTTCTTGGCAGGCGAAGTGAAATTTGATGCCCCGCTCCGGCAACTTTGCTTGTCGCGCGGGGCGGGGTTCTTGTGCGGGAGAGGGAACGTGCGGGGGGAGGGTCAGTCTTGGTAGTAGATGCGTTTTACCCGTGTGGATACGTTGGTCAGCACTTCGTAGGGGATGGTGCCGAGCGTGTCGGACAGCACGGTGACGGGCAGGTGGTCGCCGAAGATTTCCACCCGGTCGCCTTCCTTGCAGTCGATGCCGGTGATGTCAATCATGCACACGTCCATGCAGATGTTGCCCACGTAGGGTGCCTTCTGCCCGTTCACAAGGCAGTAGCCGCGCCCGTTCCCCAAGTGGCGGTTCAGCCCGTCGGCATAGCCGATGGGGATGGCGGCGATTCGCGAGTCGCGGGCCAGCACGCCTTTTCGCCCGTAGCCCACGGTTTCTTCCTGTGGGACATCCTTGATTTGCAGGATGGTCGTGTAGAGCGAACTGACGTTGTGCAGGACGGTGTTGCTGGCCGGGTCGATGCCGTAAAGGCCGATGCCGAGGCGCACCATGTCGAATTGTGCGCCGGGGAATCGTTCTATGCCTGCTGAGTTGCAGATATGCCTCAGTATCTTGTGGCTGAAGGCCTTTTGCAGTTCCTGCGCAGCTTTCTCGAAGGTTTCGATTTGCTGGCGGGTGAAGCCGTCGAGGCGCGTTTCGTCACTGCCTGCCAAGTGTGAGAACACGGAGCGGGGGATGAGGGCGGACTGTGACTTCAGGGTGCGTATGAGGCGGGGCATGTCTTCGGGCATGAAGCCGAGGCGGTGCATCCCGGTGTCCAGTTTGATGTGGACGGGGAAGTTGCTGATGCCTTCTTTTTCAGCTTCTTTGACGAGCGATTCCAACAGGTAGAAGCTGTACACCTCAGGCTCCAGCTTGTACTCGAACAGGGTGGTGAAAGCACTGGTCTCCGGGTTCATGATGAGGATGGAACTGGTGATGCCGGCTTTCCTTAGTTCGGTGCCTTCATCGGCCACGGCCACGGCTAGGTAATCCACCTTGTGTTCTTGCAGGGTCTTGGCTATTTCGTAGGAACCGGCTCCGTAGGCAGAGGCTTTGATCATGCAGGCCATCTTCGTCTCCGGGCGGAGCTTGCTGCGGAAGTGGTTGAGGTTGTCCACCAAGGCGTTCAGGTTGATTTCAAGGATGGTCTCATGCACCTTCAGTTCCAAGCAGTCGGATATCTTCTCGAAATGGAAATTCCTCGAACCTTTGATGAGGATGATTTCGTTTTTGAACTCTTGGAGGATGCCTGACTTGAGGAAACTTTCTGTGTCCGGGAAGAAATACTTTTCGGCGTTGAATTTGTCGCTGGCAGCGGAAATGTTTTTGCCAATCCCGATGAGCTTCCCGATGTCCCTGTTATGCATGTATTGAGCCACCTTCCGGTAAAGGAGGTTGTTGGTCTGCCCGCTTTCCAATATGTCGGACAGGATGAGCGTGCGTTTTAGCTTTTGGGTTTCAGAACGCCTGTACAGGAAGTCGAGGGCGATGTCCAGCGAAACCAAGTCTGAGTTGTAACTGTCGTTGATGAGGATGCAGTTGTTTTTGCCTTCTTTCACTTCCAGGCGCATGGCTACCGGCTCCAACCGGGCCATCCTTTCCTTTATCTTGTCTGTGGGCAGCATCAGGTATAGACAGGCTGCCAAGCAGTTGAGGGAGTTCTCCACTGATGCGTTGTCGATGAAAGGAATCCAATAGTCATTGTCGAAGCCCAAGTAGCGGTAGCTGATGGTGGTGCCTTTCTCGTCTTTCCGGATGGATTTGATGAACAAGGGCTTTTTGTCATCTTTCTTGGACCATGCGATTTCTTGGGCGGTCAGCAGTGATTTGGCCACGCAACCGGATATCAGTTCGTCATCGCTGTTGTAGATGATCACGTCGCAATTTCTGAACAAGGTCAGTTTTTCCATGCATTTCTCAGGCAGGGAGAAGAAGTTTTCTTGATGCGCCCCTCCGATGTTGGTCAGGATGCCGATGGTGGGGCGTATGATGCTTTCCAAGGCACGCATTTCCTCCATTTCTGATATGCCGGCCTCGAACAGGCCGATTTCGCTGTCTTCATTGAGCAACCACACGGAGAGCGGGACTCCGATTTGCGAATTATAGCTCCGGGGGGAGCGTGTGACGTTTTTTTCTGGGCTTAACAGTTGGTAAAGCCATTCTTTCACGACGGTTTTCCCATTGCTGCCCGTTATTCCGACAATAGGGATTTGGAACCGTTCCCGATGTTGTTCTGCCAGCTTTTGCAGGGCTTTCAATGGTTGTGCCACTTGCAGGAAATTGGCATCGGGGTAGTCGTCCGTGGGTTGCGGGAGTTCGGTGACGACAAAGTTCCTTACGCCTCTGGTGTATAGGTCGCGGATATACTTATGCCCATCGTTCCGTTTTGTTTTCAGCGCGAAGAAAAGGGTCTCTTCCGGGAAACTCAAGGAACGGCTGTCGGTCAGAAGCCAAGTGATATTGTACTCTTTGTCCCCTTTGCGTTTCGCTCCGATAAGTCCTGTTATCTTTCCAATAGAGTAGTATGACATGTCTCAAGTTCTTTTTGGAAGTCTAAGAACGGGCTTTTTTCTTGTATCCGTCTAATCTTTAACACTAATTGTCTTAAAAATGTCTTATGTTGTTCGGACTTTGCACGGAACGGCTTATGGTTTAATCTTTTCCTTATATCTTCTAGTTCCTTTATCAGTGAGAGGGTGTCTTTGCTGAAATAGGTTTTGGAGAAACACTCCCAAATGTAGCAGATGGCTGCTTCAGAAGGGTGCAGCATGTCGCTGGCATAGAAGCGGTAATCCCGCAGTTCGTCCATCATGATTTCATAGGCCGGGAAATAGGACACGCGTCCGGGATGTTCTTCCATGAGTTGGTTAACCATTAGCAATAAGGTGGCTTTGCTTAATTGGTTACCATGGAAACCGTCCTTGGCATGGCGGACGGGGCTTATGGTGAAGATGATGTGAAGGTTGGGGTAGTCGTGCAGGAGATGCTGCAATTGAGTTTGTATGTAGGCGTGAGTGGGGTCGCCCATGGCAATCATTTTGCGTTGGAACATCCTTTCTGGGCGTTTGTGGCAATTGCCGACTATGGCATGCGCATCTTGTGTCTCGTAGTAGTAGGCAGTTCCGTACGTGATGAAAAGGCATTGGGCTTGCCTTAACAAAGAGTGTGCTTCCTGTATGTGCGCATTGATGTTCCTGAGGCAGGTTTCTTTGTCTTCGTTTGAGAAAGAGGTATGGTGCATGTTGCTGTGCCATTGCCCGTTCCATGAAAACAAATCACTTCCCATGTATTGTTTGTTATGGCTTATTTCATCTAATGCCTTGGCTATGGAAAAAGGGTTGTATAGGATACCGTAGGGGTTGATGAGGCAATTGAATTTGTTTTCTGCCAAGTGTTGCCCGAGATTCTCTGAGAAGCAGGAACCAATCATCAGGATTGGGTATCGGTGGGAAATTTCCATCTGTCTTTCCGGTAGTTGCACTAATGTTCTGAATTCCATGGGTGAACGTGACTTGGGCTATTTTTTATATGCAAAAATAGGCATCTTACTCTAATTTGTTTTACTTTTGCGATAAAAATATCCAAGTAATGAGTGTGGATTCTGCATATACCTTGCTGAATGGCATTGACAGTCCGGAGGATTTGCGCCGGTTGAATGTGGACTTGTTGCCGGAGGTGTGTAAGGAACTAAGGCAGGACATCATTAAAGAAGTGTCATGCAATCCGGGCCATTTTGCGGCAAGTCTTGGTGTGGTAGAGTTGACGGTGGCATTGCATTATGTATTCAACACTCCCTATGATTTGCTCGTATGGGATGTTGGCCATCAGGCCTATGGGCATAAGATTTTGACAGGCAGGCGGGATGCTTTTTCTACGAACCGCAAGTTCAGGGGCATACGTCCGTTTCCTTCCCCGGAGGAAAGCATTTATGACACGTTCACTTGCGGCCATGCCTCCAATTCTATTTCTGCTGCGTTGGGAATGGCGGTGGCAGCCCGCATGCAGGGCGAGAAGAACCGGCATGTGGTGGCGGTGATAGGTGACGGCTCGATGAGCGGAGGTTTGGCTTTCGAGGGGCTGAACAATGTGTCGTCCACTCCGAATGACATCTTGATTATCCTGAATGACAACAACATGTCGATTGACAGGAGCGTAGGCGGGATGAAACAGTATTTGCTGAACCTCACGACAACAAGCCACTATAACCGTATCCGTTTCCGCTTGGCGAGAATGTTCACCCGGTGGGGGCTTTTGGACGAGAAACGGCGGAAGAGCATCATCCGTTTCAACAATAGCCTGAAATCTATGCTTTCTCAGCAGCAGAATATTTTTGAAGGGTTGGATATCCGTTATTTCGGGCCTTTTGACGGGCATGACGTGAAGAACCTTGTCCGCGTGTTGCGGGACATCAAGGACATGAAGGGTCCTAAATTGTTACATCTGCATACCGTGAAAGGAAAAGGTTTTGGGCCTGCAGAGAAATCGGCAACGATATGGCATGCTCCCGGTCGCTTTGATCCAGAGACGGGGGAACGTTTCGTGCCGAATGCAGAGGGGCTTCCGCCTTTGTTTCAAGATGTATTCGGGGAAACGCTGTTGGAATTGGCGCGGGAAAACGGAAAGATAGTGGGAGTCACCCCCGCTATGCCCTCCGGGTGTTCGATGAATATCCTGATGGAGGAGATGCCGGATCGGGCTTTTGACGTGGGCATCGCAGAGGGGCATGCTGTCACTTTCTCTGGTGGTTTGGCAAAAGGCGGGTTGTTGCCGTTCTGCAATATCTATTCTTCTTTTATGCAACGGGGGTACGATAATGTCATTCATGATGTAGCTATCCAAAAACTCCACGTGGTGTTGTGTTTGGATCGTGCGGGACTGGTAGGAGAGGACGGGCCTACCCATCACGGTGTATTCGACATGGCTTGTTTGCGTCCTGTCCCGAACCTTACTATTTCCTCTCCGTATGATGAATGTGAGTTGCGATGCCTGATGTACACAGCACAGTTGCCGGGGAAAGGTTCCTTTGTCATCCGTTACCCGAAAGGGCGGGGATGCCGGATGGACTGGCGTTGCCCGTTGGAAGAGATACCGGTGGGCAAGGGACGGAAACTGAAGGACGGCAAGGACTGTGCCGTGCTGACCATCGGCCCGATAGGCCAAGTGGCGGGGCGTGCCATTGTTCGTGCGGAGAAGGCAGGAGTGAGCATTGCTCATTATGACCTGCGCTTTCTGAAGCCGCTTGATGAGGAAATGCTGCACGAAGTGGGGCGGAAGTTCCAGCACATCGTGACGGTGGAAGACGGGGCGTTGGACGGCGGCATGGGCAGTGCCGTGTTGGAGTTCATGGCTGACCATGGATATTCCCCTTCCGTGAAGCGCATTGGCGTGCCGGATCAGTTTGTGGAACACGGCAGTGTGCAAACTCTTTACAAATTGTGTGGTATGGATGAAGATAGTATCTATAATGTTTTGACAATATGAGGATTGTAATCGCAGGAGCCGGATCGGTAGGGACTCATCTGGCTCAACTGCTTTCCGGCGAGAAGCAGGACATTGTTTTGATAGACGAGGAGGAGGAACGCTTGGCCAAGTTGGAGGCGGATTTTGACCTGATGACGGCGGTGGCCTCACCTTCATCGGTGGATGGGTTGAAGAACGCTGGGGTGGCGGATGCCGACCTTTTCGTGGCAGTGATGCCGGATGAGAGCCGCAACATCGTGGCCTGCATGCTGGCCGCCAGCTTGGGTGCCAGGAAGACGGTGGCACGCATCGATAACTATGAGTACCTGCAGCCTAAACACCAAGAATTCTTCCGCAAGGCGGGCGTGCATTCATTGATATACCCGGAGATGTTGGCCGCAAAGGAGATTGTGGCTTCGGTGCGCATGAGTTGGGTGCGCCAATGGTGGGAATTTTGCGGCGGCGCGTTGATATTGGTCGGCATAAAGATGCGAGAGACGGCTGAGATACTTGACATCCCGCTTTACGAATTGGGCGAGCCGGGCATTCCGTTCCATGTAGTGGCTATCAAGCGGGGCAGTGAGACAATTATTCCACGCGGGGATGACGTGATAAAGTTGCATGACATCGTGTATTTCACGACGACGAAGAAATACATCCCTTACATCCGCAAGATAACGGGGAAGGAGGACTACCCGGACGTGCGTAATGTGATGGTGATGGGGGGGAGTCGCATTGCCGTGCGCACGGCGCAGTATGTGCCGGATTACATGAAAGTGAAAATCATCGAGAGTGATTATGACCGTTGTACGCGGCTGACGGAGCTACTGGACGATGAGGTGATGGTCATTAATGGTGATGGGCGCGATACGAATTTGCTCAAGGAGGAAGGCATCGAAAGGATGGAGGCGTTCGTGGCCGTGACGGGCAGTTCAGAGTCGAATATCTTGGCGTGCCTTGCGGCGAAGCGGATGGGGGTACGCAAGACGGTGGCTGAGGTTGAGAACATTGACTATATCAGCATGGCTGAGCGCTTGGACATCGGGACAGTCATCAACAAGAAAATGATTGCGGCGAGCCATATTTACCAGATGATGCTGGACGCGGATGTGTCGAACGTGAAGTGTTTGACGTATGTTGATGCAGACGTGGCAGAGTTCACTGTGAACGAGCATTCAAAAGTGACGAAGCATTTGGTGAAGGATTTGGGGTTGCCGAAAGGCATTACCATTGGAGGGCTGATACGCAATGGCGAGGGCGTGGTTGTGGTGGGCAACACGCAGATACTGCCGGGGGATCACGTAGTGGTGTTCTGCCACGGGATGATGATCAAGAAAGCGGAGAAGTATTTCAAGTGAGGAAAGGGGGAGTGGCGGATGTTGAATGTGAAAGTTATCTTGAAAGTGCTGGGCATCTTGCTTTTCATAGAGGCGTTCATGCTGCTGTGCTGTGCAGGCGTGTCGCTGTTCTATGGGGAGGAGGATTTATGGGCATTCCTGTGGTCTGCGGGGGTGACGCTGGCGGCGGGCGTGTTGGGCGTGGTGCTTGGGCGGAAGCCGGGACGCGGGCTGGGACGCCGGGATGGGTATGTGATTGTGAGTCTCACATGGGTGTTGTTTTCGTTGTTTGGCATGTTGCCGTTCCTTATTGGGGGGTATTTGCCTTCGGCAGCGGATGCTTTTTTTGAGACGATGTCAGGGTTTACGACGACAGGGGCAACAATGTTCAATGACTTGGACGCGATGCCGCACGGCATCCTTTTCTGGCGGGCGTTCACGCACTGGGTGGGAGGACTTGGTATCGTGTTCTTCACGATTGCCGTGCTGCCCATTTTCGGCAAGGGAGGCATTTTCCTGTTCGGGGCGGAGAGTACGGGTGTGCGACAGGAGAAGGTGCATCCGCGCATTGGAGTGACGGCAAAATGGATCTGGAGCATTTATTTGGGGTTGAACGTGTCGGCAGCGGTACTGCTGTGGGCGGGGGGCATGAGCGTGTTCGATGCAGTGTGCCATGCGATGGCAGCGACGGCAACGGGAGGATTCTCGACACATCAAGCGAGCGTAGCTTGGTTCGGTTCGGCTTACATAGAGTATGTACTGGCCTTTTTCATGTTCATATCGGGGGTGAATTTCACGTTACTTTACTTGTTGTTCCTGCGGGGCAGAGTGAAAGCGTTTTTCAAGGACATTGAACTGCGGTGGTATTTGGGTTCGGTACTAGTGATCACGGTGCTGGTAGCGGGCTGCTTGTGGTGGCAGACACCGATGGATGCAGAGGAGGCGTTCCGGCGGTCGTTGTTCCAAGTGGTATCGGTGCATACGACGACGGGATTCTCGTCGGCGGATTATATGACGTGGCCGCCTTTTGCGTGGATGTTGCTGGGGCTGGCAATGTTCCTCGGCGGGTGCGCAGGCTCCACATCAGGAGCTATCAAGAGCATTCGGATGGTGATTTTGGCAAAGGTGCTGCGCAACGAATTCCGCCAAAGGTCGCATCCTAACGCGGTGTTGCCCGTGCGGGTGAACGGGCAGGTGTTGCCGCCGCAGGCGCGGTCGTCGCTCTTGGGCTTTTTGGCACTGTATGTGGCGTTGGTGGCTGCGGGGTGGTTGCTTTTGTCGGCGATGGGGGTCGGATCAATGGAATCGTTCAGTGTGGTGGTGTCGGCTTTGGGCAACGGGGGACTGGGGCTTGGTCTTTACGGTCCGGCTTATTCGTGGGCTTCGCTGCCTGAGGCGGGAAAGTGGCTGCTGTCGTTCTTGATGTTAGTAGGGCGGTTGGAGTTGTTCACGGTATTCCTCTTGTTTACGCCTGAGTTTTGGAAGGAGCGTTGACGCGCACGTTATATTAATAGGTGTACGGCAGGGGTTGTCCATAAGGGGCAGCCCCTGTCGTTTTTCTGGGAGGAAGCTTTTTCGGGGATGCTTTCCCGCTTTTGGAGAGAAGGGTAGTGGGAGTTGAAAGGGGCGTGTCCATTTTTGATGAGATGCGGATGCTTGTCTTTTTGTGGTTCACGGTTAGACGGTTGTGTTGCGTGTGGGAATATGGTGAGTTCTATCAATTCAATTTATCCTCTTGTATCAGACAGCAGAACTCTTTAACTGCCCAATTTGTGAGCT
>CALUIR010000007.1 GCA_944320785.1 uncultured Bacteroidaceae bacterium
AACTAAACTTCTCAACACCAAAAAAGGAGTTCTTCAAATTTATTTCGTAATATTGCACTTGCTGATTGACTCTGCCGACGAAACAATGCCGCCGTTTTCCTTGCCTGTCCGCGCAAAGATGGCTATCTTTGCTGCCTATATTTCCATAATACCGACAAGAATGAAAATCCTTCCCTCCCTGTATGCCCTTGTGGCCATCCTGTTCGTGGCGGCACTGGCATCCTGTTCTGTGTCGAAACACATCCCGGAGGGACGCTACCTGCTGGACGAGGTGAAAGTGGAAACGGACAACGATGAAGTGCGTTCTTCAGATGTGCGCGGATATATCCGCCAGAACGCCAATGCCAAGTGGTTCAGCCTTGTGAAAGTGCCGCTCTACACCTATTGTCTTTCTGGCCCCGACTCCACCCGGTGGTACAACAAATTCCTCCGCCGGATAGGGGACGCGCCCGTCATCTACGACGAAGCGCTCACCCGCCGCTCGCAGGAGGAAATCACCAAGGCACTGCACAACATGGGCTACCTCGGCGGTACCGTCGGCGTAGAGACGAAGGCTTCAAAGCAAAAGCTGCGGCTGACGTACCGGCTGCATCCCGGGCAGGCCTACGTGGTGGACAGTATCCGCTACGATATTCCCGACCCACGCATTGCCCGTTATATATATGAAGACTCCGTCCATTGCCAACTGACTCCTGGCATGCGGCTCGACATCAACCAATTGGATGCCGAGCGGATACGCATCACCGAATGCCTGTTGCGTAATGGATACTATCGCTTTAATAAAGATTTCATCACCTACACCGCCGACACCGTGCGTGGTACACACCGTGTAGGACTCACACTCCGCCTCTTGCCCTACAAAGCTACGCAGGAATCGCCCCCACAGCCGCATTACCAGTACTGCGTACGCAACGTGAGTTTTATTGCTGACTATGATGCCCTGCGCTCCTCGGCCTTGACCGACATCGAGGTGAACGACTCGCTACACTACGATGGTTACCCCATTTACTTCAAGGATCAGCTATTCATCCGCCCCAAGGTATTGGCCGACAATCTACACGTGCAACGGGGTGGATTGTACAACAATGATGACGTGCAGCGCACTTACGCTTACTTCGGCCGCCTCCGCGCCCTGAAGTACACCAACCTCCGCTTCCTTGAGGTGGAGGACAACGACAGCACGAAACTGGACTGCTACGTCATGCTCAACCGCAGCAAGGAGAAATCCTTCTCCGCCGAAATCGAAGGCACCAACTCGGCAGGCGACCTTGGCGCGGCGGCCTCCGTTTCGTTCCAGCACCGCAACCTGTTCCGAGGATCAGAACTGTTCACTCTGAAAGTGCGCGGTGCCTACGAAGCCATCACCGGCCTGCAAGGCTACAATTATGACAACTATACGGAATACGGCGCAGAGGCCAGCCTGAACTTCCCCAGCTTCCTGTTTCCTTTCCTGAAGCCTGAATTCAAGCGCAACGTCCGCGCCACCTCCGAGGTGAGCATCCAATACAACTCGCAAGTGCGCCCGGAATTTGCCCGCACCGTTGCCTCCGGCACTTGGAGCTACCGTTGGGCGTACCAGCATGACCAGCACAGCGTGGACCTTCTGGACATCAACTATGTATATATGCCCCGCATCGACCCGCGCTTCAAGGAAGAATACCTCGATGGGCAAAACAACTCCATCCTGAAATACAACTATGAGAACCTGCTCATCATCCGCACGGGCTACAGCTACCACTACAACAGCCGGGGAACGAACATCCTGAACGGTTCACCCGCCCGCAATTCCTTCGCCGTACGCCTGAACTTGGAATCGGCGGGCAACATCCTGTATGGCATCTCCCATCTGGTGAACCAACGCAAGGTGGACGGGCAGTACGCTTTCTGGAACATCGCCTACGCCCAGTACGTGAAAGGCGACATCGATTTCTCGAAGAACTTCGTGATAGACGACCGCAACTCCTTCGCCATCCATGCCGCTTTAGGCGTGGCCTACCCGTACGGCAACTCTACCATGCTCCCTTTTGAGAAACGTTACTTCTCCGGCGGCGCCAACAGTGTACGGGGGTGGGGGGTGCGTACCTTGGGGCCGGGCAGCTTCCGTGGCGAGGACAAGAACATCGACTTCATGAACCAATCGGGTGACATCAAACTCGACCTCAGCGTGGAATACCGCACCCACTTGTTCTGGAAGCTGCATGGCGCGGCTTTCATCGATGCAGGCAACATCTGGACCATCCGTGACTATCCCGAACAACCCGGCGGGCAGTTCCGTTTCAATAGCTTCTACAAGCAGATTGCCGTGGCCTACGGGCTGGGCATCCGCTTCGACTTCGACTTCGTGGTGCTGCGCTTCGACGGGGGCATGAAAGCCGTCAATCCCGTTTACAGCAACCGGAAGGAGCATTATCCCATCATCCATCCCGACTTCAGGCGCGATTTCGCATTCCATTTTGCCGTGGGCTACCCGTTCTGATGCAGGAAAGCCGCTGCCCGGTTGTTCCGTGGCAGCGGCTTTCCTGTGCGGTGTGGCCATGGCTCAGCCCTTTGCTTGGTGTACTGTCAACTGCGGGAACGGGAAATCGATGCCCTCCTTGTTGAACACATTGTAAATCTGCTTGTTGATGTCGAAATACACATCCCAGTAGTCCGCGCTTTTCACCCATACCCTTATCACCACGTTCACGCTGCTGCTGTCCAGCGCGTTCAAGGCGATGAACGGAGCCGGATCCGGGAGAATACGCTTTTCGGCATCCAATATGCTTTTTACCACGCGTTCCACTTTGGCGTAGTCTTCGCCGTAGTCCACGCCGACAATCCATTCCACCCGACGCGTCTTCTGCTTGCTGTAATTGATGATGACGTTGCTGCTCAGCGTGCCGTTGGGAATAAATATCTCCTTGTTGTCGAAAGTCTTCATCACGGTGTGCATGATTTGTATCTCGGCCACGGTGCCGGACACGCCTTGGCTCTCGATGATGTCGCCCACCTTATAAGGCTTGAACAGCAGGATGATGAGCCCTCCGGCAAAGTTCTGCAAGTTGCCCGACAAGGCCATGCCGATGGCTACGCCGGCGGATGCCAGCAGGGCAGCGATGGACGTGGTGTTGATGCCCAACGCCCCGATGACGGCCACAATCAGGATGATAGTGAGCAGGATGTTGGTAAGGCTCTTCAGGAAGGTCTTGACGCTGGGATCCACCTTCCGCTTCTCTAATATCCTTGCCACCAGCCTGTTCAGCGCGTTCACCACCAACTTCCCGACTGCAAACACGATGATGGCCGTCAGGATATGCCCGCCTGCTGATACGGCAAATTCTGCCAGCTTGTCAATGACGAAAGACAGTTTGTCCACGCCGTCTGGAATCTGCGACAGGGCCGCTTTCTCTGCAGCTTCCAATGAGTCTGCAACGACTTTCAATGAATCTGCTACTTGTTCTACTACTTGTGATGCCATTTCCTTTTCCCTTTAAATAATATAAATATGTGTATAAATAGTGTCGCAAAGATAGGCAAATAAGCCGTCATATCCCATACGCTGACAGTTTTTTCAGAAGAACTCTGCCAAAAAGTCGCTAAGCTGCCAGAAATGGCATCCTTTCCTTGACTTATATCAAGAAATAGGCGGCAAAAGGCAAAAAGGGGGCAAAAATGCTTGACGGGAACTGAAAAGGCCGTATTTTTGTGTTGTAAAACATGTTTTCAGGACTAAATTCGTATTAGAATGGTAAAAAGATTGTTGAAAAGATTGTCAAAGTCAGATGCCAGAATCTGGGGTTATGTGATGCTTCCACGCACCGCATGACGTTCCCGGATGGCATCCAAGAGAGAAGTTAAAGAGCTACATGCTCGGAGGAAAAGGCGGGCTCAGCCCGGCTTTTCGATGAAAGATGTTAAACTTCTAAATTTTACGAACATGAAAAAGAACATTACTATCAAGAGCTTCCTCAAGAAATGCCTTGCGGAAGCCGGAAAAACGGAAATGCAGAAGTGGGGCTACCGCCTCTGACCTTGGTATCGTTTTTCCACTGCACCTAAACCGATAACTTTAGACAAGCGAACGACCGGATCGACGGGACGGGAAGCAGCCAGCGCCAGCCGGCCAATCCCGTGACAGCGATGCGGCCGTTTTTTCATGCCTGCCCGGCAGCTTTCCTGTCGTGGAAACCCAGCCCATGCCGCCAAGTTCTGTATCTTTAGCTTAGAGATGCACATCCTTAGCCTAAAGACGTGCATCCTTAGGCTGAGGATACATGTCTTCAACCTAAGGATGAAGAAGTTGCCCGCCCAAGTGGAAGTTGCCTCCCGTGCAAGTTGAGTTCCCAGCCCGTGATAATCCACCTTTTTCAACGGATATTCCATAGATTTTGCCTAATTTTGCAACCGAATTGAAGAATCTAACCGAAAGAATAATGGCTAAGGAATTAAAAGAGCTTACCAAACGCAGCGAGAACTACTCGCAATGGTACAATGATTTGGTGGTGAAAGCCGATTTGGCCGAACAGTCACCAGTGCGCGGATGCATGGTCATCAAGCCTTACGGCTATGCGATATGGGAAAAGATGCAACGTCAGTTGGACGACATGTTCAAGGCGACAGGGCATGTGAACGCTTATTTCCCCTTGCTCATCCCGAAATCTTACCTCAGCCGCGAAGCCGAACACGTGGAAGGCTTCGCCAAGGAATGCGCGGTAGTGACGCACTACCGCCTGAAAAACGCTGACGATGGATCGGGCGTAGTCGTCGATCCTGCCGCCAAATTGGAGGAAGAACTGATTATCCGCCCCACGTCGGAAACCATCATCTGGAGTACTTACAAGAATTGGATTAATTCCTACCGCGACCTGCCCATCCTGTGCAACCAGTGGGCCAACGTCATGCGCTGGGAAATGCGCACCCGCTTGTTCCTCCGCACTGCCGAATTCCTCTGGCAGGAAGGACATACGGCACATGCCACCCGTGAGGAAGCAGAGGCTGAAGCACAGAAAATGCTCCATGTTTACGGCGAATTTGCCGAAAAATACATGGCCGTCCCCGTCATCAAAGGCGTGAAATCCGCCAATGAACGTTTTGCCGGCGCCCTTGACACCTACACGATCGAAGGGCTGATGCAGGACGGGAAAGCCCTGCAATGCGGCACCTCCCACTTCCTCGGACAGAACTTCGCCAAGGCGTTCAACGTGCAGTTCGTGGACAAGAACAACAAGCTTGACTATGTATGGGCCACCTCATGGGGCGTGTCCACCCGCCTGATGGGCGCTTTGATTATGACACACTCCGATGACAACGGCCTTGTGCTTCCACCGCACCTTGCGCCCATCCAAGTCGTCATCATCCCCATCTACAAGAACGACGAGCAATTGAAGCAGATAGACGCGAAAGTGGAAGGCATTGTGAACCGCTTGCGCGGCATGGGCATCTCCGTGAAATACGACAATGCCGACAACAAACGCCCCGGGTTCAAGTTCGCCGACTATGAACTGCGCGGCGTCCCCGTGCGCTTGGTGATGGGCGCGCGCGACTTGGCCGACAACACGATGGAAGTCATGCGCCGCGACACCTTGGAGAAAGAAACCCGCACTTGCGACGGCATCGAGGAATACGTGCAAGCCCTTTTAGAGGAGATACAGGCCAACATCTACCAGAAAGCCTTGAAATTCCGCAACGAACACATCGTGAAGGTGGACACCTACGATGAATTCAAGGCACAGATAGAGAAAGGCGGCTTCATCCTTGCCCATTGGGACGGCACCGCCGAAACGGAAGAACGCATCAAGGAAGAAACGAAGGCCACGATACGCTGCATCCCGTTCGATGCAGACGAAGAAAGCCTCACGCCCGGCACGGACATGGTGACCGGCAAGCCTTCGGCACGCCGCGTGCTGTTTGCAAGAGCCTATTGAGCAGGCATGCGGGGCGGCTCATTTGCCGCCCCGCATCCTAAATAACCCTAAAAAAGCAAATGGCAGACATCACTGTCTGCATTTTATGCCTATTTTTGCTGCAATTTTTCGCGATACATGAAGATTCAGGAGATTGTCGATGCCCTTGAAATGTTCGCGCCTCTGCCTTTGCAGGATGGATTTGACAACGCCGGCCTGCAAATCGGACTGACAGATGCGGAAGTTACAGGGGCTTTGTTGTGTCTGGACGTGACCGAAGCCGTCCTTGACGAGGCAATGGCCTTGGGATGCAACCTCATCGTGTCCCACCATCCCTTGCTGTTCAAAGGATGCAAGTCCATCACCGGCCGCAACTACGTGGAACGTTGCGTGATGAAAGCCATCAAGCACGACCTCGCCATCTATTCTGCCCATACCAATTTGGACAACACGGCAGAAGGCGTGAACCGCAAGATGGCGGAAAAAATCGGCTTGAAGAACCTGAGCATCCTGTCGCCTAAAGAAAAATCCCTGCTGAAACTGGCCACCTTCGTCCCTGCCGCCCATGCGGACAAAGTGAGGGAAGCCCTTTTCAATGCCGGTTGCGGATGCATCGGACGCTATGACGCATGCAGCTACAACACGGAAGGAGAGGGGACTTTCCGGGCCGGAGCCGGCACGCATCCTTTCTGCGGGCAGGCAGGCAAGCGGCACCGCGAGCCGGAAACGAAGATAGAAACCGTGCTTCCCGCCCATCTGAAGGGGAAAGCGTCAAAGGCGCTATTGGCCGCACATCCCTATGAAGAACCTGCTTTCGACTTTTATCCCTTGGAAAACGACTGGCAGCAGGCAGGCGCCGGCATGATAGGGGAACTGGAAGAACCCGAAGAAGCCCTCCATTTCCTCCGCCGGGTCAAAGAAACCTTCCAGGCCGGATGCGTGAAACACAATGAGCCTTCCGGCAAACCTGTCCGGCGGGTCGCCCTCTGCGGAGGGGCAGGCGCCTTCCTCCTCCCGAACGCCATCGCCGCGAGAGCCGACGCGTTCATCACGGGCGAGATACGCTACCACGACTATTTCGGGCATGAAGGCGAAATCCTGATGGCGGAAATCGGGCATTATGAAAGCGAACAATACACCAAAGAGATATTCCGGGAGCAGTTGCAGGCAACCTTCCCGGAACTGTCCCTGCATGTAAGCAGCATCCATACGAATCCAATAAAATATTTATAAGAATTATGGCGAAAGATACAAAGAAAGACCCAAGCGAACTGAGCGTAGAAGAAAAACTGAAAGCCCTGTACCAACTGCAGACCATGCTTTCCGAAATTGACAAAATCAAGACGTTGAGAGGGGAACTGCCCTTGGAGGTCCAAGACCTTGAAGATGAAATCGCCGGACTCAGCACCCGCATCGAGAAAATCAGGGGCGAGATAGGCGAACTGAAATCGGCCATCACCAACAAGAAGATTGAAATCGAAAGCGCCAAAGTTTCTGTGGAGAAATACAAAAACCAACAGGAACATGTGCGCAACAACCGCGAATACGACTTCCTGAACAAGGAAATAGAGTTCCAAACCTTGGAAATAGAACTCTGCGAAAAGAAAATCAAGGAGTTCACACAGGAAGTGGAGAACAAGACCGAAGAAATGGCCAAAAGCACCAACGAACTGGAAGAACGCGGGAAAGACTTGGAACAAAAGAAAAGCGAACTGGATGAAATCATCGCCGAAACCAAGCAGGAAGAAGAAAAGCTGCGGGAAAAAGCCAAAGATCTGGAAACAACCATCGAACCCCGCCTGCTGCAAGCCTTCAAGCGCATCCGCAAAAATTCACGCAACGGCTTGGGCATCGTCTATGTGCAGCGCGACGCCTGCGGCGGATGCTTCAACAAGATACCGCCCCAACGCCAGCTGGACATCCGCATGCGCAAGAAAATCATCGTCTGCGAATACTGCGGGCGCATCATGATAGACCCGGAACTGGCAGGCGTGGAGCCGGAACACCACAACGATGCCAAGGAAGGCAAGAACAAATAAGCCGGAAGGACAGGGGGGCTTCTGCGGAAGCCCCCCTTACAAATCAGCATACAAAGGAATGCCAGGCAGGAAAGAATACGTGCCGCCTGCATAGTCCATCTTGCAGCAGTAATGCCTTAAACCGTTGCTTACCACCAAATAATCCACTTTCAGCACCATGTTGTAGCGGGCAATCTGGTCGAAAACCTTTTGCGTCACCTGCACATGCGGCGCCTTGTACTCCACAATCATCCGCGCCGACAAATCGGAGGCATACAACACCGTGTCGCAACGCCTTTTCATGTTGTTCAGGCTGAGGGACACCTCATTGGCCAGCAAAGCCGCCGGATACCCCTTTCCCTCCACCAAGAAATGCACAAAGTGCTGGCGCACCCATTCTTCGGGCGTCAACGCCACGTACCGTTTGCGGATAAAGTCGAAAATGACGTTTTTTCCGTCCCGGACCGCAATTTTAGGTTCGTATGCAGGCAAGTTTAATGATAACATTTCGTAATTTTGCATCAAGAGGCGGGAAAAGCGTCCCGCTTTCACAAAGTTACGAAAAAAAGATGAAAACAAAGGAAGAAATCGTGGCCAATTGGCTGCCGCGCTATACGAAAAGGCATTTGGAAGCATTCACGGAATACATCCTGCTGACCAATTTCAACAAATACGTGGAAATCTTCGCCGGGAAGTTCAACGTCCCTGTCTTGGGGCGGGATGCCAACATGACTTCCGCTGCCGCAGAAGGCATCACCATCATCAACTTCGGGATGGGGAGCCCGAATGCCGCCATCATCATGGACCTGCTCAGCGCAGTGCATCCCAAAGCCTGCCTTTTCTTGGGGAAATGCGGAGGCATCGACCGGAAGACACAGTTGGGAGACCTGATATTGCCCATCGCCGCCATCCGGGGAGAAGGCACGTCCAATGACTACTTCCCGCCTGAAGTGCCTGCGTTGCCGGCCTTTATGTTGCAGCGGGCCGTCTCGTCGGCCATCCGCGACCATGCCCATGACTACTGGACCGGCACCGTATATACCACCAACCGCCGCATCTGGGAACACGATGAACACTTCAAGGATTACCTGCGCACCACGCGTGCCATGGCCGTGGACATGGAAACAGCCACGCTCTTTTCCACCGGCTTTGCCAACCACATCCCGACGGGTGCCCTGCTCCTGGTGTCGGACCAGCCCATGCTGCCCGAAGGAATCAAGACGGAACAAAGCGACAACATGGTGACGCAAAAGTATGTGCAGGAACATGTGGAGATAGGCATCGCGTCGCTGCGCATGATCATCGATGAAAAGAAAACCGTGAAACATCTGAAATTCGACTGGTGATGGCCAAACAGGAACTGACTTACGCTGAAGTGCTTGACGGCATCCGAAGCAAACAATACAAACCCGTCTATTACCTGATGGGGGAAGAAGCGTACTACATCGACCTCATTGCCGGCTACATGGCGGAAAACGTACTCAACGAAACAGAGCGGGAGTTCAACCAAACCATCATTTACGGGGCCGACACCGACATAAACAGCATCATCACGGCTGCGCGGCGTTACCCCATGATGGCCGAACATCAGGTCATCATCGTGAAGGAAGCGCAAAACCTCAAAAACATAGACGAACTGTCCGTTTACCTGAAAAACCCCTTGCGGTCCACCATCCTCGTGTTCTGCCACAAGCACGGCACTTTGGACAGAAGAAAAAAGGTGACACTCGACATCGAGAAAAACGGCGTGCTTTTCGAGTCCAAGAAGCTGAAAGAATCGCAAGTGCCACAGTTCATCCAAGCATACTTCCGGCAGAAGGGCGTGGCTGCCGATGCCAAATCCATCGCCATGCTGGCCGACTTTGTCGGGACGGATTTGAACAAGCTGACTGGCGAGATGGAAAAATTAATTATCACGCTTCCCGCCGGGCAAAAGTCCGTCACCCCTGAACTGATTGAAAAAAACATCGGCATCAGCAAAGACTACAACAACTATGAACTGCTTAACGCGATTATCAGCAAGGATGTGCTGAAAGCCAACCAGATAGTAGCATATCTCAACAAAAGCAACAAAGCCAACACCCTTCCAGGCATCTTGGCCCTGCTGTTCAATTTCTTCTCCAACCTCATGCTGGCCTATTATGCGCCCGAAAAGTCGGAAAACGGCATCGCCGCCCAACTGGATTTGCGTTTCTCATGGCAATCCCGCGACTACATCCGGGCGATGCAGAAATATACAGCCACAAAGGTGATGCACATCATTGCTGACATCCGCCTTTACGATGCCAAAGCAAAAGGGGTGGACAACCCGTCAGTCGGCCCCGGCGAACTGTTGCGGGAACTCCTGTTCCGCATCCTGCATTGACCCGCTTTCCATAGGGCAGTCCCCTTAGATGGAGCAAAGGAGAGTTTTTACCCAATAAAATTTCAAATTTTACGGGAAAAAACCATCCACTTTACCTGTAAAACCACAAATCTTTCAATAGAAAAAATCCTGTACGATTAGTAATCGTCAGGAAACAGTTCATAGAAGTTTTGAAAAAACTTTTGGAAGGAATTTCCATCCACAACCTGATGTTTCATACGAACCCATAGGGGAACGTTTGCCACTCCTTTGGCAGCGGCAGCCTGCATGAGCCATTCCATCCGCATTCTTTACACGAAAGGCAGGCGATTTATACACATGCATGCATAATTCTGCATTGTTGTTTGCGTGCAACAACACAACGCATTCATAAACATGCATCCAGAAAGCAGGGCAGGGGAGACATCACAATCCCAATCATCTATCCGCAATGCAAAATGCACGTTCGCAAACATACACCACACACCTCACGAATATTTATTCCGCATGTCATTGAAATAACAAACAATTCTTTGCCAGATACTTAAATGCATTTCATTAAACTAACGGACAAAAGACACGCATGGCCATGCGCACCAGCAAGAGCAAATTCATGCATCCTGATTTTCAGATTCAGAAACAACAGGCTGATAAACAATCCATATCCGGCATTTACATAAAGTGGTGCGTGCAATGTATTTGCAACATGCATTCTTCCGAACGCAATTGTGCATGCATATTTGCAAATAAGCAACATGTTTGCAAACACAAACGCACGAAGCCATAAATATGAATGCAAAAATTTTGCATTTACGGAAAAATGAATTATGTTTGCATTCATAAATCAAAGCATCACAAAGATGAAAGAACGGATTTTGGAAATAATCAAACAAGAAAACCTGACCAACGCGGAATTTGCCAACCGGCTGAACGTGAGCCCTTCCACCATTTCGTCGGTGCTGACCGGGAGGAACAATGCCAGCCTTGACGTCATCAGCAAAATCCATCAAGTGTTCCACATCAACTTGGAATGGCTGCTTTACGGAAAAGGCGACATGCGGACGGACAGCACAGGCAACCATGCCGTGCATGGCATGCCGGATTTGTTCGCTGAGAATCCCGAAAATGCGCACACGGTGGCGGACAATTCGAAATATCGCAAGGAAATCGCGCCAAAAGGCAGTGAAAACGCCCTTAATATGCCTATGCAGCAAGTGGTTATGCCCCCTGCGCCTCCTGCAAGGAAAATCACCGAAATAAGGATTTTCTTCGATGACAACACGTATGAGACGTTCAAGCCCGGCAAATGACCCCTTCGCGCCGATGCCGTCCTTGCAAGGACAGGACGCTGTCGCGCCTTCCGGCAAAAAACTCAGCATGGCTGGCCTTTTTGCCCTCTGCTTTCCTTATCTTTGCATCGATAATTGATATTCCATACGTTCATGAAAAAATTTATATTGGATTTGACGGTCACAAGCAATGCCCTGATTCATGAGAACTATGCATTGCTGAAGCTGACCCATCACGACCCTCTGCCGGACATGCTGCCCGGGCAATTCGCGGAAATCCGCATCGACGGTTCGCCGGCCACTTTCCTCCGCCGCCCGATTTCCATCCATAATGTGGACCGGGAGGCGAACGAAGTGTGGTTCTTGGTGCAAGTGGCAGGCGAAGGCACCCGGCATCTCGCGCAAAAGAAAGCGGGCGAAACGCTGAACGCCGTGCTTCCCTTAGGCAACACTTTCACAATGCCGGCTCCGCTTTCCGGGCAGGTATTGCTGGCAGGCGGCGGCGTAGGCGTGGCACCTCTGCTGTACTTGGGGCGGCATTTGAAGGAGAATGGCTTCGTTCCCACCTTCCTGCTGGGGGCGCGCAGCAGGAAAGATTTGCTGCAACTGGCAGAATTTGAGCGTTACGGTAAAGTGCATGCCACCACCGAAGACGGGAGCTTCGGCGAGAAAGGCTACGTCACCCAGCATTCCTTATTGAAGGAAAACTCCTTCAGCCGCATTTACGCATGCGGGCCCAAGCCCATGATGGCGAGCGTGGCACGGTATGCGCAACAGCACGACACAGAATGCGAAGTGTCGTTGGAGAACAAGATGGCCTGCGGCATCGGCGCATGCCTGTGCTGCGTGGAAAATACCACAGAAGGACATTTGTGCGTCTGCAAAGACGGCCCTGTATTTAATATTAAGAAATTGTTATGGCAGATTTGAATGTAAACATCGGCAAGCTGAAGCTGAAGAACCCGGTCATGACGGCTTCCGGCACTTTCGGCTACGGGGAAGAATTCAGCGATTTCATGGATTTGTCCCGGCTGGGAGGATTCATCGTCAAAGGAACCACGCTTCACAAGCGCGAAGGAAATCCCTATCCCCGCATGGCCGAAACGCCGTCGGGCATGCTGAACGCCGTAGGGCTTCAGAACAAAGGCGTGGATTATTTCATCCATGAAATCTACCCGCGCATCAAAGATACCGGCACAAATATCATTGTGAACGTCTCCGGGTCTTCCATCGACGACTATGTGCAAGCCGCCGGGCTCATCAACGAGTTGGACAAAATACCCGCCATCGAACTGAACATTTCCTGCCCCAACGTGAAGCAAGGGGGAATGGCTTTCGGGGTTTCGGCCAAAGGCGCGTCAGAGGTGGTGAAAGCCGTCCGTGCCGTTTATGGAAAGACGCTCATCGTGAAGCTGTCGCCCAACGTCACCGACATCACCGAAATAGCGCAAGCGGCGGAAGATGCCGGTGCCGACAGCGTGTCGCTCATCAACACTTTGCTGGGCATGGCCATTGACGCGGAGACACGCCGCCCGTTGTTGTCCACGATAACAGGGGGACTGAGCGGCGCGGCCGTGAAACCCATTGCCCTGCGCATGGTGTGGCAAGTGGCCAATAAAATAAAAATTCCTGTCATTGGGTTGGGCGGCATCATGAATTGGAAAGATGCAGTCGAGTTTATCCTTGCGGGCGCCACGGCCGTGCAAATAGGCACGGCAAACTTCATAGACCCTGCCGTCACCCTGAAGGTGATAGACGGAATCAATGCTTATTTGGACAGGCACAATTTCAGTTCAGTATCTGATATCAGGGGCGCTTTGATTTTGTAAAGCCTCCATTCGCATGCATTCTGAATTGTAAATGCTTTCACTTTGTGAACCGTCGGAAATTCACATTCCTGCATCAGAGGAATGTTTTCCGGCGGTTGCTTTTAGAATGCCCCAACCGTCATTTCCTTTCGCAAACAAAGACAGCAACCTTCCATCAAAGGAAGCTGTATTCTTTTCTTTGTAAATGAACATATTTTACATTTTAGCCAAGCATGAACCAATAAGAAGATGGGAAAAGGCGGGAAATATGCCACCTGCCATGCCCATTTTGAGCCTTTCAAAGCTTTTCCGGCTGCGACGAGTCCCTATTTGCCGTCATGTAAAATATTATCATTGATTGAATCAACCAACAAATCCGGACGCAAACGTTGCGTCCGTTCTAAAGACTGCTGAAATTCCCAGTCGCGGATTTTCGCTTCATGTCCCGACAATAAAACATCGGGGACTTTCCATCCCTTGTAGTCTGCAGGGCGGGTATATACAGGAGGCGCCAGCAAATTGTCTTGGAAAGAATCTGACAAAGCGGACTGTTCGTCGGAAATCACCCCCGGAATGACGCGAATGACCGCATCCGCTATTGCCGCAGCAGCCAATTCGCCGCCGGTCAGCACATAGTCGCCAATGCTTATTTCTTTGGTTATCAGATGCTCGCGTATCCTGTAATCAATTCCTTTGAAATGGCCGCACAAAATAATCAGATTGTTGCACAAGGAAAGGGCATTAGCGGTTTTTTGTGTGAATTGCTCACCGTCCGGCGTGGTGAAAATCACTTCATCATAGCTCCTTTCCGCCTTCAAAGCCGATATGCACCGGTCTATCGGCTCTATTTTCATGACCATTCCGGCACATCCGCCAAAAGGATAGTCATCCACCTTCCGGTAACGGTCGGTTGTATAGTCTCTCAGGTTGTGTATGGATATTTCCACAATCCCTTTGTTCTGCGCCCGCTTCAATATTGAGCAATTGAAAAAGCCTTCAATCATTTCAGGCAAAACGGTGATGATGTCTAAACGCATGTGCTACTATTTTCTGCAAAAGTACAAATATTCTATTTCCCATGACTGCGGTTCTGCGGAAAATCCCTATTTTTGCGACAAACCAAGGAACCATGACCGAAACAGAAAGAATAGGCCAACTACGCCAAACATTGCACCGGCACAACTACAACTATTATGTGCTGAATGCGCCGGAGATAAGCGACTTTGAATTTGACGCCCTCATGCGGGAACTACAGGAATTGGAGAAGAAACACCCCGAATGCCTGGATGAAAACTCACCAACCATGCGCGTAGGAAGCGATATCAGCCAGAATTTCGTACAGGTGACGCACAAATACCCCATGCTTTCCTTGGCAAACACCTATTCAGAATCCGAAGTGGCCGACTTCTACAACCGCGTGCGCAAAGCATTGGACGAGGAGTTCGAGCTTTGCTGTGAACTGAAATACGACGGCACGTCCATCTCGCTGGCTTATCAAGACGGAAAACTCGTGCAGGCCGTGACACGCGGCGACGGTGTGAAAGGGGACGACGTGACAAATAATGTAAGGACCATCAAAAGCATCCCGCTGGTGCTGCACGGGGAAGGTTACCCCAAGGAATTTGAAATACGCGGTGAAATCCTGATGCCTTGGGAAGTCTTTGAGCAATTGAACAAGGAACGCGAAGAACAGGAAGAACCGCTTTTCGCCAATCCCCGCAATGCTGCGTCAGGCACATTGAAACTGCAAAACCCGTCTGTCGTGGCTTCCCGGAAACTGGATGCATACCTTTATTATCTTTTGGGCGAACATCTTCCGCACGACGGGCATTACGAAAACCTGAAAGAAGCGGAAAAATGGGGGTTCAAAGTGTCACACGTAGCCCGCAAATGCAAGAACCTTCAGGAGGTTTATGATTTCATCAACTATTGGGACACGGGACGCAAGGGCCTTCCGGTGGCTACAGACGGCATTGTATTGAAAGTCAATTCCCTGCGTCAACAAAGATTATTGGGCTATACCGCCAAATCCCCCCGGTGGGCCATTGCCTACAAATTCCAGGCAGAAAGGGCTTTGACCCGCCTTAACTCGGTATCATTCCAAGTGGGGCGCACAGGCGCCGTGACTCCTGTGGCTAATTTGGAACCGGTGCAATTGTCGGGAACAATCGTGAAAAGGGCATCATTGCATAATGCCGACATCATCAAGAAATTGGACCTGCACATCGGCGACATGGTTTATGTGGAAAAAGGAGGAGAAATCATCCCAAAGATAACAGGCGTGGACTTGGATAGCCGGACAGTTTCCAACAAAGAAGTGGAATTTGCAGCGACATGCCCGGAATGTGGCGCAACACTGGTGCGCTATGAAGGGGAAGCGGCCTCATATTGCCCCAATGAAAACCTTTGCCCGCCGCAAATCAAAGGGAGAATCGAACATTTCATCAGCCGGAAAGCGATGAACATCGACAATGTGGGGCCTGAAACGGTGGACATGTTCTATCAGCTTGGGCTGATTCACGATGCCGCAGACCTGTACCAACTGACGGTGGACGACATCAAAGGGCTTGACCGCATGGGAGAGAAATCGGCTGAAAACATCATTGCCGGCATAGAACGTTCCAAGCAAGTGCCTTACGAACGAGTCCTATTCGCCTTGGGCATACGTTTCGTGGGAGAAACGGTCGCCAAAGTTGTTGCCAAAGCCTTCCCTTCCATTGATGAACTGGCAAAGGCCAGCCTCGATGCCTTGCTGCATACCGATGAAATAGGAGAGAAAATCGCCGAAAGCATCATCCGCTATTTCGCAGATGAAAAGAACCGCCTGCTGGTAGAACGGCTGAAAAAAGCCGGACTGCAGATGCAGGCTGCCCCCGGAGACATGGAAGGAAAGACAGACAAGCTGAAAGGGCAGACGATTGTCATCAGCGGCGTTTTTGAGAAGCATTCACGGGAAGAATACAAAGAAATGATTGAAAAAAACGGGGGCAAAAACGCCGGAAGCATCTCGTCAAAGACAAGTTTCGTGTTGGCAGGAAACAACATGGGCCCCAGCAAATTGGAAAAAGCACAGAAATTAGGCATCAAAATCATGGATGAAGACAATTTCCTGAAACTGTTGGAATAACGTTTTATCAGAAAAATATCTAAATAAGATAATAAAAGTTACAAATTAAGGAAATTGTTGATACTTTTGGGGTATCTTTGCCTGGAGAACAATAAAAGCATGATACGAACAAGGTTAAAAGGAATGGGAGTGGCACTTGTCACCCCGTTTAAAGAGGATGAAAGTGTGGACTATGAAGCGCTGATGCGCCTGATTGATTTTCAACTCCAAAACGGGACGGACTTTCTTTGCGTCTTGGGAACCACAGCGGAAACACCGACATTGACAAGCGAAGAAAAGAAGAAAATCAAAGAATTGGCCGTGCAGCGGGTGAATGGCAGGATACCCATCCTTTTAGGCATCAGCAGCAACTGCACAAAAACTGTTGTGGATACCTTGGAACATGAAGACCTCACGGGCGTGGATGCCGTGCTTGTGGCCGTGCCTTATTACAACAAGCCTTCACAAGAAGGCATCTACCAGCATTACAAGGCAATAGCCAATGCCACGCAACTTCCCATCGTGTTGTATAATGTGCCGGGAAGAACTGGCGTGAACATGACTGCCGAAACCACGCTCCGCATCGCACGCGACTTTGAGAACGTGATAGCCATCAAAGAAGCATCTGGCAATATCACGCAGATGGACGACATCATCAAGAACAAGCCGGAAAGATTTGACGTCATTTCAGGTGATGACGGGATAACATTCCCATTGATTACATTAGGCGCCGTAGGAGTCATTTCGGTCATTGGCAACGCATTTCCGCGCGAGTTCAGCCGGATGACCCGTTTGGCTTTGGCAGGCGATTACAACAACGCTTTGTCCATTCACCATCGTTTCACAGAACTGTTCAAACTGTTGTTCGTGGATGGCAACCCGGCTGGCGTGAAAGCGATGCTAAGCGCAATGGGATTCATTAAGAACAAACTGCGGTTGCCGCTTGTCCCGACACGCATCACCACGTTTGAGAAAATCCGCCAGATTCTGGAAGAACTCAATATCAAGTGCTGAACCATTCAATCATTCTTGCTTGTTCATGGCAACATCCCATGCATCATCTGTTGTGCCTCTTTAAGTAGTTCCTGCAATAAGACGTGATTCTATCATAATGGGCATTATGTTTAATAGAATAAATCAAACATCCCCTACAGGTCCTACAGGGCTTTCATCACGTCCATTGAACCGACAAAAAAAGACCGCCTTGCAATCAAGCATAGCGGTCTCTTTTTTTGCAATAAGGAGGAATTAATATCCTAATGCGCTTTCAATCTCCTCCAATTCCGACCCCATGTTCAAGGCATAATAAATTGTATACAAATTCTGCCACAATGTTTTCTCTGAAGGATTCAATTCACGAGCCTTTTTGTAGTACGGCATTGCTTCGTTATACAAAGTCTTGATTTTTTCTTGTTGCTCCAAATATTTCGGATCACCGATTTCTATGCTTTCGCTTTCTTTAATCACATCTTGCGCCTCATAAAAATAAGTATGCCCCATGTAAGCATAATAGTTGGCATTGGACGGATCCAGTTCAATTGCTTTCTGTATGCTGGCCTGTGCATTCTCATATTTCTTAAGTAATGTGTAGATATATCCTTGGATATACAAAGCTTGCGGGTCGTTCGGCTTTTGTGCGACAAATTCATCGGCAATCTTTTCGGCTTCTTCTAATTGGTCCAATGTCGTATAATGGTCAATCAAGCTGGCCACAAAATACATGTGTTCCGGATACTTTTGGATGGCTTCTTTAATGGTAGCCAACCAATTGGCTGTATCTTTTTGCGCCTTGTAGGACTCAGAACACAATTCATAACCGTCTTTGCCGTATTCTTTGTTGTCCAACACATATTTGGCATATTTGTTGACATTTGCATAATCCTTGTTTTGATAAGCAGCCAAAGCGGCATAATAAGCATACATGGCATATAAGGTATCGGTATGTGCCAAGTCCTGGTCGGCAAGCATCGGCGCATCAGCCACGTCTATGTACATAGACATCAAGTTGAAGGCTTTTTCCGTGTCTCTAGTGTTGAAGAAATACCCACCCCCTTCAGACAAGAAATGACGGTTCGCCAACATCGTGGCCGCATTCGTTTTACGGAACTTGTTTTTCACCTTTCCTTTTTCATTAGGCACTTGTGCCAACTCATCGCATTTCAGGAAATAGTTGAACATGTTATAAATGCTGTTGTAATAAGCCACCGTGTCGAAAGATTGGCGGAGATAAGCTTTCTTGCTTTCTTCTTCGTTCACTTTCATTTGGATAAGCCCGGCCACGTTCCATGTGTTGGCATCGTTTTTTGTTTCCGCATTTTCCAAAGCTTCATTTATCAGCTGTTGCGCTTTGGCAAGATCCGGTGTACTGCTTTCAGCCAGGCTTTTCGCTTCCCTTACATTGTCCTTTTGCGCAAAAGAAACGTTTGCGGCCAATAAAAGCACCATTGAAAATACTAACTTTCTCATGATCGTTTTTTGATTAATATATTAAACTTCTTCTTTTTTTATGTTGCTGGGTTGTCTTCGTTTTAATTATTCTTCAGCAATTTCATTTTCAACGGTTTCAGCATCTTCCTGCTCTGAAGAATTGACCTTGCATACAGACCCAATCTGGTCATTGCGCTTTTCCAAATTAATGAGGCGGACACCTTGTGTGGCACGTCCCATGATACGAATGCCAGACACTTTCAGCCGGATGGTGATGCCGGATTTATTAATAATCATCAGGTCATTGTCGTCTGTTACGGACTTGATGGCAACCAATTTTCCCGTCTTCTCTGTGATGTTCAACGTCTTCACACCTTTCCCGCCCCGGTTTGTAATACGGTAATCTTCTATTTCAGAACGTTTTCCATAACCTTGTTCAGATACAACCATGATGGATTCCGCCTTAAGGTCTTTGATGCATACCATGCCAACCACTTCATCGTCTTCCCCATCCAGCATCATGCCTCTCACACCGGTGGCGGTGCGTCCCATCTCGCGCACCGTGCTTTCATGGAAACGGATGGCGCGCCCGTTCCGGTTGGCAATGATGATTTCATTGTCTCCATTGGTCATCCGCACTTCAATCACACGGTCATCTTCACGAAGAAGAATGGCGTTCACGCCTTTCTGGCGCGGGCGTGAATATTGTTCCAGCAAAGTCTTTTTGATGACTCCCTTCTCGGTACAGAACAACAGGTAATGGCTGTTGATGAATTCCTGGTCCGCAAGGCTCTTCACCCGCACGTAAGCTGTGACGGCATCGTCCGGGTCAATGTTCAACAGGTTCTGTATCGCGCGTCCCTTTGAGTTTTTGGCGCCTTCCGGTATTTCATACACTTTCAGCCAATAACATTTCCCTTTTTGCGTGAAGAACATCAAGGTATTGTGCATTGTGGCCGGATAAATATGCTCCACGAAATCCTCATCACGCGTCTCGCTTCCTTTTGAACCCACTCCCCCACGGTTTTGTGTGTGGAAGTCAGTTAAAGGCGTACGCTTGATGTATCCCAAATGCGAGATGGTTATCACCATCTCATCGTCTGCATAGAAGTCTTCAGGATTGAATTCTTCGGATGCATATACAATTTCGGTACGGCGTTCATCTCCGTATTTTTCCTTTATTTCAAGGAGTTCATCTTTTATGATTTTCCGGCACAAATCATCATTCGACAATATTTCTTCATAATAAGCAATCTGCTTCATCACCTCGTCGTATTCCGCATGCAACTGGTCTTGTTGAAGTTTCGTCAACTGGCGGAGGCGCATCTCCACAATGGCACGTGCCTGAATGTCATCGAGTCCGAATCGCGACATCAAGTTGCTGACGGCCTCATTGGGGGAATCTGAAGCACGGATAATGCGTATCACTTCGTCGATATTGTTCGATGCGATAATCAGTCCTTCCAAGATATGGGCGCGTTCTTTGGCTTTCTTCAAGTCAAATTTCGTGCGCCGTATCACGACCTCATGCCGATGGTCCACGAAATACTTAATCAGTTCTTTCAGCGTCAATGTCTTGGGACGCAGGCTATTGGAATCGCCTACCGGCACCAATGCAATATTGTTCACGCTGAATGACGATTGCATGGCCGTCATCTTGAACAATTTGTTCAGAATCACACTGGCATTGGCATCCCGCTTCACGTCAATCACGATACGCATGCCGTCACGGTCCGTTTCATCATTCACATTGGAAATGCCTTCGATTTTCTTTTCTGCCACCAATTCGGCGATTGATTTTATCAAATCCGCCTTGATGACATTATAAGGTATTTCTGTCACGACAATCTTGTCATGATTGGCTTCCGTTTCTATTTCCGCTTTAGCACGCATGACGATACGGCCTTTCCCGGTTGCATACGCCTCGCGCACGCCATTCATCCCATAAATGTACCCGCCGGTCGGGAAGTCCGGTGCCTTGATGTATTGCATCAGGCCATCCACGTCAATGCCATTATCATCGATATAGGCCACGCAAGCATCAATTGCTTCCGAAAGATTGTGTGTCGGCATGTTCGTGGCCATGCCGACCGCAATGCCTGAAGCGCCATTCACCAATAAGTTCGGGATGCGTGTCGGCATGACGGTGGGTTCTTGCAGGCTGTCGTCAAAATTGTTCTGGAAATCCACAGTATCCTTGTAAAGGTCCTGCATCATTTCTTCACCAATCTTCTCCAAACGTGCTTCTGTGTAACGCATGGCTGCCGCGCCGTCACCGTCTATCGAGCCGAAGTTCCCCTGCCCGTCCACCAGAGGGTAGCGCATTGCCCAATCTTGAGCCATCCTTACCAAAGCTCCGTACACGGAAGAATCGCCATGAGGATGGAATTTCCCCAATACCTCGCCCACGATTCTTGCCGACTTCTTGTAGGGCTTGTCGGAAGTGTTGCCCAATTCCATCATCCCGTACAGAATCCTTCTATGGACCGGTTTGAAACCATCCCGCACATCCGGGAGCGCACGCGCCACGATGACAGACATCGAATAATCGATATAGGATGTCCGCATCTCATCCTCGATATTAATTTTTATAATCCTATCTTGGCTATCTTGCTCTGACATTTAAATATAACTAAACGATTTAATAAGTACATTCAAAAAACGAGGCTAAAGTACCACATTTTTACGATATACGAAAAAAAAACAATAAATTACTTCGGTTCTTTGCATTCTTTTGCAAACCCCGGACGAACGGGAAAGCGGGCGTCAGAGGGCATGCGGGAAGGCTAGAAGAAAGCCTGCAAAATCATTCCAATGTTTTGATGGAATCACTCCAATGTTTTGGAGAATCATTTGGAGACGTTTTCCATGCAGCATGTGAGCGGATTGGTACAAATTTTGTATAAAATAAGCAAAAGCATGTGCCAATTCATGCAAAAGTGACTATATTTGTAAATACAATCAAGCGAGCGTTTTTTATATGAACAATCCATTTTCGCAAAAAGTATCAGAAATCATCATTTACAGCAAGGAAGAAGCTATACGGCTGAACAACAACTACATTGGCCCAGAGCATCTTCTTTTAGGCTTAATACGCGACGGCGAAGGAAGGGCCATCGAGATATTAAACAGCCTGAATGCCAACTTGCCAGGCATCAAAAAAGAGATTGAACGCAACATTATCCGTCCCGAAGTGCCTTACACCAGCTTGGACGAAGAAATCACATTGAATGAAAAAGCATCCAAAATATTGAGATTAAGCATTTTGGAATCACGCCTGCTGAAAAGCGGCGAAGCTGGGACAGAACATCTCGTCTTGGCCATCCTAAAAGAGGAAGACAATCTGGCTGCATCCGTCTTGAAGGAACAAGGCATAGAGTATAATAAGGTGTATGAAATGCTGACCTTGCAGCCGGATATAAACTCTGGCCCCGGATTCACGGAAGAAGACGAAGATGACGACGAGGATTATCCCGGCACAAGCAATGCCAATGGGATGAAACAACATGCAAAAAGCACGGCATCTTCCCGCAACCGCTCTGCCAACGACACGCCTGTATTGGACAATTTCGGGACAGACATCACGCAAGCGGCCGAGGAAGGCAAGTTGGATCCCATCGTCGGCAGGGAACGCGAAATAGAACGTTTGGCGCAAATCTTGAGCCGGAGGAAGAAAAACAACCCGATTCTTATCGGAGAACCCGGCGTAGGGAAATCAGCCATTGTGGAAGGGCTGGCCATCCGCATCGTCCAAAAAAAGGTTTCACGCATCTTGTTCAACAAACGTGTCATAGCTTTGGACATGACTTCCGTAGTGGCAGGCACCAAATATCGTGGGCAATTTGAAGAACGCATCCGATCTATCCTCAGCGAATTGAAGCGCAATCCCAATATCATCCTTTTCATTGATGAAATCCATACAATCGTTGGCGCAGGCTCTGCCGCCGGCTCGATGGACGCGGCCAACATGCTGAAACCTGCGCTGGCACGCGGGGAAATACAATGCATCGGCGCCACGACTTTGGATGAATACCGGAAGAACATCGAGAAAGACGGCGCATTGGAACGCCGTTTCCAAAAGGTGATTGTGGAAGCCACTTCCGAAGAAGAGACCTTGCAAATCCTCAAGAATATCAAGGAAAAATACGAGGAACACCACAATGTGATTTACACGGAAGATGCGCTGAAGGCATGTGTCAAACTGACAGGACGCTACATTACCGACCGTTACTTCCCGGACAAGGCCATCGATGCCATCGATGAAGCCGGCTCGCGTGCGCACATCATGAACATCAATGCGCCAAAATGCATTGAGGAACAAGAAAAACGCATTGAAGAACTTCGGAAACAGAAGAACGATGCCGTGAAACTTCAGAATTATGAACTGGCTGCCAGCTATCGCGACAAGGAGAAACAGATGGAAGAAGAACTGGAACTCCAGAAACAGCAATGGGAAGAACAGTTGAAAGCCCAGCCGCAATACGTGGATGAGGACCAGATCGCGGAAGTCGTTTCCATGATGTCGGGCGTGCCTGTGCAAAGAATGGGGCAAGCCGAAGGCATCAAGCTGCAGAAGATGAAAGAGGTGTTGACCTCTAAAGTCATTGGACAGGACAATGCCATCGACAAGTTGGTAAAAGCCATTCAACGCAGCCGTGTAGGCCTGAAAGACCCCAACCGCCCTATCGGCACTTTCATGTTCTTAGGCCCGACCGGCGTGGGGAAAACACACTTGGCCAAGGAATTGGCTGAATACATGTTCGGTTCTTCGGATGCGTTGATACGCATCGACATGAGCGAATACATGGAGAAATTCACCGTTTCGCGTCTTGTCGGCGCACCTCCGGGATATGTCGGATACGAAGAAGGCGGGCAATTGACGGAAAAAGTACGCCGCAAGCCCTACTCCATTGTCCTGTTGGATGAGATAGAGAAAGCACATCCTGACGTGTTCAACTTGCTTTTGCAAGTGATGGACGAAGGAAGACTGACGGACAGTTACGGAAGAATCGTGGATTTCAAGAACACCGTCATCATCATGACTTCAAACATCGGCACACGCCAACTGAAGGATTTCGGGCGCGGCGTGGGTTTCACCACGCAAGCCCGTTTGGACGACAAAGACTATTCACGCAGCGTGATACAGAAAGCCTTGAACAAATCGTTCGCACCGGAGTTCCTGAACCGTATCGATGAAATCATCACTTTCGACCAATTGCCAATAGAAGCCATCACCCGCATCATCGACATCGAATTGGAGGGCTTGCACAAACGGATAGAAAACTTGGGCTACGGGATGAACATCACGGAAGATGCCAAACATTTCATTGCCCAAAAAGGCTATGACGTGCAATACGGCGCCCGTCCGTTGAAAAGAGCCATCCAGACTTACTTGGAAGACGGACTTTCGGAACTGATTATCCATTCGCAGTTAAGCGAAGGAGATGAGATACAGGTGAGCATGAATGCTTCCAACGATGGCATCCGGATGGACATCCGAAAAAAAGAGCCTTAAAACGCGCCTGTCGTTCTCAAGGGAAACATATTGCGACAAAATGTCAGACATGCCTTTGTCTGGCATTTTTTTTGCAAGTAATCGCCAAAAACAGATTTGTAATTTAAATACGAACCGATATGCAAAAAGGAAACATTGGGGTTACAACGGAAAACATCTTCCCCATCATTAAAAAGTTCTTGTACAGCGACCATGAAATATTCCTCCGTGAATTGGTGTCGAATGCCGTGGATGCCACTCAAAAGCTGAAAACATTGGCCTCCATGGGTGATTTCAAAGGCGAGTTGGGCGACTTGACAGTAAAGATAAGCGTGGACAAAGGCACACTGACCATTTCTGACCGTGGCATCGGTCTTACGGCAGAAGAAATCGAAAAATACATCAACCAAATCGCATTTTCCGGCGCCAATGATTTCTTGGAGAAATACAAGAACGATGCCAATGCCATCATCGGACATTTCGGATTAGGTTTCTATTCCGCCTTCATGGTGGCCAAGAAAGTGGACATTATCTCGAAATCCTACCAGGAAAACGCACAAGCGGTGAAATGGACTTGCGACGGGAGTCCAGAGTATGAAATGGAAAACACGGAAAAAGCCGACCGTGGCACTGATATCATCCTGCACATAGACGATGACTCGAAGGAGTTCTTGGAGCCATCGCGCATCAGCGAGTTGCTGAAGAAATACTGCCGTTTCCTCCCTGTCCCAGTGGCTTTCGGCAAGAAGAAAGAGTGGAAAGACGGCAAGCAAGTGGATACGGATGAAGACAATGTCATCAATGAGACCAACCCATTGTGGACCCGCAAACCAAGCGAACTGAAAGACGAGAATTACCTCAAGTTCTACCACGACTTGTATCCGATGGCCGATGACCCCTTGTTCTGGATACATTTGAACGTGGATTACCCATTCCACTTAACAGGCATTCTTTATTTCCCAAAAATAAAAGCCAATATCGATTTGCAAAAGAACAAGATACAACTCTATTGCAACCAGGTGTATGTGACTGATTCGGTAGAAGGCATTGTCCCTGACTTTTTGACATTGCTGCATGGCGTCATCGATTCGCCGGACATTCCGCTGAACGTGTCACGTTCTTATCTGCAAAGCGACTCCAATGTGAAAAAGATATCCACTTACATTTCCAAGAAAGTATCTGACCGCTTGCAGGCCATCTTCAAAAACGACCGGAAAGAATTTGAAGAAAAATGGGATGACGTGAAGATATTCATCAACTATGGCATGCTGACGGAAGAAGATTTCTACGAAAAAGCCAGCAAATTCGCCTTGTTCAAGGATACAGACGCACATTATTATACCTATGAGGAATACCGCACTTTAATCAAAGATAACCAGACGGACAAGGACGGGAACGTGACATACCTTTACGCCAATCAGACGGATGCCCAATACAGTTATATCGAGGCAGCCAAGAACAAAGGCTACAACGTGTTGCTGATGGACGGCCAATTGGACGTAGCGATGATAAGCATGCTGGAACAGAAATTGGAGAAAAGCCGTTTCACCCGCGTGGACAGCGACACGATAGACCGCCTGATCATGAAAGAGGATGGACAGAAAGGCGCAGACCTTGAAGCCGGGCAACAGAATATCCTGTCATCACTGTTCCGAAGCCAACTCCCTTCCATTGACAAAGTGGAATTCAATGTAGCGGCCAAAGCCTTAGGCGAAGCAGAAAGCCCCATTATGATTACCCAAAGCGAATACATGCGCCGTATGAAAGAAATGGCCAACATCCAAGTCGGCATGAATTTCTATGGGGAAATGCCGGACATGTTCAATGTGGTAATCAACACCGACCACAAGCTGGTAAAGGGCATCTTGGAGAATGAAGAAAAGGAATGCGGTGAAAAGCTGTCGCCCATCGAAACGGAAATAGCCGGGCTCGACAAGCAGCACGATGCATTGCATGAACAGCAGAAAGAAAAGAAAGCCGATGAAATACCGGCAGAGGAAAAGGGGAAATTAGAAGAAATTGAAAAGAAGCTTTCCAACCTGAAAGACCGGAAAGAAGGTATCCTCACCGAATATGCGGCAAAGAACAAAATCATACGCCAGTTGATTGACTTGGCTTTGCTGCAAAACAACATGCTGAAAGGCGAGGCTTTGACCAGGTTCGTGCGCCGAAGCATAGAACTGATTTAAACGACAGCGGCCTCCGTTGCCGGTGAAAAACGTTGCCATCTTGATGATGGCAACGTTTTTTTATATCCGGATTCGGTTTATTGCCGGAATATTCGTACTTTTGAAGTGAAAGAATACCGCATGGGAACCTCGAAGAAAATATGGCCGTTCATAGTGGCACTATGCCTTTTTTGCCACATTCCTTGCCAAGCGCAAAAAGTAGGTCTTGTGCTGAGCGGCGGAGGCGCGAAAGGGCTGACGCACATCGGCATTATACGTGCATTGGAAGAAAACAATATCCCCATCGACTACATCACAGGCACATCCATGGGCGCCATCATCGGCTCGCTTTATGCCATGGGCTATACGCCGGACGAAATGGAAACCCTTATCCGTTCCGAACAGTTCCGAAGATGGTACACCGGGGAAATTGAGGAAGAATACATTTACTATTTCAAAGAAAACCTCCCTACCCCGGAATTCATCAACATTCGCCTTAACCTCAAGAACCTGAAGGAAAGCAGGAACCAGATATTGCCAACCAGCCTCGTCAACCCGGTGCAGATGAACTTTGCCTGCATGGAACTGTTTGCGCCGGGCACGGCTGCATGCCGTGGCAATTTCGACCAATTATTCGTTCCCTTCCGTTGCGTGGCATCCGATGTTTACAACAAACGCCAAATCGTCATGCGCAACGGCGACCTTGGAGATGCCGTGCGTGCCTCCATGAGTTTCCCTTTGGTGTTCAAACCGATTGAAGTGGACAGTACGCTGGCTTACGATGGAGGCATCTACAACAACTTCCCCACGGATGTCATGCGCGAGGATTTCCATCCAGACATCATCATCGGAAGCGTTGTGGCTTCCAACCCCAGCAAGCCTGATGAAAAAAACCTCTATTCGCAGTTGGAAAGCATGATTATGCAGAAAACCGACTATTCCTTGCCCGATTCAGCAGGCATTCTGATGACTTTCAAGTACAAGGACATCAACCTCTTGGATTTCGACCGCATAGATGAGCTCACGCAAAGAGGATATGACCGCACCATGAGCCTAATGGATTCCATTAAAAGCCGCATCCCACGTAGGATGGATGCCGAGAATGTCCGCCTGAGAAGGATGGTCTTTAAAAGCCACATGCCACAATTGTCTTTCCGTGGCATCAGCGTAGAGGGTGCCAACGAACAGCAACAGGAATACATCAAAAGGGAATTCCACAAAAACGACGAAGGAGTCATCACGTTTGAAGAAGCCAAAAAAGCCTATTTCCGGCTTCTCTCCAACAGCATCATCACAGAAATCATCCCGCATGCCGTATTCCGGCCGGAAAGCGACACTTATGATTTGATATTAAACGTCAAAATGGGTGACAAATTCTCTGTCCGCATAGGCGGAGGCGTGTCGTCCACCGCCTCCAACCAAATGTATTTTGGGGTTTCTTACCAAGATTTGAATTACTATTCCAGGGAAATCACCTTTGATGGCCAAATCGGGAAAATGTATAACAACCTGCAACTGGCCATGCGGCTCGACCTTCCTACACAAATACCCACGTCATACAAGCTCATTGGCTCCATATCCACTTTTGATTATTACAAGAAAGACAAGCTGTTCTCATGGGTGGACAAACCTTCCTTCACGCGGAAAAAGGAACGTTTTGCCAAAATGAAAGTGGCATTGCCTTTCCTCTCCAACAAAAAGGCAGAATTCAGCTTCGGGGCAGCACATGTCGAGGATCAATATCTGCAGGGAAGCGTGGTGGACTTTGATGACAAGGAACGTTTCGACAAAAGCAGCTATATCCTTTACGGAGGCTCCATCTTTTTCGGGGGAAGCACGCTCAATTCCCGCGAATATGCCACGGGCGGGCTGTCAGAAGCATTGATTGCCCAAATTTACAGCGGGAATGAACGTTTCCATCCCGGAAAGGAAACCGAAGGGGATGCCCACTACAAAGAACGACATACTTGGCTGCAGATTTCCTATCAAAGGGAAGCCTACAAGCGCTTACGCCCCCACTTCGTGTTGGGAAGCCACATTGAGGCCTTTTACTCTTCAAAAAATTTCTCTGAGAATTACACCGCTACCCTCTTGCAGGCCGGCGAATTTACACCGACGGTCCACAGCCGCATGTCATACAATGAAGCATTCCGTGCCAACCAATTTATTGCTTTAGGCGTGAAACCCATCTACACGATAAATCCCATGTTCCATATCCGTTCAGAGTTCTATGGCTTCCTTCCTATCTTTCCCATCCGGAAGAACAGCCAGAACAAGGCTTACTATGGCGACCTTTTCTCAGAATTTGAATACATCGGCGAATTGTCTGTAGTATGCACGCTGCCTTTCGGCGCGATTACGGCTTACATCAACCATTACAGTTCGCCCGCCCGCGAATGGAATTTCGGCGTGACTATCGGGTGGCATTTGTTCAATACACGTTTCATCGAGTAAATTGCAGCAAAAAAGTATGGCCAAACGCTTGCCGGTTCAAAAATAATATGTACCTTTGCATCCGTTCTGAAAAGGACAAGGGGTCGCGTAGCTCAACTGAATAGAGCATTTGACTACGGATCAAAAGGTTACAGGTTTGAATCCTGTCGCGATCACAAAAAATATGGATTGGCTCCTTAGCTCAACTGAATAGAGCATTTGACTACGGATCAAAAGGTTATAGGTTTGAATCCTATAGGAGTCACAAAGGAAGCATCCTTGTTTGACAAGGATGCTTCCTTTTTCTTTGCATCTGTGCCAAGCCGAACATATTTTGCTGAAAATTCCATAGATTCCGATGTGCGGTTTCTGCCGTAACAAAACATGGATTATATCTCCCCGCAATGCACAACAACATTCACTCTGGAGCAAATGTGCATTGTTCCATGAAAATGTTGTGGGATCTTCGGGGCATACCCCTCCCCTTCCAACGGATTCCTGCTGGGATTGAAAAGAAAATCCCTGCCAAAGGCCGAAGCCCGGCAGGGAAAATGCCACTTATGAAGCAACAGGTTCTTCGACAGGTTGTTCTTTGGGGTCTATGTTCAGTTCCTTCAAGATACTCAAAGCCCGGTCCAAGACCGTGGTATCGTCCAGCATGACCAAGCCGCCGTCAGGCCCCGGCTCTAAATGTATCCCGACGCTTTTCCCTTCCTTGAAATTGTATCCTCCGAAGAAATTGCGGACGGTGTCCACGCTCATGCCCAACTCATCTGCTATCCTGTGCATGCTTCCTGAAGGTAATGAATCCTTGATTCTGCGGAGTTCATTAAATGTGATTGTCCTGTTCATGATATAGTAATTTATGGGTTAAAGACTCATTATCTGATTCACGGTCTAAACTTAGGCAATAAAATTGATAAAAACAACTTTTACTGATAAAAAATCAGATAAACGGCAAAAGTTTCCTCCTTCTGAAGCATTCCGGCACTTTTCTGAATCGTGGAAAGCCGGAAAATGCATTAATCCACAAATGCCATGGCAATGATGAACAGGTAAATCAAAGCCAACGCTGCCACGACCCATCGCGTGTCCTTCCATGAATAGATGCCCTTGGTGGTAAGAGGCTCTGCAAAAAGCTTTCTCCGCAAAAGCAGATAAGCCCAATAAACGCCCCATCCCACAAGCATTCCCAAAAGAATGCCGCAAAGGATGTCGCCGGGAAAGTGGACTCCTAGATAAATGCGGGAATAACAATGAAGCAACGCCCACAACACCATTGCACCCGTGACAATTTTCTGCCGGAACAGCAAAGCCAAGAACGTCACAAGCCCGAAAGAGTTGGCGGCATGGCTGGACAGGAAACCGTACTTCCCTCCCCGGTAGCCATTCACGATATCCACCAAGCCCATGATTTCCGGATCGTGCGTAGGACGAAAACGATGGAAGAACGGCTTGAAAAAACCAGAAGATATGCGGTCAGCCAACAGCACGACAACCGCCAGCATCACGAACACCAGAAGAGTTTCCCGCCATGCATTGTTTTTGATGACCACATACAACAAGGCCACAATCAACGGAATCCATACGAGCGTACCGGTATGTATCCACATGAAATTGTCCCAGAATGGCGAATCGCTGCCGTTCATCGCCAGCAGAAGTTCTTTGTCAAAACGGATAAGCTCGTCCATATATGTGCAATGGTTTTAAATGGTTTTAAATGATTTCGATGGCCGATGACGGAATCCAGCCCACATTCCCGTCCTCCAGTGCCACTTCTTTCCAACCCTTCATGGAATTGTCTTTGATGAACACCTTGTGTCCTTCGTGAAGGATAAACAAGTCCGTGCCACCTTCCGTAGGCGTGCTTTTGGCCGTGATGCTGGGAGCAGTCACAATCGCGCTTCCACGATTTACCAAAACATCTTTTTGCTGGAAAGCAAACACATTGGATGCCACTGTGATTCCTAAAAATGCAAGGGCAGCTGAGAAACCAAGTTTCTTCAATAGCATGCGTTTCCCGAACAAAAAAAGAGCAAATGAAATAAGGAACAACACAAAAGTTGCGACTGCCCATTTTCCCCACGTGTCGGCATTGGCAAGGTTACGCACAGCCTTTACCCACGTCACCAAGAAAATCTCGCTTATGGGCGTCACTTTGTCCACCGTTTTGCTGCGCGCCATCTCTAAGTTGAAACGGATGTCGCCATCCCCAGGGCGGAGCAGCAAAGCCCGTTCATAATTCAATATGGCTCTGGCTATGTTTTCCGTCTTGTAATAACTGTTCCCCAAGTTGTAATAAACTTCTGCGGCTTCGCCTTGTTCCTGCAACAGGTCTTCATAATACCGGATGGCTGTCACAAAGTCATTGCGCATGTAAGCACTGTCGGCCATGCCTTTCGTCACATGGATGCTTTCCGCCGACTCAGCAATGACTGGCTGCGCCGCTGCAACGGCGTGATTGCCTTCCGTCAAGGAATCCGCTTGGGCATGCGCACCCACGCAACACATTGCCGCTATCATCCACAATACGATTTTCTTCATTGCAAATAACCTCATAGTTTAACGCTTGATTGTATTTTCCATTTTACTGATTACATTCACTGCCAGCGTGTACACATTATCCATGGCCGCGCTTTCATCACCCGGCGCATAACGGGCAAACTCGCATTGGTTAAGCGTGTCGATGAACTCTTTCGTCAGTTCCTCTCCTACACCGTATTGCGACAGTTCATGCTCGATGTTGTCTTTCGACAGCCGGGAGACCGGGATGTTCAATTTGTCGCTGATGTATCCCCACAAAGCTTTCAGCACTTCATCATAGAACTCGCCTTTTTGGTTGGAGGCCAGCAGGCGGGCTGCCTGCTTCATGCGCTTGGCGGCCACTTTGTTGGCTTTTTTTGTCCGCACCTTTGCCATGTTCGCATTCTCTTTCACCTGCTTGCGGTAAACGGCCACAAAAGCAATGAACAGGCATAACGGCACGATGTACCACAACCAATAGGCAAGCGAACCGGCAAAGAAATGGCCTTTCGGCGCAAAGCGCGCCTCGCCTGTCTTGATGAAACGGATGTCTGTGCCGATGACCTTCAAGTCTTCTTTGTTCGTGAAGTCGGCCACGACCTGTTCCGAACTGCCTTCTCCCTTCGCCACGTTCACAGTGTATGACTCGGTTTTCAAAGTCTTGTAAGATTCCGTTTTCAAGTCAAAATAAGAGAACTCCACAGGAGGTATCGTAAACGTGCCGGCATGGCGCGGTATGGCCAGGTATTCAATGACTTTGTTGCCGGAAAGTCCGTTTGGAACCAACTTTTGCTTGTTGTCTGTTTTGGGATCGTATATTTCGAAGTCTTTCGGGAAGTCCACTTCCGGGGTGTTGATGAGCTTCATGTTCCCCACGCCGGAAATGACCAGTTTCACCGTCAACGCATCGTTAGTTTTCAGTTCTGTGGCATTGATTTCCGAACTGATGGAGAAGTCGCCCACTGCGCCGCTGAATGAAGCCGGTTTGTTGCCGGGAAGCGGTTTCACGTCAATCGTGACTTTGGGCGATGTTATCTTCTTTTTCATCTCCACGTAATTTGTGCCGCCATTGAAGAAAGCGTCGAAAGGGTCGATGGATTGGACCGCTCTTGCAATGGTTGCTTCAAACTCGCAGGAAGGAATTTCCAACTTTCCGGCCTGCTGCGGGAACAATACATGCTGCGTCCACACCAACGTCTTGTAATTCCGTCCCTTGTAATGCTCCAGTTTGAATGACTTGGTAGAAGGCAATTCCACTTCCTGTGAATGGAATCCCTTGAAATCCGGGGATTTCAAGGTGCCGAAATTCGTCAGGTTCAGCACGGTGTAAATCTTGTATGTCAACAGGAACGCTTCCTGCTCATAAACGGAAGTCTTGCTGACTGTGGCAAGAATGAACAAGTCATCGGCAGAAACGGATGACGAATTGGAAGAAGACGCACCGCTTCCTCCTCTTTGGCCTGAGGTCTTGTCCGGCGGAAGCACCCGTATCGTCAATGAATTGGATGTCACATTCTTGCCTTTGGCCGTGATGCTTGCCCCGGCAATGCGGTAATCCCCTTCTTTTCCCGCCTCCAATATATAAGTATAGGTAATGGATTGGGTAGAAGTAATCTTTCCATTGATGATGTTCGTGCTGCTCTGCCTCGAACTGCTGGGGCCCATCAAGACATTGAACCCTTCCATGGAAGGTGCGCGGAAGTCCTTCACATCATGCGTGTTCACCGTATAAGTCAACCTGAACTGTTCACCGCTGACCACGGCATCCGGCGCATCGGCCTTGAAAGTCACATCCTCTGCAAATGCGGCAGTGATTCCTGCCATCAAGGCTGCCCACAGCAGGACCAGCCTTCTCATTCCTTTGTATCGTCTTATCTTGTTCATATCCGTTTACCAGTCTTTATCCAGTTTCCGTCCTTGGATACGTTGTTGTTTCTTTACCTTCTCCTGCGTCTCCCGTTCGTCCTGCATGGCGGCGTTCAGCAACTGTTCCGCATTTTCTTTCGACATTTCGTTTTCCTCCTGCGGCTGTTCCTGTTGTTGCTGCTGCTGTTGTTGCTCCTCTTGTTTCTGTTGCTCTTGTTCTTGTTGCTGCTGCTCCTGTTCCTGCTCTTTCTGTTCTTGCTGCTGGTTGTCTTGGCTCTGCTGCTCCTGTTGCTGGTCTTTCAGCATTTTCTGCGCAAGTGCCAAATTATAGCGTGTCTCATCGTCCTTGGGATTGTTCCTCAAAGCCTGCTTGTAGGCTTCGATGCATTGGGGGTATTGCTTCCCGGCCTGCAACAAGACACCCATGTTGTGGTATATTTCAGACAACTTCATTTTGTCCTTTTCTATCCTTGCGGCAGCTTGGTATTGTTCCATCGCATCTTGGAATTTCTGCTGCTGCGACAGCGAATTGCCCAAATTGTAAATGGCTTCTGTGGATTTTGGATTTATTTCCAATGCTTTCCGATAATCCACTTCTGCTTTTATGAACAAGCTGTCTTCATAAAGCTTGTTGCCGCTGCGAAGGTAGGAACGTTCGTTCTTCTGTGCAAAAAGGGCAAGCGGGCACACAAGCATCGCCCCTATAGCTCCATATTTAATATAACTGCATCTCATCATATTCAATCAACGGAATAATCTAATATTTTTAAACAACGGGTTCTTGCCTTCCATGACCAGCAGTTCCCCGAACAGAAGAATCAAGGCAATCCACGCAACGACTTGGAACTGTTCGTTGTATTCACTGTACACCTTGCTCTCCACGTCTGCTTTCGACATTTTGTTCACCTCGCTGTTCAACGCCCTTTGCGCGGAATTGCTGTTGTCCACCCGGATGTACATGCCATTGCCTGCCTGGGCAATCTCTTGGCACATCTGTTCATTCAGGCGGGTCACAATGACATTGCCGTCTTTGTCTTTGCGGTAATTGTTGCTTCCTTCCACGGGAATGGGCGCGCCATCCGGCGAACCTATTCCCAACATGAACACGCGGATGCCTTTCTTTGCGGCTTCTTGCGCTGCTTCCAATGCACCGGCCTCATGGTTTTCGCCATCTGTGATGACCACAATGGCGCGTCCCACTCCTTCTTGCGGCGTAAAACTGCGCATGGCCACATCCAATGCTTTCCCGATTGCTGTTCCTTGTATGCTTATCAAAGACGGGTCGATGGAGTTCAAAAACATTTTGGCCGACACATAGTCGCTCGTGATAGGCAGTTGCGTGAATGCATCGCCTGCAAATACAATCAACCCCACTTTGTCGTTCTCAAATTCATCGACCAATCGTGAAATCAATGCCTTGGCTTTCTCCAAACGATTAGGTGCCACGTCCTGTGCCAGCATGGAATTGGAGATGTCCAATGCAATGACAACTTCCACGCCTTTGCGCTTCACGGTCTCCAGTTTTGAACCGAACTGCGGGCGGGCCAGCAAGAATGCCATGACACCCAAAGCAAACAATGTCAGCCAAAACTTCACATGGCGGCGGTATATGGAAACACCCGGCATCAGATGCGCCAACAGTTGCGGGTCACCGTATTTCCGGATATTCCTTTTCCGCCTGTAATTGGAATAAGCATACAGGATGGCCAGCAAAGGCAGCAAAAGCAACAAATACAAATATATCGGGTCTGCGAATCGAAACATAATCAAAAACGTTATTAAGGTATTTTCTTTAAGACAGTATGGCGCAACAACAATTCAGCCAGCACACACAGGAAAGCAATCAAGGCAAACAACTGGTATTCTTCCTCACGCTTGCTGAACTCTTTCACATTCAGCTTTGTCTTTTCCAACTTGTCAATTTCCTGATAAATCTCCTCCAACTTCGAGTTGCTGGTCGCACGGAAATAGTTGCCGTCCGTGATGCCGGAAATCTGCGTCAATGTGGATTCATCAATCTCTACCGGCACATTCACATATTGGATGCCCATCGGCGTATGCACCGGATAAGGCGCATTCCCGTTCGTGCCTACGCCAATCGTATAGACACGGATGCCGAAACTTTTCGCGATTTCAGCGGCAGTCAGCGGGGAAATGTCGCCACGGTTGTTGGAACCATCCGTCAAAAGGATGATGACTTTTGATTTCGCTTTGCTGTCTTTCAAACGTGTTATCGCATTGGCCAGCCCCATTCCAATGGCTGTGCCGTCCTCTATCAAGCCTTGCATGGCCATGTCGCCCGTTATGCCTTGAAACAAATTCAACAATACCGCATGGTCAACTGTCAACGGGCATTGCGTGAAACTTTCCCCGGCAAATATCGTCAGGCCGATATTGTCGTTCGGACGGCCGTTAATGAATTTCGCGGCCACTTCCTTAGCAGCTTCCAAACGGTTCGGTTGAAGATCCTCGGCCAACATGCTGGTGGACACGTCCACTGCCAGCATGATGTCAATTCCTTCTATTTCCGAATTCTGCCAACTGTCGGTCGTCTGAGGACGTGCCAATATCACAATCAACATCGACACAGCCACCATCCGCAACACGAAAGGGAGATGTTGCAAATAGTTTCGGAAACTTTTCGGCACATACATGTATGCCCTTGTGTCGGACATCTGCAACGAAGGCTCGCTTTTGCTGCGTTTTAAAACATACCACATAATACAAGGTATGAGCAACAGCAGCAAAAACAAATATTCTTTATTGGCAAATACCATATCGTGCATCAATTATCGCGTTAAAAACATAAATCATAGATATTCATTCCCACATAAACCAGAATCAGCACGACCGCAACGCCAGTGATGAAAGCAGCGATGCCCAATCCGGTTTTTGCCCGCTTGGAACGTTTTTCTTCCACTGTGATTTCCGTCGGTTGAGGCGCCATTCCCGCCGGGACCTCCACTTTCGTCTGATTGATGAAATCAATGGCAGTCACCAGATTCATGTCGTTCTCATTCATTAACGGGTCATACTTGGCAAACTTCACCAAATCGGCTGTCATAAACAGGCTTTTCAAGTCGTCAATAGCCTCTTTGTCTTTGGATTCCAACAGCTTGTCAATGATTTCAGAGGAAGTCATCTCCAATGCGTTGAAACCGAAACGGTCGCGGATGTAAGTACGAATAGCATCTGTAAGCTCCGTATAATATTCCTTCGAACGTCCTCTCTGCCATATCTTCTCCCCCTTGATACGTTCTATTTCCTTCATGGCCTGCTCATGAGGAGGAAGTTTGGGTTCCACCTTTATTTTTCGGATAATTGGCTTGTTGTCATTAAAACGTATGATCAAGAACACGAACAGCACGGACAGCAAAATGGCCAACACCGACAAACCGATGGAAGGCGCCCAGTCTGACCATGCGAAAGGCGCTTCCATGATGTCTTTTTGCCCGAAGAAATGTTCCGGGTGCAGCGTGTCAACCGGGATGGAATAAACCTTCAAAGCCAAAGATTGCGAACGGTACACTTGGCTGTCCACCCTTACTTCAAAAGGCGGAATGTAGTATAACGCCGAATCAAAAGACGTAACGACATATTCCTGGCTCACGTGCAAACGTTTGCGGTCGTTCAGATATTGCGTGTCGGGGCGGGCAATGTCCACTACTTCTATTCCCCGCACAATTGTGTCTTGAATCAACGGGAATACAGCCCTCTTGCCGGCATCAAAGCTGGCTTCCAATCTGATTCTTGCCTGTTCGCCTATCAGAATCTGCATGGAATCCACCGAAGCATCCACGATGACGGACTGTGCATGAAGCGTTCCCGCAGTCATCAATACGGCAAGGGCCAGCCCTGCCTTCTTATGCCATTCTGTTTTTCTTATCGTTTTTATTATCCTCATTCTTGTCAGTTCCTTTTAGCAAACAAGTTCAGCAACGCTTTCACATAGTCTTGGTCTGTGCGGATAGAGATAGCATCCACGTTGCTTTTGGTGAATGTTTCCTGCAAAGCCGCGCATTGTTTCAACCACCATTCCCTTTGCGCCTTCCGCACGGCTGCCGATGAAGTGTCAATCCATTGCTCATGCCCTGTTTCGGCATCTTTCACTTTCAGCAAGCCAATGGAAGGCAGATCCTCTATCCGGCGGTCATATACTTGGATGGCCACCACGTCATGCTTCCGGTTGGCGATGGTCAAGGCATTGCGGAAGTCTGTTGAATCAATGAAGTCCGACAGGATGAAAGCCGTGCAACGTTTCTTCAACACATTCGTCAAGTATTCCACTGCCAAGCGGATGTCGGTGCGGTTGCTGTCGGGATGGAAGTCAATCAGTTCACGGATTATATAAAGGATGTGCTTCCTGCCCTTCTTGGGAGGAATGAATTTTTCTATTTTGTCTGAAAAGAACACGACGCCGATTTTGTCATTGTTCTGGATGGCCGAGAAAGCCAACGTGGCTGCAATCTCCGTCACCATGTCTTTCTTCATCTGCCGCACGGTTCCGAAGTCAAGGCTCGCCGAAACATCCACCAGCAACATGACGGTCAATTCACGTTCTTCTTCAAACACTTTGATGTAAGGCTTGTTGAAACGGGCCGTCACGTTCCAGTCAATGTCGCGGATATCATCGCCATATTGGTACTCTCGCACTTCAGAAAATGCCATGCCTCGTCCTTTGAAGGCGGAATGGTATTGCCCGGCAAAGATGTTGCTCGACAACCCCCTTGTCTTAATTTCTATCTGCCGGACCCGCTTGATCAGTTCACTCGCTTCCATACATTCTAATATAATCCATAAAACACCATCGGATGCAGGATGCGGCAAGCATCAAGGCACCTCCACCCTGTTCAAAATCTTGCTGACAATCTCATCTGCCGACACATTGCTTGCCTCAGCTTCGTAAGTCAGCCCGACACGATGGCGCAACACATCGTGAGCCACTGCGCGCACATCTTCTGGAATGACATAACCGCGCCGTTTGATGAAAGCATACGTGCGGGCGGCCAAGGCCAAGTTGATGGATGCACGGGGCGAGCCTCCGAAAGCAATCAGGTCCTTCAGTTCCTTCAAGTCATACTTTTCCGGGAAACGTGTGGCGAAAACAATGTCCACAATGTAACGTTCTATCTTCTCATCGATATAGACTTGGCGCACAATCTTGCGTGCTTCCAGGATGTCGTCCGCTTTCAGGATAGGTTTCACATCCATCTTTTCGCCATTGATGTTCTGGCGGATAATCAGTTTCTCTTCTTCGTGCTTCGGGTAATCAATGATTACTTTCAGCATGAAACGGTCCACCTGCGCTTCGGGCAAGGGGTAAGTGCCTTCCTGTTCGATAGGGTTTTGCGTGGCAAGCACCAAGAAAGGCTCCGGCAACGCGAAGGTTTCTTTCCCTAATGTGACCTGGCGCTCCTGCATGGCCTCCAGCAATGCGCTCTGCACTTTGGCCGGCGCACGGTTGATTTCATCTGCCAGCACGAAATTGGCGAAGACAGGTCCTTTGTTGACTACGAACCTTTCGTCTTTCTGGCTGTAAATCATCGTGCCGATGACATCCGCCGGAAGCAAATCGGGCGTGAACTGTATCCTGCTGTATTTGGCATCTATCAACGATGCCAACGTTTTTATTGCCAATGTTTTTGCCAAACCAGGGACACCTTCCAGCAACACATGCCCGTCAGACAACAATCCTATCAGCAAGGATTCTACCAGATGTTTCTGCCCTACGATTACTTGGTCCATTCCCGTCATCAGGTTGATGACAAACGAACTTTGCCTTTCTATCCGTTCGTTCAACTCACGAATATCAATAGATTCAGCCATTTAGATACAATTTTATAAGTGGTTATTCAATAAATTAAAATGTGAAATCGTTAACTAAAAATATGCCTTATTTTCAGTTTCCAAAAGTAGTGGATATAATCAATCGGCGCAACTAATTTATATTAAAAAACAACGCCGTTTTTTCAGTTTTTAATCCATCTGGATTTAAATTATTCTAAATCACTTCCAGCACGCCTGTCGCTATCTTGTTCCACACGTCTTTGTGTTCAAAGCTGATGGCTTTGTCTGATACCCATAACCTTTGAGAAGTCCAAATGGCGGCTTGTGCGGGCAAGCGCCCGGAGCAGAGTTGCAAAACGGGAAAGGGTTGGAGACGATTCTTGGCATTTGTCCCCAACCCTTCACGAAATGTCCCGCAAGCCATTTCAGAGCATGCGCTGACGGCCTCCGATGCCTGCCGGGAAGGTCACCGCGCCATTACTTTCACGCTTTCCGTGAACTCGTCGCAGCACACCTGCACGACCAGCAAACCTTTGGCGGAAGCCGGCAGGCGGACAGCCGTGGCATTGCCTGAAAATTCATGGTTGTCCAGCAAATGCCCGGCAAGGTTGTACAAAGCCACGTGGCGCGCGGCTGGTTCCGAAGCATCGTCCACCCGGATGACCAGCAAGCCGCCTGCCGTGGCCGTGGCAGTGACACGCCCGCCTTCACGGGAGGAAACGGCGATGTGACGGATGCCCGAAGGCTCATAATCGGTTTCAAAACACCCCAAGTCAGGGGCAGCGCCCTTGTAGGCAATGCCAATGGCGGCGCGATGTTCGCCTGCATAGGGTGCCACTTCCGCGCCGGCATCCACCAGCTTCATGTTGCCATCGGCAATGCGCATGAAGTCTGTCACAGGCAAAGAGCCGTCTGCCTGGCGGGTCCCTTCGCATCCGGCGGGGTCGATGCTCTTGTAATCCGACGGCAATGTGTTGAAATCGCACGTCACCATCGTGCCTTTCACGCTGTAAGGAGCGTATTGCGAGTCGTTCCTGTCGGCAATCCCGTCGCTGACCGCCACACAGTTCGTGAACCTTATCTCGCAGCCTGCCGCCACATTCTCGTCCATCCGGTACGTGTAATGGCTCTTGTTGCTCAGGTCCTTGGCGGAATAGCCGGTACAGTTGTTCAGAATCATGCTGCCCAAGTTGTGGTTCTGGTCGAAACCTTTCTGGAGGTTGTCGAAGGCCAGGCAGCGATTCATGATGATGTTGTTGCGTCCTTCATCGCTTCCCATCTTGAAGCCGTTGCCGTTGCCCGAACCGGCCTCGCCGCTTTCAAGGTAACCGTTGCGGAAGGCCCAGCAATTTTCCAACGTCGTTGTCACATTATCGGGGAAACCTCCTTCTTTCTTGATGAACTGGTCCCAGCCGTCGTCTGAATTTTGCCATGCGCGGCAGCCATAGAAATAGTTGCCGGTGCCGTGCGATATCTTTACGGCAAAGCCGTCTGCGTCGCCCATGTCGGGGTCGGCGTTATAATATGCGTCGCAGTTTATCACCATGTTGTATTCAGCCAAGTTCTTCATCTGCAGGCCCGTGTCTTGGTTGCGGTAGAACGAGCAGTACTCTATGATGTTGTCATGCGCCTGTTCCACCAATTCCTTGCAGTCTTCGTAGCCGCCGCCCGACACCTTGTTGCGCTCTATCAGCATGCCGTTGTCGCCCGCGCCGCAAATGTCGAGGCCATACACATGCCAGTAGCTGCCGGTCAAGCGGATGCCTTGGTTGGCATCCGCCAACGGCATCGCCGAGAAGTCCAGCACCGCACGGCCGCCTCTGGCAAAGAGCGCTATCCGTCCGCTGTTGGGTTCGCCCACGGCCGATATGTTCACGCGGGCATCGTAATGGTAAGTTCCGGCATTCATGTAAATCGTGTCGCCGGGGACTACCAAATCCACCGCTTTCTGCAAGGAAGCGAAAGGCCTCTCCAACGATCCGTCGGCCGTGGCGTCGTTGCCCGCCGGGTCGCAATAATACACATGATGGGCATATTCCGGCACGATGATTTCGCCGGAAACGAAAGTTTCCTGCTGCCCGTAGGCAACCCCCACCGAATTGACGGCGTATGCCCGGAAATAATAGCGGGAAGAAGGCTGCAACGGGATGGAAACGGCGAACGTGCCGTCCGTGGCATAGGCTTTTGCCTTTTCGCCATCCACGTCCGGGTTTTCCGACAAGCCGTAGCAGATGCCCGTTTCCGTGACGGGAGCGCCGCCGTTGTTGACGACGGTTCCTCCGGCCAGCACGTAGATGTATTCCTCATCGCTGAAAGTATCTTCCTGCACTTTGGCAGTCGCCACCTCGGCCAACACGGGCGGCAACGTCTCGAATTGCTTTGTCTCGCCATAGCCCACCCCGGCAAGCCCCATGGCATATGCGCGGCAATACACCACTGTCTGGGCGGGCAGGCCGGAAAGTTCCACGGAAAATTCCTCTCCTTCAGCTTTCACGACATGGTCGTCCACGTCGGGTTCCGCGTTGTCCGCGCTCCAGCAAACGCCCCATTCCGTCAAAGGTTTGTCGCCCTGCTCCAGCAATGCGCCGTCCACTTGGGCGGACGACGAGGTGACGTTGCGCACTTCTCCCGTCTGTACCGTGGCCGGGATGCCTTCAGGAAAGGCCGTGACGCAGATGTTGTCCACGTCCACATCCCCGCCCGTCGTCTCGTTGGCTATCTTGATGCGGTTCACGTTCTTCTCGTTCATCGCGATGGTGTTCTCTGTCGAGGTCTCCAGTTCCCGGTATTTCCGCCAAGTTGCCCCTGCGTCTTCCGACACATACACGGAAAGGTCCTTCCCCGTGCGCCCTTCCGTGAACGACAGGCTGACAACACCTTGCTGCAGCACCGGCGTGATGACGTAGGAGTTGCCTTTCAGCATCCGCAACGCATGCCCGGAACCATCGGGGATGTACGAGGCATTGGTGCCTTTGTAGGCATTCAGGTACCGCCATTCGCCTTGCCCGTCCACCGGGTAAACGGCTTCCGACGCTGCTTCTTCTTTTGATTGCGGGTAAGAGGCCAAATCCTCGAAGGTCTGCGTGAAATAAGGCACGCGGATGTTGGCGACAATGCTTTCGCCTGTGCCGTCCGTCCCGTCAGGCTTGGTCACCAGCACGTCGTCGATATAGAAATTGTTGTTGGAAGTCGTGTATATCTTCAGGTGGCGCACCGCTTCATCGTTGATTTCCACGAGATGCTTGGTCCATCCCGTCGTCTCCTTGTAGCTTTCCACTTCCGTCCAGTCCGTGCCGTTGGCGGAAACCTCCACATGCACTTCCCGGTTCTGGTCGTAAGCGTAGTAAATCAACGTGCCTGCCCCTTCCGTGAGTTCCGGCAACGCCACCCCGGCTTTGTTCGACAGCAAAAGGCTGTAGTTGCCGCCGTTGCTTTGCTGGTTGCTGCGCACGTTCTTGTTCGTGGCCCACAGACCCGTGGCCGACGCCACGCTGCTGCCTTTCACGTCCCATGCTTCGGCCTCAAAATCTTCGGCCAGGTAAGTATAAGCCTGCGCCATCATGGCGGCCGGCAACACGAACGTCCCTAAGCTTAGCAGGAAACGGCGCGGCATTCGCCTCCATTTGAGAGAATCTTTTTTCATGTTTTCCAATGTATTAGTTAATAAACGGAATCAAAGGTAAGCAAACGGCCACAACAGCGTGTGCATTTTTTGGCAGGATTTGTAGAATATTTGCCTGCGCAACCTTCCTTGGTTCCAGCAAATGCTTGCATGTCCACAAGAAAATTCCGTCAAACCATTGCCGTCAGCATGCGGACATTCCAATTGTAAAGAAAACTTTATTACATTAAGCCATGGGGATTATCCAAAAAACGCGCAAGCGTTTCCTGCAAAGCCCGCAAGCTTGCAGGAGGATTTTTCTGTACGATTACTAATCGTCCGGCCTGACGATTACTAATCGTAATGCGATACGATTAGTAATCGTGCAAGGATAAGTTCAGGAAGATTTTGCAAAACCTTTGGAAGGGTCCTGCAAAATCCTGCCAATGATTTGCCAATTCTTTTCAATGATTCATCGGGGCATCGCGCTGCGGCTTGTCGCGGAGCGCAGGGATGCGCAGGAGGATGCCTTGAGGCACCTGGTGGGGATTGCGGATGCGGTCGCGGTTGTGCATCACGAGATAAGGCCAAAGGTCCTTTGTCTCATAAAAACGTTTGGAAACCATGGTCAGCGTCTCGCCGGGCTTGAGCCGGTAGGTAGCCATGGTGCCGACGATTACATAGCTGGTGGAATCGGCTATCACGGTGGCGGCGTTCTTCCTCACCCCGGTGATGAGAGTGCGGGTTGTGTCGATGGCAACGGCCGTCTCCGCAGGTCCCTTGCCGCCTTCCCGCAGGGTTGCCGTGTCCTTGGCCGGATGCGCGGGGCGGCTTTCCGCAAGGGAAGCCACAGGCATCCTGTCGGTTGCCATGGGGATTCCCGTGGTTGCCTCATGCCGGATGGACAAAAACACGGCGATGGCCACCGCCAGGACGGCGGCCGCTGCTGCCCCGTACCAGCCGCCTTTGCGGATTTTCCTCTTTTTTCCCTCAGGAAGCGGGTTTTCCTTCGGGGCGGGTTCTTCCACGGACGGGGAAAAGGCAGCGGCCTTTCCCCCGTCTCCCTCCGGGCGGGAAAGAGTTTCTTCCGGCACGGTTGCGGCATCCGCAGCGTCATCCCCCGGAAGCGGCGGCGCATCCGCCCCCGCCTCCTCCTTGCGGGAAGCCGTCACGGGCGAAGGAAGGTCTTCAAAACAAACCCCTTCCTTCAAAGCCACCGCCTCGAAGTGGGAGAAAGGCTTGTTCACTTCATCCCGCAAACGGGCGTCGGGCGCGAAAGTGATTTTCGTATGACCCTTGATGGTGATGCGCTGCCCCGTATTCACATCCACGCTTTCCCGGCTGTCGATGCCGACCAACTTGAATGTGCCGAACCCTTTTATCTTCACGACCCCGTCAACTTTCAAGGCATCTTCGATAACGCTGAAAAAGGCTTTCACGAAAGTTTCTGCCTTCGCGCCGTCCATCCCTTTCTTTTCCGCCAAAAGGCGGATGATGTCTTGCAAGCTGATTTTCTCGTCCATAGATGCTATTTATTGAACTTTTCCTTCAACACATTGCTGGGCTTATACGTCAAAACCAGTTTCGGGGGTATCAGCAAGCGTTGCTGCGTGACGGGGTTCACCACAATGCGCTCCATCTTCTTCTTGACGCGGAAACTTCCGAACCCTTGCACCAGCACCATCTTCCCTTCTTCCAACTGTTGCCCGATGGCCGACACCATGGCATCCGCCAACTGTGCGGTTTCCGATTGGCTGCAGCCCACACGTTTGGAAAGTTCCGTGACAAATTCCTTGTTGTTCATGACGGCAGGATTCGTGCATATAAATCAAAATCATCGGCACCCGTGATTTCCACTTGGTAAAATCCGCCTGTTTCCAATGGCATGATGCCGCCTTTGGCTATCAGGACCTCCGGGTCAACCTCCGGCGAATCATATTCGCTTCGCCCGACATAATAATCGCCTTCCATGCGGTCGATGATGACTTTCATCCGCTTCCCCACCTTCTCTTCGTTCAGTTCAGCGGAGATTTCCTGCTGGATGCGCATCAGTTCGTCCAAACGCCGTTGCTTCACTTCCTCCGGCACATCGTCGGCATATTCTTTGGCAGCCAAGGTGCCTTCCTCTTCAGAATAGGCAAAAGCCCCCATTCGGTCGAATCGCGCTTCGCGCACGAAGGCTTTCAACTCATCGAAGTCATCTTCCGTTTCACCGGGAAAACCGACCATCAGCGTGGTGCGCAGGCAGATGCCCGGCACTTCTTTCCGGAACTTCTCCAACAAAGCATACGTTTCCTGTTTCGTCACCTGCCGGTGCATCCGCGAAAGGATGGGGTCGCTGACATGTTGCAAGGCGATGTCCATATACTTGCATACGTTGTCATGTTCGCGCATCACGCGGAACAATTCCTCCGGGAAATGGGCGGGATACGCATAATGCAGCCGAATCCATTCCACGCCCGGAACGGCCGCCATCTGTTCTATCAACGACGGCAGCATCTGCCGCTTGTACAAATCCACGCCATAATAGGTCAGTTCCTGGGCGATGACCTGGAACTCTTTCACGCCTCTCCCGGCCAGATAGCGCACTTCCGACAGGATTTCTTCCATGGGGCGCGACACATGCTTCCCCGTAATGAGGGGAATGGCGCAATAAGCGCACTTGCGGTCGCAGCCTTCTGATATCTTGAGATAAGCATAATGCGGCGGGGTGGTCTGCTTCCTTTCCATGGCGATTTGCGGATGGTAGGCTTTCCCCAAGTCGGCCAACAGGTTCTTCCAGTCGAACTTGCCGTAATATTTGTCCACCTGCGGTATTTCTTCCTGCAAATCGTGCAGGTATCTTTCGGAAAGGCAGCCCATGACATAGAGTTTCCTGAGGCGGCCTTCCTCTTTCGCCTTCGCAAATTCCAGAATCATGTTGACGGATTCTTCTTTCGCATCGCCGATGAAACCGCAAGTATTGATGACGGCAATCTCGCCATCCGGGGTTTCCGGGTCAAAATGCACCACATAACCATTGTATTCCAATTGCCTTGCCAGCAGTTCCGAATCCACAAGGTTCTTGGAACATCCCAACGAGACCAAATCCACGACGTTTTTCTTCATGTTCAGTTCGCGCCGAATAGTGAATTGACAAATTCCGTCTTGTTGAACACCTGCAAATCTTCGATTCCTTCGCCCAAACCGATGTATTTCACCGGAATCTTGAACTGGTCGGAAATGCCTATCACCACGCCTCCTTTGGCCGTCCCGTCCAATTTGGTAATGGCCATGGCCGTTACTTCCGTGGCTTTTGAGAATTGTTTGGCCTGCTCGAATGCATTCTGCCCGGTGGAACCGTCCAACACCAAGAGTACTTCATGGGGGGCATCTGGCACCACCTTCCGCATGACGTTCTTTATCTTCGTCAGTTCATTCATCAGGTTGACTTTGTTGTGCAGGCGCCCGGCCGTGTCGATAATCACGACATCGGCATCATTGGCCACGGCAGAACTCAATGTGTCGTAAGCGACCGATGCTGGGTCGGATCCCATTTTCTGCTTGATGACGGGAACGCCCACACGTTCTCCCCAAATCATCAATTGTTCTACGGCTGCGGCACGGAAAGTATCTGCGGCTCCCAAGTAAACGGATTTCCCTTTCTTCTTGAACTGGTAAGCCAGTTTCCCGATGGTGGTGGTTTTCCCTACCCCGTTGACACCCACTACCATGATGACATACGGTTTTTTCCCTTCGGGAAGTTCGAAATCATCCGCGCCGGTGGTATTGTTCTCCGTCAGCAAGGCTTCTATTTCTTCCTTCAGGATGCGGTTCAGTTCCTCCGTGTTGACGTATTTGTCGGCGGCCACTCTTTTTTCTATGCGCTTGATGATATTCAACGTTGTCTCCACTCCCACGTCCGATGTAATCAGGACTTCTTCCAAATTGTCCAAGACTTCATCATCCACTTTTGATTTCCCGGCTATCGCACGGGCAATCTTTCCAAAAACACTTTCCTTGGTCTTGGACAAACCCTTGTCTAAGGTTTCTTTCTTCTCTTTTGAGAAAAAGCTAAAAATACCCATAATACCTTTTCATATAATGTCAATCAACCGACAAAGATAGCATAAGTAACGGCAATTCTGAAACATTTTTTGAAAAATCAGAGCGGGAAGGCGGCATAAAAAAACTCCTTCCTCATATTTGATGAGGAAGGAGTCCGTCCATTAAAAGAAAATTAATTTATTTCTTGAAAAAATCTTGCACTTTTTCGTTCGGAACCATTTGTTCGTCAAAAACGTATGCGCCGGTCTTCGGGGACTTCACCATCTTAATCACTTTCGTGTAAGAGCGTCCTTCCTTTCCCGTTTGCAGGGTTGCCACTGTTTTCTTTGCCATAAGTCAACTGATTACTTTATTTCTTTATGAATTGTCATTCTCTTCAAAATGGGATTGTACTTCTTCAGTTCCAATCTTTCGGATGTATTTTTCCGGTTCTTCGTCGTGATATAGCGGGAAGTACCCGGCATGCCGCTGTCCTTATGCTCGGTGCATTCCAAGATAACCTGCACCCTGTTGCCTTTTGCTTTCTTTGCCATCGTCTAATCTCCTCTTTAATTAAGCAATCACTTTAATGTCTTTCCAATCACAATATCCTTTTGCTACGGCTTCAGTGAGGGCTGCATCCAAACCTTTCTTGTTGATGATGCGCAACCCGTTCGCAGAAATGCGAAGGCTGATCCAGCAATCCTGTTCTACATAGTAGAATTTCTTTCTAAACAAGTTCACTTCAAAAGTGCGTTTTGTATGCCTTTTGGAGTGGGAAACGTTGTTGCCAACCATGGCTTTCTTCCCTGTAATCTGACAAATTTTCGACATCGCTATCTTAATTTTTATTGTTCTTTTTATGCTTATTTCAAACAGAGCGCAAAGTAAGCACTTTTATTTTTATAAACCAAATAAATTGCTAATTAATTCGTTGGGAATCGCTTATTTCTTCTTCTAATAACCGGTTCAGCAACTTCAGGGCATTTTCCGTAGCGCGCGCGACATTCTTTTCACGCCCATCGTCACCGTTTTGCCTGAAGGTAAGCAGTTTTTTCCTTGAAACAGCAGCCATCCATATCGTGCCTACCGGCTTTTCTTTGCTTCCGCCCCCAGGGCCGGCGATGCCGGATGTGGCCACGGCATAGTCCGTTTTCAGCGATTCCATCGCACCTTTTGCCATCTCCCGGACTGTTTCTTCGCTCACAGCGCCATGAACAGCCAACGTTTCAGGACGGACATCCAGCAAACGCACCTTCACTTCATTGGAATAAGCCACGATGCCTCCTTTGAAATATTCTGAAGAACCGGGAACGGATGTGGCCACGGCAGCAATGTTCCCGCCTGTGCAACTCTCGGCTGTAGAGAAAGTCTGCCCCAATGCCCTTAACCTCTGCCCTATCTCAAGGCTTAATTCCGTCAATTCCTTGCCCATCGCCGCAACATTTTCACATGGACACCCTGGAATAAGCAGGAAGGTCTATCGGGCAGAAGTCCTTATCCAAGTATTTGTAATACCCGGTGATGGCCACCATGGCCGCATTGTCCGTCGTATAACTGAACTTGGGAATGTATATCTGCCAACCGTATTTGCCGGCATATTCATGGAAAGCATTGCGCAGGCCCGTGTTGGCAGAAACGCCGCCTGCCACAGCCACCTGCCGGATATGGTAGGCTTTCACGGCTTTGCTGAGCTTGTTCATCAGGATGTCCACGATGGTAGCCTCCAAAGACGCGGCCAAATCTTCCTTATGGCGGGCGATGAAATCGGGGTCATCCTCCAGCCATTTGCGAAGCGAATAGAGGAAGGACGTTTTCAATCCGCTGAAACTGTAGTCATACCCTGCAATCGACGGCTTGCTGAACGTGAAAGCTTTCGGGTTTCCTTGGCGCGCCAGGCGGTCGATGACCGGCCCTCCGGGATACCCTAATCCCATGACTTTGGAACATTTGTCAATGGCTTCCCCGGCTGCATCGTCGATGGTCTGCCCGATGACCTCCATTTTATTGTAGGCTTTCACCAGGATAATCTGGGAATTTCCTCCCGAAACCAGAAGACACAGAAACGGGAACTGGGGCTGGCCGGTGCTTTCCGGCGTTTCCTTGATGAAATGCGCCATCACATGTGCCTGCAAGTGGTTGACATCAATCAAAGGGATGCCCAACGAACGGGCGAAACCTTTGGCAAACGACACGCCAACCAACAAAGAACCCATCAATCCGGGGCCACGGGTGAAAGCTACTGCGCTCAAATCTTCCTTTCGGACACCGGCACGCTTCAAGGCTTCGTGTACCACCGGGACAATGTTCTGCTGGTGGGCGCGTGAAGCAAGTTCCGGGACTACGCCGCCGTATGCTTCATGCACCGCCTGGCTGGCCACGACGTTCGACAACAATACCCCGTTGCGGATGACGGCAGCGGATGTGTCGTCGCATGAAGACTCTATTCCTAATATAACTACATCCATTTTACTAATATGTCAATATTTCCAATCCGTCTTCTGTCATGACAAAAGTATGCTCCCATTGCGCGGAAGGAAGCTCATCTTCCGTCACCACGGTCCATCCGTCTTCCTCATCCACAAACACACGGTAGGTGCCCATGTTAATCATCGGCTCAATCGTGAACACCATGCCCGGGACAAGCAGCATGCCCGTGCCTTTCTTCCCGAAATGCTCTACATCAGGGTCTTCATGGAATTCCAGCCCTACGCCATGCCCGCACAAATCCCTCACGACAGAGAAACCGTTCCTTTCAGCATGCTTTTGGATGGCATGCCCAATGTCGCCGACAAAGCCGAAAGGACGGGCTGCTTCCATACCTATCTGCAAGCATTCCTTGGCAACACGAACCAACTTTTCCTTTTCAGGAGTGGTCTGTCCGATGATGAACATCCTGGATGCATCTGAATAATACCCGTCAAGAATGGTGGAAACGTCCACGTTGATGATATCGCCTTCCTCCAATATTTCTTCTTCGCTCGGAATCCCGTGGCACACCACTTCGTTGATGGAAGTGCAGACGCTTTTCGGAAAGCCTTCATAATTGAGCGGGGCAGGGATGGCACCATGCGACACGGTGTAATCATACACTAATCTGTCTATTTCTGCGGTGGACATGCCTGCCTTTATTTCCTTCTCCACCAAGTCAAGCACACCAGTATTGACCACACCGCTGCGGCGGATGCCTTCAATCTGCTCCGGGGTCTTTATCAAACGCCTGCTCGGCACCAGGCATCCTTTGTTCTGATAATAAAGGACTTTTTTGTCCAGTTCCGTCAATGGTTGCCCTTTCTCCGGGCGCCAATTATGCCTTATTCTTCTGAGCATCTGTTTCCTTCCTTTTAAAGTTTCCAATTCGGTTGTTATCCTGCCAGCCTTCATCTGCTGGCTGTTATCCACCTATTTTATATAATATGCAAAGAGGGCGTGACCTTGCCACCCCCTCTCAATGTCTCTCTCAAACAGGCCTCGGATGCATCATTTCAACAAATCCAATGCCTTGAAGCATTTTATCAGTTTTTCGACGGCCCGATCCACCTGTTCTTTGGTGTGAGTGGCCATCAATGCAAAACGCACCAGCGTGTCCTGCGGCGCACATGCCGGAGGAATCACCGGGTTGATGAACACGCCTTCGTCAAAAGCCATCTTGGTGATGATGAAAGTCTTTTCCATGTCGCGCACATACAACGGGATGATGGGGCTTTCGGTGTCGCCAATCTCAAATCCTGCATCCCGGAAACATTTCAAGGCATAGTTCGTGATTTTCCACAGGTTCTCTTGCCTTTCGGGTTCCGACTGGATGATGTGCAGGGCTTCCATGGCGGCCGCAGTGGCTGCGGGCGTGTTGCTCGCAGAAAAGATGTAGGAACGCGAATTATGGCGAAGCCAGTTAATCGTGTCTTTGTCGGCTGCAATGAATCCGCCTATCGAAGCTAATGACTTGGAGAACGTGCCCATTATCAAGTCCACTTTGTCTGTCAGGCCGAAATGATCGCACACGCCACGGCCTTGCCGCCCGAACACGCCTAAGCCATGCGCTTCGTCCACCATGATGCTGCCATTGTATTTGTCGCTCAGCTTCACGATTTCCGGCAACTTTGCCAAATCCCCTTCCATGGAGAACACGCCGTCCACGACAATCAGCTTCACGGCATCCGGGTTGCATTTGGCCAGTTCCTTGTCAAGTGCCGCCATGTCGTTGTGCTTGTATTTCAATTGGGTGGAAAAGGACAGCCTGCGCCCATCCACAATGGAAGCATGGTCGCGGTCATCGCACAGGATATAATCGTTGCGGTCTGTCAGGCAAGAAACCACGCCTTCGTTTACAGAGAAGCCGGTGGAATAAACCAACGCTTCGTCTTTTCCCACAAATTCAGCCAATTCATGCTCCAATTGCACATGGATGTCCAACGTGCCGTTCAGGAAACGTGAACCGGCACATCCCGTGCCATACTTCTTGGTGGCCGCGATGGCCGCATTGATGATGCGCTGGTCGTAAGTCAAACCCATGTAGGAATTGGAACCGAACATCAGGACCTTCTTCCCGTCCATTATCACTTCTGTGTCCTGGGCGCTATCTATCTCCCGGAAATACGGGTACACGCCTTTGGCTTTCACCCTTTGAGGAAGCGTATACTTTGCAAGTTTCTGCTGTAATAACCCCATAATAAATCGTGAGCTAAATATAATCGTTAAATTGCTGTTATTCCTTATCTGAAAAACGGTTGCAAATATAGCAAAAATGCTACAATACATTGATTCCTTCCGAAAAAAACATTCCATTTGTCCTGTTTTCGTGCTATTTCGCGACAGATTTCAGGCATGCGTTCCGTAAAAACGGTTATCCGGCCTATGCCAGTCCCGCCCGAACAGATGGAGGAATATGGCGCAGAAGCTGGCATTTTTGCCCAAACACCCTCGGCGGGACAGCAAATGTTATTAACTTTGCCTCCCAATCAAAGCAAGCATCATGGAACCACTGAAAAAAATAGTCTTCATCGTCAACCCGATATCCGGCACCATTGACAAGGACTCCATCTTAGCCTCCATCAAAGAAGAAATCAACCGTGCAGAATATGCCTACGAAGTGGCTTACACGCAATACGCCAAGCACGGGACGGAAATCACCGCAAGAGCCGTGAGCGATGGCGCAGACATGGTGGTGGCCATCGGCGGCGATGGGACTGTCAACGAAATAGCCCGATCCCTCATCCATACTCCCGTAGCATTGGGCATCATTCCATGCGGGTCAGGCAACGGACTCGCCCGCCATCTGCAAATTCCATTGGATGTGAAAAAAGCCATTGAAAACATCAACCGCCACCACATCGAATGCATCGACTACGGGAGAATCAACGATAACCCATTCTTCTGCACCTGTGGCGTAGGCTTCGATGCGTTCGTAAGCCTGAAGTTCGCCACAGCTAAAAAGCGGGGCATGCTGAGCTACATCGAAAACGCGCTGCACGAATGCCTGAATTACAAGCCGGAAACCTACAAAATCATTAACGAGAACGGCATAACAAAACACAAAGCCTTCCTGATAGCCTGCGCCAACGCATCGCAATACGGGAACAACGCCTACATCGCCCCACAAGCTACCTTAGACGACGGATTGATGGACATTACCATACTGGAACCTTTCACCATGCTCGACATCCCGGCATTGGCCTTCCAGCTTTTCAACAAGACCATTGACCAAAACAGCCGCATCAAAACCTTCAAAAGCAAAAAAATCACCATCATCCGCAACAAGCCCGGTGTCATCCATTTCGACGGCGACCCGACCATGGCAGGCAACACATTGGACGTGGAAATTGCAAGGCATGGCCTGAGAGTATGCGTGCCGCCAGAAAAGAAGAAAATGACAGGAAACATGCTGCAAATGGCAGCAGATTACTTCAGCGGGTTCAAGCCCATCAGCGAAGTCCTTGACGAATGGACGGCCAAAAACAAGAGCCTCATGGAACGCATGAAAAGCAAAGGCAAGGAATAACCGCCTCTACAAATGCAGGTAAAAGTCTTTCACGAGCCCAACAAACTGGGGCGTGTAGGCATGTCCCGGCGACGCTATCACCAACTCATCCTCCATGCGAATCCCCGCCTCCTTCCCGAAAAGCAGCAACACGCGTTTGGGAAGCGCATGCGGCACAGTGCGCACAAAGGTGCGGCGCATTAGGCGCAAACCAAGGAACACCGCTTTTCCATGCACCTCACCGGCAATCTCCGCCGGTAGCACCAGCGCGATTTTCCCGGATGGGGAAAGCAAAGCAACGCTCCGTTCCAACAAGCCATCGCATGACAAGTTATCGGCATGGCGCGCCATCGCCCGCCGTGCGTCAGGGCAATTCAAGGATTGCGTGAAATAAGGAGGATTTGAGACAATCAAGTCAAAACGCATCTCAGTCTGGAAACAATTAAAGTCCACGCAACGCACGTCTATCCTGTCTTTCCATGGCGATTGCACCGCATTCTCCATCGCTTGTCCTGCCGCACCGGGATCAATCTCAACGGCCACAATGCGGGCATGGACGGCACGCTGTGCCAACATCAAGGCCACGAGCCCGCTTCCAGTTCCTACATCCAATAAGGTCGTCACACCTTCCACAGGCGCCCATGCGCCCAAAAGCACGCCATCAGTGCCTACTTTCATGGCACACCGGTCGTGCCATACGGTAAACTGCTTGAATCGGAAATAAGGATTTGACATGTTCACAAATAATAAAAAAACAAAATCAGCGCGAAGATAATAAGAATTAAAATATAAAATGGTACAGTAATTGCACAATTCTTCAGCCAAGATCTTTATTATTGACCAAGAAAGAACTAACTTTGCGGCTGTTTTCATACTGCCAGATTGACATTTAATCACATAACAACATGAAGAAGATTAAATACCTAAATGACATGGAGGAATCAAACAGCAGTCCATTCTCGCTGATTGCCGATTTTGACGGGAATGAAGAACTGTTATCCAATATACCTGTTGACGAGAACATGCCGGTGTTGCCGTTGCGCAACATGGTGTTGTTCACACACGTCGTCCTTCCCGTCAGCGTAGGACGAATTACCTCGTTACGGCTCATCACGGATGCTTACAAGAATGACCGTTTCATCGCAGTGGTCTGCCAGAAAAACCCAGAAACGGAAAACCCGGGAATGGATGACCTATATGCCACAGGCACAGTTGCCAAGGTGTTGCGCATATTGGAAATGCCTGACCAGTCCACAACGGTGATACTGCAAGGCATGAGGAAGGTCAAGTTACTTGAAATCACAGAAAACCGCCCTTACCTGCAAGGACATGTCCAGCCGGAAGACGAACTTCTGCCGGAAAAGGATACGCCAAAATACAAAGAGTTCGAAGCATTGACAGAGGCCTGTAAAGACCTTACGATACGTTACATAAAGACCTCTGACACCATGCGGCCGGAAAACGTGTTCGCGGTGAAGAACATCAACAACCGCATGTTCCTCATCAACTTCATCTGTACCAATCTGCCGTTGAACAAGGAAGAAAAGATGCAACTCTTGGAAATGCCCTCTTTCTCCAACCGTGCCTATAAACTGTTAGAGATATTGAACCGCGAAGTGCAACTCGCTGAAATCAAAGCCTCGATACAGATGCGGACCCGTGAAGACATCGACCAGCAACAACGTGAATACTTCCTGCAACAACAGATAAAGAACATTCAAGACGAATTGGGTGGCACCGGCCAAGAACAGGAAATTGAAGAAATGCGTCAAAAAGGCGAGAAAATGAAATGGAGCGAAGAAGTGCATGACACCTTTAAAAAGGAATTGGCCAAACTGGAACGCACTCACCCCCAATCGCCGGACTACAACGTCCAACTGAATTATCTGCAAACCATGCTGAGCCTTCCATGGGGAATCTATACTACAGATAACCTGAACCTGAAAAATGCCGAAAAAGTCCTGAACAAGGACCATTACGGACTTGAGAAGGTAAAAGAACGCATTCTGGAACATCTCGCCGTGCTGAAATTGAAAGGGGATTTGAAATCTCCCATCATTTGCCTTTACGGTCCTCCGGGCGTAGGAAAAACTTCGTTAGGCAAATCCATCGCCGCTGCGCTAAAAAGGAAATACATCCGCATGTCTTTAGGAGGCGTGCATGATGAAGCAGAAATACGCGGACACCGCAAAACTTACATCGGCGCCATGCCGGGACGAATCATCAAAGGATTAATCAAGGCAGGTTCATCGAACCCCGTATTCGTTCTGGATGAAATCGACAAGGTCAGTTCCGACCGGCAAGGCGATCCGGCATCGGCTTTATTGGAAGTCCTTGACCCAGAACAGAACAATGCATTTCACGATAATTTCTTGGATGTGGACTACGACTTATCGAAAGTGATGTTCATCGCAACAGCCAACAACCTGAATACAATCCCTCAGCCTCTCCTCGACCGCATGGAATTGATTGAGGTCAGCGGATACATCACGGAAGAAAAAATTGAAATAGCCCGAAAACATTTGGTCCCGAAAGAACTGGAAGCTACAGGAATCAAGAAAAGCGAACTGAAATTCTCAAAAGAAGCATTGGCGGCCATCATCGAATCTTATACCCGCGAATCCGGTGTCCGGGAATTAGAAAAGAAGATTAACAAAGTATTGAGAAAAGTAGCGCGGCAATATGCCATGGAATCAATCCTTCCCACACACGAAATCAAAGCACCAGACCTGAAAGAATATTTAGGCATTCCTGAATATTCACGTGACAAGTATCAAGGAAATGACTATGCCGGCGTGGTAACAGGTTTGGCGTGGACAGCGGTAGGCGGAGAGATTCTTTTCGTGGAAACAAGCCTGAGCAGAGGCAAAGGAAGCAAACTGACTTTGACAGGGAATTTGGGAGATGTCATGAAAGAATCAGCCATGCTGGCATTGGAATACATCAAGGCACATGCCCATCTGCTGGACATTCACGAAGACACATTCGAAAACTGGAATATCCACATCCACGTACCTGAAGGAGCCATTCCTAAAGACGGGCCATCGGCTGGCATCACGATGGTGACTTCCATTGCTTCTGCACTCACACAACGGAAAGTAAAGAAGAACTTAGCCATGACCGGAGAAATTACCCTGCGCGGGAAAGTGCTTCCAGTAGGCGGCATCAAGGAAAAAATTCTGGCAGCCAAACGTGCCGGCATCAAAGAAATTATCCTCTGCGATGAAAATCGTAAAGACATAGAGGATATTCAAGATATCTACTTGAAAGGACTGACTTTCCACTATGTAAGTGATATCAAGGAAGTATTGGAACTGGCACTCACAAATGAAAAAGTAAAAGGAGCGATTGATTTCGCTTCACAAGAAAAATGAAGTTCAACTTACAACATACCGACCCCAAAAGCAATGCCCGTGCCGGCTTGGTTACAACTGCCCACGGGCAAATAGAAACACCTATCTTCATGCCAGTAGGAACAGTGGGGACAGTAAAAGGGGTGCATCTCACCGAACTAAGGGATGACATCAAGGCACAGATTATATTGGGGAACACCTACCACCTTTATCTGCGCCCAGGCCTCGACATTTTAGAAAAGGCAGGCGGGCTGCACGGATTCAATGGATGGAACCGCCCTATCCTGACAGACAGTGGAGGTTTCCAAGTCTTTTCTTTGTCAAGCATCCGAAAGCTGAAAGAAGAAGGAGCCGAGTTCCGTTCTCATATTGATGGTTCCAAACACATCTTCACACCAGAAAAAGTCATCGATATAGAACGCATTATCGGCGCCGATATCATGATGGCTTTCGATGAATGTCCTCCCGGCGATTCCGATTATGCCTATGCAAAAAAATCATTAGGCTTGACCCACAGATGGCTGGATCGTTGCATCAAACGTTTCCATGAAACAAGTCCGAAATATGGTTATGACCAATGCCTTTTTCCCATTGTACAGGGATGCATTTATCCTGATTTGCGGAAACAAGCAGCAGAGTTTGTAGCTTCTAAGGAATGTGATGGAAATGCAATTGGCGGGTTAGCTGTAGGCGAACCCGTGGATAAGATGTACGAAATGATCGAACTGGTCAACACCATCCTTCCGCAAGAAAAACCCCGTTATCTGATGGGCGTAGGCACTCCTGTCAACATCCTTGAAGGCATCGAACGGGGCGTGGACATGTTCGATTGCGTAATGCCGACTCGAAATGGACGAAACGGCATGCTTTTCACAAAAAACGGTATCATGAACATGCGTAACAAGAAATGGGAAGCCGACTTTTCTCCCATCGAAGAAGATGGTGCTTCTTATGTTGATACGCTTTACAGCAAAGCCTATCTCAGGCATTTGTTCCATGCACAGGAACTGTTGGCCATGCAAATCGCATCCGTCCATAACCTCGCTTTCTATTTATGGCTGGTGAAAGAAGCACGCCGCCACATCATCGCCGGCGATTTCTCCACATGGAAACCGGCCATGGTCAAACAAATATCTACCCGATTATAATGAAAAGCCCGTTGCGCCATAAAATCATCAAAAGGCTTGACCGCTACATCATTGCCAAATTCTTAGGCACTTACATTTTTGCCATAGCCCTCATCATATCCATCGCAGTAGTTTTCGACATCAATGAGAAGATGGACAAGTTCATGACAAACAATGCTCCTCTGCAAGAAATTGTTTTTGACTATTACATGAACTTCATTCCTTATTTTGCCAATCTGTTCAGCCCTTTGTTCGTATTCATTGCTGTCATCTTCTTCACTTCAAAGCTTGCTGAAAATTCTGAAATCATCGCCATGTTCTCCATCGGAATGAGCTTCAAGCGGCTGATGCGGCCCTATATGATCTCTGCAGCTTTGATTGCCATCCTCACGTTTTTCTTAGGCGCTTTCATTATCCCGGAAGGCAACATTACACGGCTTAATTTTGAAAACCAATACATCAAAAAGAAGAAAGTCACTTATGCCCGCAACATCCAATTAGAAGTGGATACCGGGGTCATAGCCTACATTGAACGTTACGAAGACTACAACAAGACGGGATACCGCTTCTCCCTTGACAAGTTTGAAGACAAAAAATTAGTATCACACCTCACGGCACGGAGCATCACCTACGACACCACCTCTACATACCGTTGGAAAGTGAAAAACTATATGCTCCGCGAACTCAAAGGCCGGAAAGAACAAATAGTAAAAGGCACCGAACTGGACACGACCATCATCATGGAACCTTCTGATTTCCTGATTGCCCGCAACCAACAGGAGATGATGACAAGCCCGGAACTGAAAACATACATCGACAAACAGAAGCAACGTGGATTTGCCAATATCAAAGAATTTGAAATAGAATACCACCGCAGAATAGCCATGTCGTTTGCTTCTTTCATACTGACTGCTATCGGGCTGACCTTGTCTTCACGAAAAACCAAAGGGGGCATGGGCCTGCATTTGGGATTAGGGCTTGCACTGAGTTTCTCCTACATCCTGTTCCAAACCGTATCATCCACCTTTGCCATCAATGGGAACATGCCTGCCGTGCTTGCCGTCTGGATGCCCAACATCCTCTATGCCATCATAGCAATATATTTATACACGAAAGCTCCTAAATAGTGACTTGCCCAAAGTTTCAAAAGATACTGGAATAAAAATTTTTAGGGAAGATTTCATAAGCCTCTTCTCCCCAAGAATTTTTGCCACACATACGGGTTTCTATTTGTTTATCGTTTTATATGCCTTTTGAGTACCGTCACTCATCATATCAACCTTAATGACAATACCCGTAGCATCATTCTGAACCATTTGTCCTTGCAAATTGTATGTATATGTTTTACTACCTGACATCATCTACACGTTCAGTTGCCAAATGGGTGACAAAAGTGAAGCCCAATGGGTTATTAACAGGGTCATCACTGGCCACATAATCCGTTCCCATAAAAAGCCACATGTCAAAGCTGCCTAACATGTAGTTTTCATAAACACCTAAATACTGTCCAGTTGAAACTTCCACAGTGTCGCCTTTGTTGATGCCATTACCCATGCACGAGGCAACTGGGGCTGCCATGCCTTGTATGAATATCGTGTCATTCTCGCCATAAACAATCCGTGCGCTTTTTCCTGTATGCCCGTAATAAACGTCCTCGAACACACCTTACTGCACTTTGCCTGCATCCAGCAGCGAAAGTTCATGAATCAGCGAGTCGCGCACCACGGCGAACTGCGCCATATTGGCAGGGCTGATGGGTTTCTTAGGTTGCGACTTGATGAGCAATGGGTTGATAGGTTTGCCATTCTCATGTACACGGAAGTCAAGGTGCGGGCCGGTGGATAACCCGGTGGACCCCACGTAGCCAATCACTTCTTTCTGTTTCACCACAGAACCCACCTTGATGCCCTTTGCAAAGCGTGACAGGTGCATGTAAGTGGTGACATAGACGCTGTTGTGGCGTATCTTCAGGTAATTGCCGCCCCCCCGTGCCTGGTATCCTTTGGCTATCACCTTCCCATTGCCGATGGCATAGACCGGCGTGCCTGTGGGAGCCGCATAGTCCACGCCATGGTGGGCGCGGTAACGTTTCAGCACAGGATGGAAACGGCTGTTGGTGAAGCGTGAGGAAATGCGGTAGAAATCCAAAGGCGCTTTCAGGAAAGCCCCCTCCAGGCTGTTTCCTTTTTCATTATAATATAATTCTTCTCCGTCTTGCACGAAAGGGATGGCATAGTACGTGCTGTCGCCATGTCGGAACGAAGCGGCCAAGACATGGAAATTTTGCAGTTCCTTGTCCTCCACGCACTCTTGTTCATAGATGACCTTGAAAGCATCCTGTTTCTGAAGGCCGAAGAAATCAATGGTCCATCCGAAGATATTGGACAGCACCACGGCCAGTTGGGGAGAGGCGCCCGTGTTCTCCATGGCCTCCCATAAGGAAGATTCCACCGTGCCGGAGGCTTCTTTGCGCCGCCACTCCACCGGGTTCTCGCCGCGATGCACGCTGTAATCGCCTTCCAGGTTGAAGACAACGTAAGAACGGGGGTCAGCTTCGTACACAAAATACTTCGTTTGTGGAAAGCTGTCTTTCGTGGCAAACACGGCATACGTCTGCCCGCTTCGGATTTTCCGAACGTCGAATATGCTTTCCGCGCGCTCGTTCAGCCGATGGACATCGCCCACCGTCAAGCCCTGTTCCTGCAAGAGGTCCGACAAGGTCTGCCGTTCCCGCACGATGCCGTATTTCACTTGGTAGGCATCTGTCGGGATGCCATACTTGCACACAATCTCGTCCACTTCCGTGGAATCCGCCAATTCCACTTCGCCTGATACGGGCGGATTGCCCCTCAACGCCAGCAAGGCGGACACGCCCACTCCGGCCAGCAACGCCATGCCTACGGACAGGGCAGCGCTTATTTTGTTCTTTCCTACTTTCATTCCATCTGTATTTTTTGAGTCTTTCCGCGCAAATGTACGCAATTATTCCGGCTTGGCAAGCCGCTTCCTTTCCTTATACATTGGAAAAGTTCCTGCATGATGCCCGGAAGCTTCCCTGCGGGCCGGGTCAGGAAGGCTCTCTCCAGTTGATTTTCAGTTGCACGGGCAGCCTCCTGCCCCGGCTGTCTTCCGCAGGAGGATTGGAGACGGAAAGTCCGATGAGCCGTATGGGGCGGCTTTCCTCTTGGGCTTCCCGCATCAGTTGCTTGGCAACGGGGAGGATGTCTTCCAAGGTGAGCAGTTCATGGAACACGGTCGTGCTGCGGGTCTTTTGCGCGAAATCATCGAAACGCAGCTTCAAGGTCAGCGTACATCCCCGGAACCCGGAACGGGCGATGCGCCCCACCAAGTCGGTAGCCACGTGGTATAGCTCGATGACCACCGACGAAGGCAATGTGATGTCCCGTTCCAATGTGTGTTCGCAACCCACGGATTTGCGCACGCGCACCGGCTCCACCGGGCGTTCGTCCACGCCACGGGCGAAGTCGTAATACAGGTCTCCGGCTTTCCCGAAGTGCCGCCTCAGCATTTCACGGCTGCAGCCCTGCAAGTCCGCCCCGTTGTGGATGCCCAGTTCGTGCATCTTCTGCGCCGTCACTCTCCCGACGCCCCAGAAGGCTTCCACGGGAAGCCGGGCGATGAACGGCAACGCCCGATCAGGGTGGATAACGCAAAGGCCGTCCGGCTTGCGGTAATCGGAAGCCACTTTTGCCAGGAACTTGTTGTAGGAAACACCTGCCGAAGCCACCAGATGCAGTTCTTCCCGGATGCGCCGCTTTATCTCCTTCGCGATGTCCACGGCCATGGAGATGCCTTTCTTGTTGTCGGTCACGTCCAAGAAGGCTTCGTCCAAGGCCAATGGCTCCACAAGGTCGGTGTATTCATGGAAGATTTCCCGTATCTGGAAAGACACTTCCTTGTAGTGCGACATCCTGCCGGGCACGAAGATGAGCTGCGGGCACAGCTTCTTTGCCCGCAGAGAAGGCATGGCCGACCGCACGCCGTAGCGCCTCGCCTCGTAGCTGGCGGCAGCCACCACGCTGCGCGCTTCCTCATGCCCCACGGCAAGGGGTTTGCCCCTGTACTGCGGGTTGTCGCGCTGTTCCACGGAAGCGTAGAACGCGTCCATGTCAACATGGATGATTCTCCGGACCTTTTCCATCTTTCCCCCTTTGCGGCAAAGGTAATCAAAAAGGGAAAGAAAAACCGTCCGCCCGCAGTGGAAACTTGGTTCATGCGGGCAAAAACTTCATCTTTAGCCTAAGGATGTGCATCTTTAGGTTAAGGATGTACATCCTTAGGCTGAGGATGTGCATCTCTAACCTAAAGATAAAGAAGTTGCCCGCATGAATTGGAAAAGGCAGCCGCCTGGCTGGAACTTCCTGCCGGGGCATCCAGCGTGAACAAGTGCAAAAGGTTTCTTCCTTTTGGACGGGTGTAACGGAATATCCTGTATCTTTGTTCGGCCAACCATAAAAAGGAAAAAGCTTATCAAGACATTAGGAAGAATAGTCCGCTGGATTCTCGGAATAGCCGCATTCATCTATCTGGGAACCATCATCCTGCTGGAGATGCCCGCCGTGCAGCAACGGCTCACTTCGTTTGCCACCCGCAAGCTGAAGGAGGCGCTTCGCACGGAACTTTCCGTCGGGCGCATCTCTTTCGGGCTTTTCAACCGCATCATCATCGACGGCCTCTCCGTCTGCGACCGCTCCGGGAAAGAGGCCATCTCCGTCAGCCGCCTCTCCGTGAAGATGGAAATCGCGCCGTTGCTGCAAGGGAAGGTCAGCATCAGCAACGTGCAACTGTTCGGCTTCCGCATCGCCGTCACGCAAGACGACCGGCAATCTGACCCGAACATCCTGTTCATCATCGAGGCGTTCCGGCCCGAACAGCCCCGGCTCAAGATAGAGGACGTGCGCGTCAACTCCATCCTGATGCGGCGCGGGCAAGTGTCCTACGATGTTGCTTCCGTGCCGGAGACTCCCGGCGTGTTCAACCCGCAGCACATTGACATCAAGAACCTTACAGCCAACATTTCACTGAAAGCTTTAAGTAAAGATTCTGTCAATGCCGCCATCAAGCGCATGAGCTTCCACGAACAGTCCGGCTTCTCCTTGCAGAAACTGGCAGCCAAGCTGACGGCCAACAGCCGGCACGCCTGCCTAGAAAACTTCCTACTCCACCTGCCCGGCACTTCTTTCCGGCTCGACACGCTGAGAGCCGATTATGAAGGAATCCGCGCCTTCGCGCATTTCATGGACAGCGTGCGTTTCAGCGGACACATCCTCCCCTCACGCATCGCGCCGGGCGATTTTGCCTGCTTCACCCCTGCCCTGCGCCATTTCAAAGACACGCTGAACCTGCAAGCCGCCTTCACGGGAAGCGGCAACCGCCTCCGATGCAGCCATTTCGCCCTTCAGGCGGGGACAGGCATCCGCCTCAAAGGGCAAGCATCGTTCAACGGGCTTTCAAGAGGCACATCCGCACGGGCCAGCGGGCAAATCACCGAACTTTCCATCCGGCAAGAAGGGAGTGAATACCTTTTCCGCAATTTGCTGGCAAAACCGGCTCCTGCCGCCCTGCAACGGGCGGGCGACATCCGCTTCAACGGCACCTTCGGCGGGCAGCTGGACCACCTTGGCTTGGCCGGGACATTCCGCACCGATGCAGGGAACATCACGGCAAATTTAAGCATGTCGGCCGACAAAGCCGCCCGGCATGCTGCCGTGTCAGGAACCATCCATACGGAAGACCTTGACCTGGGCCGGATTTCCGGCAAACCGGGAGTATTAGGCAAAGCGTGCCTCAACACCCATGTGCAGATGGAAAAGCGAGGGGAACAGCCTCCTTTCATCAACGTGGACGGCTTGATATCGTCCATTGAAATCAAGCAATACAACTACAAGAACATCCGTTTGGATGGCGTTTACCATCAGAAAAGCTTTGACGGCAGCATCCAACTGGACGACCCCAACGGCCACGTCGCAATGGACGGCAACATCAACCTTGCCGGAGAAATCCCGGAATTCCACTTCAACGCCCGCCTCGGCAAGGTCCGGCTGCATGACCTGCACCTTGCCTCCCGCTACCCGGACATGGAAATGTCGTGGCGGATGAACGTCAATTTCAAAGGCAATTCGCCCGACAACATGGAGGGCGACATCCGCATCGACAGCATCTTCTTCAAGAATGCCGCCCGCGAACTATCCATCAGCCACGTGGACATTGCCGCCCGGCCGCAAAGCAACGGGGAGAAACTCCTTACCTTGGACTCGCCTTACGCCACCGCCACCGTGAAAGGACGCTACCGTTACCACACCATCCCGGCCAGCATCATCAAGACCGTGGAACGCTACATCCCTTCCCTGCTGAGCCTGAACAAGGAGATTGCCGAACCCGCCAACAACTTCTCGTTCGACCTGCATGTATATAACACCGACGACATCGCCGGGATGTTCGGCCTGCCGTTCAGCATCTATTCGCATGCCGTGGCGAAAGGCTATTTCAACGACATCGCCCAAAAGCTCCGCATCGAAAGCTACCTCCCCGCGTTCCGCTACGGCAACACGCGCTTCGAGTCGGGAATGGTGCTGTGCGAGAACCCCGCCGACCTGTTCAAATGCCTTGCAAGAGCCAGCATGAAAATGAAAAGCAACGCCATCTTCAACGTATCCATAGACACCCGCGCCGGCAACGACCGGGTAGCCGCCTCCGTCAACTGGGGCAACAACGCGGAAGCCACTTACAGCGGGCAACTCAAGGCTTCGGCGCACTTGGCCAAGGACGGGCGGGCCGAACCGGGCATCAAGGCGGACATCCGCATACTGCCCACCCGCATCATCCTGAACGATTCCATCTGGAACATCCACCCTTCCCGCGTGGCCGTCGATTCCGGCTTGGTGCGCATCGACAATTTCCTGTTCCGGCACGGGGAACAATACATCAAAATCCATGGCAACCTGACCGAACGGCCCGCAGACACCGTGAAAGTCCAGCTGAACGACATCAACATGGGCTACGTGTTCGACATCGTCCGGCTGAAAGATGTCAGCTTCAACGGCAGGGCAACCGGGACAGCCACGGCCAGCCACGTGTTCCATGACCCGTCGCTCCAAGCAGACCTGCACATCCGCGACTTCCGGTTCAACAACGGGCTGATGGGCGACATGCAGGTCACCGGAAGGTGGGACAAAGAGCAAGAAGGCATCTACCTCGACGCAAGGGCGCAAGAGCCGGGCATCTCCCGCACCCGGGTGGCGGGATTCATCTACCCGAAGAAGAAAGGCTTGGAACTGGACATTGAAGCCGACAGCACCAACCTCCAGTTCCTGCAATACTACATGCGCAACATTGCTTCCGACGTGCATGGCAGGATGAACGGCCATGCACGCTTCTACGGAAGGTTCAAGTCGTTGATGCTGGACGGCGACGTATATGCCGACGCATCCATGAAGTTTGACGTCTTGGGCGCAACGTTCCAAGTAAGGGACTCCATCCACCTGCGCCCGTCAGAAATACGGTTCGACAACTGCGCCCTGCGCGACCCCGAAGGCCATCGCGGCCGGCTCAACGGCTATCTCCGCCACCAACATTTCAAGGACCTGAGCTACCGTTTCCTGATTGACATCGAAAACATGCTGGTGTTCAACACCCAAGAAGACCCGGAAATGCCCTTCTACGGCACGCTCTATGGCACAGGAAATGCCTTGCTCAACGGCAGCAAAGCCGGGCTGAACGTGGATGCCGCCGTGACGACCAACGCCAACAGCCGCTTCACCTACATGCTCAAGCCCGCTGCATCGGCCACCAACAGCCAGTTTGTCACCTTCATCGACAAGACACCCCGCCGCGAAATGCACGACTCAATCTTCGTGGCTGAAAGTTACCTGGAACAAGAGGAGGAAACCATAGAGGCAGCGCCCGTTGACATCCGCCTGAACCTGCTGGTGGACGCGACCCCCGACGCCACCATGAAAATCATCATGGATCCCATTGCCGGCGACTACATCAGCGGGAAAGGCAATGGCAACATCCGGGTGGAGTTCTTCAACAAAGGCGACGTGAAGATGTTCGGAAGCTACAACATCGACCAAGGCATCTACAAGTTCAGCCTGCAGGAGGTCATCCGCAAGGACTTCCTCATCAAGTCGGGCAGCAGCATCGAGTTCAACGGAAGCCCCTTGGACGCCAACCTCGGCATCCAAGCCTCCTATACCGTCAACTCCGCATCGCTGAGTGACCTGGGCATCGGCGAGACCTTCTCGCAAAACAATGTGAAAGTGAATTGCCTCATGAACATCACAGGCAACCTGACCCATCCCAACGTAGGCTTCGACATTGAATTGCCCAACGTCAGCGAAGAAGAAAGGGAAATCGTGCGCAGCGCCATCAGCACCGACGAGGAAATGAACATGCAGATGCTCTATCTGCTAGGCGTCGGCAAGTTCTACACGTACGATTACGGGAACAACGCCGGGCAATCGTCCAACACCATGAGTTCCGTGCTGTCCTCCACCCTGTCCGGGCAACTCAACAACATGCTCTCGCAAGCCCTCAACTTGCAGAACTGGAATTTCGGCACCACGCTCAGCACCGGCGAAGAAGGCTGGACGGACGTGGAAGTGGAAGGCATGCTTTCCGCGCAGTTGCTGGACAACCGCCTGCTCATCAACGGAAATTTCGGCTACCGCGACAACCCGATGGCCAACACGAACTTTATCGGCGACTTCGACGTGGAATGGCTGCTCACGAAATCCGGCGAAATCCGCCTGAAGGCCTACAACAAGACCAATGACCGCTACTACACCAAGACCACGCTCACCACGCAGGGCGTGGGCATTGCCTACAAAAAGGATTTCAATGCCTGGCGCGACATCATCTCATGGAAAGGCAGGATTGACCGCCGCCGCAGGAAGGCGCAGGCCGACTCCATCGCCTCCACGCCGCCCGGCACGGAAGCCGCCGGGCTGAAACCCCGTGGAGAGGAAGCCCCGGCGACCCAAGCAGGCAGCAGACGGCTGCCAACAACCGGGGCAAAGGGCCAAGCCATCCGGGAAGATTCCTGATGCCGGATTTCCAGGCAGGACAGCCATACACGGGCCGCTTCTGCCCGGCAGTTCCCCTTCCTGCCCGGTGAAACCACCCAATCCTATCTGAAAAGCAGCCCGTCCTTACCCGTAAAGCCACCCGTTTTACAGGTAAAGTTTCCTGGACGATTAGTAATCGTAACGCATGACGATTAGTAATCGTATGAAGAAAAGTTCAGGAACAATTGCATGAAACTTCCTGATGTTTTGCCCCCCAACATCAGGAAGTTTTCCAAAAACCATTGAAAGGATTCCGGGGAAAGCAAGGGGCAGTGGCTTGGAGGCCGCCCCTCCCCGGCGGGCATCAAGGAAGGGCATACCCGCACCCGGCCAGCAAATCCGCCACAACGAAAGTGCTGCCGCCCACGAATATCAGGTCGTCTGCGCCTGCCCTCCCCTTGGCAGCCGCCAAGGCATCCTTGACCGAGGGGAAACAACCGCCCTGCAAATGGTGGCGCATGGCGAGTGCCTGCAAGGTTTCTTCCGGCATGGCCCGCTGGATTTGCGCTTTCGTGAAATAATACTCCGCATCTTTGGGAAGCAAGGCCAGCACGCCGTCCACGTCTTTGTCGCTCACCATGCCTATTATGATATGCAGATGGCGGCAAGGATACCGTGCCAGTTGCTCCGCAATGTACGACATCCCCCCCGTATTATGCCCCGTGTCGCAAACCACGTCGGGATGTTGCTCCAACTGCTGCCAACGTCCCATCAGGCCGGTCAGGGACGTTACCTTGCCGAAACCGTCCCGGATGTCCTGCTCATGGATATGGAAACCGCATTCCTGCAACCGGCGCAGGGCAGACAAAAGGGTGGCCGTGTTCTTCAGTTGGCACAATCCCCCCAACTCGCCGCGCAAGTCGGCGTATTCCTCCGTCTGGTAAAGCCATTTCCCGTCCGGCATGCGTCGCCATGACCGCAACAGGTGTTCATCTTCCGCGAAAACGATGGGGGCGCCCACCGCTTGCGCCTTGCGGATGAACACAGGCCGGGTCTCCTCGTTGGCTTCGCCGATGACCACCGGCGTGCAGGATTTGATGATGCCGGCCTTTTCTCCGGCGATTTCTGCCAGCGTGTTGCCCAAATACTGCACATGGTCGAAGCTGATGTTCGTGATGATGCTGAGCGCGGGACGGATGATGTTGGTGCAGTCCAGCCGCCCGCCCAGCCCCACTTCGACGATGGCCACATCCACTTTCTCCGCCGCAAAGTACTGGAACGCCATGGCCGTGGCCAATTCAAAAAACGAAGGATGCAAAGGCTCGAAAAAAGCTTTGTGCCGCCTCACGAAATCCACCACGAACTGCTCCGGCACTTTCACGCCGTCCACCCGGATACGTTCCCGGAAATCCGCCAAGTGCGGGGAAGTGTAAAGCCCCGTCTTGTAGCCCGCGCACTGCAAGATGGCGGCCAAAGTGTGCGAACAGGAACCTTTCCCGTTGGTTCCTCCCACATGGATGCTCCTGAATGCACGATGAGGATGCCCCAAGTGCCGGTCCAAGGCCAGCGTGTTTCCCAATCCCTCCTTGTAAGCCGTGCCGCCCACCTGCTGGAACATCGGCACACTGCGGAACAAATAATCGATGGTTTCCTGATAATCCGTCATTTTGTAATATTTAACAGCCTTTGCGGCTTCTTTCTCCTTGGAATCTTGTAAATTAGAGCCATGATTAACGCCCGAACCGCCGTTAACCAAAAAACGATGCAAAGATAGGGAAAGTGGAGGGCAAAACAGGCCAAGCGGCTTGAGTTTTTTTGCACGAAGCATGCCCTGCCTGATTCATATACTTCATTTAAAACCTAAAGCGTATGGGCAAGAAGAAAAATTTTGTTTTAGACACCAATGTCATCCTGCATGACTACAATTGCCTGAAGAATTTCCAGGAAAACGACATCTACCTCCCGATTGTGGTGCTGGAAGAATTGGACAAATTCAAGAAGGGAAACGAACAAATCAACTACAATGCCCGCGAATTTGTCCGCGAACTGGACGAGATCACAGCAGACTGCCGCTCCCTGAAAGACGGCGTGAGCCTGGGCGAAGGACTGGGAAAGCTTTATATCGTGGTGGACAACCTCCCGTCAAAGCGGGTGCAGGAAGCCTTCATGGAGCGCAAACCCGACCATGACATCCTGTCGGTGGCCGACAAATTGCTGGAGAAAGACAAGGAAACCCCGACCATCTTGGTGACCAAAGACGTGAACCTCCGCATGAAAGCCCGCTCGCTGGGCATCCCTTGCGAGGACTACATCACCGACAAAGTGACGAACGTGGATGTCTTCCAAAAAGAAAATGAAGTGTTCGAAGGCATTGACTCCGCTTTGATAGACCGCATTTATTCCTCCAAGGAAGGCATCGACATTGCCGAATTAGGCCTCAAGACTGTCGTGAAGCCCAACGAATGCTTCATCCTGAAAAGCGACCGTTCCTCCGTGCTGGCCCGCTACAATCCTTTCACCCACTCCGTGGGCCGCGTGAACAAGTCCAAGCATTACGGCATAGAACCGCGCAACGCCGAGCAGAGCTTTGCTTTCGAAGTGCTGAACGACCCAGACATCAAACTGGTGGCATTGACCGGGAAAGCCGGGACAGGAAAGACTTTGCTGGCATTGGCATCCGCCTTGGCCCAACAAAATGAATACAAACAGATCTTATTGGCAAGGCCTATTGTGGCACTGTCCAACAAGGACATCGGTTTCCTGCCCGGCGATGCCAATGAAAAAGTCGCCCCTTACATGCAGCCGTTGTTCGACAACCTGAATGTCATCAAACGCCAGTTCCAGGCAAGCGCGGCGGAAGTGAAACGCATCGATGACATGCAGAAAAGCGAACAACTGGTCATTGAAGCCTTGGCATTCATCCGGGGAAGAAGCCTTTCAGAGGTGTATTGCATCATCGATGAGGCGCAGAACCTGACCCCGCACGAAATCAAGACCATCATCACAAGGGCAGGCGAAGGCACCAAGATGGTGTTTACCGGCGACATACAGCAAATCGACCAGCCTTATCTGGACAGCCAGTCCAACGGATTGGTGTACATGATTGACAAAATGTCCGGGCAAGACATTTTCGCGCACGTCAACCTCGTGAAAGGAGAACGGAGCGCCCTCAGCGAACTGGCCAGCAACTTGCTGTGACAACTTGCGCCGCCTCGCAGGAAATGATGGCCCCCTTTGCGGAGGGAGCCATCATTTTCGTTAAATTGTTATCCAAATCTGAAAAAACGCCTTATCTTTGCAGGCCGATACAAATAACTATGCATATCTGAAGACATGAAAAAGCATTTTTTCCTACGCAGGTACTTGTCAACCAAAGTGCTTCCCATTTGGGCTGTCCTCCTGTTGGATGTAGTGATTGTCATACTTTCCAGCCTTATCGCCTTTTTCCTGAAACAGGACATGGAATGGGAAGAAATCAGCAGCACATCTTTCTCCATTGAAGTGTTCCTGCTGGCTTCCATCGTGGTCAATGTCTTTTTCTTCCGTTATTTCCGCACCTATCTTGGCGTGCTGCGCTATTCGTCGTTCGTTGACATCATGCGCATCTTCGTCTCGCTCACCCTCAGTTACATCATATTGATTTGCATCAACGGCGTGTATTACCTTGCCTTCGGCGGGAAAATGTTGCCGGAGTCCACGATTCTCATGGCCTATGTGCTGAACTTCGCCTTGATGGCCTGCTCCCGCGTGGTGGTGAAGATGATGTACGAAGCATCCCATTTCGACAGCCGCCGGAGCATCAATGTTTTCATCTATGGCGCGAAGGAAGCAGGCGTGAACATCGCCAAGTCATTGCGCGTGAACCTGAAGAACCGCTACCGCCTTCGCGGGTTCATTGCGGATGAGCCGGAATTGATAAACAAAGTGATGATGGGCGTGAAGGTATATGCCAACGATGATTCTTTGTTGGACGTTTTGGACGACCGGGGCATCAGCGCCGTCATCGTGTCGCCAGCCAAATTGGACCTGCTGAGCAAAACAGACTTGGCCGACAAACTGCTTTCCCACCACATCAAATTGCTCACGGCGCCCCCGTTGAGCGAGTGGGGCAACCATGAACTGGACCACACCCAACTGAAGGAAATACAGATTGAAGACCTCCTGCCTCGCGATCCGATTGAAATAGACATGCGGAAAATAGCATCGCACCTGGAAGGGAAACGGGTGATGATAACAGGCGCCGCAGGTTCCATCGGCAGTGAGATCATGCGCCAGGTCGTGTCGTTCAATCCGTACAAATTGATATTGGTGGACCAAGCTGAAACGCCGTTGCATGACATCCGCCTGGAATTGCAGGACTATTGGCGGAACATTGATGCGGAAACCATCGTTGCCGACGTATCCGACCAAGGGCGCATGGAAAGCATCTTCAAGGAATTCCGCCCGCAATACATATTCCATGCTGCTGCCTACAAGCATGTCCCCATGATGGAAAACAACGTGCCGGAGGCCATACGGGTCAATGTGTCAGGGACACGCAACCTGGCCGACCTTTCCGTAAAGTACGGCGCGGAAAAGTTCGTGATGATTTCTACGGACAAAGCCGTCAACCCCACCAACGTGATGGGGTGTTCCAAACGGATTGCGGAAATCTACGTGCAGTCGCTGGCCAAATACCTGCAAAAGAAAGGCGACGCTTCCGTGAAATTCATCACCACACGTTTCGGCAACGTGTTAGGCTCAAACGGTTCGGTCATCCCGCGTTTCAAGGAACAGATACAAAGAGGCGGCCCGGTGACGGTGACGCATCCCGACATCATCCGCTACTTCATGACCATTCCCGAAGCATGCCGCTTGGTATTGGAAGCCGGAAGCATGGGCAACGGAGGGGAAATCTATATCTTCGACATGGGGCAACCGGTGAAAATCGTAGATTTGGCGAAACGGATGATTTCCTTGTCCGGACGCGAAAACATCAAGATTGAGTTTACCGGGCTTCGCCACGGGGAAAAACTATATGAAGAACTTTTGAACAACAAAGAGTTGACCAAACCCACTTACCATCCCAAAATCATGATTGCCAATGTACGGGAATATGACTACAAGGATGTGCAGAGGCATATTCAAAGCCTGATCGACATCAACCAAACGTATGACCAGATGAAAATAGTGGCCGTCATGAAAGACATCGTGCCGGAGTTTGTCAGCAAGAACTCTTGCTTCGAAGCATTGGACAAGAAATAATCCGGCAAAGGCTAATGATTGCTTCCATGTCAGCCATCCATTACAATGAAGAACTGAACGAAAGCCAATTGGCGGCCGTGCTTTACATTGACGGCCCGTCATTGGTCATAGCCGGGGCTGGTTCGGGAAAGACCCGCGTCCTTACTTACAAGATTGCTTACTTACTGGAACAAGGTTATGCCCCCTCCTCTATCCTGGCTTTGACTTTCACGAACAAAGCAGCACGGGAAATGAAGGAAAGGATTGCCGCAATGGTAGGCCATGACCAGGCGCGGCATTTATGGATGGGTACTTTCCACTCTTTGTTTGCAAGGATACTCCGGCGCGAAGCGGAAGCTATCGGATATCCGCCCCGCTTCACCATTTATGATGCAGCAGACTCAAAAAGCCTGATAAACAGCATCATCAAGGAAATGAAGTTAGACGATAAAATCTACAAGGTCTCTGCCGTGCAAAGCCGCATCTCGGAGGCGAAAAACAAGCTGGTCACCCCGGATGCCTACTTGGCTAGCCGGGAAGCATGCCATGCCGATGCAGCGTCCAAACGGCCGGAGACAGGGCATATCTACCAACGGTATTGGGAAAGATGCCGCCAAGCCGGCGCCATGGATTTTGACGATTTGTTGTTGCAGACCTACCTCCTTTTTGAAAAACACCCGGAAATCCTGGAAAAATACCGGCAAGGATTCCGCTACATCTTGGTGGACGAATACCAGGACACCAACTTCGCACAGCATCAAATCGTCTTGCAATTGGCGAAAGGCCATGCACAAATCTGCGTGGTAGGCGATGATGCACAAAGCATCTATTCCTTCAGAGGAGCCAATATAGACAATATCCTGACTTTCACAAAATCTTTCCAAGGTGCAAAAATCTTCAAGCTGGAACAGAACTACCGTTCCACCAAAACCATCGTGGAAGCGGCCAACTGCCTGATTGAAAAGAACACGGACCAGATACGCAAAACCACTTTTTCAGAGAAGAAACGCGGGAATCCCATCCAGCTTTTTGAAGCATACTCGGACATGGAGGAAGGCGAAATCGTGGCAAACAAAATCGGGGAATTGCGCCGCAAGGAACATGACGGATACAATGATTTCGCCATCTTGTACCGCACCAACGCGCAATCACGCATCTTTGAAGCGGCATTGCGCAAACGCAATTACCCGTACAGGATATATGGCGGACTCTCTTTCTACCAACGCAAGGAAATCAAGGATGTGATTGCTTATTTCCGAATGGCCGTGAATCCGAAGGATGAAGAAGCATTCAAGCGCATCATCAATTACCCGGCACGGGGCATCGGCGACACAACGGTGAACAAAATCATCCAAGCCGCCCACGAAAACAATACAAGCCTTTGGGAAACCATTACGGATCCGCAAAAGCAAAGATTGGCTATCAACAAAGGCACGGCAGCAAAACTGCAAGGATTCCAGGAAATGATAACCCAATTCATGCAAGAAGCTGAAAAAAAGAATGCCTACGAAATCGGATGCGACATCGTGAAGTTGTCAGGCATTGCCAATGACATCACCCAAGAACGGACGCCGGAATACTTGAGCAAGCAGGAAAACATCGAAGAATTGATGAGCGGCATGAATGACTTCTGCGCCGGACGGTTGGAAGAAGGCAACCAAGACATTTCATTGGCAGACTTCCTTTCAGAAATATCCCTGCTGTCAGACCAAGATACAGAAAAAGACGAGGAGGCGGAAAAAATCACCCTGATGACCATCCATGCGGCCAAAGGATTGGAGTTCAAAAATGTATTCATCGTAGGATTGGAGGAAAACTTGTTTCCAAGCGCCCAATGCATCAATTCATACAGGGCATTGGAAGAGGAAAGGCGCTTGTTCTATGTAGCCATTACCCGTGCCGAAGAGAACTGTTTCCTTTCATTTGCCAAAAGCCGTTTCCGATATGGAAAGACGGAATTCAGTTCTCCCAGCCGTTTCTTGAAAGACATCGACGGATGCTATCTCAAACAAGGCGAAGACATGCCTTTTGCCCGCGAACGTGCTGCAGCAAGTGCAAAAATTGCATCATTCGGCACACAAAAAACCGGGAATGCAGCAAAAGGTTTGTTCATGCCGCCGCCATCAGCACGGCGTTTGGCAAAGATGCCGATGCAAATCCAAGAAAGGAAACCATCCGGGCAAACTTCTGTAAAAGAAGGGCAGCAAATAGAACATGAACGGTTCGGCATCGGAGAAATCATGAAAGTAGAAGGAACAGGCGACAACCTGAAAGCCACCGTACGCTTCCGAAATGCCGGAGAGAAACAACTGTTGCTGAAATTCGCACGATTCAAAATAATTAATTGACCCCATGATAGACATCTCAATAATCCCTTCGCCATGCTATGTGATGGAAGAAGAACTGTTGCGGAAGAACCTAAGCCTGATAAAATCCGTCAAGGAAAAGGCAGGAGTGGAAATCATCCTTGCCTTCAAGTCGTTTGCCTTATGGAAATCATTCCCTATTTTCAAGGAATACATCGAAAACTGCACAGCCAGTTCCCTGTTTGAAGCACAATTGGCTTCGGAAGAATTTAAAAGCAAGGCACACACCTACTCACCGGCTTACACGGAACAGGACTTCCCTGCCATCATGGCATGCAGCAGCCACATCACATTCAATTCATGGTCGCAATACGAACGTTTTTACCCGCAAGTGCAAACTTGCCACCCCGAAATATCATGCGGCCTGCGCATCAATCCAGAATATTCAGAGGTAGAGACGGAGCTTTACAATCCTTGCGCCCCCGGCACACGCTTTGGTGTCACGTGCGGACAATTGCCCGCCATACTGCCGGAAGGCATCCAAGGTTTTCATTGCCATACCCATTGTGAATCAGATTCGTATGCATTTGAAAGGACATTGGCGCATGTGGAAAAGGCGTTTTCCCCTTGGTTCGGCCAACTGCGATGGATAAATTTCGGGGGAGGCCACCTCCTGACACGGAAAGATTACGATGTCGCACACCTCATCCGCCTGTTGCGTTCCTTCAAAGCACGCCACCCGCATCTGCATGTAATTTTGGAGCCGGGTTCAGCTTTCACATGGCAAACTGGCGTATTAGTGTCCAGCGTCGTGGATATTGTGGAGAACAAAGGAATACGGACGGCTATCCTTGACGTAAGTTTCACCTGCCACATGCCAGATTGCCTGGAAATGCCCTACCAACCGGCCGTGCGCGAAGCAGAAATGGGCGAACATACGCCGTACGTGTACCGTTTGGGAGGCAACAGTTGCCTGAGTGGAGACTATATGGGTGTATGGTCTTTCCGCCAACCACTCCATGTCGGCGACAAAATTGTCTTTGAAGACATGATTCATTACACAACGGTAAAGACCAATATGTTCAACGGCATCCGGCATCCGGCCATTGCGCTGTGGACGCAAGACAACCGCCTGCAACTTTACCGAGAATTCACTTACGAAGACTATCGCGACAGGATGTGTTGACATCCATGACATGTACCGTTGATTATAAACAGGTTATAAGAACTATCAAAAAAATATTTTCTTTTTTCGAGCCAAAGATTTGGAGAAAATAAAAAAAGAAGTACCTTTGCAACCGCATTTGCGGAAATAGCTCAGTTGGTAGAGCACAACCTTGCCAAGGTTGGGGTCGCGAGTTCGAGTCTCGTTTTCCGCT
>CALUIR010000008.1 GCA_944320785.1 uncultured Bacteroidaceae bacterium
TCTCCGGCGATGGCGACGGGCTGGCCATCGGCGGCAACCACTTCATCCACGCCGTGCGCCGCAACATCGACATCAACATGGTGCTGCTCAACAACCGCATTTACGGGCTGACCAAAGGACAATACTCACCCACCTCGCCCCGAGGCTTCGTCAGCAAGTCATCGCCCTACGGCACCGTGGAAGACCCTTTCCGCCCGGCAGAACTGACCTTCGGGGCAAGGGGACGCTTCTTCGCCCGTTGCGTGGCCGTGGACGGCCCGGCATCCGTCGAGGTGCTGAAAGCTGCCGCCCGCCACAAAGGCACGTCCGTGGTGGAAGTGTTGCAGAACTGCGTCATCTTCAACGACGGCGCCCATGAAGCCGTGGCCACCAAGGAAGCCCGTACCCGCAACGCCATCTACCTGGAACACGGAAAACCGATGCTGTTCGGGCCCAACCGCGAGTTCGGCCTCATGCAGGAAGGATTCGGGCTGAAGGTGGTGAAGCTGGGCGAGAACGGCATCACGGAGAAGGACATCCTCGTGCATGACGCGCACTGCATGGACAACACCCTGCAACTGAAGCTCGCCCTGATGGAAGGCCCGGACTATCCCATCGCCCTCGGCGTGATACGCGACGTGGAAGCCCCCACCTACGACCAGGCCGTGGCCGCGCAAATCGAGGAAGTGTCAGCCAAGAAGCCCTACCACAACTTCGCCGAACTGCTCATGACCAACGACACGTGGGAAGTGAAATGACCCACCCGCCGGGAGAACGAACAAACGGGGGATGCGCCGCGCGCGGCGCATCCCCCGTCCCTCATGCCAGCCCGGAGACTACAAAGCCACCTTCATCACTTGCCACTGCCCTCCCTGCGTCACACATATTTATATATGCCGCCCGGCAAGCCCGCGAGCGGCAACGAGGCAACCGCCTCGGCGTGCCGCACTTGCGCCCCGCTTTGCGCATGCACTATGATGCCGGCTACGCCGGAGGCAGTGGCAATGCCGTCGGCGCAGGCGGCGGAGGTATCCTGCATGTACGCATTGATGCCGCGCCTGATGCCGTCAACTTTCAACTCCTGCACCTGTGCGCGGCCTGCCAACGCAAGCATCGCCGCGCAGGCCCATGCAAACAATTTGCAAACTAAACTTGAAATGGGCTGCCCGCTTTGCTTTGTATGGACTGTTTACCATGCGGAAGGGGAGGCGCACACGGTGCGCAAGGGGAGGTGGACACCACGCGCACGGCAGGGGGCATACCACGCGCATGGTGCAAGGGATACCATGCGCGTGCTTTTCTTCCCCCTCCACAACGGCCTGTGGGGCATGTTTTAGGAGATGGCCTGAAGATTCCAATGACGGGCCGACCAACGGGAAAGCCCGCAACACAACGCCTTGGCAAGCTCCAAGGTAAGAAGCCCGCCGGATGGAATTGCAACTGATTATTACCACCGAGAAACAGACGTCATGCGCCTGGAGGCAGCACGCCGCCCTCCTGCACCACCTCGTCACCTTCGCGGCGCAACGACACCTCGCCGCCCTTGGCAGGGAGGTTAAAAAACGACGTGCGCCCCGACCGCCCGTCCGTCACGAACAGCACGCACTCATCGGCCACACGCGGCACCTCCAGGCAAAAGGAATCCGCCGGCACCGTGCCGACAAACACCAGGCTGTCGTTCACATGCACCAGCAGGGAATCTCCCGCGAAACCCCGCGACAAGCACACGCCGTAACGCTCCGCATACGCCCGCCCCGCCTCCGCCCGGCGCTGCAGCCGGTAGCTGGAATAAAGGAAAATCACAATCACCAAGATCACAGCAAAGGCCAAGATGCCGTTGCCCACCATAAACTGCTTGTTGACATTCAAATGGTTCTTCTTCATCCCTCAAGAATCGTTAATACTTCGGCGCAAAACTAACAAAAAATCCACGAATATTTTGCGCAGGCAAAGTATTATTGTATCTTTGCAACCGAAATGGATGAACGGTGAGGGGCGATAGAGCCCCTTTTTTATTCTTAGACAGCAATACATGATTGAAAAAAGCTTCATTACCAGCATCGTAGAAGAGTGGCTGAAAGGCAGGGACTATTTCTTAGTGGACATAGCCATCGACCCCAACAACAAAATCACCATCGAAATAGACCATGCGGAAGGCGTGTGGATTGAAGACTGTGTGGACCTGAGCCGGTTTATCGAGTCAAAGCTCGACCGCGACAAAGAAGACTTCGAACTGGAAGTAGGCTCCGCCGGCATCGGGCAACCCTTCAAAGTGCGCCAGCAATACTACATCCACATCGGGAACGAAGTGGAAACACAAACAGCCGGAGGAGAGAAACTCACCGGCGTGCTGAAAAATGCCGATGAGGACCATTTCACCATCACCATCAAAAAGAAAGTCCGCCCCGAAGGAAGCAAACGCCCCAAAATCGTGGACGAAGACATCACCCTCAGTTACCAAGACATAAAATACACTAAATATCTAATCAACTTCAAATAGTTATTATGGCTAAGAAAGAAGAAACAATCAGCCTAGTCGACACGTTCGCCGAATTCAAGGAACTAAAGAATATCGACAAGAAAACCATGGTGAGCGTACTGGAAGAATCGTTCCGCAACGTAATTGCTAAGATGTTCGGCACTGATGAGAACTATGACGTCATCGTTAACCCCGACAAAGGCGACTTCGAGATATGGAGAAACAGGAAAGTCGTGGCCGACGACGAACTGGCCAACCCCAACATGGAAATCAGCCTAAGCGATGCAAGGAAAATCGATGCCTCCTATGAAATCGGCGAAGAAGTGACCGACGAGGTCATCTTCTCCAACTTTGGCCGCCGCGCCATCCTCAACTTGAGGCAAACATTGTCCTCCAAAATATTAGAACTCGAAAAAGACAGCCTCTATAACAAATACATCGACAAGGTAGGCACCATCGTCAACGCTGAAGTCTACCAGATATGGAAAAAAGAGACACTCCTGCTCGATGATGAAGGCAACGAGTTGCTCCTTCCCAAAACTGAGCAAATCCCCAGCGACTTCTACCGCAAAGGAGAAACCGCACGCGCCGTCGTGGCACGAGTGGAAAACCAGAACAACAACCCCAAAATCATCCTGTCGCGCACCTCGCCGGTATTTCTGCAAAGGCTGTTCGAACAGGAAGTGCCAGAAATCAGCGACGGCCTCATCACCATCAAGAAGATAGCACGCATCCCTGGTGAAAGAGCCAAAATAGCCGTGGAATCCTACGATGACCGGATAGACCCTGTTGGCGCATGCGTCGGCGTGAAAGGCTCACGCATCCACGGCATCGTGCGCGAACTGAGGAATGAAAACATCGATGTCATCAACTATACCTCGAACATCCAACTGTTCATCCAACGTGCATTAAGCCCGGCCAAGATATCGTCTATACGCCTGAATGAAACGGACCGCAAAGCCGAAGTGTTCCTCAAGCCGGAAGAAGTATCGCTCGCCATCGGCAAGAACGGCATGAACATTAAACTGGCAAGCATGCTCACCGAATACACTATTGACGTATTCCGGGAAATCAAAGAAGGGGAAGAAGATGATGAAGACATCTACTTGGATGAGTTCAAAGATGAAATAGACGAATGGGTCATCAACGCCATCAAAGGTATTGGCATCGACACTGCCAAAGGCGTACTAAACGCGCCCCGCGAAATGATAATCGAAAAAGCAGACTTAGAAGAAGATACAGTGGATGACGTGATACGCATTCTGAAAGCAGAGTTTGAAGAATAACAAAAAACCAACGGCATCTTCTTCCTTTCTGCTCTTCTATTCTTCAACCATTTAAACATATAATATGACAATAAGGCTAAATAAAGTTTTAAGAGATTTAAATGTAGGAACAGCGACGGTCGTTGAATTCTTGCAGAAAAAGGGACATGTCATCGAGGCAAGCCCCAACACAAAAATAACGGAAGAACAATATGCCTTGCTGGTGAAAGAATTCAGCAAGGACAAGAACCTCCGCATCGAATCAGAGAAGTTTCTCCAAGAACGCCAAAACAAAGACAGGAACAAAACCGTTGTATCCATCGAAGAACATAACGAAAAGGAGGAAGCAGAAAATAACACCATAAAAGTAGCCATACCAGAAGATTCACGTCCTCAAATCAAACATGTGGGGAAAATTGATTTGGACAACCTCCATAAAAAACAGCCGAAACCCGCACAAAACACATCTGAATCTACCCACTCTCATGAAAACAAGATGCAAAACAATTATGCAGCTGATATTGTTTCTCCACAAAAAGATGCTGAAGAAGTTATAACACAGGACAAGCCTAAAATCACATCGGAGGAGAAAAAACCTGCAGAAACCGTATTGCATGAAGGAGAGAAATTTACAACAGCAGAAAGAACAACACCAGAAAAAGCAGGAAAGCATCCAACTAAAGAAACAAGCACCACAGGCAACAAATCAGATGATATCAAAACAGGACATGAAGAAACTGCTTCACAGCCGAAATCCGACCAAACTAACGAAAAAGAAGAGGATATATACAAAATACATGCAACCCCGTTAATTCACAATATTAATGTGGTTGGACATATCGACCTCGACACATTAAATCAATCTACACGTCCTAAGAGAAAAAGCAAAGAAGAAAAAAAGAAGGAACGTGAAGAAAAAGACAAACTTCGGCAAGAACAAAAAAAACAAATCAAAGACGCAATCATCAAAGAAGTTCGGAGAAGTGAAGAAAAGAAAGAAAAAGGCAATGAAAACACCGATGACGATAACAAAAAGAAGAAAAAAAGGAATCGCATCAACAAAGAAAGGATAGATATTAATAGCATTAATGTAACCAATACGCCACGCCCTGCGTACAGCAATGACAAACGGGGAGCCAGCAACAACCAAGGGAACAAAAACAGCAACCGATTCAAAAAACCTCAATCAAAAATTGAAGTAAATGATGAAGATGTAGCAAAGCAAGTAAAAGAAACATTAGCAAGACTTACAACAAAAGGCAAAAACAAAGCAGCCAAATATCGCAAAGAAAAGCGCGAGACTGCTCTCAACCGGCAGCATGAGTTGGAAAACATGGAAATGGCAGAGAGCAAGACCTTGAAACTTACAGAATTCGTCACCGCCAACGAATTGGCGAACATGATGAATATTTCTGTTAACCAAGTTATTAGTACATGTATGAGCATCGGGATCATGGTCTCCATCAACCAAAGATTAGATGCTGAGACAATCAACTTGGTCGCTGAAGAATTCGGATTCAAAACTGAATATGTCAGTGCCGATGTAGCCGAAGCCATTACAGAAGAGAAAGATAATCCAGAGGATTTGCAACCACGGGCACCCATCGTCACCGTAATGGGACATGTGGATCACGGAAAAACATCTTTGCTGGATTATATACGCAAAGCGAATGTCATTGCAGGCGAAGCAGGCGGCATCACCCAACACATCGGTGCCTACAATGTCACATTGGAAAACGGCCGTCACATTACTTTCTTGGATACACCCGGACATGAAGCCTTTACGGCAATGCGTGCAAGAGGAGCCAAAGTAACAGACATTGCCATCATCATCGTAGCCGCAGATGACAATGTGATGCCCCAAACAAAAGAAGCCATCAATCATGCTATGGCTGCAGGAGTACCAATCGTTTTTGCCATTAACAAAATAGACAAACCAACAGCCAATCCCGACAAAATCAAGGAGGAATTGGCAAACATGAATTTCTTGGTAGAAGAATGGGGAGGAAAATACCAATCACAAGACATTTCTGCCAAGAAAGGAACTGGAGTGGCCGAATTAATGGAAAAGGTATTGCTGGAAGCTGATTTGTTGGAATTAAAAGCGAACCCCAACCGACACGCCACAGGATCAATCATTGAGTCAACCCTAGATAAAGGAAGGGGATACGTAGCTACTGTATTGGTCTCAAACGGGACATTAAAATTGGGCGACATCGTATTGGCCGGAACAAATTATGGCAAAATCAAAGCAATGTTCAACGAACGAAACCAACGCATCAAAGAAGCAGGTCCCTCAGAACCGGCTTTGATATTAGGACTAAATGGAGCGCCAACAGCCGGTGATGCATTCCACGTCATAGAAACCGAACAAGAAGCAAGAGAGATTGCAAACAGACGAGAACAATTGCAACGCGAACAAGGACTACGAACTCAAAAATTGCTAACTTTGGATGAAGTAGGACGCCGCATTGCTTTAGGAAACTTCCAAGAACTGAACATCATCGTAAAAGGTGATGTGGACGGTTCCATAGAAGCATTGAGTGACTCATTAATAAAACTTTCTACAGAACAGATACAGGTTAATGTAATACATAAAGCGGTAGGCCAAATATCCGAATCTGACGTGACTTTAGCCGCAGCCTCTGATGCCATCATTATTGGCTTCCAAGTACGCCCTTCTGCCGCAGCACGCAAATTTGCAGAACAAGAAGGTGTAGATATCCACATTTACTCCATCATATATGATGCAATAGAAGAAGTCAAAGCTGCCATGGAAGGTATGCTGGCACCTGAAATGAAGGAAGAAATCACTGCAACAATCGAAGTCCGTGAAACTTTCCACATATCTAAAGTAGGAACAGTTGCTGGCGCCATGGTAAGAGAAGGAAAGGTCAAACGAACAGACAAAGCCCGCCTCATACGAGATGGCATTGTCATATTTACGGGAAACATCAATGCGCTGAAACGTTTCAAAGATGACGTAAAAGAAGTTGCAACCAACTTTGAATGTGGCATCAGCCTGCAAGGGTATAACGATATAAAAGTAGGTGACATCATTGAAACCTTCCAAGAAGTAGAAGTCAAGCAAACATTATAGTAACCCAACACAAAAGTGAGAAGATGAATTGCAGAATAATCCATCTTCTCACTTCTAAAGCCAAAATGACCACAATAGATATCATATTCATTGCTATCACCTGCTTAGGCGCCTTAATCGGCATCGCAAAAGGATTCGTAAAGCAATTAGCAACAATTATCGGATTGATAGCAGGACTAATCGCCGCCAAAGCACTACATGCTTCTTTGGCAGAAAAATTATACTCCACTATCACTGATTCCATGACAATTGCACAAATCATCTCATTCCTCACAATATGGATTATTGTACCACTTCTATTTATCTTTATTGCGGCATTGTTTACGAAAGCAATGGAAGCAATGTCATTAGGATGGATAAACAGACTTTTCGGCATGTTTTTAGGAGGACTAAAATATGCTTTACTGATATGCCTATTTATAAACGTACTAGAATATATTGACCCTGAAAGCCAAATCATCAAAAAAGAGAAAAAGCAAGAGTCTGTATTATATTATCCTCTGAAAAACCTTGCAGGTTCCTTTTTCCCAACCATAAAGCATATCACGCAACAATATATCTGACAATAGTTATGCAATCTCCAAACCAATATAAAAATCCATCAACCAATAAGGGACTTGAATCATCAAATGACTTCGTGCGCAAAATCGCAGAAGGGAAATATAAATATGGATTTACAACAAACATCCATACTGATATCATCAAGCAAGGGCTTAGCGAAGCAACCATTCGTTTGATCTCAGAAAAAAAGCAAGAACCAGACTGGTTACTGGAGTTCCGCCTGAAAGCATACCGCCATTGGCTGACAATGGATATGCCCACATGGGCACATTTAAACATTCCAAATATCGATTACCAAGCCATTTCCTATTATGCTGCACCTCAAAAAAAGAAAGCACCCAGTTCTTTAGAGGAAGTTGATCCTGAATTAATCAAAACATTCAACAAATTAGGCATCCCCTTAGAAGAACAAATGTCACTAAGCGGAATGGCTGTTGATGCAGTAATGGATTCTATCTCCGTAAAAACAACGTATAAAGAACATCTAATAGAAAAAGGAATTATCTTCTGCTCTTTTAACGAAGCAGTACAAGAACATCCAGATTTAGTAAAAAAGTACCTAGGAAGCGTAGTAAGCTACCGTGACAATTTCTTTGCTGCGCTTAATTCAGCCGTATTTTCCGACGGCTCATTCGTTTATATTCCCAAAGGGGTCAGATGCCCAATGGAATTATCAACGTATTTCCGTATCAATGCACAAGGAACAGGGCAGTTTGAACGTACACTTATTGTTGCCGATGATGAAAGCTATGTATCCTACCTCGAAGGTTGCACAGCACCAATGCGTGATGAAAACCAACTCCACGCAGCTATCGTTGAAATCATTGTACATGACTATGCCGAAGTGAAATATTCCACTGTGCAAAATTGGTATCCGGGTGATATTGAAGGCAAAGGAGGCGTTTACAACTTTGTCACGAAACGCGGCAACTGTCTAGGAAAAAGTTCAAAATTATCATGGACGCAAGTTGAAACAGGAAGTGCGATTACATGGAAATATCCGAGTTGCATCCTGACAGGCGATGACGCAAGTGCTGAATTCTACTCCGTAGCTGTAACCAACAATCACCAACAAGCAGATACTGGAACTAAAATGATACACTTAGGGCGCAATACCAAAAGTACCATCATTAGCAAAGGCATCTCCGCAGGCCACTCGCAAAATGCTTACCGGGGTTTAGTACGTGTTGCGCCCAATGCCGAAGGCGCACGCAACTACAGTCAATGCGACTCACTCCTGTTAGGTTCCCAATGCGGCGCACATACATTTCCGTATATGGACATCCACAACGAAACCGCCATTGTGGAACATGAGGCCACAACATCCAAGATCAATGAAGATCAAATCTTCTATTGCAACCAACGGGGAATTTCTACCGAAGATGCCATTGGCCTTATTGTCAACGGCTACGCCAAAGAGGTACTGAACAAGCTCCCAATGGAATTTGCCGTAGAAGCTCAGAAGCTACTCTCCATCTCCTTGGAAGGAAGCATCGGATAATATCTAAAAAAACATACAACCCCATATCACCCATGTTAGAAATAAAAGATTTACACGCAAATATCAATGGCAAGGAAATCCTGAAAGGCATCAACCTGACCATACGCCCAGGTGAAGTGCATGCCATCATGGGGCCAAACGGTTCCGGAAAAAGTACATTATCAGCTGTCCTAGTAGGCAACCCGGCCTACAAAGTCACTCACGGAAGCATTACATTCTATGGGAAAGATCTACTGCAACTTTCTCCTGAAGACCGTAGCCATGAAGGGATATTCCTGTCATTCCAGTATCCGGTGGAAATACCCGGTGTCAGCATGGTCAACTTCATGCGCACCGCTGTCAATGAGCATCGCAAATACAAAGGCCAACCACCGCTGTCAGCCTCTGAATTTCTCAAACTTATGCGGGAAAAGCGTGCTATTGTGGAATTAGACAACAAGTTGGCTAATAGATTTGTGAACGAAGGATTCTCCGGCGGTGAGAAAAAACGCAACGAAATATTTCAAATGGCCATGCTCGAACCACGGCTGAGCATACTCGATGAGACGGATTCCGGCCTTGACATCGATGCACTCCGCATCGTGGCAGAGGGCGTGAACAAACTGAAAACTCCTGAAACATCCACCATCGTCATCACGCACTACCAACGCCTGCTTGATTACATAAAGCCCGACATCGTGCATGTCCTTTACAAAGGACAGATTGTCAGAACAGCTGGGCCAGAATTGGCATTGGAACTAGAGCGCAAAGGGTATGACTGGATAAAGGAAGAAGTTGGAGAATAAACCCATGAAAGCGGAAAAGCAATATATAGACATCTTCACGCTATATGAAGATACTATCTGCCGCCTTAGCGCAGAGCCACTCAATACGCCCCGCGCAAAGGCATTTGCGGATTTCAAACACCTCGGCTTCCCTACGCGGAAGGATGAGAAATACAAGTACACGGACATCCGTTCCCTTTTCGAACCGGATTACGGGCTGAACCTGAACAGGCTTGACATTCCGGTCAACCCCTACGAAGTATTCAAATGTGATGTCCCCAACATGAGTACGGCCCTGCATTTCATCGTAAACGATGTATTCTACAACAAAGTCCCTGCCGCATCGTCCATGCATTTGCCGCAAGGGGTCATCGTGGGAAGCCTGAAAGAGACCGCCAAGGAAAACCCGCAAATCGTCAAGCCATTTTACGCTAAATTGGCAAACACGGCCAACGATGCCATTACCGCCATCAACACCATGTTCGCGCAAGACGGGCTGTTCATCTATGTGCCTGACAACACCATCATAGAAAAACCCATCCAAATCATCAATATCCTGCGTTCCGATGTGAACTTCATGGCCAACCGGCGCATCCTCATCATCATGGGCGAAAATGCCCGGGCGCAACTGCTCCTATGCGACCATGCCATGGACAATGTGAATTTCCTGGCCACGCAAGTAAGCGAAATATATGTAGGACGCGGCGCTACGCTCCACCTCTATGAATTGGAAGAAACCCACACCAGCAGCGTACGCCTTGCCAACTGCCATGTATGGCAAGAAGAGAACTCCAACGTTCTGCTGAACGGCATCACCCTGCACAACGGCACAACCCGGAACACCACACAGGTCACCCTGAACGGCCCGCACGCCGAGTTAGGTTTTTACGGAATGGCCATTGCCGACAAGAACCAACACGTTGACAACAACACGTTCGTTGACCATGCGGCATCGGACTGCACCAGCAACGAACTTTTCAAATACGTACTTGATGAGCATGCCACCGGCGCATTCGCCGGGTTGGCACTCGTGCGTCCCGGCGCACAACACACTCATTCGCAGCAAACCAACCGCAACCTTTGCGCCACTCGCGAGGCACGCATGTGGACACAGCCCCAGCTGGAAATCTATGCCGATGACGTGAAGTGTTCGCACGGGGCAACGGTGGGGCAGTTGGACGAAAACGCCCTTTTCTACATGCGCACCCGAGGCATCAGCGAAAGGGAAGCAAGGCTGCTGCTGATGTTCGCGTTTGTCAACGAGGTCATCGACCACATCCGCATGGACGCGCTGAAGGACCGCCTCCACCTGTTGGTTGAGAAACGTTTCCGGGGTGAACTGAATAAATGCCAAGGATGTGCCATCTGCAAATGAACAAGATGATGTACGACATAGAACAGATACGCAAAGATTTCCCCATCCTGAGCCGGAAGATTTACGGCAAGCCGCTGATTTATTTGGACAACAGCGCCACGACCCAAAAGCCCAAGTGCGTGGTGGATGCCATCGCGGACGAGTATTATTCAGTGAACGCCAACGTGCACCGGGGGGTGCATTTCCTGTCGCAACAGGCCACGGAACTGCATGAGCAGTCGCGGGAGACGGTGCGGCGGTTCATCAACGCCCGCAGCAGCAATGAAATCGTGTTCACACGAGGCACCACGGAGAGCATCAACCTGCTGGCCGCCACCTTCGGGGAAGCGTTCATGGAGGCGGGCGACGAGGTTATCCTGACGGTGATGGAACACCACAGCAACATCGTCCCTTGGCAGCTGCTGGCCATGCGCAAGGGCATCATCCTGCGGGTGATCCCGATGGACGACCAAGGGAAACTCCGCTTGGATGAATACGGGAAGCTGTTCAGCCCCCGCACGAAGCTGGTGGCGGCGGCGCACGTGTCGAACGTCCTCGGCACGGTGAATCCCGTGCGGGAAATGGCGGCGACGGCACATGCCCACGGCGTCCCCATCCTGGTGGACGGGGCGCAGTCCGTCCCCCATAGGAAAGTGGACGTGCAGGAAATGGATGCCGACTTCTTCGCTTTCTCCGGGCATAAAGTTTACGGCCCGACGGGCGTGGGCGTGCTATACGGGAAGGAGGATTGGCTTGACCGGCTGCCTCCCTACCAAGGAGGCGGCGAGATGATACAGTCCGTGAGCTTCGGCCGGACCATATTCCAAGAGTTGCCTTTCAAGTTCGAGGCTGGCACGCCGGACTATATCGGCACTACCGCGCTGGCCAAGGCATTGGATTACGTCAGCGCAATCGGGATGGAGCGCATCGCGGCGCATGAGCAGATGCTGGCTTCGTATGCCATGCAGGAACTGGGGCGCATCCCCGGCATCCGGATATTCGGCGAAGCGGAGGGAAAGGAGGCGGTGGTGTCGTTCCTCGTCGGCAACATCCACCATCTGGACATGGGGACGTTGCTGGACCGCTTGGGCATCGCCGTGCGCACGGGGCACCACTGCGCCCAGCCCCTCATGGAGCGGCTGGGCGTGGAAGGCACGGTGCGCGCATCGTTCGCCCTGTACAACACGCAAGAGGAGGTGGACGCTTTGGCCGAGGGCATCCGGCGCGTCTCGAAAATGTTCAATCCGTGACTTATCATTCACCTATTAACATATGCATTTACCATGGAACACATTTTGTTTTGGCTCGTGCCGGCAGCGTCGGCGCTAGCCTTGTGCTTTGCCTTCTACTTCCATAAGCAGATGATGAAGGAAAGCGAGGGGACTCCCCAGATGATGAAAATCGCGGCGGCCGTCCGCAAGGGCGCCATGTCGTACCTGAAGCAACAGTACAAGGTCGTGGGGCTGGTGTTTCTGGCCTTGGTCATCTTCTTAGCCATCATGGCCTACGGGTTCAACGTGCAGAACCCTTGGGTGCCGGTGGCTTTCCTGACGGGCGGCTTCTTCTCCGGGCTTTCGGGCTTCCTCGGCATGAAGACAGCCACTTACGCATCGGCCCGCACGGCCAACGCGGCGCGTTCGTCGCTGAACGCGGGGCTGCGCATCGCCTTCCGCAGCGGGGCCGTGATGGGGCTGGTGGTGGTAGGCCTGGGCCTGCTGGACATCTCTTTCTGGTACCTGCTGCTGAACGCGGTGGTGCCTGAGGACGCGCTCACGCCCGCCAACAAGCTTTGCGTCATCACGACAACGATGCTGACGTTCGGCATGGGGGCTTCGACGCAGGCGCTGTTCGCCCGCGTGGGCGGCGGCATCTACACGAAGGCGGCCGACGTGGGGGCGGACCTCGTGGGCAAGGTGGAAGCGGGCATCCCGGAGGACGACCCGCGCAACCCGGCGACGATTGCCGACAACGTGGGCGACAACGTGGGCGACGTGGCCGGCATGGGCGCCGACCTGTATGAATCCTATTGCGGCTCCATCCTCTCCACGGCGGCGCTGGGGGCGGCGGCGTTCCTGCACAGCGGAGACACGGAGATGCAGTTCAAGGCCGTCATCGCCCCGATGCTCATCGCGGCAGTGGGCATCCTGCTCTCCATCGCGGGCATCTTCGCGGTGCGCACGAGGGAGGACGCTTCGATGAAGGGCCTGCTCAAGGCGCTGGGCCTGGGGACGAACCTCAGTTCGGGGCTCATCGTCGCGGCCACGTTCCTGATACTGTGGGGGCTGGGCTTGGAGAACTGGGCGGGCGTGGCCGGCGCGGTAGTCGTGGGCCTGCTGGTGGGCGTCGTCATCGGCCGCTCCACAGAATACTACACCTCGCAGTCGTACCGCCCGACGCGGCGGCTGAGCGAGAGCGGGAAGACGGGGCCGGCCACGGTCATCATCTCCGGCATCGGGCTGGGGATGCTATCGACGGCCATCCCCGTCATCGCGGTGGTCATCGGCGTGATTGCCTCCTACCTGCTGGCTTCGGGCTTTGACTTCGGCAACGCGGCCATGGGCCTGTACGGCATCGGCATCGCCGCCGTGGGCATGCTCTCCACCTTGGGCATCACGCTGGCGACGGACGCGTACGGCCCCATCGCCGACAACGCGGGGGGCAACGCCGAGATGAGCGGCCTAGGCGAGGAGGTGCGCCGCCGCACGGACGCGCTCGACTCGCTGGGCAACACGACGGCGGCCACGGGCAAGGGCTTCGCCATCGGGTCGGCGGCGCTGACGGGGCTGGCGCTGCTGGCCTCGTACGTCGAGGAACTGCGCATCGGGCTGTCACGCATCGGCGAGACGCTGCTCAACGTGGGCGGCGGGCAGGCGGTGAAGGTGCAGGACGCCACGTTCTTCGACTTCATGCGCCACTATGACGTGACGCTGATGAACCCGAAGGTGCTGGCCGGCATCTTCATCGGCTCGATGATGGCCTTCCTGTTCTGCGGGCTGACGATGAACGCCGTTGGGCGCGCGGCGGCGCACATGGTGGACGAGGTGCGCCGCCAGTTCCGCGAAATCAAGGGCATCCTCGCCGGCGAGGCCGAGCCGGACTACGAACGCTGCGTGGCCATCTCCACGCGCGGGGCGCAGCGCGAAATGGTGCTGCCCTCGGTGCTGGCCATCATCGCCCCGGTGGCGACGGGCGTGGTGTTCGGCGTGCCCGGCGTGCTGGGCCTGCTCATCGGCGGTCTCTCCAGCGGGTTCGTGCTGGCCGTCTTCATGGCCAACGCGGGCGGCGCGTGGGACAACGCCAAGAAGTACGTGGAGGAAGGCCACTTCGGCGGCAAGGGCGGCGAGGCCCACAAGGCCACCGTGGTGGGCGACACCGTGGGCGACCCCTTCAAGGACACCTCCGGCCCCAGCCTCAACATCCTCATCAAGCTGATGAGCATGGTGGCCATCGTCATGGCCGGCCTCACCGTCTCCTGGAGCCTCTTCTGACGCGCGGCCCGCATCCGCGCGACGCATCCCGGCAAGGGCGCGGTAGGAAACGTCAAACCACTGTGTGGCTTAAACAAACCACTGTGCGGTTCATGCAAACCACAGTATGATTCAAACAAACCACTGTGCAGCTTGGACAATCCACACGGCGAGGCCGAGCCTCTCCCCCGCATCCCGCCCGGAAAACGCCCCGCCGCCCCCGGCAATCCTTAAAGTAGTACAATATTCGCGCAAAGCAGCCCGCGCCGCCGCCGGAATCGCCGCAAAATCATTACCTTTGCAGCCGGAAAAAACAAGATACTAACCCAAAAACATAACGACCATGACTCAGAAAGCATTACTCATGATTCTCGACGGGTGGGGCATCGGCGACCACCAGAAAGACGACGCCATCTACTCCACCCCCACCCCCTACTGGGACCAGCTCCTCGCCACCTGCCCTAACGCACAGCTGCAAGCCAGCGGCGAAAACGTGGGGCTGCCCGACGGGCAGATGGGCAACTCCGAAGTGGGCCACCTCAACATCGGCGCCGGGCGCGTCGTGTACCAAGACCTCGTGAAAATCAACCGCGCCTGCGCCGACGGCAGCATCCTGCAAAACCCGGAAATCCAGCGCGCCTTCAGCGCCGCCAAGGACGGAGGCCGCCGCATCCACTTCATGGGCCTCGTCTCCGACGGAGGCGTGCACAGCTCCCTCGCCCACCTCTACAAACTCTGCGACATCGCCCGCGAATACGCCATCGGCGACGCCTTCATCCACTGCTTCATGGACGGCCGCGACACCGACCCGCACAGCGGGAAAGGCTTCATCGAGCAACTGCAGCAGCACTGCGCCCAAAGCGCAGGCCGCATCGCCACCATCGTGGGCCGCTACTACGCCATGGACCGCGACAAGCGGTGGGAACGCGTCCGCGAAGCCTACGACCTGCTGGTCAACGGCCAAGGCCGCCCCGCCGCCGACATGGTGCAGGCCGTGCAGCAATCCTACGACGAAGGCGTGACCGACGAGTTCATCAAACCCATCGTCAACAGCCAGTTCGACGGGCGCATCCGCCCCGGCGACGTCGTCATCTTCTTCAACTTCCGCAACGACCGCGCCAAGGAACTCACCATCGCCCTCACCCAGCAGGACCTGCCCGAACACGGCATGCACACCCTGCCCGGCCTGCAATACTTCTGCATGACCCCCTACGATGCCTCCTTCCAAGGCGTGCACATCCTCTTTGACAAGGAAAACGTGACCAACACCCTCGGCGAATACCTCTCCGCCAAAGGGCTGCGCCAGCTCCACATTGCCGAGACCGAGAAGTACGCCCACGTCACCTTCTTCTTCAACGGAGGCCGCGAAGCGCCCTACCCCGGCGAAGACCGCATCCTCGTGCCGTCGCCCAAAGTGGCCACCTACGACCTCAAGCCCGAGATGAGCGTCTACGAAGTCAAAGACAAGCTCGTCGCCGCCATCCAAGGCGGAAGCTACGACTTCATCGTCGTCAACTACGCCAACGGCGACATGGTAGGCCACACCGGCGTGTACGAAGCCATCCAGAAAGCCGTCGTCGCCGTCGACAACTGCGTGCGCGACGTCATCGAAGCCGCCAAAGCCGCCGGCTACGAAGCCGTCATCATCGCCGACCACGGCAACGCCGACCACGCCATCAACCCCGACGGCACCCCCAACACCGCCCACTCCCTCAATCCCGTGCCGTTCATCTACGTCACCCGGAAACAAGGCGTGAGCGTGGAAAACGGCCGCCTCGCCGACGTGGCCCCCTCCATCCTCCACATCATGGGCCTGGAGCAACCCGCCGAAATGACCGGCCGCAACCTCATCCAAGGCTAAGGCGCACCAACCGGAAAACAAAGGCTTGCCCCCCGCGACGGGAGCAAGCCTTTTCCACAAAACCCACGCAACCATGCTGCAAATCCAAGACACCATCATCTCCTTCGACCTCCTGAAAGAACAGTTCCGCTGCGACCTCGACGCATGCCAAGGCCAATGCTGCATCGAAGGCGACGCAGGCGCCCCCCTCGAACCCGGCGAACCCGCACAACTCGAAGCCCTGCTCCCCGCCGTCTGGAACGACCTCGCCCCCGAAGCCCGAAACGTCATCCGCCGCCAAGGCGTATGCTACCGCGACCAAGACGGCGACCTCGTCACCTCCATCGTCAACGGGCGCGACTGCGTCTTCACCTGCCACGACGCCAAAGGCCGGTGCCTCTGCGCCATCGAAAAAGCCGGGCGCGAAGGCCGCACCCCCCTCCTCAAGCCCATCTCCTGCCAGCTTTACCCCGTACGCGTCACCCAATACGCCACGTGCCGCGCCGTCAACTACCACCGATGGGACGTGTGCCGTGCCGCCACCCTCCTAGGCCACCGGTCAGGAACACCCCTCTACCGTTTCCTCAAGGAACCGCTTATCCGCAAGTTCGGTGAAGAATGGTACCGCGAACTTGAAACAGCCGCCCGCGAACTGGCAGGCAGGATTTGACAAAACAAATGCCGGCAAGACGGGGAAAGCCCCCTCCTGCCGGCACCCTCTCTCTATGCAAGATGCGAGAATAGCCTCAAGCCACGCAAAGGCTACGCGTCGATGTTCGCGTAAGTAGCATGCTGCTCGATGAAATCGCGGCGCGGGCCCACCTCGTCGCCCATCAGCATCGAAAAGATATAATCCGCCTCTGCCGCATTCTCCACATGCACCTGCTTCAGGCGCCGCGTTGCCGGATCCATCGTCGTCTCCCACAACTGGTCCGCGTTCATCTCACCCAGACCTTTGTAACGCTGCGTATGGATGCCCGACTCCGTCCCGTCGCCATACTTTTCCATGAACGCCTTCCGGTCCTCGTCCGTATAGCAGTACTCGCTGACCTTCCCTTTGGTGCATTTGTACAAAGGCGGCTGCGCGATGTAAAGATGCCCTTCCTCAATCAGCTCCGGCATGTAGCGGTAGAACAACGTCATAATCAACGTGGCGATATGCGCACCGTCCACGTCGGCGTCCGCCATGATGATGACCTTGTCATAACGCAACTTGTCAATGTTCGCCTGCTTGCTGTCCTCATCGTCCACGCCAAAGCGCACGCCCAAAGCCTGTATGATATTGTTCACCTCTTCGCTCTCAAAAGCCTTGTGCCACATGGCCTTTTCCACATTCAGTATCTTCCCCCGCAAAGGAAGAATCGCTTGGAACTCACGGCTGCGCCCGCTCTTTGCCGAACCGCCAGCCGAATCGCCCTCCACAAGGAACAGTTCGCAGATGTCTTTGTTCTTGCTGGAACAGTCTGCCAACTTGCCCGGAAGCCCGCCGCCTCCCAACGGATTCTTGCGCTGCACGGATTCGCGAGCCTTTCGGGCCGCGACACGTGCCGTAGCTGCCACTATCACTTTATCCACAATCAGCTTCGCCTCCTTCGGATGTTCCTCCAAGTAATACGACAAAGCCTCGCCGACCGCCTGGTTCACAGCACCGCTCACTTCATTGTTCCCCAGCTTGGTCTTGGTCTGCCCTTCAAACTGAGGTTCCGCCACTTTCACGGAAATCACGGCAATCAAGCCTTCGCGGAAATCTTCACCGGCAATCTCTACTTTTGCCTTTTCTAACGCCTTCGGGCAAGTGTCCTCTGCGTATTTCTTCAACACCCGGGTCAAAGCTGAACGGAAACCGGCCTCATGCGTGCCGCCTTCCTTTGTATTGATATTGTTCACATAAGAGTGGAGGTTTTCCCTGTAACCCGTATTGTACATGATGGCGCATTCGATTGGCACGCCCGTCTTTTCCGTATTCAGATAAATCACATCATTGAACAAAGGCGTATTGTTGCTGTTCAGGTAGCGGACAAACTCTTTCACCCCTTCTTCTGAATGGAACACTTCTTTCCTCGGCATGCCATCCTCATCCTTTACGCGCAAGTCCGTCAAAGAGATGTAAATGCCCTTGTTCAGATAAGCCAGTTCACGCAAACGGGTCTGCAATGTTTCATATTTGTATTCCGTCACCGTGAAAATGCTGCCATCCGGCCAAAACGTCTGCTTGGTGCCAGTGAATCCCAAATCACAAGAACCCACTTCCTTCACTGCATACAGCGGTTTCCCACATTCATATTCCTGCTGATAAATCTTTCCGTTACGGAACACTTGCGTTGTCATGTGCGTGGAAAGCGCATTCACGCAAGACACGCCCACGCCGTGCAACCCGCCCGATACCTTATAAGAACCTTTGTCGAATTTGCCACCCGCATGAAGGACAGTCATCACCACTTCCAAGGCTGATTTCTTTTCCTTCTCATGGTAATCCACAGGTATGCCACGCCCGTTGTCTTGCACCGTGATAGAATTATCATCATTAATTGTGACATCAATGCGATCACAATACCCTGCCATAGCCTCATCAATGGCATTGTCCACCACTTCATACACCAAATGGTGCAAACCATTTTCGCTGATGTCGCCTATATACATGGCGGGCCGCTTGCGCACAGCCTCAAGGCCCTCCAATACTTGGATATTGCTTGCCGAATAATTATTCTCACCGATTATCTTTTCTTCTTCTGTCATAATCAAAAAAGGACTTTAAGAACAGAGCAAAAGTACTGAAAATAATTGAGAACGAATAGCGAAAGAAAGAATTAATTCAGTACATTAACAGCTTTTATTTCCTATGAATAGGAACAAAAAAAAGCCGGAACGCATTTGCCCCGGCCTATATCTTCAAGCACACAAACTCAAGCCAACTTGTTCACATGAAGCGCTAATTTGGATTTCAGGTTCGCAGCCTTGTTTCGGTGGATAAGATTCTTTTTCGCCATCTTGTCCAACAGTTTCTGCATGCCCGGTAACATTGCCACCGCCTCATCCTTATTGGTTGTCGCACGGAACTTACGCACAGCATTCCTCATCGTTTTTCCATAATAACGGTTATGAAGCCGCCTTTTTGCGCTTTGTTTTATTCTCTTGATTGCTGATTTATGATTTGCCATCTCGACTAATCTTTAAATATTGTTTCTATGTAGCCCGTGGGGGAATCGAACCCCCCTTTCAAGAATGAAAATCTTGCGTCCTAACCGATAGACGAACGGGCCCTCCATTCAGGCATTCCTGCCTCGCACATAAAGGTCAACCCTCATTTGCGGGTGCAAATATAGGCAGTATTTTCAAACCCGCAAAACATTTGATGCATTTTTTTTCCACAAAGCCCATTTTAACCCGCTGAACGGCTTAGAAGCATGCAGGACAAAGCGCATCTTAAAGATTTTTTGTAGCTTTGCGTAACCAATCAACGCCAACAGAATGTTCCAAAGAATAAACGCCATCGTGTTACGCACCATCAAGCATAATGACACCACCCTTGTCGTGGACCTTTACAGCGAACAAAACGGGCATGTCGCTTTGCTAGCTTCAGTGCCGGCACGGAAACAAGGCAGGAAACAGGTGCGGACTTTCCAACCTTTATCATCCATTGAAGCAGAAGCCACCAACCGTCCTACCGCACGCCTCAACCGCATCAAAGAAGCAAGGGCAACCCATCCTTTCCAATCCATTCCCGCAAACCCTTACAAAACCGCCATCGTCCTGTATCTCTCTGAATTCCTGTACAGAGCCTTGCACAACGAGACTGCCAATCCCTTGCTTTACGCCTATTTGGAAAAATCCATGCTATGGTTAGACGAATGCAAGTGCAATTTTTCCAATTTCCATATTGTCTTTCTCATGCGCCTCTCACGTTTCTTGGGACTCTACCCGAACATAGATGAATACCATGAGGGAGACTTCTTCGACATGCAGAATGCTTGTTTCACGCCGCTCCGCCCCATGCATCCATTCTTCTTGTCGCCCAATGACGCCAAAGCATTGCCCGCTCTTGCGCGGATGAATTATGGCAACATGCACCTTTTCAGGATGAACCGCCAGCAACGCCGCCAATGCCTTGACACCATCCATGCATACTACAAGCTCCATCTGCCCAATTTCCCGGATTTGAAATCCGCTGAGGTGCTGCAGGAACTGTTCGATGCATAAGCCAACGCGCATGCCACACCTATTAATAATAGGATTGGATGCCACCGCAAAAGCCAATGGCGCAAACCATGATTGGGCATGATGAATCCAACATGCCGCACGAAAGGACTTCTTCATCACGGGAAAGACATCCGCCACATCGCCATCAAAGACACATATGATTCCTGCCCCGCGCAGAAGCCCCAGCGAACTTTCCAAAAAAGTTCAGGAAGATTTGATGAAATCCTTCCAAGGTTTCATGCAAAACCTTGGAAGGATTTTCAAAAACCTTTGGGAGCTTTCGGGGAAAGCCGCCCTACGCCTTGCAGGCAGCCTACCGGGAAGCGCTGCCGCCCGCCAGCCGTTCCATCCGCCCGATCAACTCGTCGCCCAAGGCAGACTTCACTTCGATGTGTTTCAAGACAGCGGTGACGAACGGGTTGCTCTCGAAGTCGCCGCGCACCTGCTCGAAGTCCTCCTGTTTCTCGCGGCGGGAACCATCCACCCCGAAGCCGGTCATCGACGAGAGGGAGAACTCCTTGCGCGCGTCCTCATACACCATCTTGTCCAACCCCACCACGGCATCTTTCCACAGGCGGACGATACGGATGACATCAGCTGCCGTCATCTGTTCGGGACGGATGCCATACACGCTCTCTATCTTGCCATACGCCCAAGTCCATTCATACGTATAATAATGGCTGTGCATCGCGGCGAAACGCTCGTTGATATCAGCCAGACGGTTCACTTTCCCATCTTCGATGTCGGCCATCAGGCGGTCCACCTCGCTCTTGGGCGCAATCAAGCCCGCCAAGTCCACCCACTCGCCGGCACCGGTTCCTATATCCGGGAGCAGACGGGCGCGGATTTCCTCGTCACTCTTGAAAGCAATGTCCTCCAGGCGCTTGATGATGGAGTTGCCCATGAACTTGTAGATGGCGGTCTCATAGAAGGAAATGCCTTTCTTCAGCGATGAGTTCTTGATTTTCGCGCTTTGGAAAGAATACATGTCCGACAGTTCGCCGGAAGCCTTGCGCAAGGCCAGCAGAATCTCGCGCCCCTTCATCATTTTCTGCACGGTATAGGGGCTGAGGAGGTTATAATTGATGCAATCCAAGCGATGGGTATCGGTACGCTTGTCGCGTTTCGGCCACTTTTGGGCATCGCGAATCGTTCCCACGCTGCGGAGGTTCACGCCCGGCACAAGGAAAGTCGTGTTCTTCTGCTCTATCAGATAGGAGAAAGGCAGGTTCGACGTGTCGGCATGCGTCACGTGCCGCCCCATCACCAACGAAAAAGCGCCCACACGGGCCGGCCAAAGGATGTAGGAATCCGACGTGGTTTTCGCGCCGCGTTCCATCGCTCCTTGGTGGATAGGCCCCAACTTGTACATGTGGTTGCTTTGGTTAGAGCCGGAACCGGCGTTCATGAACGAAAACATGCCGGCAATGAGCAGAGTGGACTTGTGGTGGGTCACCGTGTAAGGACCGGCAAAGATGGCGCACGCCTCGCCGTTCTCCCCCTGGCAGTTGCTGAAGAACAGGGAGTCGGTGGCCGAATAGTTATGCCCCAGGCGGCATGCCTGCCCCACGAAGCAGCGCGACAGCATGGCGCCGTCATCCACATGGGCGCCGGAAGATATGATGAAGTCCTCGCAAATCACGCCGCAGCCCACATGCACCGGCGCCAAGGCATTGCTGTTGATGCTGCCGTTCTGCAAGCTGGATGCCCCTTCGATGCAGGCATAATCGCCGATGCGCACGTTTTTCACCGCCCCGGTGTTGATGATGGTGACGTGGCAACCTATCTGCCCCACGTCCGAAGCATGCTTGCCGGAATAGGCGTCTGTCAGTTCCTTCAAGCGGGCCACCAAGGCCGGGCGGTGGCGGTACAGGGCTTCGATGTAAGCCAGATGGGCGGAAAGCTTGTCGTTGATCAGCACCTCGCGCCCGCCTGTCTCGTTCAGGACAGACACTTCCACGCCGTTGCCGAAACGGGACACGCCGTCCACATACATCACGTTCACGTTCTCGATGAACGTTTCCTCGCCTATCTCATAGTTGGCAATGTAGTTCTGGATGTTCTCGATGCAGCAGTTGTCGCCCACCGTCACGTTGTGCAAAGTGACATGCCGCAGTCCGGCATGCTTCCGGATGCCGCCCGGAAGCGTGAATTCCCCCTCGAACTTGCCCAAACGCACTTGTCCTGAGAAACGGGTGTGGGCGATATGGCCTGCCGCGAAACCGTCTGCCACCCGCACATTGCCCCAATCTTCTGCCAAGCAGGACTGGCTTTCCAGTTGCCGGATTTCATCGTCCGCCAGACGGCGGTATCCATCAGTCTTCATCATGGTCGTAAGTCTCGTATAAAAAGTCGTTATAAGGATATTTCTGCACATGCAGTTCGCGCACCTTGGCATAAAGCGCATTGCGTAGTTCTTCCACGTTCGTTTTGTCTTTGGCGGAGATGAAAATGCAATTGTCCGCCATTTTCGCCATCCACGTTTGCATCAGTTCTTCGAGCGTCCAGTTGGCTTTCGTGCGCGGACTCAAGTCGTCCTCGTCCTTCTCCACATAAGTATAGGCATCCATCTTGTTGAACACAATCATGCCGGGCTTCCCCCCTGCGCCGATTTCAGCCAACGTGTTTTCCACCACCTGTATCTGTTCCTCGAACTGGGGATGGGAGATGTCCACGACATGCACCAGCAGGTCTGCCTCGCGCACCTCGTCAAGGGTGGACTTGAAAGATTCCACCAAATCCGTCGGCAACTTGCGGATGAAGCCCACCGTGTCGGACAAAAGAAACGGCAGGTTGCCGATAATCACCTTGCGGACGGTGGTGTCGAGGGTGGCGAACAGCTTGTTCTCGGCAAACACCTCGCTTTTGGCAAGCAGGTTCATCAGGGTGGATTTCCCCACGTTCGTGTACCCCACCAACGCCACGCGGATAAGCCTTCCCCGGTTCTTCCGCTGGGTGGCCTTCTGCTTGTCGATGTCGGCCAGCCGCTGCTTGAGCAAAGCCATGCGGTTCAAGATGATGCGCCGGTCCATTTCCAACTGGGTCTCGCCCGGCCCGCGAAGCCCCACCGAGCCACCTTTCCCGCTCCCTGATCCGCCGCCTTGGCGTTCCAAGTGTGTCCACAACCGCTGCAAGCGGGGCAGCATGTACTTGTTTTGCGCCAACTCCACCTGCGTCTTGGCATTGGCCGTCTGCGCCCGCATGGCGAAGATGTCCAATATCAGGGAAGTACGATCCAGTATCTTGATTTTCAGTTCCGCCTCGATATTGCGAATTTGCTTGGCAGACAATTCATCGTCAAAAATCACCATGCCCACTTCCTCATCGGCATTGTCCTCGTGAGCCTTGATGTACTCCTTTATCTCCGACAGTTTCCCTTTGCCCACATAAGTCACGGTGTTGGCTTGGTCTATCTTCTGCGTGAACCGCTTCACCACTTCCGCGCCTGCCGTCTCGGCAAGGAAAGCCAGTTCATCGAGGTATTCATTCGTTTTCCGTTCGTCCTGTTCCTTCGTAATCAAACCCACCAGCACCGCCTTTTCAGTGCGAGCCTCTGATATCACAAATTCTTTCATTCCAACTCCCAAAAATGATAAACGTGGCAAATATAGTGAAAGGCGAGTGCAAAGGCAAGAATTATCCGCATTATCCGCAGGAAAAACCTGTTTCATGCGGGCAAGCCAAGCTTGCCTGTCGCAAGGATGAGCCGCCTGCACGGCATCTCCACAAGAGGGGGGGGACACGCGAGGGAGCGAATGCCAGATGCCGTTTACAGCATGGCTTCGTAAAAGACTTCCTGGATGCGGGTACGGATGTCCATCCGCGAAAGTTTGTTGTTCCACACGTCGGGGTACGTGCGGTTGCATAAGAACACATAAACCAAGTCATTCTTGGGGTCTATCCATGCGCACGTGCCGGTGAATCCCGTATGCCCGATGACTTCTTTCGGCGCAGAAGGCGCACAAGGGCTTCGGTCCACATGGGCAAGGTCGGGCTTGTCAAAGCCCAGTCCCCGGCGGCTGGTGGAAGAAACGGAAGTGGTGAACAACTGGCAAGTGGCTTCGCTCAAGTAACGGCGGCCGTTGTACATGCCGCCGTCCAGCAACATCTGGCAAACAGCGGCCACATCAGACGCACTGCCGAACATTCCTGCATTGCCGGAAACCCCGCCGAAGAAAGCCGCTGCTTCGTCATGCACATAACCTTGAAGCACCGGGCAAGCACGGCGCAGGTAATCGTTGCGGACAGAAGGAGCAATCATCTCCTTCGGGTAACGCCGCAACGGGAGGTAAAGCAAATGTTCCAACCCCATCGGCTGGAGGAATTCCCGTTCCAACAAACAGTCCATGCCTTCACCGCTCACCTGTTCCACAATTTCCTTCAGCAAAATGAAGTTGATGCAACTGTAACGGTACGTCTTGCTTTTCAGAGGCGCGTCCACAATCTTGCGCCATTCCTCCCGCTCAAAGGCGGGATTCAACCAAAGACTGTCGGCCACCGGCAGGCAATACACGTCTGACGCACGGGAAGACACCCACTCTTCCTTGAAACGGAACACGGACGATGCGTAGGCATTGCGCCCGATGCGCGTCTGGTGCGTCGCGTCTTTCTGATTATACTTGACGAAAGGACCTTCATAACTTCCTTGGTCGATGGCATCTTCATAGAAAGGCAGGAAAGCAGGCAGGCCGGACTCGTGGTATAGCAGTTCGCGGATGGTGATTTCCTCCTTGTCCGTGCCTTTCAGGAAAGGCAGGTACTGGGAAGCACGGTCGGAAAGGTTCAACCTCCCCTCGTCATACAGTTTCATGACAGCCAGCAAAGTGCCTGTCATCTTCGACAAAGAAGCCAAGTCATACAAGTCATCGCCCTCCACCTTGTGTGCAGCTTCCCCGTAGGTGAAGGCACCGAAACTCTTGTCGTAAAGCACTTTCCCGTTGCGCAGGGCATACACCCTGCAACCGGGATAAGCCTTTGCCTCTATTCCCTCTTGGGCTATGCGGTCAATGCCGGAAAGCACCTCGCCGTCCATGCCCAACTCTTCCGGCGTGTAATGGCGGATGCTCGTGGGAGTGATGTCCACGCCCGCTCCTTCTTCATATAATCCCGGTATGGAAGCCGACAGCCGGCCGTTGGCAGAAGCCACGCCAAACAGGACTTCCGCCACACGCCTTTGCACATCTTCCTCCGAAGAATGGGCCAGCACTGCCGTGCCTCCACCTACAAACGACGACAAAGGGCAATCCACACGGGAAAAAGAGGTGAAAAACGCAAAGACGGCATCCGTGCGTTTCGACAAAGCCGACAGGAAAGGAACGAACCCCTTCACCTTGGGCGTAGATACGGCCACCACCACATTGCGCCGCCCGGCGAGTTGCGACAGCCATCCCATGCGCACCCTCGCCCCAGTCTCCGCCGTCAAGTGCAATTCCCGGACGGGAACGTACTTCCGCATCTCCTCCGCCAATGCCGAATGGCTTCCGCGTTGGCGGCCAATGCTTATCAAAGTCAACGTGTCAGAACTGAAATGCATCGGCAACAAACGGGCGGAATCAGCCGGGATGGTGATAGAAGCCGCATGCAGTTCTTGTATCAATCGCTCCGTCTGGGGCGTACAGATGCGCTCTTCCAAGCCGGAAAGGTTGATTTGCCGCGCACGTCCGGCGCACAAGGCATACTTGTAGGCCAGCACCCTCCGGCACTTCTCGTTAATCATGCTCTCCGCCAGTTCGCCATGCGCCAATGCCTCCATCACCTTGTCCAACTGCACACCCACGTTGCGGGGAACCAGCAACAGGTCGTTGCCTGCTTTCAAGGCGCGCACGCACAAATCATCATAACCGCTCACGCCGTTCATCACCAGCGCATCGGTGAAGACCAGCCCCTTGTACTGCAATTCCTCGCGCAGCAGCCCGGTGATAATCGGTTCTGACAAGGAAGCCGGCAAGCCGGACGGGTCTAATGCCGGGACTTGCAGGTGTCCCACCATGATGCTTCCCAAACCGGAGCGGATGATTTGCCGGAACGGGAACAGTTCGACGCTGTCCAACCGCTCGCGGGTGAAAGGCAACGATGGCAAAGCATGGTGCGAATCCACATTCGTGTCGCCATGGCCGGGGAAATGTTTGGCCACCGGCAACACCCCGCCATCCTCCAAACCACGGGAGTAAGCCAGCACTTTCGCCGCCACCCGAACGGGATTTTCCCCGAAAGAACGATAATGGATGACCGGGTTGTCCGGGTTGATGTTCACGTCTGCCACCGGGGCAAAATTGACATGCACGCCCAGTTCACGGCACTGCCGCGCCACTTCGCGTCCATAATCGTAAATCAACTGGTTGTCCTGGATGCAGCCCAGTGCCATGTTCTTCGGAAAGTCCGGCATCCCCTTCAGTCGCATGGCCAGCCCCCATTCGCCGTCGAAAGTCATCATCAAGGGGATGTCCGCACGTTCCTGCGCATGATTGGCCAACAAGGCTTGGTCGTGCAACTCGCCGCCGGAGAAAAGCAGGCCGCCTACTTTGTAAGCCTCCACCACTTTCTCCAGCAAATCCATGTTGGCCTTCGCCGTAGAAGGCGCGATGGTATAGATGAATAGCTGCCCCACTTTCTCCCTCAAAGTGAGTTGCTCCATTTTTTGGTTCACCCACGCACGGCAGGCGGAATCCTGTTCCGCCCGGTACAACAACATAGGTTCCGGCTGCGCCTGCAAAACAGTAAAGCCCGCTAATCCCAAAAGGCAAAATATCCAAAAACTTCTTCTCATAAGGCAAAACCGTTCCATCCTACTCTTTCTCAAATTCCAATGACATCACGCCCACGAAAACGCCGTTCTTTCCCATCTGCTGGAGAGGCACCTCCTCCCCGTCCAGGTTCTCGTAATACACGGGTTGCTCAAAATAAGAATGGGAATGCCCTCCCAGCACCACATCGATATGGCGGGTGTGAGCAATCAGGTATTCATCACACATCGGGTTGTTCGGCACCGATTGCCAGCCCAAATGCGACAGGCAGACCACCAAGTCGCAATGCTCTTTGCCTTTCAAATGGGACGCGACGGCGTTGGCCACGGCCACCGGGTCGTTGTATCGCACGCCTTTGCAATTGCTTGCCTGCACCAACCCTTCCAAGACAGGGCTTAACCCGAAGATGCCGATGCGAAGCCCGTTGCGTTCCAACACAATGTAGGGCTTCACCAAATGTTCCAACACCGTGCCGGTAAAGTCATAATTGGCGCACACTATCGGGAAATCAGCCATGCGGAACAGGCGGGCCATGTTCTCCAAGCCGAAGTCAAACTCATGGTTGCCTATCGTGGCGGCATCATAGCCCATCTGGTTCATCAAGCGAATCTCCACCTCGCCACGGAACATATTATAATAAGGTGTACCCTGCGAATAATCCCCGCAATCCAGCAACAGCAAATCCGGATGCTCTTTCCGCATCATCCCCACAAATGCCGCACGGCGCGCGTAGCCTCCTTTGCCTGCATATTCCGACGGCTGGGCATCCTCGCCCAAAGGCTCGATGCGGCTGTGCGTGTCGTTCGTGTGCAGTATCAGCAATTCCTTTGTGTCTTGCGCCACCGCAAACGTTCCTGCCATGAGGCACAGGCAAACTCCCAAGGCGCAAATCACATAAGTTCTCGTTTTCTTATTCATCATTTTCCTCCCTTCTTCTTATTCCTCCACGCGAATCCGCCCGTCGAACTTCGAAGCCAACGCCTCGCCCCGCCCGGCGCATTCCTTGATGTAGTCCACCACAACCTGGCGAATGGTCATGCCTTCCGGGCAAACACGCCGGACGGCTTCCTTGAAAGCGGGCATCCCGTCGTTGCCTTCCGCCAAATAATCAATCGTTGCCACCTGGTAAACGCGTTCCGGATCCACCGGCTTCCCGCCTATCCGCGCTTCTTTCAACTGCATGTCATCGGAAAGCACGAGGCGGGCGCCGCTCAATCCTTCCCCGCCCACGGCGGCCATTTGCCGGAACAACGCCTGCACTGCCTCTCCTTTCATCTCCAATATGCAGAGCGTGTTCTGAAAAGGAAGGATTTCATACACGTCTCCATACGTGACATCGCCTTCCGGCAAGGAAGTGCGGAGGCCGCCCACGTTAATCACCGCGAAATCCACCGGGTGTCCAATATAGTTGCTCCCTGCCCGCAACAGCACATCTGCCACAAAATTGGACAACAGACTCTCCGGACGGTCCACGTCCATCTCCATCTTGCTGCGCCCTATCACGGGCGACATCACGCTGTCCACCTTTTCCTTGTAAGACTGCACGATGGCAACCGCCGCTTCGTTCTGCGGAAGGCGGTCGATTGCTTCCGTCATGGCCACCCGTCCGCCTTCCACATCCGCCAACTGATAAGCCGGGCGACAGGAAAGCAACAGGAAAGCACCGGCCAGCCACCACATCCTCCCTGCCATGTTTTTCTGTCTCTTTTCCATGAATATCCTCTGTTTTGGTGCTTCAAAGATAAAGCATTTTTGGAAGCCCTGTGCGCATTCCGCAATTTTACTCAATAAAATTTCAAATTTTACGGGTAAAATTCGCGTTTTTTCTATATAAAATTTCGGATTTTATTGGAACAATTTCCGGCTTTCCTGCATCGTTCGGGAAAAATAATTCGGCTGTTTTTCTTTATCTTTCACTTACTTTTCCTTATCTTTGCTGATAGAAGGCTGCCAAGCACTTGGACGAACAAATGGGCAAAACGGCCCTGCATCCGCTCCTTGGCAACTTTTTTGAAAAAAATCATTGTTCCACAACAATGCCTGAGCGGCATCTAAAGCAAATGGATATGAAAAAACGCATCGCTGCAACCCTGATGGTTTTAATGGCTTGCCTGAATGTTTTCGCGCAATCCCAACCCAGATACCTGACCCGCAACTACAAGCCGGTGGATTCCTACCGCTATGCCGCCGGAAACACAATGGAAATTTACGGAGGCTTGAAATGGAGCAACGGTTTTTCCATCGGGAACACAAGCGGCCCCTACAAAGCGGGATACGCTACATTCAAAGTAGGCGGGCAATACGAAAAACTGACCTTTGTGTTAGGCCTGAAAAAAGGTTCATACGGGCAAGACCCGCGCATCGTCACTGTCTATGCAGACGGCAAGAAAATCATGGACGAAGTAGTCCGGATGTATGGCATACACAAACGCATCACCCTCAACATCAAGGGAGCGAACGAACTGAAGTTTGTGTTAGTGAAAGGCGAAGGAGACATTTGTTTTGCCGAAGCGGCACTCTGGAAAGCAGGAGAGACACCCCGTGAGACCGGAAACCTCATCACCCAAAAACCTCAAAAAAAGATGCTGTTCAGAGACATCTTGCCCTACACGTTGGTGAACCATACGGCCTTGGAAGACAATGGGCATTGGATGGTTTCCCCGCAAGGCAAGTACAAGTCTGTCAGCGTAGGGAACAAAACATACGATTACGGGCTGGTGCTGATGATGACCATGGCCTTGATCGGCAACAACCAAGCGCAAACGCACATCAATCTGCGCGGGCAATATGAGACATTGAGCTTCATCGCCGGCCCGGTCAACTCGAAAGATGCAAGCAACGGCGTGGGATGGATCACCATCAAAGGCGACGGGAAGATACTGCATGAATACGAGGTGAAACAGGACGACATTGCCCGCCGCGTCACTTTGGACGTAACGGGAGTACACCAGCTTTCCATCTTCAGCGAACAGGAAAGCATGAGCTTGTACGGCGCCATCGTGGACGCATGGGTGTATCCGGCAGGCCAAGCACCCGAAACGGAAGACGAAAACACAGTGAGCGAAGCCGATCCGCGCCTGAAACTTCTCCCCGATGTATGCAAATTGATTTCCAACATACCTCCTTATTCTGCACGAAGCGATGTGGAGTACCAAGTCTATACAGGCGAATCGGACTACATCACCTTCTCCATGGGAGGCGTCAAGTTCAATGAAGGCTTCATCCTGTACGAGAAAGCCAGCTTCTGGGACGACAACTTAGTGTCGTATGCAGCCTTCGACTTGGGCAACGAATTCGACTATGTGAGCTTCACTGCTGGCTACGTGGGCAAAAGCTGGGTGATGAACAACGACAAACTGCGGGTATATGCCGACGACGAACTGATACTGGAAGCGCCGCTCAATGCGACAAGCCCCAATCAGGAATACGTACTACCCTTGAAAAAATGCCGCAAGCTGCGTTTTGAAAACGGCGGCCAAGGCACGATGAACGTAGGCGCATACGGCGTGGCCGACTTGGTGGTGTACAGAGGCGAACCGACAAAACATGATTTGTTTGTGCATCCTGTGCCGGAATGCCCGCCACAAATAGACCTGATAGACTTGGGGGCTCCTTATATCCATTACGTAAGCGGGGCCAGAGAAAGCACATATCATGACGGAAGCACCCAAAGAGAATATTTCACCATGCCCGACGGCAGCCGCCTGCACAAAGGATTTGTTTTGCAAACCAACACCCACTTCTCATTGGACCATGGCGTGCTTTCGTCCGGCACTGACAACACAATGGCTGCCACAATAGGCGCAGCAGCCGTAGGCTCGTCGTTTGTTGTGGCCGGAGCAGTGGGAAGCACGCTGATTGGCTCCACGCTCGCAGGAGCAGCAGCGTTCATGGTGCTTGCCGCAGGAGGCGAAGCCGTGGAAAATTCCTGCGCTGCATTCAACACTTACGGGCAATACAACAGCCTGACTTTCACGGTAGCTTGCCTGAAAACAGCCGAAGAATCGCAATTATTAGGTCCTGACACTTGGCAGGCAGACAAAAGTGAATACAAGGAAACACTCCTGATTGGCGCCGACCAAGTAGTCGTAGCAGAGTTGTCCGTATTCGAATCCATGAAGCCCCAAACCATCACCGTACCCATCAACGGTTGCAAACAACTCATGTTCTGGCTGGCCAACACCAACGGCAATTCCGGGCAATTCGTGTTCTACGACCTCAAACTGTCGAAAGAAACAAGCGGCCTGGAAATCCCGGAAGACGCACGCTCCACGCAAGCCCACATCACAACTCCCGTCTGGAGCGACAAGAAAATCACGGCTCCATGGGAAAGGCAGAAATCAACCGGCGCGAAAAACATCGACGCTTATTTCCGTGATTTGGCCATCGCTTCGGAAGCCATCGTGAAATGCCTGCACGACTACGAACCGGGTTACGACATCTGCACCTACTATCTTGAGACGGATGCAGGGCAGATATGCAAGGCCGTCAAGCTAAGATACAAGCCGGAAGAACCAGAGGATGAAGGGACATTGCTCCCGTCTGCCCCCAACTTCAGGGCCATAATAGACGGGGGATATTATTCCATCCCCGAAACATACAAGTATTGCCAAGAAGCATTGGCTCGCTTGAACCAATTGAAAAAAGACCTTGCCGGCCTGAGCATGGCACAAGCTTCAGCATATGCGGATTTGCCTTCATTGGGTTTCAACGCCATCCCGTATGGCAAACTGATAAAGCAAAGCGCCAAGTCATTAAAGGAAATGAAAGCAGCAGTGGATACGATGCTTGAAGAAAAGAGCATAGAGTTCCTGTTTTTGGATGCCATCATCCAAAAAGCCGTCGACATCGACGGAAGGCAATCGACTGAGAAAACAATCTTCTGCCCGCTTTTTGACAATGAGGTTCCACCAGAAGGCTACAAAATGATGGCAAGGAACTTTACGCTATAAAAAAAGAACCATTTGAGCAATGTAACCCTTGGCAGCCACCGCAATTGTGAAAATTCCGGCACATGGAGAAAAATAACCTCCATTATTTTGGATGCCTCGCAAATAATTCGTTACTTTGCACCGCTTTCGCGCAATCGCTGTCAAAGAGGAGTTACTTGATATGTTGCGTTGTAACGATAAACAATTTATTAAAAGTAGAACAATGGATTTAATTAAAATTGCAGAAGAAGCATTCGCTACCGGGAAAGAACATCCTTCTTTCAAGGCCGGCGACACGGTTACCGTAGCGTATCGTATTGTGGAAGGCAACAAAGAGCGTATCCAGCAATACCGCGGCGTTGTCATCAAGATTTCAGGGCATGGGGAAAAGAAGCGTTTCACAGTCCGCAAAATGTCCGGCACAGTCGGCGTAGAAAGAATTTTCCCGATTGAATCACCGGCTATCGAAAGCATTGTTGTCAACAAGATCGGCAAAGTGCGCAGAGCCAAATTGTATTACCTTCGTAACCTTACAGGCAAAAAGGCCAGAATCCAAGAAAAAAGGACCAACGCCTAAGGGCTTGCCTTTAAGCATAAAAAAACCATCCCGCGTGCGGGATGGTTTTTTTATGCCCATTCATGCCTTTACTTCAACTCCCAAGCCAAAGCACTGGCTCCAAGCACTGCAGCATCCGAGTCTTTCAACTCTGAAATCAGCAGTTTTGCCTTCCCTTTATAAATATTCAGTATATTCCGATCTATCGCCTCAGCCACAGGTTTCATGATGTAATCGCCTGATTTCGTCAAGCCGCCGAATAAGATAATGGCTTCCGGGCTGGAAAAAGCGATGGCATTTGCCAATGCTTCACCCAAAATGTCGCCGGTAAAGCGGAAGATGTCCTGAGCCAGCTTATCCCCTTTCACGGCTGCGTCATACACGTCTTTCGACATGATTTCTTCTGCCGGTATCTCACGCAACAAGCTGGGTTCCGTGCGCGCTGTTAGAAACTCACGCGCCGTACGCGCCACGCCCGTAGCAGAACAATAGGTTTCCAAGCAACCACGACGGCCACAACCGCAAAGGCGCCCGTCATGACGCACGATGACATGCCCCAATTCGCCGGCAAAGCCATCATGGCCATACACCAATTGCCCGTTAATGACAATACCGCTGCCCACGCCCGTGCCTAAAGTTATCATGATGAAATCCTTCATGCCACGAGCTGCGCCATAGGTCATCTCACCGATAGCGGCAGCATTCGCGTCATTAGTCAAAGCAGTCGGCAATCCCAACCGTTCCTCAAACATGGAAGCCAAAGGAATAACCCCTTTCCATGGCAAATTCGGTGCAAACTCTATCGTGCCGCTATAATAATTGCCATTAGGAGCCCCTATCCCTATGCCTTTGATTTTATCTGTTCCACCCAATGTGGACTGGGCCAAGCCTGCAATCTGCTTGCAAACTTCATCCACATAATTCTCAATTTCATCGTATGCTGCTGTTTTCACAGAGCCGGTAGCCAAGATGTTTCCACGCGCATCCACGATGCCGACGACCGTATTGGTGCCTCCTACATCCACGCCTACCACATAAGGCTTTTCAATATTAGTAATCATAATTATATATAAGGTTAGTATCTCTCTACAAAGAACGCAAAGAAGAATGAATCTGCCAAATTTTCATCTTACTTTTTGGAAGGCTTCACGTTTTCCTCTTTCCCCGCTTGTCAATCCCCCTGTTCCGCCAAAGTAATCCCTTTGTCGTCCAACAGGACCAGGCGTTTCTTGTATAAATCGCCTATAGCCTTTTTAAATGTCTTTTTGCTCACGCCAAAAACATCATAAATGGTTTCAGCAGGCGTCTTGTCGCCCAATGGCACGCTGCCTCCTTGGTCCTTGACATATTGGAGCAAAACAAGAGCAAAGTCCTCCACCTTGCCCGCGCCCGGCTTCTGAAGTTCCAAATCTATCTTGCCGTCAGGGCGCACCATCCTCACGTAAGCTGCCATGCGCTGGCCGTAACCCAAAGGGGCAAACACTTCATTCCGATACAACAAGCCGCTAAAACGATTGTCCACAATCGCCTTATAACCCAGATCCGTCTTGCCCCAAACCAGGATATCCACCGGGTCGCCGGGAAGATAAGAAGGCATGTCCCTTGAAAGGAAACGCTCTATCCGGGAAGAAGCTGCAATACGGTAGCTGTCTTCATCCAAATACACATAAACGACATGCCATTCGCCCACATTCATACGAACCTTCTGCTCGCGAAACGAAACAAAGAGATCCTTCATCAACCCCCAATCCAAGAAAGCGCCAAAACGGTTCACCCATGCCACTTTCAAACACGCGAACTGCCCCACCTGCGCAAAAGGAGTCAAGGTGGTAGCCACCAACCGTTCTTCATTGTCAAGGTAAATAAAGACATCCAAAACATCTCCTACCGAACAACCGGAAGGCACATAGCGCGATGGAAGAAGAATTTCCCCATACTTGCCTCCATCCAAATAAACCCCAAAATCCACGTGTTTGACCACCTCCAAGCGGTTAAATTTACCTATTTCCATAACCATATTGCAATTTCGATTCAAATGTATATAAAAAATTAGTACTTTTACAGCCCATATTAAAGAAATAGCAAAAAGCCATGAATAATTTTATCTTTCAGAACCCTACGCGCCTCATTTTCGGAAAGGGAATGATTGCGCAACTGCCCAACGAGATTCCTGCCGAAAAGAACATCATGATTACATTCGGAGGAGGCAGCGTGAAGAAAAACGGCATCTATGACCAAGTCATGGAAGCATTGAAGGGATACAAAACCACTGAATTCTGGGGCATCGAGCCCAACCCGTCCATCGAAACGCTCCGCAAAGCCATCGAATTGGGAAAAGAAAAAAAGATTGATTTCCTGCTTGCCGTGGGAGGCGGCTCCGTATTAGACGGCACAAAACTGATTTCCGCCGGATTGCTTTACGACGGCGATGCTTGGGATTTAGTGAAAAAAGGCAGCAGCACGGAAACGATTCCCATGGGGACCGTGCTGACCATCCCGGCCACAGGCTCGGAAATGAACAACGGCGCCGTCATTTCACGCCATGAAACGAGCGAGAAATACCCCTTCTACTCCTGTTATCCTGTATTCTCCATCCTTGACCCCACCGTCACATTCAGCTTGCCGCCCTACCAAATCGCCTGCGGGATGGCAGACACTTTCGTGCATGTGATGGAACAATACATGACCAAGACCAACCAATCCCGTGTCATGGACCGATGGGCCGAAGGCATCCTGATGATGCTTACCACCATCGCGCCCCTCATCAAAGAAAACCCGCAGGATTATGACCTGATGTCGCAATTCATGCTGGGAGCCACCATGGGATTAAACGGATTCATCGGCATGGGAGTCCCGCAGGATTGGGCCACGCACATGATCGGGCATGAACTGACTGCCCTGAAAGGCATCACGCATGGCGCCTCCCTTGCCATCGTATATCCGGGGATGCTTCGGACATTGTTTGAAAAAAAGCATGACAAGTTGCTGCAATACGGAGAACGCGTATGGGGCATCAGCACCGGGCTTCCCGACTCACGCGCCCACATGGCCATTGACAAGACAGAAGAATTTTTCCGCAGCCTAGGATTGGCCACGCATCTCAGTGAAGCAGGCATCGGGGATGATGTCATCGATGAAATCGAACGCCGGTTCAATGAACGCCATGCGGCATACGGAGAAGACGGAGATGTGACAGGAGCGGTTGCCAGACAAATCCTCTTGAACTGCAAATAAACAATTGCGCATATTGAAAAAAGCAGGAGGCGATGATGCATCGCCTCCTGCTTTTTATTTCCCGCCGTTTCAGGCCAGAACGGACGTTCAGGCTTTCACGCGGCTCACATAAGAACCGTCCCTTGTATCGATTTCAATCGTTTCGCCTTCATTGATGAACAACGGGACACGCACAGTGGCTCCGCTTTCCACCGTTGCCGGCTTCAAGGTATTGGTCGCCGTATCGCCTTTCAATCCCGGTTCCGTATAAGTCACCTTCATCTGGACCTTCACCGGCACATCAGCAAAAAGAACTGTTTCAGTGGAAGCGTCCGAAACCACATCCACCACCATTCCTTCCAACAGGAAATCCACGCCATTGATCAGGTCATGGGCAATCGGGTGCTGGTCGAATGTTTCCTGGTTCATGAAAATATAGTCATTACCCTCTTTATACAAGAACTGGTAAGGACGGCGTTCCACCCGCACATCTTCCAGCTTCTCGCCGATATTGAAACGGCGTTCAAGGACATATCCGTTCACCACATCTTTCAGCTTGGTACGCATGAAAGTATTGCCTTTCCCCGGTTTCACATGCAGGAAGTCTATGCAAAAATACAATTTGCCATCCATACGGATTGCTGTTCCGATTTTAATGTCTTGTGCATTAATCATTTTATATATCTGTTTTAGTTGATTGGATTTTCTGAACAATTCGGGGGCAAAAGTAATCCAAATAAGCAAAAAACCCAAAATCTTTTGACTAAAAATGATTTATCTCTTGGTTTATTTAAAAAAAACATCTATTTTTGCAGCCCGATTACGAGGAATAATAACATAAAAACATTATAAAAATGAAAAGGACATACCAACCTTCTAATAGAAAGAGGAAAAACAAACACGGTTTTCGTGAGAGAATGGCAACAGCAAACGGTCGTCGCGTTTTGGCATCACGCCGTGCAAAAGGGAGAAAGAAATTAACGGTTTCCGATGAATACAACGGAATGAAAAGGCACTGGTAATTAATCGGGCTGTTCATGATGAAGAAACAAAAGGCAGGGCCAAAGCGCTTCTGCCTTTTTTGATTTTTGTATCTTTGGCGCGCTATTAACCATAGAACATTCAACCATGTCATTCAAAAGTTTCTTTTCTTTCAAGCAAAACAAGATGTTTTGGCTGAACATTGCCGCCATGATAACCGTGGTATGCCTGTCGGTTTTTGGCGTATTATGGGGATTGGACGTTTACACACGCCACGGGCAATCCGTGGAAGTGCCTAAGCTAAGCGGGCTGTCGGTGGAAGAAGCCGCTGCAATAGCCAGCCAAAAAGGATTGAAATGCATCGTTGTTGATTCTGACTACGTGAAAACCGCCATACCGGGAAGAGTGCTTGACCAGAATCCCCCGACAGGCCAACGCGTGAAAGAAGGCCGGATGATTTATCTGACCATCAACTCGCTCAGCATTCCTTTGCAAGCCGTTCCCGATGTCGCCGACAACAGTTCCGTACGGCAAGCGCAAGCCGAACTGCTGGCTTCCGGCTTCAAATTGGATTCATTGGTAGAGATTCCGGGAGAAAAAGACTGGGTTTACGGCATACAATACAACGGCCGCGAATTAGAGCGGGAAGAACAAGTCCCCATCGGCGCCACATTGGCCTTGATGGTGGGAAACGGGATGGACGAATTGCCGGCTGACAGCCTGAATGCCGACAGCCTCCTGATTGGAAGCGGGCAAGAACTGCCGGAAGAAGAAGCCCTCATCGACGACTCTTGGTTCTGATGTATGGAAACAATAGAAGACCTGTCAGACGACATAGAATCATTGGACGGGGAATCTGCCCTGTATGAACACTTCCGCGTGGTGGTGGACAAAGGGCAATCGCCAGTCCGCATTGACAAGTACCTGTTTGAACGCTTGGTCAATGCATCCCGCAACCGCATACAAAAAGCTGCAGACGCGGGTTTCATCATAGCCAACGGAAAGCCCGTCAAGAGCAGTTACAAGGTAAAGCCCTCGGATGTGCTGACAGTCGTCATGGACCGCCCCCGTTACGACAACGACATCATCCCCGAAGACATCCCCTTGGACATCGTTTATGAAGACGATGTTTTGATGGTCATCAACAAGCCCGCCGGATTAGTGGTACACCCCGGATGCGGCAATTACCATGGCACGTTGGTCAATGCCATCGCATGGCACCTGAAAGACAACAAGAACTACGACCCCAACGACCCGCAAGTAGGGCTGGTCCACCGCATCGACAAAGACACATCCGGCCTGTTGGTGGTTGCCAAAACCCCGGATGCCAAGACAAATCTGGGATTGCAGTTCTACAACAAGACCACGAAACGGAAATACGTGGCTTTGGTTTGGGGCATCATCGACGATGACAGCGGGAGGATAGAAGGGAACATCACCCGCAACCCCAAGGACCGCATGCAAATGGCCGTGGCAGACGACCCTTCCGTCGGGAAACATGCCGTGACCCATTACCGTGTATTAGAGCGTTTGGGCTATGTCACGCTCGTGGAATGCGTGCTTGAAACAGGGCGAACGCATCAAATCCGCGTACACATGAAGCACATCGGCCACGTATTGTTCAACGATGAACGCTATGGCGGCCATGAAATCTTGAAAGGAACCCACTTTAGCAAATATAAACAATTCGTGAACAACTGCTTTGCCATTTGCCCCCGCCAGGCATTGCATGCCATGACGCTCGGCTTCGTCCATCCCCAGACAGGAAAAGAAATGTTCTTCACTGCCGGGCTGCCGGAGGACATGAGCCAGCTTTTAGACAAATGGAGAAGCTATATCGCCAACAGGGAATATTAATCATTTTTACATAGCATGAAGAGAATAATTGCCATTATCGCAGGAGGCGACTCGTCGGAACACGATGTCTCCATGAAAAGTGCAGAAGGAATCTTTTCTTTCATCGACAAAGACATTTACGAGGTATATATCATCGAACTGGGCCACAAAGGCTGGAACGCCTTATTGGGAAACGGCAGGCAAAGCACCGTGGACAAAAACGATTTCAGTTTCATGGATAACGGAAAGAAAGTGAAACCCGATTTCGCTTACATCACCATCCATGGAACGCCGGGCGAGAACGGCATCTTGCAAGGTTACTTTGAATTGCTCGGCATCCCCTATTCCACTTGCGATGTATTGGTATCTGCATTGACGTTCAACAAATTCATGACCAACCAATACCTGAAAAGCTTTGGCATACGGGTCGCCGAATCCATGTTGGTGCATAAACGTTACGGGATTTCCGATGAAGAAGTCATCGAAAAGATTGGCCTTCCCTGCTTCATCAAGCCGAATGCCAGCGGCTCCAGCTTCGGCGTCACGAAAGTCAAGGCCAAGGAACAAATACAACCCGCCTTGCAGGCCGCCTTTGCCGAGTCTGACGATGCCATGATAGAAGCCTACATGGACGGCATCGAACTGGCCAACGGGTGCTACAAGACCCACAGGAAATCCGTTGTGCTGCCCATCACGGAAGTCGTGAGCAAGAATGAATTTTTCGATTTCAACGCGAAATACAACGGGCAGGTCACCGAAATCACCCCCGCGCGCCTCAGCCCGGAACTGGCCGGACGAGTGCAGGCGCTTACTTCCGCCATTTATGACATCTTGGGATGCAAAGGATTGGTACGCGTGGATTACATCATCACCGAAGGCGAAAAAATCAATTTGCTCGAAATCAACACCACGCCCGGCATGACAGCCACCAGCTTCATCCCCCAGCAAGCACAGGCGGCAGGCATCGGCATGAAAGAGATAATGAGCGACATCATTGAGGATTCGTTCCTTAATATTCCGTAATTCTGTTGATGAAGCCACAGAAAATTAGCACCTTTGCATAGCAACAATAATCAGGCTTTATGGAAACACCTGTTGAATTTGACGAGATTCGCCCCTACCGCGATGAAGAACTCCCGTCCGTTTTCGAAGAATTGATTGCCGACCCGGACTTCAGGAAAGCAGCCTGTGCCGCTGTCCCCGACATGCCATTTGATGTGCTGGCCGAAAGAATCCGCCAATGCAAGACCACCAAAGAGTTCCAACGCAAACTCTGTTACGGGATTTTATGGAACTTGGTGGAAGCCACGACGAAAGGACTCGCCTTGGACTACACGACATTGGAAAGCAACCCTCCGGCTGCCTGCACGTATATATCCAACCATCGGGACATCATCCTGGACTCGGCTTTCCTCTCCATCCTTTTGGCGGACAGAGGGCTTGACACTGTGGAGATAGCCATCGGCGACAACCTGCTCATTTACCCGTGGATCCAGAAATTCGTGCGCATCAACAAGTCGTTCATCGTGCAACGATCCCCCGGCATGCGCCAAATGCTGGAATCGTCCGCACGCTTGTCCCGCTACATCCATTACGCCATCGGCGAGAAGAAACAATCCATCTGGATTGCCCAACGCGAGGGAAGGGCGAAAGACGCTGACGACCGCACGCAGGACAGCCTGCTGAAGATGCTGGCAATGGGCGGCGAAGGCACCCTCATCAACCGCCTGCGTGCCTTGCACATCGTCCCATTGTCCATCTCCTACGAATACGACCCTTGCGATTTCCTGAAGGCAAAAGAGTTCCAATTGAAGCGGGACATCGAAGGATTCAAGAAATCCCCCGCAGACGATTTGGAGAACATGGCGACCGGATTGACAGGACACAAAGGGAAGGTGCATTTCTGCACCGGGCAACCCTTAAACGACATCATGGCCAACTGGAGCGAATCCTTGCCCAAACAGGAACTGTTCAACCAAGTAGCCCACGCCATCGACCGGGAAATATTCCTCCATTACCACCTTTACCCCAACAACTACATTGCGGCAGACTTGTTGTCGGGCAACACGGACTTCAAAGGGCATTATACCAGCGACGAAGCATGCCATTTTGAAGATTACTTGGAAAAACAACTGGCAAAAATCTCCATTCCCGGAAAGGATGAAGGCTTCCTGCGCCGGAAGATGTTGCAGATGTATGCCAACCCGTTGAAGAACCATCTTTCCGTCTGCGGATGAAAAAAGCGTTGTTCCTCATCGGATTCATGTTCTTCTTGGGAGGATGCAAAGACGAAGAAAGCATCTATCCTTCCGTCCTGACGGAAATCCTCTCCATCTGCACCGATGCAGAAGGACGCGCCGCCCGTTTATGCCCCGACCATTCAGATGGCTATTCCATAGAAAATCCTGCCGGTTTTCCCGGCTTGACGCCGGATTCCCTGTACCGGGTCATCGCAATCTATGAAATAACGGATGCTGAAAACCGCGCGGCATACCTCTATTCCTTAAGCAGCATCTTTTCTGCACCTCCCGTGCAAGGATGGGAAGGCGAGATAAAGACCGACCCGGTGGACGTGCAAAGCATCTGGATGAGCGGCGGCTACCTGAACATGGTGCTGCTGGTGAAGGGGAAAGACAAAGAACATGCGTTCCATTGCATCGAAACAGGAGACGGGCAACACCTGGTTTTCCAATTCTACCATGACCGGCAAGGCGACATCGAAGCCTACACAAAGAAGGCGTATTTCTCCATTCCGATGCAAGCATATAAAGCCGGCCATGAAACGTTCCTTTTTTCCATAAGCACCCATAAGGAAGGCGTAAAGACTTACGAATTCAGTTTGTAACTATTTGTATATCAATTATTTCAGTATAAATTATTCCCATAAGCAAAATCATTTTTTCTACAATATAAGTCGAATATTGTACATCTTTTCGTTCTTTCTTAGCTTATTTTGCAACATTCAAAAATCTAATAACAAGAAAAACAAAAAAGATGAGATTAAAGAATTACTTCCTTATGGCATTGGGCATGTTGCTGTCCGTGCCTGCTTTTTCCGCCATCTCCATCCGCGAGGCAGGGGGATGGCTGGAGTCCGGCTACGTCACTTTCAACTTAGTGGACGGGGCTTCCACCTACGCTGTATATTATAAAGTGTCCGGCGGAGAGTATTTGAAGTTAGACTCCGAATTGGTGCGCAACTATGGCGACTACGGACGTGCCGATGCCTTGGGCCTGACGGCAGGCAGCTATCAATTCAAGGTAGTTCCCGTAGATGCCGAAGGTGCAGAGATGGCTGACCAAGCCGCAGAATCAGACGTGGTGGAGGTACGTGCGCACGATCGTGCCGGGTTTGCCTTTGCAAATAACAAGGTGACAGGTGCCTACAACATGGATGGTTCGCTGAAGAACGGAGCCATCGTAATTTATGTCACAGCCGAAAACCAAAACAGTGTGACCAACGATGCCATTGGCAGCAGCTACAAAGGCTTGCAAGGCATATTAGAGGGCGTGCGTGTCGGCATTAAAGACGGAGACCTTGTCCAGCCTGTGGCCATCCGAATCATCGGGCAACTAAAAGACCCTTCAGGACTTGACAAAGGCGACCTCTTGATTGACATGGCAAGCGCCAGTAAATCCGCCTCATATCCGGGCTTGACGGTGGAAGGCGTGGGAAATGACGCCGTGGCCGACGGCTGGGGCATCCGTTTGAAAAGCGCGACTTCCGTGGAAATCCGCAACCTTGCCTTCATGAATTGCCATAGCAGCGAAGGCGACAACATCGGTTTGCAACAGGACAACAACTATGTGTGGGTGCATCATTGCGACATGTTCTACGGCGATGCCGGGAGCGATGCCGACCAGATTAAAGGCGACGGCGCATTGGATTGCAAGAAATCCAATTATGTCACCTTCTCTTACAACCGCTTCTGGGACAGCGGGAAATGCTGCCTCTTGAGCAACGGCGCGGATGAATACGGCTATCTCATCAACTACCACCACAATTGGTTCGACCACTCTGACAGCCGCCACCCACGCATCCGCTGTTACAGCGCACACATCTACAACAACTATTTCGATGGTTGCGCCAAATACGGCGTAGGTGCCACAATGGGTTCCAGCGCCTTTGTGGAAAACAACTATTTCCGCAACACCAACAAGCCTATGATGATTTCCATGCAAGGCACAGACATCGTGAACGGTGAAGGCACATTCTCCAGCGAGGAAGGCGGCATCATCAAGTCCTACGGCAACGTGTTCGCAGAGAAGTCCAGCAACTTCCGTTATGTCACCTACCAAGAGGACAATGTGGAGTTTGATGCCTACGAGGCTTCTTCACGCGACGAGCAAGTTCCTTCTTCGGTAAAAACCAAGAAAGGCGGCACCAGCTATGACAATTTCGACACCGATGCCAGCATCATGTATGAATATACCCCCGATGCTGCCGAAGACGTTCCCGCCATCGTAACGGGGCAATACGGCGCAGGACGCATGCAGCACGGCGACTTCACGTGGACGTTCAACAACGCGGTGGACGATGCCAGCTATGACGTGAACCAGCCTCTGAAGGATGCTGTGAGCAATTATAAGACATCTTTGGTGGGCATCTTCGGCTCCACCGGCGCAGGCGACACGCCCGATCCGGGAACAGACCCTGAACAACCGGGCGAAGACGATGACGACCCCGACACTCCTGCCCCTGATCCTGAGTCAGGCTACGCCTGCTGGTTCACCAAAGAAGGGCCGAGCAACAGCTTCTATACCATCGACGGCAACATGTCGAACAGCAGAGGTTCGGTAACGCTCAACGGCGTGACGTATGACTATTGCCTGAAGATGGAAAGCAGCACCAGCATCACCTTCACCATCAGCGAGCCGATGACGCTCACCTTGGTGTTCGGGCCGGAAGACGGAACCAAATGCTCTGTGGCCATCAACGGCGAAAAATACAAGTCATTGCCGCAAACATGGACGATTGACCTGAAGGAAGGCAGTTACGAGTTGAAGAAGGTTGACACATGCAACCTGTTCTACATCGACCTGACCCCGATGAGCGACCCGACACGCATTGCGAAACTTTACGAAGAAGACGCCACGGGACCCGGCCCCATCTATGACCTCTCCGGGCGCATCGTGAAGAACCCGCAGCCGGGCATCTACATCCAGGACGGCAAGAAAATCATCATCCGCTGAGAAATTCCCGAAAGCCTCGGCTGCCTGCTCCGACGGGCAGGCAACCGGGACTTTCCTTTATCTAATAACCTGAAAAACAAAAAACGATGAAATTGAAAAAACATTTGGCAGGGGCATTGTGCATGCTCGCAACAGTCCCCGCTTTCTCTGCTGTCGCCATCCGCGAGGCAGGGGGATGGCTGGAGTCCGGCTACGTCACTTTCGGCTTGACGGACGGGGCTTCCACGTATGCAGTGTATTACCAACCGGCATCCGGCGGCGAATACCTGAAGCTGGATTCTGAATTGGTGCGCGACTACGGCAGCTACGGGCGCGCAGATGCTTTGGGGCTTGCAGCAGGCGAATACCGCTTCAAAGTCGTTCCCATTGACAGCGAAGGCGCGGAGATGACGGCGGAAGCCGCCGAATCCGACGTGTTTGAAGTGAAAGCGCACGACCGCACAGGCTTCGCTTTCCAAGGCAACCACGCGCCCGGCGCGTACAAACTGGACGGCACGCTGAAAAACAATGCCGTAGTCATCTACATCACCGAGGGCAACAAAGACAACGTGAGTTGCGACGTGGTGATGAGCAGCAACGGTTCCACCACGACTTGCACGGGCTTCCAAACCATCCTGAACGGAGTGAAGAAGGGATATGACAACCGCCCGTTCGTGTTCCGCATCGTGGGACAAGTGGATGTGCCGGGCGATGCCGACAAAGGCGACATCGTGGTGGACATGAGCAGCAAGACCACTTGTCCGGGCATCACCATCGAAGGTGTGGGAAATGACGCTGTGGCCGACGGCTGGGGCATCCGCCTGAAAAACACCATCAGCGCGGAAATCCGCAACCTTGCGTTCATGAACTGCCATAGCGGCGAGGGCGACAACGTGGGCCTACAAGCCAAGAACGAATACATCTGGGTGCATCATTGCGACATGTTCTACGGCGATGCCGGGAGCGATGCCGACCAAGCAAAGGGCGACGGTGCCTTGGACTGCAAGAAGTCCAACTACGTGACCTTCTCCTACAACCACTTCTGGGACAGCGGCAAGGCATGCCTCTTGGGACTGAGCGGCGAGAACGACGGGATGTACATCACCTACCACCACAACTGGTTCGACCATTCCGACAGCCGCCACCCGCGCATCCGCTCTTATTCCGCGCATGTTTACAACAACTATTTCGACGGCTGCGCCAAATACGGCGTGGGTTCCACAATGGCCTCCAGCGTGTTCGTGGAGAACAACTACTTCCGCAACACCAACAAGCCGATGATGATTTCCATGCAAGGCACGGACATCGCCGGTGACAGCGAAGGCACTTTCTCCGGTGAAGACGGTGGCATCATCAAGTCCTACGGCAACGTGTTCGCAGAGCAGTCCAGCAAGTTCCGCTACGTGACTTACCAGGAAGACAACACCGAGTTTGACGCTTACGAAGCCAGCACCCGCAACGAAAAGGTGCCTTCGTCCGTGAAAACCAAGAAAGGCGGCACAGGCTACAACAACTTCGACACCAACAGCAGCATCATGTACAGCTACACGCCGGATGCCGCCGCAGACGTTCCTGCCATCGTGAAGGGAGCATACGGCGCAGGGCGCATGCAGCACGGCGACTTCCAGTGGACGTTCAACAATGCCACGGACGATGCCAGCTATGACGTGGACCAAGCGTTGAAGAACGCCGTGACCAACTATAAGACTTCGCTGAGAGGCATCTTCGGCTCCACCGGTGCCGGCGACACGCCAGAACCGACCCCCGATCCCGAACCAGAGCCGGAACCCGAACCGACGCCCGACCCGGATCCAGAGCCAGTTCCCGTGCCGGAATCAGGATATGCATGCTGGTTCACCAAAGAAGGGCCAAGCAACGACTTCTATACCGTCAACGGCAACTTCTCGAACAGCAAGGGCGAAGTCACCGTGGGCGACACCACCTACGAGTATTGCCTGAAGATGGAAAGCAGCACTTCCGTGCGCTTCACCATCGACGAACCGATGGAACTGACTTTGGTATTCGGCCCGAACGAAGCGCCGAGCATCAAGATCAACGGGGAGAAGCAAGAAATCGGCTCGCAAGTATATGCCACCGATTTGGAAGCCGGCGAATACACCTTGACGAAAGACGGCAGCTGCAACCTGTTCTACATCACCTTGGACAGCGGCAATTCCAAACCCGACCCAGAACCGGAACCTGAACCAGAGCCGGAGCCGGAACCCGAACCTGAGCCAGAACCGGAACCCACGCCCGAACCGGAGCCGATAGAGATAGAGGGACATGCCTGCTGGTTCACGGAAGAGGGCGCATCCGATGCGTTCTTCCGCATCGACGGCGACCTGACGGACGGCGACGGCAAGGCCATCATCGGCGGCAAAACCTACGAATGGGGCCTCATCATGGACGCATACACCCGCATCCAGTTCACCATCGACACGCCGATGACGCTGATGATGGTGTTCGGCCCGAACGGCACGCCGAGCCTCCGCATCAATGGAGAGGAAGTGGAAGCCGCAAGGATTTTCATCCGCGACCTGGAAGCCGGCGAGTATGACATCACAGGCATCGAGGACTGCACCCTGTTCTACATCGACCTGATGGGCTTCGTGGCACCCGAACAAGAGGAAACGCCCGAACCCGAACCTCTGCCGGTGCCGGAATCGGACTATGCCTGCTGGTTCACCAAAGAGGGGCCGAGCAACGATTATTACGCCATCGACGGCAACCTCTCCGGCAGCAAAGGCGAAGTCACTGTGGGCGGCGAGACGTATGGCTACTGCCTGAAGATGGAATCGTCCACGAGCGTGCGCTTCACCGTGCCGCAGGAAATGACGCTGGTCCTGGTGTTCGGCCCGAACGACGACCCCAGCATCAAGGTAAACGGCGAGAAACGTGCCATGTCCGCCCAGCAATACACCTGCCGCCTGGCAGCGGGAGATTATGAGCTGACCAAGGACGGGACGTGCAACCTGTTCTACATCAACCTGCTGACGGATGCCCAGCTGGGCATGGTCTCCTCCCTGTTCGGCGACGGGCCTGCCACCAGCATCCAGGCTGAAAGCTACGATGCAGCAGAGGACGGCCCCGTGTATGACCTCTCCGGCCGCATGGTGAAGAAGCCCTTGCCGGGCGTATATGTGCGCGACGGGCAGAAAATAATCCTCCAATAGGATAAAAACACTTTCTCAATTCATACGCATGTTTTTCCGGCTGTTGCAGCGACAAGGCTGCAGCAGCCGGTTTTTTCATGCCGCAACGTCCCGGCAAAAAGGAATGCCGCGCCGCCTGCCATCCCGCGAAGCAAAAAAAGACTCGCCGAGGCAAATACAGGATCCAGTCCGGCAAAGGCCAGTTTAAAAACTTCGTTTCCCGCTTGCCTTTGCACTCGCCTTTCACTATATTTGCCAAAAATTCCGTCTGACATGTACACATCCATCGAAATATGCGCAGGAGCTGGCGGGCAAGCATTAGGCTTGGAAATGGCCGGGTTCTCCCACATCGCACTGGTCGAATACGAAAGAGACTATTGCAAGTGCTTGGAACATAACCGTCCGCAGTGGAATGTGTTGTGCAAGGACATCCATGACTTCAACGGATTGCCTTTCCGCGACAAAGCGGACCTGCTGGCCGGCGGGGTTCCTTGTCCCCCGTTCAGCGTAGCTGGCAAACAGCTTGGCGCAGAAGACGAGCGCGACTTGTTCCCGCAAATGCTCCGCTTGGTGGAGGAAATCCACCCGCGCGCCGTGATGATTGAAAACGTTCGCGGCCTTCTGGATGCCAAATTCAACGGATACAGGGAGAACATCTTGAGGCAATTGAGCCTTTCAGGCTACAACCCGCACATCCAACTGCTGAACGCTTCTGACTATGGCGTGCCGCAACTGCGTCCGAGGGTCGTCATCATCGGGATACGGAAAGATTTGGACGACACGTTCCTGTTCCCGCAAAAGGCGCAGGAACCTCCCCGCACCGTGGGCGAAACGCTCTATGACCTAATGGCCGCCAACGGCTGGAAAAACGCGACACAATGGAGAAAGCAAGCCAACAGGATAGCGCCCACCCTCGTGGGCGGAAGCAAAAAACACGGAGGGCCAGACTTGGGTCCAACAAGGGCAAGGGCTGCTTGGGCCGAACTGGGCATCGATGGGAAAGGCATTGCCAACGAAGCGCCCGCCGCTGATTTTGAAGGAATGCCCCGGCTCACGCCAAGGATGCTGGCAAGGTTGCAGGGATTTCCCGACAATTGGAGCTTCGGGCAGCGGAAAACAACCGCTTGCCGCATGATCGGGAACGCTTTCCCGCCGCCCGTCGCCATGAACGTAGGACTGCAAATCAAACAAGTTTTAGAGCATGAACGCACTTATCACAGAAGCCCGGAAACGGTATCATCAAGAGTTGCTATCTAATGGCGTGCTGACCATCGACAGCAAAGGCATTCCAAGCAATGCGGACAGTTCCTCCAAACTATCAGCCAACATAGCACGAGGAATAGCCAGTCGGCTCATGGCAGAAGTGCATGAAAAAGCCGTAGGCCAAACTTCCGGCGCAAAGTTTGAGCAAATAAGCATGAACTTCCTTACAAATACGTTCCCACATCTCCAGAATTTGCGACCCGGCAAATGGCACATAGCCAAACTGGGAAACCGCAATTCCATGAAAACAAGCAGTTTTGCACAATACGAACACTTAGAATACCTGACCCAACTGACAAAAAACGATGCACGCTTGGCCGCAAGCATGGGCAACGACTACATGGTGGCACCCGATATCGTCATTTACCGTGAGGCCGAACCCGATGAAACTATCAACGGAGAATCCTTCATTGTTGACGGCACGGTCTGCAAATTGACAGACATCAGAAAGGATAATGGAGGGCTTCCCATCCTTCACGCATCCATTTCCGCCAAATGGACCATGCGCAGCGACCGTGCGCAAAATAGCCGCACAGAGGCTCTTGGACTTATCCGAAACAGAAAAGGGCGATTGCCGCACATCGTCGTTGTAACAGGCGAACCCATGCCTGCCCGCTTAGCTTCCTTAGCCATGGGAACTGGAGACATTGATTGTGTATATCACTTCGCTTTATATGAACTCACGAAAGCCGTGAATGAAATCCAAGCAGAAGATTCCATTGAATTGCTAAACATCCTGATCCAAGGGAAACGTCTGAAAGACATCAGCGACCTCCCATTGGACCTGACAGTTTAAACGCCCAACAAAGAGGTGTCCGCCCAATGCTTCTCCTCCAGACCAAGCAAAAATCCCCGGAACGCATCTGCCCCGGCAAACGCGCCATTCCCTGTAAAAACGCAAATTTTACCTGTAAAGTGAATGCATTTTACCTGTAAAATTCATGATTTTATCGGGAAACTTTCCGGCAGACGGCAAACCGCGCCGGGGCGCGAGATGAATTGAAATCTGGGACCTAAAACCAGGAATCCCCGGAAACCTCCAAGGTTTCAAGCAAAACCTCCTGACGTTTGGGAGAAAACCTTAGAAAGAATTTTCAAAAACCTTTGGGGAGTATTTTCCCACTCGCCACAAAAACCATTCCGCTTATCGCTGACAACGTTTTTTTGCATTATTTATGCTTATCATAAATAAATTTGTTGAGACCGTGAAAAACATCCTCCATCCGGTTTTGATTCTTAAAATATATTTTATAAATTGCGGGCAAGTTCAACCCATAATACTATTTCGCCATGAAAAAAGCATTCATCCTTGCCATGGCTTGCTGGGCAAGCGTGGCTGTATCCGCCCAACTCATCGTGAACCCGAACGGGAACGTCGCCGTGAAGTCTGAAGAAACGCCGCTTTCCGCCCTCTCTGTGAACGGCGAAGGGCTGGCACGCGGCGAAATGAGCGTGACAAGCAACGGGCGCGACCCTGTCATCGTGGAGCGCAGCGGCACGCCTGAAAACTACGATTGGGGGCATGCCGTGGAGGCAAACAACTTGGTCGTCCCCAGCATTTTCAACGTCGGCGTGCGCGGCAATGCCCATTCCATCGAAGGCATCAGCGGCGGCAGGGCGTATGGCGTTTACGGCACGGCAGGCAACACTTCGGATGGATACAACTACGGCGTGTTCGGTTCCTTGTTAGGCACCAAGAAAGGCGCGGGAATCTATGGCACGTGCAACATCAACAACGGGAAATACATCGGCGGGCGTTATGCAGGCTATTTCGACGGCAATGTGCATGTGAATGGGGAATTGACCACAAACACGCTGGTTTTCAACGTTAGAGATGACATGGACTCCATCGTCATCCCGCCCATCATAGGCGGCGGAGACATCTTCCGCCCCACATCTGCCAGCAAGGACGAGGGCGAAGCATCCATCGCTGAAAAGCTCGCTTCCCTGACGGTGCTGCAATACCAATGGAAATCTTCCCGCACCGCTGCATCGGCCAACGCCATTGAGGGCGACACGGCCAGCGTGGAAACATCCGCCCTGCCCCTCAACAGCCAGGCATACACCAAGAAACATTACGGCATCTCCGTGGACGGCTTGCGCGAAGCCTTCCCCGACCTCGTTTACGAAGACCAGGAAGGCAACCCCTGCATCAACTACATCGAGATGATTCCGCTGCTCGTGCATTGCATCGGCGAACTGAAAGCGGAGGTCGCCCGCTTGGAGACAATCGCCAGCGGCAAAGCCAACATGCAGAAAGCCCCTGCATCCACCGGCATGGAAGAAAGCACAGCAGTGGTGGCGGCATTGGGACAGAACGAGCCGAACCCCTTCACGGAAAACACGGAGATTGCCTACGTGCTGCCTGACAATGTGCGTTCCGCTGCCCTCTACATCTACGACATGAACGGGGCGCAAGTGGATGCTTTCCCGATAACAGGCGGAGGCGCAGGCACGGTCACCGTGGAAGGCGGCCGCCTGGAAGCGGGCATGTACCTCTACTCCTTGATTGCCGACGGCAAAGTGATTGACACCAAACGGATGATTCTGACGAAATAAGGAAAGGAGGATGCCATGAAACGGCTTTACTTTATCATTACAATAGCTTCATGCCTGCTGCCCCTCGCCGGCATGCAAGCGCAACGCACATTGCAGATAGAAGCCATCCCCGGCCAATTCGCCGGGCAACTGACGGAAGAACAAATGGCAACCGTGGAAGAACTCACCTTGACGGGGGAACTCTGCAACAGCGACTTCGCCGCACTGCGAAGCATGGAATCGCTCCGCGTGTTGGACATGACCGATGCGATGGTGGACACCATACCGGGATATGCTTTCAAAGATGAGATTTCTGATGAAACTTATCCTGTCTTAGAAAAAATCTCATTGCCTAAAGCGTTGCGGATAATCGAAAGCTACGGCTTCTTTCGCCTACGCCGATTGCAAGAGTTAAACTGGAACAAATTCCCGGAAAAAATAGGAGACCACATCTTTGAAGGATGCTATGGTTACATGTCTTTCACTGTTTCCGACAATGAACTTACAATTGTAAACGATGCTATCTACACTTCCGATCTAAAAACATTGCTCCTCTTTCCTCCTTATTATAAAGGTCGAGATTATAATACAGAATACAATGTGCCTTATGGCACCATCAAAATTGGAGAAAAAGCGTTTATGGATACCGAACTATCCACTGTTATCTTGCCTGAGACATTACAAGAGATTGGAGAAAAAAGTTTTTGGATTACCCCACTAACGCCAACAGGGAACGCCAACAGGCATTATTATGAATTTCTGCTGCTACAAGTCATCATCTCAAGCCCTGCGCCGCCCGTTTGCCATGGCGACCCCTTCGGTCTGAACATCGTCCGAGACCGGCCATCTTTGAGAATTCCTCCAGAATATAAAGAAGCATACGAAGATGATCCTTATTGGAAACTGTTCTTCGAACCTGTAAACATGCCATCCCACAAAATGCCAACCGCATCCATAACATGGATGAAGGATGGAATGCTCCACTTTTTAAACAATGATGACATATCTGAGATCCGCCTGTTCAACACGAACGGCAGCTTGGCAGGCGTTTACGAAACGCCCTGCCCTGCCACCATCAGCCTCCCGCAAAAAGGCATCTATATCGCGGAAATAACCTACAAGGACGGGCAGAAAGAAACCCGCAAATTGCTTTACTAAAACCCTTGCGCCATGAAAAGAACACTTTTTATCACCATAATAACCTTGCTGCCCTGCACCGGCCTGCAAGCGCAACGCACATTGCAAATAAAGGCCATCCCCGGCCAACTGGCTGAACAACTGACGGAAGAACAAATGGCAACCGTGGAAGAACTCACCCTGACGGGAGAACTCTGCAACAGCGACTTTGCCGCATTCAAAGAAATGCCCGCCTTGAATATCTTGAATCTGCAAGACGCAACGGTGGACACAATTCCCCGCGAAGCATTCATGGGCAGCCCATTGCGGAGAATGCACCTTCCCCTTGCATTGGATGTGCTGGAAGACCACGCCTTTGCCAATTCCGCTTTGCTTGCTTATGTGTATTGGGGAGGCGCACCGTCAAAAATAGGGGAACATGTGTTCAAAGGATGTTACAGCCGCATGGAGTTCTATGTGACAGATGAAACGCAGCTTCTGTTGGAAGAAAAAGTGCTATACACGGCAGACCGCAAGAAAGTGCTGACATGCCTTCCCGGCATATTCCCCTACATACAGGAGGGGACAGAGGAAATAGGAGCGAACGCATTGGCAGATGCCAACTTGTCTCACATAACCCTCCCGGCTTCCTTGCTGAAAATTGGCGCCAATGCATTGGTGGGAGGACACAAATCCATCAACTGCCAAGCGGAGAACCCGCCTGCATGCGACGGCGATGTGTTTGGCTACAACCGGGAGGATTACACATTTCCCAAACTCAACGTTCCTGAACAGTCCGAAGAACTGTACCGCAACGACCCTTATTGGGGAGAATTCTTTTTGTTCCACTATATAGCGGGCGATGTGCTGAACGTTGAAAGCATTCCCGGCGGATTAGGCAACCAAATCGAAGAATTGACAAAAGACAAAATCGGGACATTGAGGGAATTGGTGTTGACCGGCGACTTGGCAGACGAAGATTTCTACTACATACGCGACCAATTGCCCGCATTGACAAAGCTGGATTTAAAAGGAACAAGCGTGACAAACATCCCGGAAAGGGCATTCTACGGCCATCCGTCGTTGGTAGAAATCATGCTTCCTTTGGGATTGGAATCTATTTCAGACGAAGCATTCGCAAGCACAAATTCCTATTTGAAAATATACATCACAGGGAAATACCCGAAAGGAAAGATGGAGCCACACCTTGGATGGAGGGTGAGCAGCGACAATGAGCATCTATGCCAAGAAAACAGCGGAAACATCTTTTCCGCAGACAAAAAGGTGTTGTATCGTGCCGGGCCTATTTACTGCTATGAGTTCCAAGAAGGATTGGAGACCATTGAAAGCCATGCATTTGAAACAAACATGTTTGCCGATTACCTTGTTTTCCCCTCCACGCTGAAAGAAATTAAAAGCCATGCTTTCCATCATGTCCTTTGGACAAGGGTTTCGGTAACAAAAGCGAATATGCAGGGAACCTCCATCTTCATAAAAGCCCCAACGCCTCCATTGCTTGGCAACGATGCCTTTGTATTTAACAAAGATGTGCCTTGCTATTTAGTTGTGTTGCCGGGATGTGCGGATGCTTACCGGGATGCAGACCCACAATGGACGAATCCCGCCATCTTCGATGACATATTAGAAGGGTATTCCCCATTGGAACCTCCACAGGCCATCAACATGGCTTCTGAAGAATCATTGGCCATCCATGCAGAGGGTTCCTCGCTTGTCATAAACAACGCCGAGACATGCCGCCTCTGCATCTATGACATTGCCGGGCGATGCATCACAGATTGCAAGGTGGAGAACAATATCACAATAGAAAACCTGCCTGCGGGCATGTACATCTACCGCTTGCAGGGAAACGATATCGCGGAAAGCGGGAAGTTTATAATTGAATGATTCACCATAAAACAACATGCCATGAAACGAACACTTTTTATCACCATAATAACCTTGCTGCCCTGCACCGGCCTGCAAGCGCAACGCACATTGCAAATAAAGGCCATTCCCGGCCAACTGGCTGAACAACTGACGGAAGAACAAATGGCAACCGTGGAAGAACTCACCTTGACGGGGGAACTCTGCAACAGCGACTTCGCCGCACTGCGAAGCATGGAATCGCTCCGCGTGTTGGACATGACAGACGCACAGGTGGACACCATACCGGGATATGGATTGGCAGACACGGACATCGAAAAGATTTCATTGCCCAAAGCATTGGAAGTAATCGAAAGCTATGCTTTCTCATCTTCTTTTCATTTAGAGAATTTGCACTGGAATACGTTCCCGGTAAAAATAGAAGACCACGCATTCAAAGATTCTTATCTGCTCTCTTTCACCGCTTCGGGAGATGAACTGGCCATCCTGAATGATGCCCTTTATACCGCCGATTTAAAAACATTACTGCTCTTTCCTGTTGAGAACAGGGCAAAAGACGGCGTATATACTGTGGCAGAAGGCACTGACAAAATCGGAGAAAAAGCATTCATGGATTGCTTCTGGATATATAAAGTCATCTTGCCTACTTCATTGGGAACTATTGAAGACAAAAGTTTTTGGATAAAACCATCTGCTCCCACAAATGGCTCCGGCAGCATGTACCTTCTTGGCCATGTAACTTGCCAAAGCACTACACCTCCCGTTTGCCTTGGCGACCCTTTCGGCATTTTTTTAGAGAATGCGGTGACACCCCAACTGACCATTCCTCCGGGATGCGAAGATGCGTACAAGAATGACCCTTATTGGTGGAAATTCTTTTATCCAACGATAGGAGGCAGCAAACTGGCAGAATTGCACAAATCGCCATGCCGTATCCAAATAAAAGGTTCTTCCTTGATTGTAGAAAACGCCGGAACATGCCGCCTTTGCATCTATGACATTGCCGGGCGATGCGTCACGGATTGCAGGGTGGAGAACAACATCACAGTGGAAAACTTGCCTGCTGGCATGTTCATCTACCGCTTGCAAGGAAGCAACATCGCGGAAAATAGGAAGTTTATAATTGAATGATTCACCATAAAACAACATGCCATGAAACGAACACTTTTTATCACCATAATAACCTTGCTGCACCTCTTGCCATGCTGGGGACAGTTAGAATATGAACTAACTGTCAATGAACAGGATATTTCATACAAGGAATGGAAGGGCTATGACATTGTAAGGATATGGGGAGAAAACACCACCCAAGAAATCGGGAAACCTGAACTGCCTGTATTAACCCGCCATTTTGCCATACCGGCAGAAGCTTCGGTTACAGGTCTGAAAATACAAGCAAGCAATGAAAGGACTTTGGAGGGCTCTTACTTTCTGCTCCCTGTCCAGCCACCGCAAGTAATAGGGCAATCCACAAATGGATTCATAGAGCCGGATTCCACTTATTGGGCTGCGCCCGTTTATCCGGCTGACACAGCAACCATCATTGCTGACCGAATGATACACGGTTACCATGTCGTGTCCATAGCTTTCCACCCATTCGTCTATAAACCTTCGTTGAGAGAACTGCAACTAAGGGACATCGCCATCACGTTGGAGTACAGCATGGGAGGCGATGCATCCATAGACACGTCGCAGCCGGAATCACAAAACCGCTTCTTGCTGTCGAAAGCGTATGTCAAATCGATGGTAGAAAACCCGGATGATGTGGAACAATACGCCAATGCATCATCCATGATTCCACAAAAAAGCTCAACCAATCCCAATTCCGGGCAAAGCAGCTTAGACATTAGCATGAATGCAATCGAAGAATTAGTGCCGGACTATGTATTGATCACCAACGAGGAATTGCGAGAGGCATTCCAGCCCTTGGTGGATTGGAGGACAAAGACAGGAATGCCGGCCGTGATGGAAACAGTGGAGACAATCGGGCGAGATTATGCCGGTTCTGATTTGGCCGAGAAGATACGGAACTATTTGTTGGAAATGAAAAAGCGGTGGAACAAGAACAGCCTTTTCGTGTTGTTAGGCGGAGATTCGGACATCATTCCGGCAAGGTTGGCTTATGGCGATCATGAAAAAGAAGAAGGAGACCCTTATTACGGCGCAGACATGTATTATGTGATTGACAGCGTAAAATGGAATTTTTATGGGCCAGACCCTTTCAAAATTGCAGACCAATCCAAAATTTCTTCTTACATCGGCAGAATCCCCGTGCGGACAAAAAGAGAGGCTGAAACTTTCGTCACCAAACTGCTAAGCTACGAACGGGCAGACAACAGAAACATCGACTATTCGTATTTTGAAAATTCACTGATTGCAAATGCCTACTTAGAGTCACCCCAAACAACTTCTAAAGCTTTTATGGATGACCTTGTACAATTCTGCAAAGGCCGGGACAACAATTATTGGTACCTGTTCGACCATTTCAACTGCACTGCAAACGACCATGCGCAAGTGTTGGACACCATCTTGCCGCACGGAGCGGAACTGTGCCGCGAAAATTTCCTCTCGGCTTTGCAATCGGGTATGGAAGGGAAGCAATTCCATTTCGTGTACCACTTGGACCATTCCGAAACCACGCACATGGGCGCCTCATCAAAAGATAAAGGGCAATATATCCGCAATGAAGACATCGACAACATGCCGGACACGGATTATCCCAAAGTGTTCCTGTCCAGCGGTTGCCATCCTGCACGGTTCGACAAAGACTGCATTGCCGAACATTTGCTGAAGAAAAATCATGGCGGAGCCGTGGCTTTCATGAGCAATACGGATGTGGGATGGAACTCACCCAATAGTGAACATGTCCAACTGAACACATTTCTAAATATGGCATTTGCCCCTACAGCCGACAGCAAGGAGCAATACAGCTTGGGATACATCCATACCAAAGTGGCTTTTGCCACATATAGACCTCGCTTAGACTATTGGCGGCTTCATTTATTAGGAGATCCGGCCACGCCGATATGGACATCAAAGCCCCGCAAACTGCAAGTCACATGGATAACAGACCCTCCATTATGGACAGGGGAGAATGAAATTGCCTTCAAGGTGGAAAACCTTCCCGAGGGGGAACCCGCCACGATTTGCCTGATGAAAGGAAACGAAGCCTATGCCAGCAAAGTAATCAAAGGTCCCGGGACTCATCGCTTCACATTCAAGCCAAGGACTTCCGGAATGTTCTACCTGACCATCACGGCGCATAATTTTGAACCCTACGAATTTGTGTATCCTGTCACCGTAGGCAGCAATCCGAACGTGCAAGTCCACAGCCTGTTCATCAACGATGATGAAGAACGCACATGGTTAGTGGCCGGTGACACCATCAATGCCGCTGTTGAACTGACCAACAACGGGAATGAGCCATTAACAAATGTCACAGCTACATTAAGTGCCAATTCATCCTACATCCATTTGGTTGATTCTGTTTTGGACTTTGGCAACATTGCCGCAAAAGCTCATACGGAATTAGGCAAGAAGTTCCGATTCAACATCGACAAAGATGCATCGGAAACGAGGAAGAATGACTTCAACGCCGTATGCTTTTTCTTGCACATCAAAGACGAAGATGGCATACTGAATGCAGACACGTTCCACATCGACATTCACACGCAAGAATTGGTTCTTGGAGAACAATCTGTGACAAAAAAAGATGACGGGTGGTCATACCTGACAGTCAGGCTATGGAATACAGGAACAGCCACAGCTACCGGGCTTAAAGCATGCCTTTCTTCGCCCAGATATGCATGTGAGGACAGTTTGTCTGCTTACCCGGACATTGCCCCTGACAATAGTGCCATAAATGAACGAGACTTTTCTTATTTCGAATCACCTCTCCTCCCGTATTTGCCAACAGACACATTGATATTAAATGTCACTAATGAGTATGGGAAAGAATGGAAATTCATTTTTGACCCAAAAAAGAAAGGATTGCCAATCGGCTCTGACAGTCTGAAAACAGTCACCACGGAATCTTCCATCCAAGTGTTTTGGGGAAAAGGAAGCGGCAACAAAAGGTACGCCATCTTCCGCAGCACGTCCCCCAACGACACGTACACTTTGCTGAACCGACAGCCACTGACGGAATCCTATTATGAAGACCGCGACATACGCCCGTTCACCATGTATTATTACAAAGTGGCAGGCATTTCAGACTTCAACAATTTCGGATCATTGTCTGATTCCGTCACGGGCATGGTTGCCTATCCGTTGGCAGAAGGATTTCCCAAAACATCACGCTACCAAGCAGAATCCTCCAGTTCCATCAACTTGGCGGATACGAACGGTGACGGTTTATTGGAAATCTTTTACGGAATGAACCGTGTGGAGCCCGATTCCATCGTAGGGCGCATCGTCGGCCTGACTTGCCATGGGAAAGAACTGCTGGATGGGAACTCCGAAAAAGTCTTGGGCATGGGCTGCTTGCCAACCAAAGTGTCTGCCATTCCTGCCATCGCTAACATTGAAGGCAATGGAAGCTACATCATTGCAATGCCCACTGACAACGATGATTTAAGCAAAAATGCAATCAGAATCTTTCAACCTCAGGACAACAACGATGACGGTTGGGCTGACTACAATTCGTTGAATATCCCGGTAAAAGGATACCACGGCATTGTATTGGACAATACAGACAACAGCCCCGACGGGACATTGGAACTGGTGAGCAAAGGCGGAGGAAACACGCCGGTGCGCATATTGTCCACAGATTTATCCGAGAAATATGCTTTTGGGGAAGGATACACTTATTCATCGCCTGCCGTGGCAGACCTTGACAATGACGAGGACAAAGAAATCATTTTCTGCAACGACAATGCAGGCATATCCATCTACCATCACGATGGCACTTTGATGACTACATTGATGGCAGAAACGGACTTGTCCTCTTCCCCTGTCATTTGTGACTTGGACAACGATGGAGAAAAGGAAATCATTGTTTCACAAAAGCACACACGGTCGAGCCATGTTTACGCCTTGAATTTAGATGGCACACAAGTGGAAGGATGGGGAACACAAACCATTCCTTACACCAGTGCTAACGGAAGCGGGTTGGACCACCGGCTCTCCGTAGGCGACATCAACGGCGATGGCAACTTGGAAGTTGTTGCCTTAGGACGCGGAGGCGTTTACGCTTGGAAAAACACCGGCGAACAAATCCTATACATAAAGCAAGAATACCTGTTCCTCAACAAAGAGTGGAAAACCAATATTGAAGTCGCTGTATTGGGTGATGTGGACGGAGACTCCAAAGCCGACATCCTATTCAAGGTGAACAATAAAATTTATGCTTACCGCTATGACGGCACTTTGATTCCCGGTTTCCCATTGACCGCCAACCGCCCCATAAGCAGGAACATTGCCATTCGGGACATTGATGCGGACGGATACAATGAAGTCATAGCCGTAGATGTGAACGCAGCCTGCTACGTATGGGACACTTTAGGGAACGGAGGAGTTGTTGAATGGGGAAGCGAACGGGGAAACAGCCGCAACACGGGGGAATATGGCGTGGAATGCCGCCCGATGGTGGTTTCACATGACACGGCATGGGACGGCGAAACGCCTTGCGGGAACCTGATTGTACGTTCGGGCAACCTGACCCTGAACGCTCACCAAGAAATGACGCTTTCACCGGGAAGCCGCATCATCGTGTGCGATGGCGGCACGCTGACCATAGACGGTGCCACCGTTTCGCATGCCCACATTTGGGCAAGGGAAGGAAGCCATGTTTCCATCAAGAACGGAGGCATCGTCCGATTGTCCGATTCAGGTGCTTTGAAAATCGAAAAAGGTGCTTCATTGGAGCAATCTAACGGAAGAATCATATTAGAAGAATAAAAAACTATCAAAATACAAAAACCATGAAACGAAAACTTTTTACCATCATAATATCCTTGTTGTCCTGCACCTTTGCATGGGCCTCATTGAAGCTGGACATTGAGCTTGTGCCGGGAACACTGAAAGAAGAAATCAAAGAAAAATATGCGCCAGCGGTGGTGGACTTGCGGCTGACCGGCGATTTGGCGGACGAAGACTTCTACTACATCCGCGATTACATGACTTCACTGAAAAGGCTGGTGCTGAAAGAAACGAAAGTGGACACCATCCCGGAACGGGCTTTCTACGAACATCCGGCATTGGAGGAAATACACCTTCCCTTGGATCTGATATACATCGCGGAAGAAGCCTTCACCAACTGCCGCGCCCGCGTGTATGTGACGGGGAATTACCCGAATGAGCCGTTCAACATTGGAACAGAATTGGCCATAAGCGGCGACAACGAAAGGCTATACGTGGACAAAGATGGGCATGTTTATTCCGCAGATAAGAAAATATTGTATCGCGGCAACCCCGATGACCATCACTGCGAATTGGAAGAAGGGCTGGAAATCATCGAGAAATACCAGTTCGCAAATTGTGGGTTCGCCTATGTGGTGTTGCCATCCACCTTGAAAGAAATCAAAGACCACGCCTTTGAAAATGCATTTTGGGAACTAGCCACAGGAACATCTAACCACTATGGAAACTCCATGGTGGTCAGGGCAAAGGTTCCACCCCGTTTGGGGACAGGTGTTTTCAACTTTTACACAGGAGATTACGATAAACCATATTGCACATTGATTGTCCCTCCCGGCTGCACGGAGGCTTACCAAAATGCCGACCCGCGATGGGAAGAAGCCTTTGAATCCATCGAAGAAGGGTATTACCCATACGATACTTCTTCCATCCATGCCGCCTCTGAGCAATCATTGGAAATCCACACAAACAATGGCATAATGACCATCAACAATACCGGAACATGCCGCCTCTGCATCTATGACATTGCCGGGCGGTGCATCAAAAACTGCATTGTGGAAAACAACATCACAATAGGAAACTTGCCTGCGGGCATGTATATCTACCGCTTGCAGGGAAGCGACATTGCGGAAAGCGGGAAATTTGTAATTGAATGATTCACCATAAAACAACATGCCATGAAACAAACATTCACACAATTATTAATATGCTTGCTGCCCATCACCAGCATGCAAGCGCAACGTTTTTTGGAGATAGAAGCCATCCACGGCCAACTCTCTGAACAACTGACGGAAGAACAGAAAAAGGAAGTAGGCGTATTGACGCTGACTGGCGGTTTGGAGGATGCGGATTTCTACTTCATGCGGGACTGCCTTCCCGCATTAGCCACCCTGCACATAGAAGAAGCGGACGCGGACACCATTCCCAGCCGTGCCTTCTACCAGAAGGAAAGTTTAAGGAACGTCTTCCTGCCCAAAACGGTGGAATATGTTTCAGAAGAAGCTTTCAACACAGGCAATGAAGTGATGGTGTACGTGACCGGCGCATATCCGGGGAAAGGGCTTCACTGCCTGACATCCGGCTGCAAGATGCAAGTGGCCGAAGGAAACACGGAAGTGTTTGTTTCGGCGACTGGCGACATCTACTCGAAAGACAAAAAGATTTTGCATGATTTCAACGATGATGTGCAAAACTTGGAACGGGCGCTTGAGAACAACCTTGAGATTATCGAAAGCTATGCTTTCAGCGGATGGTACAGCGGATACCTGATATTCCCGTCCGGGTTGAAAGAAATCAAGAAGCATGCTTTCTATGATTGGAAATGGGTAGTTCCCGTAGGCAACCCACATTGGGACAATTACTTGATATTCAAAGGCTGGTTCCCTCCCGTTTTAGGCGAAGAAGCATTTGTGTTTGATGGCCGTGACGGCGGATGCTATTTAATGGTGCCTCTTGGCGCCGCAGAGGCTTACACCGATGCAGACCCGCAATGGACGGATTTCAACAATTTCTATGAAATGGTGGAAGGAGACCGACCGCCCAGTTCCATCCATGCCACCTCTGAGCAACCATTTGAAATCCGCACAAACAATGGCACATTAACTGTGAAAAACGCCAAGACATGCCGCCTATGCATCTATGACATGGCCGGGCGATGCATCAAAGATTGCAAGGTGGAGAACCACATCACCATCGAAAATCTGCCTGCTGGCCTGTACATCTACCGCTTGCAGGGAAGCAGCATCACAGAAAGCGGGAAGTTTGTGACAAGGAATTGAAAAAAAGCCCTGCCTTTTGCATATTGCAAAGGCGGGGCTTCTGCATCATGCCATGCTACTCCATGCCGCCTACGGAGTTGGCATATTCCATCTCTCCCTGCACCACCCAAAGGATTTCTTCGGCAGTGAAAGTGCCAATGCCGTCTTTCTCCGCTTCACGAACCACATAGTCCACAATCTTGTCGCGGTCAATATCGATGTAGCCTTCTTCATCCGGCGCAACATCCAAGCAACCGCTCGACACGTAATAATCAGATATCGTGTCCAAGAAATAATACAATTCATCGTCCGAGAAACGATTTTTCAACTCTTGCGGCAAAAAGTTGCGGATGAACGCTATCGTCTTTTCATCGTCGCCGTCGTCCAACAAGAAATCATCATCGAGTGCCATAGCCATCGTGTCGTTTTGCATGAAACACCTGTTGTCACTTCGCAAGAAAAGCCTCGAACTTTTCTTCCAGCTTGTTCTTGGGAACGGCACCCACATGTTTGTCCACTACTTCCCCGTTCTTGATGAACAGGATGGTGGGGATGTTGCGCACGCCATAACGAGAAGGCAACTCCGGGTTTTCGTCAATATCGCACTTGCCCACCAGCATTTGCCCTGCATACTTCTCTGCCAACTCCTCCACATAAGGGGCTATCTGCTTGCACGGGCCACACCATGGCGCCCAAAAATCCACCACTACACGCTCATTGCCTTTCAACAATTCCTCAAAATTAGCATCTTTAATTTCTGCTGCCATAACTTCGTATTTTATAGATTACCATTAATGCGTGCAAATATAGCGAAAGGCAGCTGCAAAGACAAGCGGGAAACAAAGTTTTCGGCTTGATTTTGCCGGGCCGCATCCCATATTCGCAGGGCAAATATACGCAAAGATGAGCGCAGAGGCAAATGAAAAATGAAATTTCCAAATTTGCCTCTGCCAAACGGCATCCTCTATCCGCATCAGCAAAGATGCTGAAAGGCGAACGCAAGGTCAATTAATCTTATAATCCAACTCCGGCTGCAACTTCAGAAAGGATATCAAATCTTTCTGCACAGACACCTTCAAGGAATGGGACATGAAATCCACCGCCATCTGCCCGTCGATGTCCTTCACCTTGAAATACAAGTCTGAATTGCCCGGATGCGACTTCACCAACGAAGAAAGGTCCTGTATCAACTGCTCATCGAGCGCCGACAGGGATGCCATTATCGTCAGCTTCTCAACCGCCTTTTCCTTCACATCCGAAAGAAGCTCGATGGATGTCACCTTGTATTCGTATTCATCCTGCTTCCATTTCTTGGGCTGGCACTTCATCCGCAGGAACAGGAACATGCCCGGCACAAGAAAATTGCGCCATTCCACCCAATCGTTGCCAAAGAAAGGCAGTTCCTCCGAACCGGAAAAATCCTCGATACGGACAATCCCGAACGGGTTGCCTGTCTTCCCGTAGCCTTCCCGCACCTTGGTGACAATGCCACCTGCCGTCAAATCCTGGTTCATCCACGCTTGCTTATTGGCCAAATCGGCCATGTGAGCCGTGCAGACTTCCTCCAGCACAACCGCATATTCATCCAACGGGTGGGCGGAAAGGTAAATGCCCACCAAATCCCTCTCTTTGTTCAAACGCTCCAAATCGCTCCAAGGATTTGCCGGAAGAATCTCAGGCGTGGCAATCTCCACCAAGTTGTCGCCGCCAAACAATGAATTTGCCGCTGAAGCCTTGTCCAACTGGTAACGGTTGCCGTAACGGACCAAGGTCTCAATGAAAGACTCTCCCTTCGCATTTTCGGCAAAATATTGCTCACGCCTCAACTCCTTGAAACTGTCGAAACCACCAGCCAAAGCCAGGTTTTCGATGTTTTTCTTGTTGCAAGCCGCCAGATTCACCCGCTGCACAAAATCAAAGATGTCCTTGTACAGCCCATGGGCTTTCCTTTCCTCGACAATAGCCTGCACAGCCGCTTCGCCAACCCCCTTGATGGCACCCATGCCGAAACGGATTTCTCCCTTCCTGTTGACCGTGAATTTCAAATTGCTTTCGTTCACATCCGGCCCCAACACGGATACGCCCATCGCCTTGCATTCATCCATCAGCTTGGTGATTTCCGTGATATTGGAAATATTGCGGCTCATGGTGGCCGCCATGTATTGTGCCGGATAATTGGCTTTCAGGTAAGCGGTCTGGTAAGCCACCCATGAATAGCAGGTGGCATGGGACTTATTGAAAGCATAGGAAGCGAACTTCTCCCAATCCGCCCATATCTTTTCCAAAACCTGCGGGTCGTGGCCATTCTTCTTGCCGCCTTCAATGAACTTGGGCTTCATATGATCCAGCTTGTCGCGCAACTTCTTCCCCATCGCCTTGCGGAGCGCATCCGACTCGCCCCGCGTGAAATCGGCCAACAGGCGCGAAAGCAACATCACCTGTTCCTGATAAACCGTGATGCCATACGTGTCTTTCAGGTATTTTTCCATGATGGGAATGTCATACACAATGGGTTTGCGGCCATGCTTGCGGTCAATGAAATCCGGGATGTAGTCCATCGGCCCCGGACGGTACAAAGCATTCATCGCAATCAGGTCCTCGAAAGTGGTGGGCTGGAGTTCCCGCAAATATTTCTGCATCCCGGCAGACTCGAACTGGAAAGTCCCGACTGTCCGCCCTTCGCTGTACAATTGGTAAGTCAGCGCATCCTCAATGGATATCTTGTCGATGTCCAACTCTATGCCTAAACTTTGCCGGACGTTTTCAATCGCTTCCTTTATGATAGACAGCGTCTTCAAGCCCAGGAAGTCCATCTTGATCAACCCGGTCTCCTCTATCACAGAACCTTCATACTGCGTCACCAGCATTTTTTCGCCTGTTTCCTTGTCGTCGGCCGTGCTGACCGGCACCCAGTCCGTTATATCATCCCGGCAAATAATGGTGCCGCAAGCATGAACGCCCGTATTGCGGACATTGCCTTCCAGCATTTTGGCATATTTAATCGTATCTCTGACCAAAGGGTCATTGGAGGCTTCCGCCGCCTGCAATTCCGGCACATAGGCAATGGCATTGGCCAAGTTCAGCTTCTTATCGGGAATTTTATCGGGAACCAGTTTCGTCAAACGGTCTGACTCTGACAAAGGCAACTTTTCCACTCTCGCCACATCCTTAATAGCCAGCTTGGTTGCCATGGTGCCATACGTGATGATATGCGCCACTTTTTCCGCACCGTATTTCTCTGTTACCCAACGAAGCACCTGCCCGCGCCCGTCATCATCGAAATCGACATCAATATCCGGCAAGGAGATACGGTCGGGATTCAGGAAACGTTCGAATAGAAGGTCATACTTTATCGGGTCTATCTTTGTGATGCCCAAACAATAAGCCACCGCAGAGCCTGCTGCCGAGCCACGTCCCGGACCAATCGACACTCCCATCTTGCGGCCAGCGGCAATAAAATCCTGCACAATCAGGAAATAGCCGGGAAATCCCATCGTCTTCATGATATGCAGTTCGAAATTCAAACGCTCGCGCACCTCATCGCTCAGATGCTCGCCATAACACACCTTGGCGCCATCAAAAGCCAACTTCCGCAGATAATCCGCCTCCAACTTGATGCGATACAACTTATCGTAGCCGCCCAAACGTTCTATCTTCGCCTGAGCCGCTTCCTCGCTCATCACAACGCGCCCGTTCTCATCACAAGTGAACTCATCGAAAAGGTCTTTTTCCGTAAACTTCTTCCGATATTCTTCTTCCGTGCCGAACGCTTCAGGTATTGCAAACGTCGGCATGATAGGCGCATGGTCGATGGAATAAAACTCCACCTTGTCGCATACCTCCACCGTGGTGGCCAATGCCTCCGGCACATCCTGGAACAAAGCATTCATTTCCGCACGTGTCTTCAGCCATTCTTGCTTAGAATAAAGCATGCGGTTGGGGTCATCCAAATCTTTTCCTGTACTCAGGCAAATCAGACGGTCGTGTGCCTCAGCGTTTTCTTCGTCCACAAAATGGACATCATTCGTGCAAATGAGCTTCACGCCATATTTCTTCGCATACTCCTTCAGGTATTTGTTCACTTTCACCTGCATGCCATACGCCTCATGATTGGCACGGGGGACAGTGGCCTTATGAAGCTGCAATTCCAAATAATAATCTTCACCAAACACGCCCTTGTACCATCGGACCGCTTCCTCGGCTTCCTCAAAACGGTCGTTGGTGATGTGCTTAGGAACCTCCCCGCCCAAACAAGCTGAAGCCACCATCAATCCTTCACGATGCTTTTCCAATTCCACACGGTCGGTACGCGGACGCATGTAGAAACCTTCCGTCCAAGCTTTGGACACCAACTTAATCAGGTTATGATAACCTTTCTCGTTTTTAGCCAACACGATCAGGTGGTAACCGCTCTGGTCGGCCTTTCCCTCTTTATCGTGCAAACGGCGATGAGCCACATACATCTCACAACCGATAATCGGCTTGAACAACTTCTTTTCCGCCTCCTCCAACTGCTGCCTGCAAGTTTCCCATTCCGCTTTCTTCTCCTCATCAGAAGCTGCCTCTATCTCCAATTCAGCCGCCTTTTTCTTCAAAGCCTTTATCTCGTCCTTTGTCCCGCTGTTCTTCTTTTTCACATAATTGAAAAACTCTTTCACCCCAAACATGTTCCCATGGTCTGTGATGGCAATCCCCCGCATGCCATCCGCCATCGCCTTATCCACCAGCTTCTGCACACTGGCTTGCCCGTCAAGGATAGAATACTGGGTATGGACATGTAAATGAACAAAATCCTGCATATTTCCGTTTAAGTCAAATCGTTTATTGCGCCATCCGGCATAAAAGTGCATAAAGATAGAACGCCCCGCCGAAATGGGCAAAGCTTCAGAGGGAAAGTTATGAACAACAACATTCTTTTTAACTATTCCATCACGCCCAAGCAATTCTACCGCCATTTATTTGCTTGGTTTTCAAATTAAGTTTATTTTTGCCACGAAAAATCATCAGGAAAAACCATGGGGCGGCTGAAACGATTAAAGAAAATAAGAATACACCGAGAAGGCACACATATATTAATTGGGGCATTATTCCTGCTGATGGTTGCCAATGCCCTTATCTTTTATTCTCTGGAATGCAAAATACCTTTCTATCTCTTTTCCATGGCCAGCGTTATCGTTTATTGCCTGGCCCTCAATTTTTTCAGATGCCCCAAGCGCACATTCAACGGGGAAACGGAAAAGATTGTCGTCGCACCGGCTGACGGGAAAGTAGTGGTCATCGAAGAAGTGGATGAGGACGAATATTTCCACGACCGCCGCATCATGGTTTCCATCTTCATGAGCCTGTTGAACGTGCATGCCAATTGGTATCCAGTGGACGGCACAGTGAAGCATGTGTCGCACCAAAACGGACGTTTCTACAAAGCATGGCTGCCCAAAGCAAGCACAGACAACGAACGTTCGACCATCATCATAGAAACCCCCGAAGGAGAGGAAATCATGGCACGGCAGATTGCCGGTGCCTTGGCAAGACGAATCGTCACTTACGCCGAACCCGGAGAAGACTGCTACATCGACGAGCATATGGGCTTCATAAAATTCGGTTCGCGGGTGGACGTGTTCCTGCCATTAGGCACCGAAATCTGCGTGAAATTGGGGCAACAAACGACCGGCGACCAAACAATCATCGCCAAATTGAACTAACAGAAAGGACAAAGCCATGGGAATACACATCACACGCCATATCCCGAACTTCGTCACTTGCCTGAACCTTTTCTCAGGCTGCATCGCCTGCCACATGGCTTTTCATGCAGAATACCGCTTAGCATTTCTCTTTATCCTGCTGAGCGCATTATTCGATTTCTTGGACGGGATGCTGGCACGCCTGCTGAAAGCATACTCTCCTGTTGGAAAAGATTTAGATTCCCTTGCCGACGACGTGAGCTTCGGCGCTGCTCCTTCTTTCCTTGCTTTCTCGCTACTGACTGAAGCCGATTATCCGCCATTCTTGGAGAACACCCAAAACATCCTCCCGTATGCCGGATTCCTTATTTGCGTGTTCTCGGCATTGCGGCTCGCCAAATTCAACAATGACAGCCGCCAGGCCAGTTCGTTCATCGGATTGCCCGTTCCAGCCAATGCCTTGTTTTGGGGATCTTTGGCAACAAGCGCCTACGGGCTCAGCATTCATGGGTATCTCAATGCAATTTATCTGCTATTGCTGATATTGGCATTCTCTTACCTTTTGGTTGCAGAAATACCCATGTTCTCCCTGAAGTTCAAAAACCTGAAATGGAACGACAACAAAATACGCTTCCTGTTCCTGGTTGTTTGCATCCCCTTACTGGCTTTTTTGAAACTAAGCGGATTTGCCGCTATCATCATATGGTATATCCTGCTGTCTGTCCTGACTGCAAAGAAAGGATAAACAGAAGATGGCACGTTTCTTGTAACATCTCCTTGAACCCATTAAACTTTTATTTATGTCGGCAATATTCGGTTTCATATTCTTTATTATAATCATCCTCCTTGTCATCGGCCTTTCCATCATCAGCCGGGTACTTGGATTCATGTCCGGCCTGTGGCCAAGAAAAAAAGCACAGAATGCAACTTCTTCAAACTCACGCTATGGCAACGATAGAACCAAGAATGCTCCCAACCCTCCCAAAAGCAAAAAGATATTTGACGATGACGAAGGGGAATACGTGGACTTTGAGGAAATAAAAGACGACGAACCTCACCACCATCCTGCCCACTGACGCACGCACACCAACAGATTACCGCTTCCCCTGAAAAAAACGCCGCATCAATTCTGCGCACTCCTCTGCAAGCACGCCTTCCACTACCTCCGTACGTGGATGCAAAGCTTGAGAAGCATATTGCCGGTATCCCCTTTTCACGTCAGGAGCGCCAAAAACAAGCCGCCCCATCTGAGCCCAAGCAATGGCGCCCGCGCACATGACACAAGGTTCTACAGTTACATACAAGGTACAATCATTCAAATACTTGCCACCTAAGAAATTCGCAGCAGCCGTAATGGCCTGCATCTCGGCATGAGCCGTCACATCCTTCAGCCGCTCTGTCAGATTATGCGCCCGGGCGATAATCCGACCTTTGCACACAACGACCGCCCCTACCGGCACCTCATTGTCCCGGTAAGCTTCTTTTGCCTCTTCCAATGCATGCCGCATATAAAAGGCATCCCCCTCCTTATGGTCAACGCCGCATGTCATGTTCGCCAAATAAAGTAGGATAATCTTCTTCCATCTTTTGGTAAATGAACATGAGTATTGTCTCCCGAAACCAGCGCGACTTGTTCGTAATCCTGTATCTTTCCAGATATCGGTCCACAATCTTCTGTTCTTCTTCACTCAAGAGGCAGACGATTCTTGACCGCCGGCGAGGTTGAATGGAAGGCACTTTCGTACGTTTTTTAGCTTGATTTCTCATACACTCCGCAAATTTAGCCTTAGTATGGCGTTTGCACAAAATAAAAAGCCTATTTTTGCAAAAAGATACAATGGCAACGCATAACATTTTAGGGAAAGAGGGCGAAAATGCCGCCGCCGACTACCTGCTTCAGAAAGGCTATCACATACGGCACAGGAACTGGCGAGCCGGACGAAAAGAATTGGACATCGTGGCCGACAACGGGGAAGAATTAATCGTAGTGGAAGTGAAAAGCCGGAAAGACACGGAATATGCCCGCCCAGAAGACGCTGTCAATGCTGCAAAAATCAGAAGAATTGTTTCTGCAGCAGACCAATATATCCAGAAATACCAATTAGACATGCTCCCACGTTTCGACATCATCACGGTAATCGGGACAAAAGAACATTTCACCATCGAGCATATCGAGAACGCATTCTATTCCCCCATCTGGTAAAAACTGCTTATGGATACGCCTATAAACTTGCAACCGCCATTTTCATTGGCCTATATCCCCGAAACTTCTTCCACCATCCGATTCATGAAAGACCTGTGCCAAGCAGGCAAAGCCGAAGAATATGCCGTGGCCGCCACCGACTACCAAACAGCCGGAAGAGGGCAGCGCGGCAACACATGGGAAGCCGAAAGGGGGAAGAACCTCCTGTTCAGCCTATTGCTGAAACCCGCTTTCCTGACCGCAGACCGGCAATTCCTCCTTTCGCAAGCCGTATCGCTCGCCATCAAAGAAGAATTAGACCGCCATGACAACGGTTTCTGCATCAAATGGCCTAACGATATCTATTGGAAGGACAAGAAAATATGCGGCATGCTGATAGAGCATGACCTGCAAGGGAAATACCTGCAACTTACCAACGCAGGAATCGGCATCAATGTCAACCAGGAACATTTCAGCGCCAGCCTGCCCAACCCCGTGTCGCTCCTGCAAATCACAGGGAAAGCACATGACCGCATGCAACTGCTGCAAGCCATCCTCGACCGCCTGCTCAAATACTACCAAATGCTGCAAAGGGACGAAACCGCACCCATCACAGAAAAATATGAGGATGCCTTATTCCGCAGAGGCATCATGGCACCTTTTACCGACAACCAAAGCACATTCATGGGGCAAATCACCGGCGTGCTGCCCAATGGGATGCTCATCCTAAAGGACAGCACGGGCAAAGAACGCTCCTATGCCTTCAAAGAAATCAGCTATGTGCTATAAGGCCAAAACAGCACGCTTCGCAGAATATTTCCCCCAATCGTTTCATATTCCTGAACGTTTTTCGTATGTTTGCAGATATTAATCACACACATGACTTATGAACAAATACAAACGGATTCTTTTGAAACTAAGCGGCGAGAGCCTGAAAGGCGACCAACCTGGCATCTTCGATGACCAACGGCTAGTGCAATACGCTGAGCAAATCAAAGAGATACACGGCATGGGCGTGCAGGTGGGCATCGTCATCGGAGGCGGCAACATATTCCGTGGCTTGAAAGGTGCCATGAAAGGCTTTGACCGCGTGAAAGGCGACCAAATGGGCATGCTCGCCACCGTCATCAACAGTTTGGCGCTCAGTTCCGCGCTCACTGCGGCTGGCGTAAAGGCACGGGTGCTGACCGCCGTCCGCATGGAACCCATCGGAGAATTCTATAACAAGTGGCGTGCCATTGAATGCCTGGAGGCAGGCGAGGTAATCATCATGTCGGCAGGAACGGGGAACCCCTTCTTCACCACCGACACCGGCTCCAGCCTGCGCGGCATCGAAATCGAAGCCGACATCATGCTGAAAGGCACCCGCGTGGACGGCATCTACACCGCCGACCCGGAAAAAGACCCGACGGCCACCAAGTTCACCGACATCACCTATGATGAAGTGCTGAACCGGGGGCTGAAAGTCATGGACCTTACCGCCACCTGCATGTGCAAGGAAAACAACCTCCCCATCATCGTGTTCGACATGGACACGCCGGGCAACCTTCGGAAGGTCATCGAAGGGGAAGGCATCGGCACCATCGTGCATAACTGACATTTCATGCAACCAATAACCAACTATTAATACCTGAACAATATGACAGACGTAAACGTATGCATCAGCGAAGCTGAAGAAAAGATGGACATGGCCATCCTGTACCTTGAAGAAGCCTTGGCACACATTCGCGCCGGAAAGGCAGACATCCGCCTGCTCGACGGCATCCGCGTGGATTCCTACGGGAGCATGGTGCCCATCAACAACGTGGCTGCCGTGACAACCCCCGATCCCCGCACCATCGCCATCAAGCCGTGGGACAAGAGCATGTTCCGCATCATCGAGAAAGCCATCATCGACTCCGACCTCGGCATCATGCCGGAGAACAACGGAGAAATCATCCGCATCGGCATCCCCCCCCTCACCGAGGAACGCCGCAAGCAACTGGCCAAGCAATGCAAGGGCGAGGGCGAGAACGCCAAGGTGAGCGTGCGCAACGCACGGCGCGACGGCATCGACGCCTTGAAGAAGGCCGTGAAAGAAGGACTGCCCGAAGATGCCCAAAAGGACGGCGAAGACAAGCTACAGAAACTGCATGACAAATACATCAAGAAAATCGATGACCTGCTGGCCGCCAAGGACAAGGAAATCATGACTGTATAGCATCCCATGCGGGTTGCCGCCCCTGCCTGCGCAACAGGATTGCGGGCGGCAGCCCAAGGGAAACACCCCCTGCAACCGCACCGAATGAAAGGATTAGTCATCAAGAACACCGGCAGCTGGTACCTCGTCAAGGCCGATGACGGGCGCGAGGTGGCCTGCAAGGTGAAAGGCAACTTCCGCCTGAAAGGCATACGAAGCACCAACCCCGTGGCCGTGGGCGACTACGTGCAAATCAGCCTCAATGCGGAAGGCACGGCTTTCATCACCGACATCGAGGAGCGCCGCAACTACATCATCCGCCGTGCGTCCAACCTCTCGAAGCAATCCCACATACTGGCCGCCAACCTCGACCAGTGCATGCTCATTGCCACCATCCGCCACCCGGAAACGTCCACGACCTTCATCGACCGCTTCCTAGCCACGGCCGAGGCGTACCGCATCCCCGTGTGCCTCGTTTTCAACAAGACTGACCTCTACGATGAAGCCGACTGCCAGACGCTCCACGCGCTCACCACCCTCTACGCCTCCGTGGACTACCCTTGCATCGCCGTGTCGGTGCGGACGGGCGACGGCATCCCCGCCCTTGCCGGGATGCTGGAGGGGCGCACCACCCTGCTGGCGGGCAACTCCGGCGTAGGCAAGTCGAGCCTCATCAACACCCTGCTGCCCGGCGCCAACCTGCGCACCGGCGCCATCTCCGCCTGCCACGAAAAGGGCATGCATACCACCACCTTCTCCGAAATGCTCCCTCTCCCGCAAGGGGGCTACCTCATCGACACGCCGGGCATCAAGGGCTTCGGCACGTTCGACATGGAGGCGGAAGAAGTGGGCCACTACTTCCGCGAGATATTCGCCGCCTCCTGCGGCTGCCGCTACGGCAACTGCACCCACACCCACGAGCCGGGGTGCGCCGTGCGCCAAGCCGTGGACGAAGGGCGCATCGCCCCCTCCCGCTACGCCTCTTACCTCAACATGCTCGACGACAAGGACGAGGCCAAGTACCGCCCCGCCTACTGAACCCCGCCGCAACGGCTTCCCCCCTCCCCCTCCGCCGCCGTGGCGCAGGCGGCACGACAACGTCCGTGCCGGTTCACGATAACGTCCGTACCGGTTGTACGATAACGTCCGTACCGGTTGTACGATAACGTCCGTGGAGGCAGTGCCAAGCGCAGGATGCGCCGCACGCCTCCACGGGAAAAAAGGAAACGGGAGGAACACGTCCGTTCCTCCCGTTTCCAACGAAACATGAATCATTATCCCTTGAAAGCGCCGGCCGCCTTCATCACTTGCCGCCGCCCGCTGCCTGCGGAAGGAGGTGCTGCTTGATCCAGCGGAGCTGGTCGTGGCGCGTGTCGGTCGATACCCAATGCTCGTTGACGGGCGTGATGAGCGCCTCCTTGGGGCAGCGCAGCACGTTGTACACGATGTAGCTCGTGGTGGGCGGGCAGGTGTTGTCGTTGTAGCCCCACGTCATGTAAACCGGCACGGTGATGCGGCGGGCGAAGTTCACCACGTCATAGTACTCCAGCGTGCGCAGCTTCTCCGGGGTATCCATCCCCCGGAACTTGGTGAAGAGGTGGGGGTATCCCCCGGCGCGGCCGTCCTTGTAGCCCGCCATGTCGGACAGTGCGGGATGGTTGGCCACGCAGGCGGTGACGCGCTTGTCCAGCGCGGCCGTCACCAAGGCCAGCGCGCCGCCCTGGCTGCCACCTTGGGCGATGACGTTCTTGCCGTCCCACTGGGGCAGGGCGGTGAGGTAGTCGATGGCGCGGACGCAGGCCAGATAGACCTTCTTCATGTAGTAAGCGTCGCGGTCGTCCAGCCCGTTCACGAGGTAGCTGTTCTCCTTCGTGCCGAAGGCGGCGCTGACGGCGCGGTAGTCATCGGCGGGGAGGTCGGGGCGGATGCCGTGTATCTCCATGTCGAAGCGGATGCAGCCCTGCTCGGCATAGAAGATGGTCTTCATCGGGTTCATCGGCTTGATGCCCGCGCCGGGAGGCGAGAACACCACGGGGTACTTGCCCTCCGCCTTGGGCAGGGTGAGGTAGCCATAGACGTGCTGCCCCTTGCGGTAGCACTGCAGGCGCACGAGGTAGCAGTCCACCTTGTCGCTGGAGTATTCCTCCACGTATTCCGTCTCCGCCTGCATGGGGCACCGGGCGGCCTCCTCCATGGCGCCGGCCCAGAAGTCGTCAAAGTTATCCGGGTCCTTCACATACGGTGCCAACCGTTCCGGGGAGAACCCCAGCTTGATGTGGTGGCGGTACGTGCGGCCGTGCAGCGTGGCCTCCATGCGGCAGTCGCGGAAGCCGGGGCAGCGCATCGTCCCCACGGGGATGACGGCCTTGCCGCCGCGCAAGGTGACGGTGCCCCGCTCCTCGGCGGGGAACAGTTCCTGCCCCACCTCATAACGAATCTCCACGCCGTCCTGCAGGATGCCGTACTCGTAGAGGCTGACGGTGACCGTGGCCTGCTCGCCCGTCTCGTAGAGCCAGTCGGCATGGTCGGGGGTGGTGACCCACAGCACGTTGCTCTGGTAGGGGTAATTCTCTGCCCGCAGGCACAAGGCCAGCAGGCAGCCGATGATGATGGCAAATTTACGCATTGCTCCGTCCTCCCCTTATTTGCACGGCCATGGCCGGATTTGCTTGAAGAAGTCGTTGCCCTTGTCGTCCACGAGGATGAAGGCGGGGAAGTCCTGCACCTCGATTTTCCAGATGGCTTCCATGCCCAGTTCGGGATACTCCACGCACTCGATGCGCTTGATGTTGTTCTGCGCGAGGATGGCGGCGGGGCCTCCGATGGAGCCGAGGTAGAAGCCGCCGTGCTTCTTGCAGGCATCGGTGACGGCCTGGCTGCGGTTGCCCTTGGCCAGCATCACCATGCTGCCGCCGTGGCTCTGGAAGAGGTCCACGTAGGGGTCCATGCG
>CALUIR010000009.1 GCA_944320785.1 uncultured Bacteroidaceae bacterium
AACTAAACTTCTCAACACCAAAAAAGGAGTTCTTCAAATTTATTTCGTAATATTGCACTTGCTGATTGACTCTGCCAACCCAGAAAAAGTGTTTGAAATATTTGTGGTTTAAAAGAAAAGCAGTACTTTTGCAGGCCGATTATTATCTACAGATAATTAGAGATAAGCGCGTATCCTTTGCCGGAGAGGCAGGGGGCGTGCGAAAATGTTTTTTAGTAGTTAACAATTTAAAAAGTTTTAAGAGTGGATACTTTAAGTTACAAGACCATTTCTGCCAACCAAGCGACAGTCACCAAGGAATGGGTTGTCGTGGATGCCACCGACCAAGTGTTGGGACGTTTGGGCGCAAAGGTTGCGAAGTTGTTGAGGGGAAAGTACAAACCGAATTTTACCCCTCATGTGGATTGCGGCGATAATGTAATCATTATCAATGCCGATAAGGTGAAACTGACGGGAAATAAGTGGACCGATCGCGTGTATTTGTCGTACACAGGCTATCCGGGCGGGCAAAGGGAAATGACCCCGGCGCGTTTGATGGCGAAGCCGAACGGCGAAGACCGGCTTTTGCGCAAGGTGGTGAAAGGGATGCTCCCTAAGAACCGTTTGGGCGCCAAGTTGCTGCGCAACCTTTATGTGTATGCCGGGAACGAGCATAAGCATCAGGCACAGAATCCTAAAACAATAGATATAAACTTGCTTAAATAAGAGGGAATGGAAATAATTAATGCATTGGGAAGACGCAAAAGCGCAGTGGCTCGTGTTTTCGTAAGCGAAGGTACAGGGAAGATTACCATCAACAAGAGGGATCTTGCAGAATATTTCCCTTCGTCAATTCTCCAATATGTCGTAAAGCAGCCGTTGAACAAACTGGGCGTGGCCGAGAAGTACGACATCAAAGTGAATCTGGATGGCGGAGGGTTTACCGGGCAGTCGCAGGCATTGCGGTTGGCCATCGCCCGCGCTTTGGTGAAAATCAACCCGGAAGACAAGAAAACGCTTCGGGCAGAAGGCTTCATGACCCGCGATTCACGTGCTGTGGAGCGCAAAAAACCGGGTCGTCCGAAAGCACGCCGCAGGTTCCAGTTCAGTAAACGTTAACCTCCAACGGTTATGCGCATGAGTCTTTTGTGCTGGGTAACTGCAAAAACGTTTAGTATCTAAACCGCCGGGATTTGGCAATCCGACTACCCGGCAGTTGGTTGGAGAAACAAAAAAGAATGTAAACGATTAAAGAAAGAAACAATGTCAAGAACAAACTTTGAAACATTATTGGAAGCCGGATGCCATTTCGGACATCTGAAGAGAAAATGGAATCCTGCAATGGCTCCCTATATCTTTATGGAGCGCAATGGCATTCATATCATTGACCTTCATAAAACAGTTGCTAAAGTGGATGAAGCCGCTGAAGCATTGAAGCAAATTGCAAAATCGGGAAAAAGGATCCTGTTTGTTGCTACTAAAAAACAAGCGAAGCAGATTGTGGCTGAGAAAGCGGCAGCTGTGAATATGCCTTATGTGATAGAACGTTGGCCGGGCGGCATGTTGACAAATTTCCCGACCATCCGTAAGGCTGTGAAAAAAATGTCAACTATTGACAAATTGATGAACGACGGCACTTTCGCCAATTTGTCAAAAAGAGAAATACTCCAGATTTCACGCCAACGGGCAAAGTTGGAAAAGAACCTTGGCTCGATTGCGGATTTGACCCGCTTGCCTTCTGCTTTGTTCGTGGTGGATGTGATGAAAGAAAACATCGCTGTGCGTGAGGCAAACCGTTTGGGCATCCCTGTCTTTGCCATGGTGGATACCAATTCTGACCCCACAAATGTGGACTTTGTGATTCCGGCCAATGATGATGCCACGAAATCCATTGAAGTGATTTTGGATGCGTGCTGTGCGGCCATAGCTGAAGGCTTGGAGGAAAGGAAGGCTGAAAAGGTGGATGCAGAGGCCGCCGGTGAGGCTCCTGCGGCAAAAGGGAAAAGGAAATCTTCAAAGGCACGTATGGACAAGGCAGAGGAGGAAGCGATAAATGCTTCTAAAGCGGCTGCATTCATACAGGAAGACGAAGAGGCTTAAAGAATAAAGGGGGTTGCAGGCCGAAATCGGAAGTATCCGGATTTCCGGGCGGCAACTCCCCGATTTGTGTTTAAACGATTTATTAACCTGATAATAATTGAGAATTTATGGCTGTTAGTATGGCAGATATTACCAAGCTCCGCAAAATGACAGGGGCGGGTATGATGGATTGTAAAAATGCGCTGACCGATGCGGAAGGCGACTTCGATAAGGCGATGAAAATTATCCGTGAGAAAGGACAGGCCGTGGCTGCAAAACGTTCAGACCGTGAAGCTTCGGAAGGATGTGTCCTTGCAAAAGTAGATAACGGATTCGGCGCGATGATTGCATTGAAGTGTGAAACGGATTTTGTGGCAAAGAATGAAGATTTCGTGAAACTGGCTCATGCAATATTGGATGCGGCAGTGGCCAACCGTTGCAAGACTTTGGATGAGGTGAAAAACTTGCCGTTAGGTGATACAACGGTTCAACAGGCGGTGATTGACCGAAGCGGCATTACCGGCGAAAAAATGGAATTGGATGGCTATATGACGGTGGAAGGGCCTTCTATTTCTGTATATAACCATCAGAACAAGAATTTCCTTTGCACATTGGTGGTGTTGAACAAGGAGGTGGATCCAAAAGTAGGGCATGAAGTGGCGATGCAGGTGGCAGCCATGAATCCTATTGCTATCGATGAAAATGATGTTCCAGCTGATGTGCTGGCAAAGGAAAAAGAAATTGCAGCAGACAAGGCTCGTCAGGAAGGCAAGCCTGAGAACATGATTGAGAAAATCGCCATGGGGCGCATTGGGAAGTTCTATAAGGAGGTTTGCTTGTTGAAGCAAGAATATATCCAAGATGCGAAATTGACAGTGGCTGATTTCTTGAAACAGGCCGACAAGGATTTGACGGTCCTTGCGTTCAAACGTTTCACCTTGCGGGCTGAATAAAGCACGTCCGTCTTGGGAAAAGAGGCAGAACCCGCACATCCCTTTAAGGGGGCGTGCGGGTTATTTTGTTTGGGCGTATCCTTCTTTTTTGAGGAGGTTAATGACTTTATCTTTAAAATCTCCTTGAATGAGGAGAAGGCCGTTTTTGCTGCTGCCGCCAACTCCACATTGGGCTTTCAGCATTTTGCCCACTTCTTTCAATTCCTCGTCAGTGCCTTTGAAGCCGGATACGAGGGTCACCGTTTTCCCTCCCCTGTTTTTCCGCTCAATAGATACGCGGAGCTTTTGTTCGGCTTTCGGAAGGCTTTCTATGGGATTGTTTCCGCTTTCTGTTTCGTATTGGAATTCTGGATTTGTGGAATAAACAATGTTCAAGCGCTTTTTCCAATCGTTTCCTTTCATTGTCCTGTCATAATTATTGCAGCCAAAGGTAAAGAAGAATAACGGAGCAGGCAAAGAAATGTCCTCTTTCTTGCTTTTGTTTAATCTCTATTAAGCTTTTAGAGAATGAAGTTGCAGGTTACAAAAAAAAATGTACTTTTGCGTGTTTCCAAATAACGCATAGGAATATGAACAACCGCTATCAGATAAAAGCCATGGATAAAGTGCCTGAACCCACGCTTCGCAGATTGCCTTGGTATCTCTCGAATGTGAAATTGATGAGGGAAAGGGGAGAGGAATATGTTTCTTCCACTCAGATATCGAAAGAAATCAATATTGATGCTTCACAGATTGCAAAAGATTTGTCGTATGTGAATATTTCCGGAAGGACCCGGGTGGGGTACAAGGCGGATGAACTGATTCATGTATTGGAGGATTTCTTAGGCTTCACCAATATCCATAAGGCTTTTCTTTTCGGGGTGGGAAGTTTGGGCGGAGCTTTGCTGCATGATTCTGGCTTGCGCCATTTTGGCTTGGAAATAGTGGCGGCTTTTGACATAAACCCGCTTTTGGTGGGCAGGCAATTGAATGGCATACCTATTTATCATTCAGCAACGTTTTTTGAGAAACGGAAAGAATATGGCGTGAATATCGGCGTGCTGACCGTGCCGATTAACATTGCGCAAGAAATCACAGACAAGATGGTGGAAGGAGGCATCAAAGCGGTGTGGAACTTCACGCCTTTCAGGATACGTGTCCCGGAAAATATCGTTGTGCAAAACACTTCCTTGTATGCACATTTGGCGGTCATGTTCAATCGGTTGAATTTTAACCAAATCAAGTAATGAAGATTTTTGCGGTAAGTGCGAATTATGCCGCTCGGGGGGGCAATAAAGGGAATGAAACTTCGTTTATAAGTCAAGAGGCTCCTGTGGTGTTCATGAAGCCGGATTCGGCTTTGTTGAAAGACGGGAAACCGTTTTTTATACCGGATTTCTCGGAGGATATTTACGGTGAGGCGGAACTTGTGGTGCGCATCTGCCGTTTGGGAAAGAATATATCGCCCCGTTTTGCACATCGCTATTATGATGCTTTGACTGTGGGGATTGATTTCACGGCAAGGGATGTGTTACGGAAGTTGCAGGATGCAGGGAAACCTTGGGAAATTGCGAAAGGATTTGATGGAGCCGCTGTTGTGGGAGATTTTGTGCCGGTAGATGCTTTTCCTGACATGCAGAAGGTGAATTTCGGCTTGCAGATAGACGGGGAATGGGTGCAGCAGGGTTGTGCATCAGGCATGTTGTTCAAGGTGGATGAACTGATTGCATGGATCAGCCGTTTTTATACTTTGAAGATGGGGGATCTCCTTTTTACCGGCGCACCATCGGGGACAGGCCCGATAACGGCGGACCGGCATCTGCAAGGATATGCAGAGGGACAGAAGCTTTTGGACTTTTATGTTAGATAACAGATAGTTTTTTGGTTATGTATATTCGTAAATATTGGATACAGCTTTTATATCTCGTTTTCTCACTTCCAGCGTTCAGCCAAGGTTTCATTACGTTGGATTGGGAACATCCATCGCCTGTGTACGAGGGCTTTGAAACAGTTTCTACGGATATGCCGGGCTTTGCAGGGGCTGTCTATGGGGGGAAGCCCTACCTTCCTTCTTATGTTTATACCGAAGAATTGGGGACTGATTTCTGTGAAGGTGGTTACGAGGCTGTGATTGAATACCCGGAATTTGAGCCATTGAGCAGGAAGCAGTCGGCAGCTTTGAGGAAAGCCGGTGTGCAATTGCCTGTTGATCCGAAGGCAAAGGTCAACCTGTCTGTCACGGCAGGGGAAGGCTTCATTGCTGTGTCATTTGTTCCTTTGGTATATAGGGACGGGACTTACCAGAAGATAAAGTCTTTTAAGTTGTCTTTGCATGAAGTCGTCGGCGCTTCACGGGTGGGTCGCGCTGGAGAGGGGGGTGCAGCAGGAAGGGAATATGCCGAACATTCCGTGCTTAGTGAAGGACGATGGGTGAAGATTCGCATAAAGGATACGGGGGTTTACCAGATAACGGACGCGGAATTGGCGGGCATGGGCTTTTCTGACCCTTCCAAAGTGCGGCTTTATGGTTTCGGCGGGCGTATCCTGTCAGAGAATTTGTGTGATTATACGGTGGATGATTTGCAAGAAGTGCCTTTGTGGCGGGAGAGCGGGTCTGTCTTGTTTTATGGTTATGGGACTATCCGTTGGAAAGAGGAGGGAGGCTTGTTCGTCCATACGCAGAACCATTATTCCACGTATGGTTGTTATTTCTTGACGGAATCGGACGGAATGCCCATGGCTTTTCCGCAAGTTGCCTCTGCGGAGAGTGGAATTGCCACCACGGTGGTGAACACTTTCCCGGATTATGCCTTGCATGAAAAGGAGGCTTATGCTTGGATGGAAGGTGGCAGGCGGTTGTTTGACGACTATGATTACCGGAATGGGAATACACAGTCTTATACGTTTGACGGTTTGTCAGGAATCACAGATGACAATGGGACGGTGACCGTGTCTTTTTCTGCCAACAGTACGGCTGCTTTCACAACGGTAGAAGCTTCAGTGAATGGGCAGGAGTTGCCAGGTGACATGGTTATCCCCATTCCGAGCAGTACTTATGCGGTGGCTGCGGCAGTGGAGAAGGATTTTGTTTGGCAAGGCACGAAGGATGAGCGGACGATTGTGTCGCTGCGGCATGTGCGGAGCAGCAATGTGTCGGGGCGTTTGGATTATATCCGCTTGAATTATACCCGGAGGTTGGCGTTGTATGACTCGTACACGTCTTTCCGCTCTTTGGAAGACGGGAATGTCCTCTTTGCCATTGAGGGCGCCGATGCGAACACTTGTGTATGGCGTGTCTCTGACGAAGGCTACGGGCAGATGATGGGCAGCTTGTCCGGCAGCGTTTATTCGTTTTCTTGCAACAATGAGGGGCATGACGAGTATGTCGTGGTCAACCCTAAAGGCCGTTTCAACAGCGTGGAGGTGGTGGGCGAGATTCCCAACCAGGACTTGCATGCCTTGGATGGCATTGACATGGTCATTATCACTACGCCTGATGCCGAGTTCATCAGCCAGGCACAGCGTTTAGCCGATGCCCACGAAGAATGCGATGGCTTGAAGAGCGTCGTGGTGACATCGGAGCAGGTGTATAACGAGTTTTCTTCCGGCACGCCGGATGCCACGGCTTACCGCCGCTTCATGCGGATGCTGTATGACAAGGCGGAGGAGGGACAAGGCATCAAATACTTGCTGCTGTTCGGGGATTGTTCGTATGATAACCGCCTGTTGACATCGGCATGGTCGGTGTATTCGCAAGATGATTTCCTTTTGACCTTTGAGTCCAAGAACTCGTTCAGTTCGACGGATTCATTTATGTATGATGACTATTTCGGCATCATGGAGGACTCCATCAACACGGATGACGTGCTTTACAATTATGCGGTCGATTTGGGCGTGGGGCGCATCCCGGCGCGCACTAATGAGGAGGCGCGGGCCGTCGTGGACAAATTGATAGCTTATATGGACAACGAAGAAGTGGGGCCGTGGAAGAACACCGTGGCTTTCCTTGGGGATGATGGCAAAAACAACCGGAACACGTCTTCCCCGGAAGGCAACATCCACATGGAACAGTCGGATGCATTGGTGGAACGAGCCTTGGAGTGCAATCCCTCCCTGTTGGTGAAAAAAGTATATTGGGATGCTTACAAGATGGAGGTCTCTGCCACGGGCGATGCTTATCCTGACGTGGAAGAGCAGGTGCAGGACTTGTTCAGGAACGGGCTGCTGTTCTTTAACTACACCGGGCATGGCGCTGCGTCGGCCATCTCGGATGAATATGTGATTACTACGGCGACTATGGACAAGTTGGTGACGGACAAGCCGCCGTTTTGGTTTACGGCGGCCTGTGACATCACGCCGGTGGACCGGATGACGACCTCGTTGGGCGAGACGGCTCTCCTGCAAGGTGCGGCCATCGGCTTGATGAGTACGGCACGCACGGTGTTTCCCTATGCGAATTGCCGGATGGATTCCGTGTTTATCCGCCATTTGTTCACCAAGACAGAGGAAGGATACTTGCGTTTGGGCGATGTAGTGCGGAAAACCCGGACGCACTTGTCGGTGGCAGGCCCTTCCACGAACAATCTGCAGTTTGTCTTTGTTGGCGACCCAGCATTGCGTTTGTCTATCCCTAGCTGCCGGGTCGTGGTGGATGAGTTCAACGGGGAGCCTGTGGACGGCACGTCTGCCCTGCCGTTGATCAAGGCCGGAAGCGTCGTGACGGTGAAGGGGCATGTGGAGGATGGCGACGGCCGTCCGCTACCGGACTTCTTCGGCACGGTTTACCCGACGATATTGGACAGTGAGGAGAAAGTGGTGACTTACAACAACAACGGGCTGGCGCCGGCTCCTTTTGAATATTACGACCGCACGAATACCATCTATTCGGGTAGCGACTCGATACGCGCCGGTTCCTTTGAATTCCGTTTCCCCGTGCCGATGGACATCAACTATTCGGACGAGGAGGGGCTGCTGAACCTTTATGCCGTGAATGCGGAGCGGACGGCGGAGGGGCAGGGCAATTTCACCGGCTTCCTGGTGGGGCAGACGGAGGACGGCGCGATGGACACGGATTCCGTGGGGCCGAAGATGACCATCTACCTGAACACGCCTGACTTCGTGGACGGCGCGAGGGTGAACCCGTCCCCCTACTTGATTGCGGAGTTGGAAGATGAGGACGGCATCAATGCCACTGGCAGCGGCATCGGCCATGACATCATCGCCATGATTGACAACTCGCCGATGTACACCTATGTGTTGAACAATTATTACACCCCGGTGTTCGGGGACTACACGAGGGGGACCGTGCGCTACAGCCTGCCTGCCCTGCCTGAAGGCAAGCACCAGTTGCTTTTCCGGGCATGGGACATCAAGAACAATTCCTCGACCCAGGTCATCGACTTCGAGGTCGTGGACGGCTTGGTGGTCAGTTTGGACATCACCTGCACGGACAGCCCTGCTACCGACCATACGATGTTCATCTTGACCCACGACCGCCCGTATGCGGAGGTGGACGTCACGATATCGGTCTATGATTATGCCGGGCGCGTGTTGTGGACGCACCGGGAGACGGGCATGGCCGAAGGGAACTATTACTACGTGGATTGGGACCTGAAGACCAACAGCGGCCAGCCGCTGGTGCCGGGCATCTACCTGTACCGGGCCACAATTTCCTCCGGCGGGAGCAAGGAAAGCACGCAGTCGAGAAAAATCGTTGTCGTAGGGCAATAATCCGCCGCCAAAGGAGTTTATTAGTGAGGACAAGATAATACAGATAACACATGAAGAAGACGATGGTAATCGTGGCCGCCGCCCTGATGTGCGTGGTGCAGGGGGCGGGCGCAGAGGAAGTGAAGGACCAGTTCAATCCCGTGAACACGGGGGTCAACTCGTTGGGCATCGCCCCGGATGCCCGGGGAGGCGGTTTGGCCGATGTGGGCGTGGCCACCGAGCCGGACGTGAACTCGCAGTACTGGAACCCCGCCAAGTACCCCTTCACCATCAGCCGGGCGGGGCTTTCCATTTCCTACACCCCGTGGCTGCGGAAGCTGGTGAACGACATCGACCTGGCCTATGTGGCCGGCTATGTCCGCCTTGGCGACTACCAGGCCATCAGCGCTTCCCTGCGTTATTTCTCGTTGGGCGAAGTGCCGATGACCGACGGCGAGGGCAATAACCAAGGATCCATCAAACCTTACGAGATGGCGGTGGACGTGGCTTATTCCCGCATGCTGTCCGAGCGCTTCTCAGCTGCCGTGGCCTTGCGCTACATCTTCTCCGACTTGGCCTACCGGCAGGACGATGACACCTCGCCCGGCAACGCCTTTGCCGCTGACATTGCCCTCTACTACAACAACTACGTCATCATGGGGCAGCGGGAGTGCCTCCTTGCCTTCGGGCTGAACCTCTCCAATATCGGCAGCAAGATATCCTACGACAGCGGGGCCACGAGCGCCTTCCTGCCGACCAATTTCCGCCTGGGCGGCTCGCTGCTCATCCCCATCAACGAGTACAACACCTTTGCCATCATGGCGGACATCAACAAGCTGATGGTGCCGACCGTGCCGCAGCAGCGCGAGGACGAGGCGGACGTGGACTACCAGGAGCGCCTCCAGCAGGAGTATTTCGACCAGTCGCCCATCAAGGGCATCTTCAAGTCGTGGAGCGACGCGCCCGGCGGGCTGAAGGAGGAGTTGCAGGAGATACAGGTGTCGGCAGGCTTCGAGTACATGTACAACAACCAGTTCTCCGTACGGGCGGGCTACCACCACGAGTCGCCCAACAAGGGCAACCGCAAGTATTTCACCGTGGGCGCGGGCTTCCGCATGAGCGTGTTCTCGCTGGACGCGGCCTATCTGGTGTCCACGGCCCAAAGCAACCCGCTGGACCAGACGTTGCGCTTCTCGCTGGCGTTCGACATGGACGGCATCCGCGACCTGTTCGGGAGGAGGCGTTGACGATGAAGGTGCGCGTGGGGATGGGATACGACGTCCACGCCCTCGTGGAGGGGCGCGAGCTGTGGCTGGGCGGCGTGCGCCTGGAGCATGACCGGGGGCTGCTGGGCCATTCCGATGCCGACGTGCTGATCCATGCCGTGTGCGACGCCTTGCTGGGCGCCGCCGGCCTGCGCGACATCGGCTTCCACTTTCCCGACACGGACCCGGCCTACGAGGGGGCGGACAGCAAGCGGCTCCTGCGGGAGACGGCGCGCCTCGTGCGCCAGGCGGGCTACGAGGTGGGCAACGTGGACGCCACCGTGTGCGCCCAGCGCCCCCGGCTGAAGGACCGAATTCCCGACATGCAGCGGGCGATGGCCCAGACGATGGGCATCCCCGAAAGCGACGTTTCCGTGAAAGCCACCACTACCGAGCATCTCGGCTTCACCGGGCGCGAGGAGGGCATCTCGGCCTGCGCCGTGGCCCTGCTCACCCGCGAGTGAGGGGGCGGGCGGCATCCGGCCGCCATCGCCGCATCCCCGCCTTGGCAGGCATAAAGCTCATTTCCCCGGCAACCTACGTTGCATATTCCCCGTGCCATAGTCATGATGCACCTTGCGCCGACACGTCGGTGCAGGATGCACGGTAAGCATCGTACAGCTTGTACGATAAGCATCATACAGTTTGTACGGACGGCATCGTACGGTTCGTACGATAAGCATCGTACGGTTCGTACGATAAGCATCGTACAGTTTGTACGGACGGCATCGTACTGTTTGTACGATAAGCACCGTACAGTATGTACGATAAGCATCGTACTGTTTGTACGGACAGCACCGTACAGACAGCACGGGGCTACTTGATGTTGGCGCGGATGCGGGCCAGGTAGCGCTTCATGCCCTCGGCGTCGCGGGCGGTGATGATGTCGAGCAGGCGCTTCAGTTCGGTGCGGATGCCCTCCACCTGTGCCGGGGTGCGGGGGTTGAAGAGGATTTCCTGCAGGAGGTAGTCGTCCTCCGAGAGGAGCCCTTGGGCGATGGCCATGTGGCGCTTGAAGGTGGTGCCGGGCGCGTCTTGGTGCTTCATGACGGCGGCGAACACGAAGGTGGACACGAAGGGGATGGACAGGGAGTAGGCCACGGTGTCGTCATGCTCCTCGAAGGTGTATTCGAAGATGCGCAGGCGGAGCGACTGGTAGAGGTCCTTGAAGAATACCTTCCCGAGGTGGTCGCCCTCGCTGATGATGATGGCGTTCTCCTGGCTGAGGTTGCTGAGGCTGGCGAAGGTGGGCCCGAACATGGGGTGGGTGGAGACGTAGCGGAAGCCGCTGTCTTCGTAGAACCTTTTCAGCCCCGTCTTCACGGAGGCGATGTCGCTGAGGATGCATCCCCGGGGCAGCACGGGGATGACGTTGCGGAACGCCTCCAGGGTGTATTTCACGGTGGCGGCGTTGATGACGAGTTCCGGCTCGAAGTCCCTGATTTCCTCCAGCGTGGTGAAGCGGCAGGTGTTGTACACGAAGCGCAGCTGGTGGGGGTTGGTGTCATAGACGGCCGTCTCGTGCTGGAAGCTGAGCAAGTCGGTGAAGAAGGAGCCCATCTTCCCGGCCCCCAATGTCAGTATTCTCATGTCGGCGGTGTTTAGGGGTTGGCTTTCTTCACTGGTTGATGATTTCCATTTGCTGGCGCACGCTTTCCTCATGCACGGCCTCGAACACTTTCTTGACGAACCCGGCGTCCATGCCGCAGGCGGCTCCCTGCGCGCCCCGCTTTTCCAGTATCTCATTGTACCGCCCGGCCTGCAGCACGGTCATGTCGTGTTCCTTCTTGAAGGTGCCTATCTCGCGGCACACCCGCATGCGCTTGGCCAGCACCTCGATGAGCGTGTTGTCGCACTCGTCAATCTGGTGTCGCAGTTCGTTGAGGTTCTCGGTGGTCTGCGTCTCCTTGCGGATGACCAGCAGGTTGAGGATATAGTCGAGGATGTCGGGGGTGACCTGCTGGGCGGCGTCGCTCCAGGCCGCGTCGGGATTGCAGTGGCTCTCTATGATGAGGCCGTCGAAGTTCAGGTCCATGGCCTGCTGGCAGAGGGAGGCGATGAGTTCCCGCTTCCCGCCGATGTGGCTGGGGTCGCAGAAGATGGGCAGCTCGGGGATGCGACGGCGCAGTTCGATGGGGATGTGCCACTGCGGCAGGTTGCGGTATATCTTCTTGTCGTAGGAACTGAAGCCCCGGTGTATGGCGGCCAGGCGGCGCAGCCCGGCGTTGTTGATGCGCTCCAGCGCGCCGATCCACAGTTCGAGGTCGGGGTTCACGGGGTTCTTCACCAGCACGGGGATGTCCACGCCCTTCAGCGCGTCGGCAATCTCCTGCACGGCGAAGGGGTTGGCCGAGGTCCTTGCCCCGATCCAGAGGAGGTCGATGCCCTGCTTCAGGGCTTCATAGACGTGCTTGGCCGTCGCCACTTCGGTGGCCACGTACATGCCCGTCTCGCGCTTCACTTCCTTGAGCCACGCCAGCCCTTCCACGCCGACGCCCTCGAAGCCTCCGGGCTTGGTGCGGGGTTTCCAGATGCCGGCCCGGAATATCCGGATGCCTTTGGAGGCCAGTTGGCGGGCGGTCTCCATCACTTGTTTTTCTGTCTCTGCACTGCATGGGCCTGCAATGACGATAGGCCTTTTAGGCTCGATGCCGGGGAGCAAGATGGGTTCTAATTCCATGGTCGTATGCTTTTTTAGGGTTGTTGTTGCATTTGTTGGATGCGTCCCAGCGCCTCCCGCAAGCGTTCCTCCTTGCAGCAAAGCGAGATGCGGACGTGGCGTGCGCCGTTCGTGCCGAAGATGAACCCGGGAGTGATGAACACGCGGGCCTCGTGCAGCACCTTTTCCGTGAGCGCTTCGGCGTCGGCATAGCCGTCGGGTATCCGTCCCCATAGGAACATGCCCACTTGCCGGCTGTCGAAAGTGCATCCAAGGGCTTGCATGATGCTTTCCGCCCATTGCCTCCGTTGGCGGTACAGGCGGATGTTCATCTCCTGGTGCCACTCGGGAGGATTCTGGAGCGCCTGCGCGGCAGCCAGTTGGATGCATCGGAAGGTGCCGGAATCGATGTTGCTCTTCACCTTCAGCACCCATTCGACGAACTGCGGGTTGGAGGCGAGCATGGCCACGCGCCATCCGGGCATGTTGTGGCTCTTGCTCATGGAGTTGAACTCGATGCAGCATTCCTTTGCCCCTTCCACGGCCAGCAGGCTGATGGGCTTGTCGTTGAGGATGAAGCTGTACGGGTTGTCGTTGACCACGACGATGCCGTGCTTTCGCGCGAAGGCGGCTAGCCGGCGGTACATCTCCATCGTGGCGTTGGCGCCGGTGGGCATGTTGGGGTAGTTGGTCCACATCAGCTTCACGCGGCTCAAGTCCATGCGTTCCAGTCCATCGAAGTCGGGCATCCACCCGTCCTCCTCCTTCAGGTCGTAGTTCACCACCTTTGCGCCGAGCAGCTTGCTCAGCGAGGTGTAGGTGGGGTATCCGGGGTTGGGCACGAGGACTTCCTCTCCGGGGTTCACAAAGGCCAAGGTGACGTGCAGGATTCCTTCCTTCGAGCCGATGAGGGGTTGTATTTCCTTTTCGGGGTCGAGGCTCACGCCGTACCATTTCTTGTACCATTGCGCAAAGGCGTTCCGTAGTTCGGGAATGCCGATGGTGGGCTGGTAGCCATGCACGTCGGGGCGCACGGCGTTTTCGCAGAGCGTGCGTATGGTTTCTTCCGAGGGTGGCATGTCGGGGCTGCCTATGCCCAGGCTGATGACATCCAGCCCTTCGGCGTTCATTCGTGCTATCTCTTTCAGCTTGCGTGAGAAATAGTATTCGCTCACTTCCTCCAGCCTGTTGGCCGGGCGTATGCGGTCTGTTGTTCCCATATTCTTGTGTGTTAGCAGTTGGTTTTGAATGAAGCGTATTCTCCCAGTATTTTCAGTTCCTTGGTGAGCGGTGAAATGGCGTCCAATGCCTGCCGGTAGCGAAGGTAGTCGTTGAACGTCAGGTCCACGTAGAAAAGGTATTCCCATTCCCTCCCGATGATGGGGAGTGACTGTATTTTGGTGAGGTTCATTTTGTAGAAGGAGAGGATGGAGAGTACCTGCGAAAGGCTTCCTTCTGTGTGAGGCAGGGAGAATACGATGCTGGCCTTATCAATGGGCGCCTCTTTGTGCCTCATTTCATCAGCCTTCCATGCGTCGGCCACGACCAAGAAGCGGGTGAAGTTGTGCTTGTTGGTTTCGATGCCTTCCTGCAGCACTTTCATTCCGTAGAGTTGTGCAGCGGCTTTCGAGCAGATGGCTGCATGCCCATGCAGGCGGTTCTTCCGGATGGTTTCGGCGCTCATGGCGGTGTCTTCCGTTTCCACGACTTTCAGCGTGGGGTGGCTGTCTAAAAAATCCCGGCATTGCATCAAGGCGATGGGATGGGAATTCACTTCGGTCAGGTTTTCCCAGCCTTCATCCGGCAGGCAGGCGAGGCAGTGCGAGATGCGTAGCTTGTATTCGCCGATGATGCGGGTGTTGCTGTCGCGCAGCAATTCATGGTTTTGCAGGAGGCTTCCTGCAATGGTGTTTTCTATGGCCAGCATGCCGAGCGAAAGGTTGTTTTCCTTGATGTGTTTGAACACGTCGGCAAAAGTGGAGCAACATTCCAGCGTGATGTTTTCTTGGCCGAAGTAATTGTGGGCTGCAATGTCGTGGTATGACCCCAATGTCCCTTGTATGGCTACTTTTTTCATGTGTATCTTTTTAGAATAAAAAATCCCGCCTCGTGGAAGCGGGATTCTGTTGTTATTTCTTTTAATTGTTGCTATCGGTTTATACAACAAGTTCCCGCTTCCTCTTACTGCTAAAGTAAAAGAAATAAAAGAAGGAAAATGTATAGTTAAACGATTTCATTCAGTCCTTTTGTTTATTGATGCGGCAAAAATAATGAATTTATTTTAAACGCAAGCATTTGTTCCTTTTTTTTTGATTTTAGTAGGCAATGATGCGGGGATTGCTGCTTCAAAAGCTTTTTCGATGGCCTTATAGCGGCACGTTGGCATATAAGTCTTTGAAGTTGTTGAATTCCCCGCTGATGCGGTTTTCTTCTTCGGGGTTCAGTTCCATGGATTTCTTCATATCTTCGATGGAACCTTGCTTGTCGCCTTTCTGGAGCTTGGCGCGTCCGCGTTCCCGATAAGCGTCTGCGGATTGGGGCAGTGTTTCGATGGCTTCGTCGTAGCAGGCGATGGCTTCGTCTAATTTCCCTTCTTTGGCGAGCAACGTGCCGAGGTGGAGGTACGCCTGTTCACTGAACGGGTTGGCTTCAATGATGCGGGTGTAGGCATCCTGCGCTCCTTTGCTGTCTCCCTGTCTTTCTTTCAGTTGTCCTTGCAGGAACAAGGCGTTTTCATCTTCCGGATTGGCAGCCAAGATAGCTTCCACGTCTTCCTTCGCTTCCTCGTTTTGCTGCATGGCCATCAGGATTTTTGCTCTCAGCAGGCGGGCATCGGTGTAATCGTCCTTCTTTTGTATGGCTGTGGTGAGGTGGGCGATAGCATTGAACTCGTCCTGCAACCCATGTTCAGCTTTGGCCATGAGCAGGTATGCGGCAGGATTTTCGGTTGCTTGCTCTTGGGCTTTTGTGGCGGCGTTTTTCATGTTGGTGTAATCTTCCAGCATGAAATAGACGTTTGCCAGCAAGATGTGTATGTTGCTTTCTTCCGGCCATAGGCTGGTCATTTCTTCTAATATGGTGCGTGCTTCCTCCAGTTCATGGGTTTGGATGAGGGTGTTGGCCAAGTAGTCCATGGTCTCCATGTCTTTGCGGATGGCAAGGGCTTCGTGGAAGCATCGTATGGCATAGTCAGCCCTGCCCATGCGCAAGGCGCGTATGCCGTCGTATTTGAATATCTCGAAATTCTTTTGGCCTTTTCTTTCTTTTTCGTCTTGCGGGCTTTCGGCCTTTCCTCCGAAGAACGATTTCAGGAAATTTGCCATATTGGTGGTTCTTTGTTGATGTTTAATTTTGTTGCAAAGATAGTGTTTTTTGCTGATTTGCTGTTTTCGGGTCTGGCAAAAGCGCAAAAGTGGAGAATCAGGAAGGCAAAAAGAGGGATGGCGGGCGGTTTACTTTTCCCGATAGGCTATCAGTCCGTCTTGGATTTCTATTTCTTCTTCTGATGACAGGAAGTTAAGTACGGTTTGTAGTTTCTTTGGCTCATAGGGCAGTTTCTCTTGGAAGGTTTCGGGAGGGATGGGGCCATCTTTCAGCATGCGCACAATATCTTCCCGTATTTGGTTGAACTCGCTTTGCTTCAACCCTGTTTCATGGCGTGAGAGGCACACGTCGCATTGCCGGCAATCGTGGTTGTTATATTCACCGAAGTATTGCAAGAGCATGCGATTCCGGCAATATCCCGTGGAGCAGGTGTAGTGGAGCATGGCTTGGATGCGTGCGGTGTAACGTTTTTTGCGTTCTTCATAAACGGATGGGGGGATGTTCAGTCTTTGCAGGTCCACCCGCTCGCGGGTGTAAGTGATACGCGGGGTCTTTTTTTGCGGGATGTAATGGATGATTTTCCGTTGTGATAGGGAAAGGAGGATTTGATAGATTTGTTGCCGGTTCAGCCCGGTCTGCAGGGCTATGTTATTTTCATGGATATAGGCATAGTCTGTGAACACGCCAGTGTAGTTCCGCAGGATGTCCTGTATCACTTTATCCGTATTGTTGTCATTGTCGCGCAGTTTGTACAGTTCGTCCCGGCGTAGGGTGAAAATGAGGCGGGAGGCATTCTCCTGTTCGTCCGTGTATTCGATGTATCCTGCTTGGCTGAGGATCTTCAAGGCACTGTCTGCCGGTACAGGGAGGTATTTGAATTTCCGGCAAAATTCTTCCAAGTTGAAGTCGTATGTGCATCCCTGCCCGTCGCCCATTGCCATCTGGTAATAGTAATTGAGGTTTTCATACACATCCTTTATATAGCTTTTTTCCGGGAAAGTGTCAGCGATGCGTTTGGTGAGCGTGGTTTTGTCCGAGTTTGAGTACAGGATGACTGAGTATGCTTTCAGGCCGTCCCGTCCGGCGCGTCCTGCTTCTTGAAAGTAGGCCTCAATGGAATCAGGCAAGTCCACGTGGATGACTAACCGCACGTCGGGCTTGTCGATTCCCATGCCGAAAGCATTTGTGGCCACAATGATGCGGTAAGTATTCTCTTGCCATTGCTGTTGCTTCAGGCTTCTTTCTTCATTGGATAATCCGGCATGGTAGAATTGTGCCGTGATGCCTTTCTTTTGTAGCAATTCCGTTATTTCTTCCGTGCGTCTTCGGCTGCGGGCATAGATGATAGCTGAGCCGGATGTCTTTGTGAGGATGTGCAACAGTTCCCTGGTCTTATTTTCCGTTTTGCGGACAATGTACGCAAGGTTTTTCCGTTCGAAGCTCATTCGGAACACATTTTCTTTGCGGAAATGCAGTTTGGCTTGGATGTCTTTCACGACTTCCGGGGTAGCAGTCGCGGTCAGTGCCAAGACGGGGATGCCAGGAAGCAGTTCCCTTATCTCTGCAATCTTCAGGTAGGAAGGGCGGAAGTCATATCCCCATTGTGAGATGCAATGCGACTCGTCCACGGCAATCATGTTGATGTTCATTTTGCGAAGCCGGTTGCGGAATGCATCTGTGCTTAAGCGTTCAGGGGAGATGTATAGGAATTTGTAATCTCCAAAAAGGCAATTCTCCAATTGTATGAGGGTTTCCTCATGCGTCATGCCCGAGTGGATGGCCAATGCCTTGATGTTCCTTTTCTTCAGGTTCTGCACTTGGTCTTTCATCAGGGCAATGAGCGGTGTGATGACGATGCACATTCCCGGTTTTGCCAATGCCGGCACTTGGAATGTGATGGATTTCCCTCCTCCTGTTGGCATCAGTCCTAATGTGTCTTTCCCGGCTCCGATGCTTTCGATGATGTCTTGCTGGATATCCCGGAAAGATGTGTATCCCCAATATTGTTTGAGTATTTCGAGGTAGGTCAAAGCACTGTTCTTTCTGTGGGTTTGATGTCTTCTATTTGCAACTGGATATCTCCACGCTTGTGGGTGTTTTCTTCGATGGTATAACAAATGTCAAAGGAACGTTTGGTCTTGATGTACCGTGCTTGCGAGCTTTGTCCGAAAGCGATTCCGTTCATGATATTGTTGGATTTGTCATCCACTAATTCCAGTTTGATGTGTTCCTGTTCACGTCCCACTACTTTGCTGGTTCCATAATCATAGACACGGGGGGTATAAAACACAGGTTTATGGTTTTCTGGCCCGAATGGGTTGAATTTCTTCAAATCCGTGAAGAAACGGTGCGTGATGTCTTTGAAATTGATTTCCGCATCAATATTGATGACCGCGCTGGTCTGTTCGGGCAGGATGTGTTGGGATACAAAGTATTCGAAGCGGCGGGCAAACTCTTTAACGTTCTCAATTTTCATCGAAAGGCCGGCAGCATATGTGTGTCCGCCGAAGCTTTCTAACAAATCACGGCAATTTTCGATGGCTTTGTACACATCAAAGCCGGAGACAGAACGCGCCGATCCGGTTGCCAAGTCATTGGTACGTGTGAGTACTACGGTGGGGCGGTAATAAATTTCCGTGAGTCGCGAGGCTACGATGCCCACTACGCCTTTATGCCAATCTTCATTGTATAGGACGATGGAACGCCGGTTAGCCAATCCTTCGAGATGGTCCACAATGCGGTTGGCTTCTTCCGTCATGCTTTTGTCCAAGTCTTTCCTTGTTTCGTTGAATTGGTTGATTTGGCCGCCTTTCTCCATAGCGGCGGCAAAATCTTTTTCAGTCAGTAGGTCAACTGCTTTTTTCCCGTTTTGTATGCGCCCGGACGCGTTGATCCGGGGACCTATTTTGAAGATGATGTCATTGATGGTGATTTCTTTCCCGTTGAGCCCGCAGATGTCGATGATGGCTTTCAGGCCGATGCTTGGGTTGGAGTTCAGTTGCTTTAGCCCATGGAAGGCGAGAATGCGGTTTTCGCCCATGATGGGTACGATGTCTGAGGCGATGCTGACGGCGGTGAGGTCAAGCAATGGCATGAGATGGTGGAAATCAATGCCATTGTTTTGCACAAATGCCTGCATGAATTTGAAGCCTACGCCGCATCCGGACAGATGTGGATAAGGATAGGTGGAGTCAGCCCGTTTAGGGTTCAGGTTGGCCACAGCTGGTGGCAGCACGTCATCAGGGACATGGTGGTCGCAAATGATAAAGTCGATGCCTTTTTCTTTGGCATACGCCACTTCCTCCACGGCCTTTATGCCGCAGTCCAACACAATCACTAATTTCACGCCTGTTTGTTCGGCATAGTCGATGCCTTTCCGTGAAATGCCGTATCCCTCGTTGTAACGGTCGGGGATATAGTAGTCGATATTGGAGTAGAACTGCTGCAGGAACCGGTATATCAGTGCCACAGCAGTCGTTCCATCTACATCATAATCGCCATAGATGAGGATGCGTTCCTTTCTGCCCATGGCCTTGTTCAGGCGGTTGACAGCAATGTCCATGTCGTTCATCAGGAACGGGTCATGCAGGTCGCTGAGTTGCGGGCGGAAATATTTGTGTGCTTTTGTCGGCGTGTCGATGCCTCTCTTTATCAGCAAGTAGCACAATATAGGGTGAATTCCTATGTCCTTCGACAAAATTCTGCTCTCTTCTATTTCTTCATGTGTAGGAGGTTGGTAAATCCATTTTTGGTTCATTATATATTATATTGTTTTTTCTTTTATCGAAATTGGGGGAGGATGCATTCCTTCTGCCGGGGCATTCTCCGTTTAAAGCACGTTTCAACGCTTTCAAACGGTAAAGTTACAAAAAAGAGAGTGGATGCCCCATCCTTTCTATGATTATTTTGCAAATAATAGTATTAAAGAAGAAATAGAAAAAGCCAAGAGGGCATAGGGGCATGAAAAAAGCCCGTAGTTCCATGTTGGGAACCACGGGCTTGGGATACGCCGATGTGATTAGAAGAACAGATAGCGTGAATCCACCACGTTGGCCTTTTGATAAAGGTCGTTGATAAAACGGCTGATGGTGCGCATCGTGTTGTTCTTGATTCTTGTTTCTTCCGTTTCTTCGTTGAAAGTCTCGTTCAATTTCCCCTTGTTGTAAACTTGCAGCATGTACACGCCAGAGTTTCCTTTGATTGGGGCTGTCAGTTGGCTGCCTTCGGTGACGGATGCGTAAGCGCCCAGCAGAGGTTCGCTGCCACGGGTTTTGGAAACGAAAGTGGGGGCTGAGAAAGTAACGTGTTTCACTGAGTCGGTCACCACGTTGTCTATGGTGTTGCATTGGTCGAAGGTTGTGACGTTTTTGGCATTGATGCCTGCCATAATTATTTCAGCCTTTTTGTCTTTGATGGCTTCGATTCTCAGCAAGCTTTCCACAGCCTCCAATGTGCGGTAGCCTTTTTTGTTGATGCCTTCCAAGGCGACAACCAGCAAGCGGTCGTTTTCTTCTCCGCAATCGTACAAAGGCGAAACTTCGCCCGGCTTGGCGGCAAATACCCATCTCAAGGCTTCGCCTGTATTGCGGACACCTCCAATGCCATGTTCTGAACTATAGAAGTCTCTCCTTTCCAAAAGCCGGTAACCATTTTCTTCTGCATTGGCTTCCAGTTCTTCTAGGGTCTGGTTGGCAGCGACGAATTGGCTGAATTTGTTATAAGCCTGGTTGTAGGTCTCTTTGCTGAATTCCACCGGACGCTTGATGACGGCCACTTTGTATTTTCCCTCCATGGCTTTTCTGTCAAGCACTTGGATGATGACATTGCTTTGGCCTAATGGCAAGTTCGCTGTTTCTTTGATGCCTAAGTTGCAGATGGTGTTGATGTATTTCGTGTTGTCTGCATCCAATGCGGCATTTTCGTATTGCGCGGAAGTGAGCCAGTTGGCTTCTCCATTGGCGTTGTTGTATTGCTTGGCCAATGCTGCGAAGTCAGCGCCTCCCTTGATGGCATCGTAAATGCTGTCTGCCAAGGTTCTCGTCTTTTCAATATTGTCCGTGTAAACTTGGATTTGGCGGAATTGCACAGAGTCGGGCAGTGTCTTTTCGGCCAATATCTTGAATGCGTTGTAGGAGTCATCGCTTTGGTTGTAATAAGGGCCGTAAACTTCGCCTAAGGAGACAGAGTCCATGCGGGATACCACATCGCTGGGATATGCATCTTTTGAATAGAACACATCCGCATAGGGGAATGCCGACCCTGTGGTGCGCACGAAGCTGACGTATTCCGTGGCATTTTCCAATTGGTTGGTATAGCCGGTTACTTCCTCTAATACGGCGTTTCTGTCTTCATCGCTGGGGGTTACTTGCACATCGATGTATTTGATGTTGCGGGTTTCCACGTTTTGCTTGAATTGTTCTTTCTTTTTGTTGTACAGTGTTTGCAGGTCTGATTTTGCAATGGTTACTGTGGAGTCAGCGACAGATGAATAGGGGACAGCCGCTAAAAGCAGGTCGTATTGGTTGGTTCTTTCATCGAAAGATGCCTGTGCTTCAACCGGGTTGGAGATGATGGATTGCGCAAGCAGCGTCTGGTATTTTTCCATCAGGCGGTTCTGTCGCAGGTTCCTTTCAATGAAGTTCCAGTAGTGTTCCATCATTTGGTAATATTCTGCATACTGTGCCGGCATTTGCGTCATGTCCATCGTGGCGTAGTCGGCCAAGAATTTTTTCAATACGTCTTTGTCGAATGCGCCGGTTTGCGGGTTCCTGAAAGGTGTCTGTTGTAATATGGGGTTGGAACCTTCGTTGATGATGGCCTCAATTTCCTCATCGGGAACCGTCAAACCGATTTTTTCTGCTTCGGCATTGATCAGTTCGCTGTTGACGTAGGTTCTCCACACTTCGTCTTTCAGTTGCGAGAATTGTTCATCAGGGATGGCTGATGTACCAGATGTGAACTTGACGATGTCGGCATATTCGTCCAGCATCTGTTGGTATTCTTGAGCCGAAAGGCTTTTCCCGTTGACCTCGCCAACGTCTTGGTTCCTTTGGTGAGGCTGAAAGACTTTCCACGCATCGCCTGCGATGAAAGCGAACAATGCGAGGCCGATAACAATGACCAACAAGGGTCCTTTGCTTCTGATTTTCTGTAATGTTGCCATTTAATTATGTAATTTTTAATTGTTTATTGTTTTACTCTTTTGCAAATTAGCGCACGAAGATACAAAAAATGCTGATATGCACCTATTTATTGCTTAAAAAAATGTCATTCCATGACTTTGAGCTTCACCAATTCGATTTTTGTGGTCGTCATTTTGATGATTTTAAATTCGTATTGCCTGATTCTGATGACTTCGTGCAGCTTTGGAATGTTCTGGTATTGGTTCAGTATCAAGCCTCCTATGGTTTGGTAATCATCAGATTCCGGCAATCCCAAGTTGAACATTTCGTTGATTTTCTCTATTTCCAGGCGTGCGGAAAGAAGATATTCGTGGGGAGCCGTCTGCTTGGCGGTGTAAGAAGTCGTGTCGTGTTCGTCTTCAATGTCCCCGAATATTTCTTCCACCAAATCTTCCAGGGACACCAAGCCGGATGTGCCTCCGAATTCATCCACCACGATGGCCAATGTTTTTTTCTTTTGCATGAACAGTTGCAGCAGCTTGTGTGCCGGCATGGTTTCTGGCACAATGGGGATTTGCTGTATCCGGTCGGTCCATTTTTCCGGTGCGCGGAACATTTCGGCCGAATGGATGTAGCCCACGATATTGTCGATATTGTCTTTGCATACAATGATTTTGGATATTCCTGATTCTATGAACTTGGCTTTCAGTTCCTCGATGCTGGCTTGCTCCTTCACGGCCACGATTTCGGTCCTGGGAATCATGCAGTCTTTGATTTTCACATTTGAGAAGTCGAGCGCGTTTTGGAATATTCGCACATCTTCGTTGACGCCTTCTTCGTTGGCGTTTTCAATGCTGTTTTGGATGAGGTGGTCCAAGTCTATTTTCGTGAATGCCTTTTCGGTGGCTTCTTTGTCGATTTTCACGCGGAATAATTTCAGGATGAGCCGTGACAAGGCAGACATGGATTTGGAAACCGGGCGGAGTATCTTATAAAAGAAATAGAGCGGCAAGGCGGATGCTTTCAGCGACAAGTTGGGGTTTGCCTTGCAAATGATTTGGGGGATGAGCCTTCCGGCAACTAATATGACGAAGGCGGCAATGGCGGTTTGCACGATGGCGAGCAACCATGCCGGACGGATGGCTTGGGACACAGGGGCTTGCTGGAGGTATTGTGTTATCAGGATGCAATGGGCGATCAAGGCTATGCTGTAGCCGGTTATCATGACGGAGATGAATGTGTTGGGGGCTTTTAAGAAAGTGTCGAGGATGCGCGTAGGCAGGCTGCCTTCTTTTTTGTTCATCTCGAACCGCAGTTGGTCGAAAGAGATGAAAGCAGCTTCCATTCCGGAGAAGAAGGCGGCAAAGAGAATGGTGATGGCAATATATATTATAATGAGCGGGTCCATGATGTGTGGGGTCATTTTGAGGTTCCGATAGTGTCGGCGGCAAGGGTGTCCTGCGGCGTTTCATCAATTGGGAAAATGCCTCCGCTGTTGCGGATGACGTATTGTGTCAGTTGTTGGTTGGATTCAAAGCCATAGCCGGTGATGATGTTTTCCGTTTGTTCTATCCGTATGTATTTGTCTGAATATACTTTTTGCGTGGATTGGTTCCAGAACAGTTGCTGTGTGTCGAATTTTTCGCCTTTCCGGTTTTGGATAAAGACGTTGCTTCTCAGTTCCCACAGTTTTTCTTTTTCATAATAATAGGCGGTGTCGGCTTTTATGCTGGCCTCTATTTGCATCAGGGAGTCGAATTGTTCCAGATAGACCCCCTTTTCAAACGCCCAGTATGGAGGTTTCTTCCGGTCGAATATGTCCCATTCCTCTGCGATGAGGCGGTATTTGATGATGCCTGAGTCGGAGATCAGCGTGTTTACGCCCAATGTCTTCATGCCGGGCAGGGAATCACGTTCGAGGATGGCTTCGCCCAACTCCTTGTCTTTGCCGGTGCATGACGTGTGGGATAAAAACAGCATAACAATTGCCAATGCGGCAATTGTTATGCTTATGGATGCATGTTTCACGCGATGTTCAGGCATACATGCGGTTTATCGGATGATGGTGGATTCCCCGATCCAACCGCCGATGGTGACTGAATCCCCCTTCTTGAGGTTGAGGAAGAAAAGGTCTTCTGTCTTGGGCAAGTGCGCGGAATAGGAATTGATGAGGTTTTGTGCTTCCTCTGCGCAGCTGGGATCCACGTTCTTTGCGCGTTGCAGCTTGTCGATGGCCAAGAAGTAGGTGCATCTGTTCAGTGCCGGTTCTTCGCTCCAGTTGGGGCTTGCCGCATACATTTGCGCAATCAGGATGTAAGGTGCGCCTTTTGTCGGATCCAGCGCGATGGATTGTTGTGCGTATTGCCTTGCTTTCGAATAGCTTTTCACCGATGTCAGCATGGCGGCGGCGTTGTAGGCATATTCGCCTCTTTTCACGCTGTCTTTCTCCAAGCTGATTGCTTCATCCATGAATTTGATGACATCATCCGTGTTTTCTTTCTTGAATGCATTGTAAGCGCATCCCACGGCTGTTTCTGCCGACGGGCTGAGTTGGTGTGCATACAGTGCTGCGGTGGCGTATGCTTCTTGGTCCTGGCAGTTGAGCATCTTCATCACTTTGATGACGTTGTTCAGGTATTCCAAGTTGCTCTTGTTTTCTTCCACTTTCGAGCCATATACGGATTGCAGCATGTCGCAATCGGCGGCGCCGCTGTTCACCAAGTAAGCGTCCAAGTTTTCTTTTACCACTTCGTAGCGTTTCTTGTCTTTGGCGTTAGCGGCTTTCTCTACGGCTTCATCCGTGTATTGGCTGGCAAACAGGTAGTCTTGGATGAACTGTTCGCGGTAGGCTTCGTCTTTTTTGAGTTTCTGCGCGGCCACATCCATGAATTCCTGCATCACGTAGTATTCAGAGTTGTACGTGTCCAGTTCGATGGCCTCTTTGAAAAGCGCGTAGGCTTGGTTGAGGTCTTTGCCGCCCATGGTGTAGTAGTCGTGGGCTTTCAGTCCTACGATGGAGCCTTTTGTGCTGGGCTTTTTCACCAATTTGTTCAGTTGGTCCAAGTATTGGAGGCGTTGGTCGTGAACTTTCATCAGTTCATCGAAATAAGCCTGTTTCTTTGTGGCGTCCTTTTCGTTTTCGATGAGCCAGCGCAGGATTTTCGCGCCGTTCGTGTAGGTTCCTACTTGTGCAATGGGAGCTTCTGTGAATACGGCTTTCCAAGGCTCGTAAGCGTCTTTGAAGTTGTCTGTTTTCACATACTCTGTGTAGATGCTGATGTTTCTCAGGCATCTGATGCTGTCTTCGCCATGGCCGAATCGGGAGCCATCTTCAACGCCTTTCTGCGCGAAGGATGTCGTCATTCCTGCGCAGACGATGGCAAGTGCTAAAAAAACTTTCTTTTTCATTGTATAAATATTTAATTCATGTTGTCCGTTTATTCTACTCTCCATTTTGCAAACCAGCGTTCGTTGAATGTGAGGCCGATGCTCAGCCGCAGGTAATTTTCTTCCAACAGGGTGCCTTGGTTTTCAGGTTTCACTTTAATGTATTGCGCTGCCACGTTTAGTATCGATTTGTTCTGGAAAATGGGCAGCCCGAATCCGGCGGATACGCCGAATTCGTTGGCGCTGTTCCCGTCAGCCATCTTGGCGTAGGAGTTGGCGAAATAGGCTCCTGCCCGGTATTTGATGCGGCTGAAATAGTTCCGCTTGAAGGGATTGGGGAGGTATTCCACGCCTACGGCGTATTTGGAGCGGTCGTTCAATTGGTGGGTTCTGCTGAAATACCGTGCGTCTTCCCACTTCTGGAGGCTGTAGTCGAACCCTACGGTCAGTTGGTTGTTGTGGCAGTATCCGGCGCCTATGCCGAAGCTGTGCGGAAGGTCGAACTGGTATCCTGCTTCGTTCACGATGCCTTGGATGGCGGTGTAGGATTCATTGTTCAGCTTGTGTTTCAATGAATAGACGGCGCCAAGGGTCAGGTGGTCCTTCGTGCCGATGTCTTGCGTGTATTGGAGGCCGAAGTCGATTTTGTAGTCCTTTACCTTCACGTAGTTCTCTTTGTAGGAAATGTCGAACGATGCGTCGGAGAAACTCACCTGCGTGGCTTGCGTGATGGAGCCGAACAGGTAGGAGGCGTTGAAGCCGACGGAAAGGTTGTCGATGATTTTCACGCCCATGCCTAAGAATATTTGTGTCAGTCCGCCGTTGCCTGCATAGGTGTGGTAGGCGCTGAGGCTGGTATGGCCGGGGCTTTGCATGGTGCTTTCCGTGCTGATGTTGTATCCCACGCTGCTGAACGGCAGGATGCCGATGGTCATTCCCAGCCCTTTGTGGAGGCGGAACTGCATGGCGATGTAATCAAAGCTGGTGTTCTTTGCATTGATTTTGGCATTGCCGTCACTCAAATTGGTGTTCTGGAAAGAAAGTCCTCCGTCAAAGAGGAAAGTCAGTGAATCGATGGCGGTGTAGGAGGCTGGATTGGCTGTATTGATTTGTGAGCCGTTGCGCAACCCGTATGCGATTCCTCCCATGGCTGTGTTGTCGCCCATGGTTTGCCCGGACAATAGCCCCCATCCGTATCGCGTGTAAGGCGAATTGGTATTGGGCGAAGAACCGCTTTCCCCGCTGCTCTGCGCCAAGACGTGGGTGGCAAGGCATGCCATTGAGAATGCGCAAAGTATCTTTTTATATAAAGTCATCGTAACTAGCTATTCTGTTTTGTTCTTTCTTCCCGGAAAGAAATTGTTTGCAAAGATGCTACTTTTTATGCTTGTATCAAAAGAAATTCCCTTGCGTGCCGTTAAAAAAACAAAACGGCGTGCCGTCGTCGCCTGTTTTTGCGCTTCCCCTCCTCTTTTTCCTTTGTTCAGGGCGTTGGTTGTTGCGGCGGTGTTTCATCTTTTCTCTGGCCGCCGGGCTTCTTTGCCAGCCTTTTCCCCGTGCCTGTTTTTTGCGCAGGCCGGATGCCGTGGGCGTGGCGCGGGATTTTCATGGGTGTTTTGTTGGGACATTGGAAAGTTTTTGGGGAGTCTTCCGCATGTTTGCCTGAGATCATCAGGAACAATTTCCAAGACGATTACTAATCGTATCCGCTTACGATTACTAATCGTATGGCCTGACGATTACTAATCGTCTTGGAAAAAGCCTGTGGCGGGCAAGCGGATATTCCAAGCGGGAATCTGCCGCCGGCCTTCTCTTTCCGTTTAAAAAATGGAATATTTGGCGGGAGTTTCCTGTATATGGGGATATTTGTTTACCTTTGCCGCCTGTAAAATAGGAATGTGAGGCTTCTTTGCCATGCTTATGCGGAAATACAAAATATTGCTGGGGCTTTGCGCTTGCCTGTGGGCCGTGCAAGGCTTTCCTTTGAGGGCAGCTTCGGCCGATTCGTTGCGTTTCAGCCTGCTGACCTGTTCCCCTGGGGCAGAAATCTATGCTTTGTTCGGCCACACCGCCTTGCGCTATGAGAACCTTCGCACGGGGACGGACGTGGTGTTCAACTATGGCATGTTCAGTTTCAATGCGCCGCATTTCATCTGGCGCTTTGTCAAGGGAGACACGCATTACATGTTAGGTGTCAATTCGTTTGATGACTTCCAGGCTGAGTACATGGAGCGCGGGTCCGTGGTTTACGGGCAGGAGCTTCTGCTGTCGCCTTCTGAGAAAAGAAAGCTGGCGGGATTCCTGTCGTGGAACAGCCGCCCGGAGAACCGCACGTACTTGTATAACTTCTTTTACGACAATTGCACGACCCGTGCGCGTGACTGCATCGAGGGCAATGTGCAGGGGACGGTGTCTTATCGGGAAGCGGGAAAGACCCTGTCGTTCCGTGATATTGTGCATGAACATACCGTGGACCATGAATGGGCATGCTTTGGGATAGACTTTTGCTTGGGCAGCCCGGCAGACGAACCGATACCGCCACGTTTGCAGATGTTTGCGCCGTTCCACCTGATGCATGCGGTGGATTCGGCCTACGTGACGGATGCCTCCACGGGGGAGGAGCGGCATCTGGCGCGCCCGTCTGCGCCGGTGGTACGCCCGCTTGTGCGGACGGACCATGCAGAACATTATTGGCTGACCCCTTTGCAGGCGGCATGGATGCTGTTTTTCATCGTAGCTTTGATCAGTGTGCATGGTTTCTTGCGCGATAAATGTTACGCCGGGCTGGATGCCTTGTTGTTTGGCGCGGCGGGCTTGGCGGGATGCGTCATCGCTTTCTTGGCGTTTTTCTCCATCCATCCGGCGGTGTCGCCCAATTACCTGTTGTGTGTGTTCCATCCTCTCCACCTGTTGTTCCTGCCTGTGCTGCTATGCCGTCCGGCGAGAAGGATGCGGGATGGCTATCATGGGGCGAACTTCCTTGTTTTAACACTTTTTATTGTGCTTTTCGGCTGTTTCCCGCAAGAATTTAACTTGGCGGTGTTACCTTTGGCCGCAAGTTTGTGGTTCCGTTCCGCAAGCCACGTGGCGTTGATGTATAAAGAAAGATAAATGAGAGAACGTTTGCTGACATCTTTAATTACGGCTTTGGCCATCTCGGGGTTGCCTGCCCAGACGTTGCCTCCGGTCCCTAAGCTGGTGGTCGGGTTGACGATTGACCAGTTGCGCGCGGATTACATGGAAGCATTTTCCCCGTTGTACGGCGAGAAAGGCTTCAAGCGCTTGTGGAAAGAAGGGCGTGCTTACATCGATGCGGAATATGGTTTCGCGGCGATAGACAAGGCATCGGCTTTGGCGGCGGTTTACACCGGGGCGATGCCGGGCATCAACGGCATTATTGCGGAAAACTGGATAGACCGGGCTACGGGGCGTGCGGTGGATTGCGTGGAAGATCCCGGCTTCATGGGCATTTACACGGATGAGGCCACGTCGGCGGCTGCGGTGTTGTCCTCCACGCTGACGGATGAGTTGAAGGCCGGCACGCAAGGGCGGGCATACGTTTATTCCATCGCTCCTTCCCGCGAGGCGGCAGTCATTGCCGCCGGGCACGCCGGCGACGGCGCATTCTGGCTGAACGATGCCACGGGAAAATGGTGCGGGACGACTTATTATTCCGAATTCCCTTATTGGCTGACCCGCTATAATGACGAGCAGGGAGTGGACAAGCGCATCGGCGACAGGGTGTGGGAACCGTTGCTGCCTGCGGAAAAATATGTGTTCTTGTCCTCTGAATGGAGGCAGGATTATTTCAGGCATGTGTTCAAAGACTTCAGGGGAGGCGCTTACCGTGAGTTCAAGACATCGCCGTTTGTCAATGAGGAAGTCAACCGCGTGGCGGCGGAATGCCTTTGCAACAGCCCGATGGGCGATGACGACGTCCCGGACTTCCTGGCATTGTCTTATTATGCCGGGAATTATGCTCACAAGTCAGTGATGGAAGCCCCCATGGAGTTGCAGGACGCGTATGTGCGTTTGGACAGGAGCCTTGCGGAACTTCTGGACCTGATAGACCAGGAAGTGGGCCTGCGCAACACGTTGTTTTTCATCGTTTCCACCGGCTATGCCGATGCCGATGCCCAGGATTTGGCCAAATACAGGATTCCTTCGGGCCAGTTCTACCCGGAACGCTGCGCGGCTTTGCTCAACATGTACCTGAATGCTATCTATGGCGAGGGGCTTTTCGTGGAGGCGTACCATGGCTCCCAAATCTACCTGGACCATGAAGTGATTGAAAAGAAGCAGCTGGACCTGCCGGAGGTCATCGGCAAGTCTGCGGATTTCCTGATCCAGTTCAGCGGGGTCAACGAGGTTTACACGGCCTACCGTTTGCTGCTGGGCGCATGGACGCCGGAAGTTTACCGGGTGAGGAACGCTTTCCACCGGGAACGTTCGGGCGACTTGTGGGTGGATGTGCTGCCCGGATGGACGGTGGTGCAGGAGAAAGCTGAGGACACGGAAGTGGTCCGCAAGTCTTGCATGCCCGCTCCGCTTCTGTTCTTCGGATGGGATGTAAAGCCCGGCGTTGTCCGTACGCCGGTAAATATCAGCCGCTTGGCACCGTCCGTGGCCGGCATGATGCGCATCCGGGCGCCCAATGCATGCTCTGCCCGCCCTTTGGAAGACATGCAGGCAAATAAGCCGGTTGGCTTGCCGTAAAGTCGCTTTTTTGAATTATTTTTGCAACAGATTAATTTTTAACCGATAATAAACAGATTACATAATGGGATTTAATGATTTTTTAAGTAAGATATTCGGGAACAAGTCCACCCGCGACATGAAAGAGATACAACCGTGGGTGGAAAAGATAAAGGCGGTTTACCCGGAAATCGAGAAGCTGGACAACGACGGGCTCCGGGCAAAGACGCAGGAACTGAAGGAAAAAATCCGGGAGTCGGCAGCCGGGGAACAGGCGCAGATAGACCAATTGAAGGCCAGCGTGGAAGCCACGGAACTGGAGGACCGCGAAGCATTGTTTGCCAAAATCGACAAATTGGAGAAAGAAGTGCTGGAAAAATACGAGACGGCGCTGAATGAAGTATTGCCGGAAGCCTTTGCCATTGTGAAGGACACGGCCCGCCGGTTTGCGGAGAACGAGGAAATCGTGGTGACGGCCACGGATTTCGATCGTGAACTGGCTGCCACAAAGGACTTTGTGCGCATCGAGGGTGACAAGGCCATTTACCGGAACCATTGGATGGCAGGAGGTAATGAAATCACGTGGAACATGGTGCATTACGATGTGCAGTTGTTCGGCGGCGTGGTGCTTCACCAAGGAAAGATTGCGGAAATGGCGACCGGCGAAGGAAAGACATTGGTGGCCACACTGCCGGTGTTCCTCAACGCATTGACGGGAAACGGCGTGCATGTCGTCACCGTGAACGACTACCTTTCCAAACGTGACTCCGAATGGATGGGGCCTCTTTACATGTTCCACGGCTTGAGCGTGGACTGCATCGACAAGCACAAGCCTAATTCGGAGGAACGCAGGAAGGCTTACATGGCGGACATCACTTTCGGCACCAACAATGAGTTCGGCTTCGATTACCTGCGCGACAACATGGCCATCAGCCCGAAAGACTTGGTGCAGCGGCAACATAACTACGCCATTGTCGATGAGGTGGACTCCGTGCTGATTGACGATGCCCGCACGCCGTTGATTATTTCCGGCCCCGTCCCGAAAGGGGAGGACCAATTGTTCGAGCAACTCCGCCCGTTGGTAGAACGCTTGGTGGGCGCACAAAAGACATTGGCCACCAAATTCTTGACAGACGCGAAACGCCTGATTGCTTCAGAAGACAAGAAAGAACAGGAAGAAGGCTTCCTCGCCCTCTACCGCAGCCATAAGGCTTTGCCGAAAAACAAAGCGCTGATCAAGTTCCTGAGCGAGCCGGGCATCAAGGCCGGCATGCTCAAGACGGAAGAAATCTACATGGAGCAGAACAACAAGCGGATGCCGGAAGCGGTGGAACCGTTGTATTTCGTGATTGACGAGAAGCTGAACAGCGTGGACCTGACGGACAAAGGCGTGGACCTGATTACCGGCAATTCGGAGGATCCCACCTTGTTTGTCCTGCCGGACATCACGTCGGAACTTTCTGCCTTGGAGAATGAAACCGGTTTGACGCCGGATGAGAAACTGGCAAAGAAAGACGAACTGCTCACCAATTACGCCATCAAGTCCGAACGGGTGCATACCATCAACCAATTGCTGAAGGCATACACGATGTTCGAGAAAGACGATGAATATGTGGTGATTGACGGCCAAGTGAAAATCGTGGACGAGCAGACGGGCCGCATCATGGAAGGCCGCCGCTATTCCGACGGCCTCCATCAAGCCATCGAAGCCAAGGAGCGCGTGAAAGTGGAAGCGGCCACGCAGACCTTTGCCACGATTACCTTGCAGAACTATTTCCGCATGTACCATAAGCTGGCCGGCATGACGGGTACGGCGGAGACGGAAGCTGGCGAGTTTTGGGACATCTATAAGCTGGACGTGGTGGTGATTCCCACGAACCGCCCCATTGCCCGCATCGACATGAACGACCGTGTTTACAAGACGAAGCGCGAGAAATACAAGGCGGTCATCGAGGAGATTGAGAAAATGGTTGAAGCCGGCCGCCCGGTGCTGGTGGGCACCACTTCGGTGGAAATATCCGAAATGTTGAGCAAGATGCTGGACATGCGGAAGATAGAACACAACGTGCTGAACGCGAAGTTGCACCAGAAAGAAGCCGAGATTGTGGCGCAGGCCGGGCAAAAGAGCATTGTGACCATCGCTACCAACATGGCAGGCCGTGGAACCGACATCAAGCTGAGCCCTGAAGTGCGCGAGGCCGGAGGCTTGGCCATCATCGGGACGGAGCGGCACGAGTCGCGCCGGGTTGACCGCCAGTTGCGCGGACGTGCCGGTCGTCAGGGCGACCCGGGCTCGTCAGTGTTCTTCGTTTCTTTGGAAGACGACCTGATGCGCCTGTTTTCTTCCGACCGCATTGCCAGCGTGATGGACAAATTGGGCTTCAAGGAAGGCGAGATGATTGAGCATAAGATGATATCCAACTCCATTGAGCGGGCACAGAAGAAGGTGGAGGAGAACAACTTCGGCATCCGCAAACGCTTGCTGGAGTACGATGACGTGATGAACAAGCAGCGCGTGGTCATCTACACGAAACGCCGCCATGCGCTGATGGGCGAACGCATCGGCATGGATATCGTCAACATGATTTGGGAACGTTGCGACAATGCCGTCATGAACAATGATTACGAAGGGGCCAAGATGGACATACTGCAAGTGCTGGCCATGGAAGCGCCCTTCACGGAAGAAGATTTCCGCAATGAGAAACGCGAGGCATTGGTGGACAAGACTTTTGCGGCAGCGATGGAGAACTTCAAGCGGAAAACGGAACGCTTGGCGCAGATTGCCAACCCGGTCATCAAGCAAGTGTATGAGAACCAAGGGCAGATGTACGAGAACATCCTGATTCCGATTACCGACGGCAAGCGCATCTACAACATCCCGTGCAACCTGAAGGCGGCTTACGAGAGCGAAAGCAAGGAAGTGGTGAAGTCGTTTGAGAAGGCCATCCTGCTGCACACCATCGACGAGGCTTGGAAAGAGAACCTCCGCGAGTTGGACGAACTGAAACATTCCGTGCAGAACGCCAGCTATGAGCAGAAAGACCCGCTGCTGATTTACAAGTTGGAATCGGTGAACTTGTTCGACGCGATGGTGAACCGCATCAACAACCAGACGGTCTCCGTCTTGATGCGCGGGCAGATACCAGTGCAGCAGCAACAGCCCGGCCAAGTGCGCGAGGCTGCGCCGGAACCTGCACGCCCCCGGCAACAATATCATGAAGAAAAGCGCGACTTGAACGACCCCGCCCAGCAGCATGCGGCAGGAAGGGACACGCGCGAAGTGAAGCGCGAGCCGATCCGTGTGGAGAAAACCGTGGGGCGCAACGACCCCTGCCCGTGCGGCAGCGGCAAGAAGTTCAAGAATTGCCACGGGCGGAACATGTAGCGCATGGGCAGTTTGTCCTAGAGATGATAAATATGCCAATAGCCCCGCAGCAGTATTGTTGCGGGGCTATTGTTTATCGTTGGCAGGGAATGCTGATGGTGGATTTGCCTTGTCGCGGGGCAGCATGGATGACCATCAGATGTTTTTCCCCATCTCGTAGGCTTCCTTCAGCGCGGGGTGGTCTTCTATTTCCCCGGCTTCGTTGACGCCTCCGGCGAACACCGTGCCGGCCAGGCGGGCTTTCTCGAAGCATTCTATCCAGCCGCCGAGGCCGTTGATGGCGCGTTCCGGCGTGCGGGCTTCTTCATCGGCAGCGGAAGTGAGCAGGTAGATGTCGCGGAAGCGGTAGTCGCCGCCGAACAGCGGGTTGGCCCGGTCGAGCAATGTTTTCAGTTGCCCGCTCAGTTCATAATAGTAAATAGGTGTGGCAAAGGCGATGGCATCCGCGCCGTGCATCTTCTGCACGATGGCGGGCGCATCGTCGGCGATGGCGCACTTCCGGGTCTTCTGGCAGGCGAGGCATCCTTTGCAGAAGCGGAGGTCCTTGCCTTTCAGAGAGATGGTTTCCACGTTGTGCCCGGCCTCTGCCGCGCCTTGGGCAAAGGCTTCCGCCAGCGCGTCGGAGTTGCTCCCCGGGCGCAGGCTGGAGGTGATGACGATTACTTTCTTCATGTGTTGATGCTTTTTAAATTGGTTTTGACGGCGCGAATTTATGCATTTCTCCGATAGGGCGGATGCCGGGGCGGCCTGATTCTGTAAATAGGGTACAAATGTCCGTGATTTGTGCCAGGCCTGCCCGCATGGAAACTTCCGCCTGCTGCGGGGGATGCTTCGGCTTGCCCGTGTGGAAAGTCCCGTCCAGGCGGGTGGAAAGTTCATCCTCAGCCTAAGGATGTGCATCTTTAGGTTAAGGATGTGTATCTCTAGCCTAAGGATACGCATCTTCAGGCTAAGGATACAGAAGTTGGCCGCATGGACCGGGTTTGTTTCCCGCATGGCTGGAAGAATGCGGCGGGGCGGTTTGTATTTTTTTCAAAGCGAAATGGGCAGGCTTAACTGGAAATATGCTACTTTTGCACGCGATAGACATTGGCAGGCGATATGAATGCGACGCAAAATCTGATGTACCGTTGCGCCATGCAGTACGGCACGTGCATGGGCGTGTTCTGGATAGGGAAGTTCATTTTGTTCCCGTTGGGCTTCAGGATGCCTTTCCTTTCATTGGCTTTCATGGTGCTGACCTTGGCGGTGCCTTTTCTGGCCTATTACTACGCCCGCACCTACCGGGACCGTTTCAGCGGGGGTGCCATCCGCTTTTCGCAGGCGTGGGTGTTCACGGCCTTGGTGTATGTCTATGCCGCGTTGCTGGCGGCGGTGGCCCATTTCGTGTATTTCCAGTTCATCGACCAAGGGTTCGTCCTGAATGCTTGCATGGAGATGCTGGAACAGCAGAAGGGCTTCAGCGCGGAGATGGACGCGCAGGTGGCCCTGTTGCAGGAGGCGTTGGGCGAGGTGGACTTGTCGCCCATTGGCATCACCATGCAGTTGTTCTCCTCCAACGTGATGTACGGCAGCATCTTGGCGGTGCCGGTCGCCCTCCTGGTGATGCGGAAGGCGGGGAAGGAGCCTGCCCCGCAGAGTAATGAATGAATAAAAGATAATGTGAGGTATGGATATATCCGTTGTTGTGCCTTTGTATAATGAGGAAGAGTCGCTCCCGGAACTGTGCGCGTGGATAGAGCGGGTGATGCAGGCGAACGGCTTTGCTTACGAAGTGGTATTCGTGGACGATGGCAGCACGGACCGTTCTTGGGAGGTGATAGAGCGGTTGCGCGCACAGGACCCTTGCGTGAGGGGCGTCAAGTTCCGCAGGAATTACGGGAAGTCCCCGGCGTTGTATTGCGGTTTCGAGCGGGCGAAGGGCGATGTGGTCATCACGATGGATGCTGACCTGCAGGACAGCCCCGACGAGATTCCTGCGCTTTACCGCATGGTCAAGGAGGAAGGCTACGACTTGGTGTCGGGCTGGAAGCAGAAACGCTACGACCCGCCTTCGAAGACCATCCCGACCAAGTTGTTCAACGCCACGGCACGGGCCATTTCGGGCATCCACAACCTGCATGATTTCAATTGCGGCTTGAAGGCTTACCGCCGCGAAGTGGTGAAGAATATCGAAGTATATGGCGAGATGCACCGTTACATCCCTTACTTGGCGAAGAATGCCGGTTTCACCCGCATCGGCGAGAAGGTGGTGCATCACCAGGCGCGCAAGTTCGGCAAGACGAAGTTCGGCGGGCTGAACCGTTTCTTCAACGGTTATATCGACTTGGTGTCCCTGTGGTTCCTGTCCAAATTCGGCAAGAAACCGATGCACATCTTCGGTTTCCTCGGCTCGCTGATGTTCCTGATAGGCTTTTTCGCTGTCATCGCAGTGGGCGTGTCCAAGCTTTATGCCTTGCGCCACGGGCAGCCTTACATCCTGGTGACCGATTCCCCTTATTTCTACATTGCTTTGACGATGATGCTGCTGGGCACGCAACTGTTCTTGGCGGGCTTTGTCAGCGAACTGGTCGTGCGCAACGCGCCGGAACGCAATAATTACAAGATAGAAAAAGAACTTTGATGGAAATGAAGTACCGCCCTGTTGCCCGTTTTGCCGGCATTGCCCTTGCAGGCTGTTTCCTTGGGATGCTGCCTTTGGCCTTTTCCGCTTGTTCGGAAAGTGATTGCTCGTTGAGCGGGCGGCCTTCCGTTCGATTCGCGTTCGTGAATAGCCTGGACCATGCGCCGGTCAGCCTGTTCGACTCTTTGACGGTGACCGCACTCGGCACGGATTCTGTCTTGGTAAACCGCGAGCGGGGCATCGACCATCTTACCTTGCCTTTGGACTACTCGGCAGGCACGACCACCTTCGTGCTGCATTACAGCCGTTTCTTGCGTGACACCATCACTGTGGCGCACACCAACCATCCTCACTTCATCTCGATAGATTGCGGCATCAGCATGTTCTATCATCTGGATGGTTTGGAACATACCTCTATCCTGTTAGACTCCATCCAGTTGGTAAACCCGGATATTGATGACAATGAAAAGAACAATTACCGCATATATTATACTCCTGACGAGTAGCCTGCTGATGCCGCTGCATGCCCAGCGTGAAGCTCCACTGGCGGACACCACGGCGGTGGCAGCACCTTTGTATGGCGGTTTGTCGGTGAGCGCCGATGTATTTGGCGTGATTGGCAGTTTCGTGCTTAATGACTACTTGAGCGCGGAGGTGGCATTGAACGCCGACTTCAAGAACCTGTTTTTCCCGGTGGTGGAGTTGGGCTTCGGCACCATGGACCTTACGGACGACACTTATTTTATCCATTACAAGTCGGCGGCGCCGTATGCCCGCATCGGTTTGGACTATAACCTGATGGCGAAGAAGCAGACGGCTAACTTCCTGTTTGCAGGAGTACGCTATGGCTTTTCATCCTTCAAATATGATGTCTCCGCTCCCGACCTTCATGACGAGGTATGGGGAGGCACGCTTCCTTTCCGTTATTCTGGCATCCGTTCGAGCGCACATTGGCTTGAAATGCTTCTTGGCATCAAGGTGAAGATTGTGAAGAACTTCTTCATGGGCTGGACGGCACGCTTCAAGTTCCGTTTTTCGGCCAAGGAGACGCTGAACACGACCCCGTGGTACATTCCCGGTTATGGCGACAACAAGTCGTCCAACTTCGGTTTCACCTATAATTTCATTTATAAACTTCCTTTTTAGCAAATGACAGTTTTAGAGATTTGGTTGATAGCCGTGAGTTTGGCGATGGATTGTTTGGCGGTATCCATCGCAAGCGGCATTTCCATGAAGAAAATCAGATGGCGGGTGATGCTGTGTGCCGCTTTCTCCTTCGGTTTTTTCCAAGCGCTGATGCCTTTCTTGGGCTGGTTGGGCGCCAGCCGTTTCAGCCATCTGATAGAGCAGGTGGATCATTGGATTGCCTTTGGCCTGCTCCTTTTCTTGGGCGGCAAGATGGTTCTGGAAAGTTTCAAGAAAGACGATTGCAAGCACGATTACAATTTGGCGAATCCCAAGGTGCTGTTGGCCTTGTCTGTGGCCACGAGCATCGATGCTTTGGCCGTTGGGGTTACTTTTGCATTCTTGGGCATGAACGATGTGCAGGCAATTTTGCTCCCGGTCTTGGTTATCGGCTTGGTGGCTTTTGCATTGTCGATGGCAGGTTTGCTTTTCGGCGTGTTCTTTGGCTGCCGCTACCGGCTTCGGATGGAGTTGTGGGGCGGCTTGGTGTTGATGGCCATTGGCGTGAAGATATTGGTAGAACATTTGTTTTTTTAATGGCAGATAGCTTATGGGAAAGAGGAATATGAAATGGCAGTGGTTTGTCCTTCTGCTTTTTGTCGTAGCCACTGTTTTGATTTTAAGGCGGAACAGTGTGTTCCAGACGGATGAAGGCTTTGTGTTTGGCACGGTGTACCACATTACCTATCAATCGTCCGGCAACTTGAAAGCGGAGATAGAGGCAGAGTTGAAGAAGGTGGATGCCTCTTTGTCTCCTTTCAACCCGGCATCCGTGATATCCCGTGTCAACCGCAATGAAGAAGTGCAGGTTGACACGTTTTTCGCCACTGTGTTCCGCCGTTCGGAAGAAATCGCTCAAGAGACCGGCGGTTGCTTCGACATCACCGTTGCTCCTTTGGTCAACGCATGGGGCTTCGGATTCAAGGAAAGCGTGTTCCCGGACTCTGCCATGATTGACAGCCTGCTTGATATGGTAGGTTATGGAAAAGTGTGTTTGCAGGATGGGCGGGTGGTGAAATCCGATTCCCGCATGATGCTGGATTGCAGTGCGATTGCCAAAGGGTTCGGGTGCGATGCCGTGGCACGTTTGTTGGATAGGAAAGGCATTTCCAATTATATGGTGGAGATAGGCGGTGAAGTGGTGGTGAAAGGACGTAACCCCAAGAGGGATTTGTGGCGCATCGGAATCAGTAAGCCGATAGAAGATTCATTGGCCGTCAATCAAGATTTGCAGGTTGTGCTGGAAATTACGGATGCCGGTATGGCCACTTCCGGCAATTACCGTAACTTTTACTACAAAGGAGGGAAAAGGTATGCGCATACGATTGACCCAGAGGATGGTTACCCGGTGGAGCATAGCCTGCTGTCGGCTACGGTGATTGCGCCGGATTGCATGACTGCCGATGCGTATGCGACATCGTTCATGGTGATGGGGTTGGAGAAAGCCAAGGCGTTTGCCGAATCCAATCCGGCCATTGATGCTTATTTTATTTACGAGGATGAGCAAGGCAACCTGAAAACCTGTTTCACTGAGGGCATGGAGAAATATATTGCCGGATGGTGAATCCGATTTACAAGCGTTGGCGGATGAAGCGGAGAATATCTTCCGTTTGTTCGGGGTGAAACCATGTGATGGCCTCGTCACGTTTGAACCAAGTCATCTGCTTGCGGGAATAGATGCGTGTGTTTTGCTTTATTTTTTCAATGGCGAAAGGCAGGTTCCATTCTCCGTCAAAGTATTTGAACAGTTCTTTGTAGCCTACGGTGTTGAGTGAATTCAAGTGTTTGTAGGGGTAAACTTTTTGGGCTTCTTCTAATAATCCTTCTTGCATCATGGTTTCAACCCTTTGGTTGATCTGGGCGTACAATTCTTCGCGGGGACGCGTCAGCCCGATTTTCACGATGCGGAATGGTCTTGCTTTGGCGGATTGCGTGCGGAAAGAAGTATAGGTCCGCCCCGTCATATAGCATATTTCTAATGCATGCATGATTCGTTTAGGATTCTTAGGATCGACAATCTTGTAATATTCAGGGTCTAATAGGCGCAGTTCGCTGCGTAGGTATTCTAACCCCTTTTCTTGGTATCTGTCAATGACGGATTTCCGGGTTTCGTTGTCAACGGTGGGTATGTCGTCAATGCCTTTGCAGATGGCATCGATGTACATCATGGAACCTCCTGAAAGGAGCATTATGTTTCTTGCTTGGAATGATTCCTGCAAGAGTTTCAACACATCTTGTTCATATTGGGCTGCATTGTAATAATCGAATATCGATAAAGATCCGACGAAGTGGTGTCTGACCCTTTTTAATTGCTCTTTGCTAGGAGCGGCAGTGCCTATTGGAATTTCCTTGTAGATTTGCCGGGAGTCTGAGGAAATGATTTCAGCCTGCAATTGTTCTGCCAAGTACAGGCTGAGTTCCGTCTTTCCTACGCCGGTCGGTCCTAACAGGACGATTAATGCGGGGCAGCTAGTATCTGTCTTCCTCATAGGGATTGCCGCCGTTGCCTAAATCATATCCGTCCGGGTCGATTTCTTCTGTGTCATAGTCTTGGTCGCCATAGAAGTTCTCTCCAAGGTCTTCTGTGGACATGTTGTTGCCCGTTATTTCGTCGAAGTCGATGGTTTGGGCAGGCGGGTTTCCTTCCTGTTTGGAGCAGATGGCATGCTTGAGGCTTTTTCCTGTGATGATTTCAGACAATTCGATGAAGAATACCCGTTCGGCCAAAGGGTCGAATACATAGATCAGCTTTTGTTTTTCATCTTCTAAAAGTTCATTGAGCCGGGTCTCTTTCATGATCCATATGTCTTCTTCCGAACTGCTTCCCATGTCTTCGAGGGTGATTTCTTTTTCTTTTTCCCAATCATCATCGCAGATGAAAAACGAAGTCATCTGGTCGTTTTTGTAACCCACTGATTTCAGTATCACTTCGTGGAAATCGAAGAAAGTGGCCTCTGAGTCTATTTGTATTTCCCTCATGAAGTCGTCCACTTCATCGGATATCATTGTAAATCTGTATATCATATATTTATATTATTGTTTTTTTATCGTATGATGCCTCTTTCAGAATTGCTGATGAAGGAGGTGATGTAACGGATGTCCTCGGTGTCAGGAAGCTGCGATTTTATTTCATGCAGGGCATCTGACGTATTCAGTCCGCTTTGATAGATAAGACGGTAGGCATTATGTATATTCTCGATACGCTCGTTGCTGAATCCTCTCCGGCGCAGTCCCACGATGTTGATGCCGCAATAAGCGATAGGCTCGCGCCCGGCAATGATGAAGGGCGGGACATCCTTGCTGGAGCGTGAACCGCCTTGTATCATGACGTATCCTCCCACGCGGCAGAACTGATGTATGAGGACGGCTCCGCTGATGATGGCGTTGTCATCGATGACGATCTCCCCTGCTATCTTGGTGGCGTTGCCGATGATGCACCCGTTGCCGACATGTGCGTCATGTGCCACATGCACGCCTTCCATGAGCAGGTTGTTGTTGCCAACGATGGTCTTGCCTTTGGCTGCAGTGCCACGGTTGATGGTCACGTTTTCACGGATGAGGTTGTTGTCGCCCACTTCAGCGGTGGTCTCCTCGCCTTTGAATTTCAGGTCTTGGGGAACGGCGCCGATGACGGCACCGGGGAATATGGTGTTGCCATTCCCGATGCGTGTACCGTACAGGATGTTTACGTTTGGCATGATTTTGTTGTTGTCGCCAATGACAACGTTCCTGTCAATGAAGACAAAAGGGCCTATCTCCACGTTGTTGCCAATCTGCGCCTCTGGATGTATGTATGCTAAAGGACTGATCATTGTTATTTGTTTTTGATGATTTGTGCCATGAATTCGGCTTCACAAACTATTTTTTCTCCTACAAAGACATATCCTTTCATCGTGGAGATGCCTCTCCTCATGGGTGCCAGCAATTCTAAACGGAATACCAGCGTGTCGCCGGGAACTACTTTTTGCCGGAATTTCACGCCATCGATTTTCATGAAATAGGTGGAGTACCTTTCGGGTTCTTCTACTGAGTTGAGGACCAGCAACCCGCCCACCTGTGCCATGGCTTCCACTTGAAGCACGCCTGGCATCACGGGTTCTTGCGGGAAGTGGCCTTGGAAGAAAGGTTCGTTCACGGTGATGTTTTTTACGCCGACGATATGGTTAGGGCCTAATTCGATGATTTTGTCAACTAGCAGGAACGGGTAACGGTGAGGCAACAGTTCGCGGATGCGGTTGATGTCCATGACGGGTGCTTGGTTGCAATTGTAAACGGGCGCCTGTATCTCGTGGAGGCGGATTTCTTTCCGCATCTGGCGTGCGAACTTGTTGTTGATGGTGTGTCCCGGGCGTGTGGCGATGATGCGCCCTTTGATGGGGCGTCCAATCAGTGCCAAGTCGCCGATGATGTCGAGCAGCTTGTGGCGTGCGGGTTCATTGCTCCAGACGAGAGGCTTATGGTTGATGTATCCTAATTGGCGTGCATCCATGTGGGGGACTCCCATCACGTCAGCCAGCTTGTCGAAACTTTCCTGCGGCATTTGCCTTTCGTAAATGACGATGGCGTTGTCGAGGTCGCCTCCTTTTATCAGCCCGGCTTTCAGCAGGGGTTCAATGTCGCGCACGAAGACGAAGGTGCGGCTTCCAGCGATTTCTTCAGGGAAATCGGCCATGTCCTCCAGCGTGGCGAACTGGCTGGGAAGGATGGTGGAGTCGTATGAGATGAGCGTGTTGATGCTGAAATTGTCATCGGGCAGCACGATGATGGACGAGCCGGTGGCTTCGTCTTTGATTTCTATCTTCGACTTGATGATGTAGAAGTCCTTGACAGCGGCTTGTTCTTCGATGCCGGCATCCTTTATCTGCTCCACGTATTGGATGGCGCTTCCGTCAAGGATGGGGAATTCGGGACCGTCCACTTGTATCAGGCAGTTGTCGATGCCGAAGGCGTAGAGTGCCGCCATGGCGTGTTCAACGGTGCTGACTTTCGCATCTCCTTTCGCTAAAACAGTGCCACGTGTGGTGTCCACCACGTTGTCGGCAACGGCATCGATGATGGGTTGCCCTTCAAGGTCGGTCCGTTGGATTTTGTATCCATGGTTATCCGGTGCCGGGTTGAAGGTGACGGTGAGGTCAAGTCCGGTATGGAGTCCTTTCCCGCTTAATGAAAAGCTGTTCTTTAGTGTCTTTTGTTTTAACATGAGCTTATTGGTTGTTTATTTGTTTTTTCAGTTCTTCTATTTCTTTCTGGAGGTTGTTGAGGGTGGCATACATTTCGGGCAGTTTCTTGAACACGATGGAGGAACGTGCGAAGTTCTTTGCCTCGATGGCAGGCGAGCCTTGGATGGTGTTGCCGGGCTTCACGCTTCCGGCGATGCCGGCTTGTGCGCCGGTGATGACATGGTCGCCTACGGTGATGTGCCCGGCCACGCCTACTTGCCCGCCGAACATGCACCATTGGCCGATTTTTGCCGAGCCGGCCACGCCCACTTGCGAGGCCATGACGGTGTTGTTGCCTACTTCCACGTTGTGGGCTATCTGCACGAGGTTGTCCAGTTTCACGCCTTCGTGTACGATGGTGGCTCCCATGGTGGCGCGGTCCACGCAGGTGTTGGCGCCTATTTCCACGTTGTCTTCGATGATGACGATGCCGATTTGTGGTATCTTGTCGTAGCCGGAGGCGGTGGGCGCGAACCCGAAGCCGTCGGCGCCGATGGTGCAGCCGGAGTGGAGGATGCAATGGCTACCTACGCGGCAGTCGTGGTAAACGCTGACGTTGGCGTTGAGGATGGTGCCGTTGCCTATCTTGGCTCGGTCGCCGACGGTGGCATGGGGGTAGAGCATGGCGCGGTCGCCTATTTCGGCATGTTCGCCGACGTAGGCGAAGGGCGCGATGTACACGTCTTTACCGATTTTGGCGGTAGGTTCGATGAAGGCGAGGGGGTGGATGCCGGTCTTCCGGGGCTTGCTTTGCTCGTAGAGGGTGAGCAGGCGGGCCAGGCTGTCGTAGGCGTTGTCCACTTTGATGAGGGTGGCTTTCACTTCCTGCTCGGGGGTGAAGTCTTTGTTGACCAGCACGATGGTGGACTGGGTGGTGTAGATGTAGGGGGCGTATTTGGGGTTGGCCAGGAAGGAGATGGCTCCGGGGATGCCTTCTTCTATTTTTGCGAATGTATGCACTGTGGCGTTTTCGTCCCCGATGATTTCACCGTGGATGAAGGCTGCGATTTGCTTAGCTGAGAATTCCATGATATGTTACGTTTACGTTATACGGACATTGCGTTGGCATGTCTTATGAAAGAATGTTGCAAATTACGTGTTTTTTTTTGATATACCCGCACTTGCGGGGCAAAAAATCACTTGCTGCCGCCTATCTGAGGTAACATAGGTAGTGTTTTGTGGCCTTTTGGGACAGAAGGGAGATGTTGAACATGTCGGACGCGTCGGCGATGTTCTTGATGCTGCCGTCTTTGTAGAGGATGTCGATGCTGTCGTCGGCGGGGTTGTACATGTTCTTCTCTATTTGCGGGGTGGCCACGAAGTAGCGGGCTTCTTCGGTGGTGATGCCGAGGCGGCGGCTGATGTTTTCCTGCAGTTGGCGGATGCGCTGGGGGCTGGCAGGCTCGGCGGTGGCTTCTACTTTGAAGAGGCGGCGGTTGATGATGCCGCTGGCGAGGGTGGAAAGGACTTTGTCGGGATACGTAGCCCACGTTTTCAGCGCGGCCCAGATGTCGCTGTCGTCCAGTTGGAGGTATTGGCGGAGGCATTCCGGCTCGGCCAGGAAGCGTTCGCGGGTGATGTCGTTGGCGAGGAAGTATCGCAGGGCGGGGGTGGCGAAAAGGGCGTGGCCTTGCCGCGTGAGTTCCTTGGCGCGGAGGAGGGCGTGGACGAGCATGCGCTCGCAGGCCACGGAGGTCTTGTGGAGATATACTTGCCAGTACATGAGGCGGCGGGCGGTGAGGAAGTTCTCGATGGAGTAGATGCCTTTGGACTCGACGACGAGGCGGTCGTCGCGCACGTCGAGCATCTGTATGATGCGGGCGGAGCCGATGTTGCCTTCGATGACGCCGGTGTAGAAGCTGTCGCGGCGCAGGTAGTCGAGGCGGTCCATGTCGAGCTGGCCGCTGACGAGTTGGTGGAGGAAGCGCTTGGGGTATCCGTCGCGGAAGATTTGGATGGCGAGCGTGAGCCGCCCGCCCATTTCCCGGTTCATCTGCTGCATGATGAGCAGGGAGATGTCTTCGTGGGAGATGCCGCAGGCGAGGGTGTCTTCCAGCACGTGCGAGAAGGGGCCGTGGCCCACGTCGTGGAGGAGGATGGCGGCTTGCACGGCTTCGGCTTCGCTGTCGAAGATGAAGTTGCCTTTGGCGGCGAGGTGCTTGAGGGCTTCGGTGGTGAGGTGGAAGGCGCCTAAGGAGTGCTGGAAGCGGGTGTGCTGTGCGCCGGGATAGACCACGGACGAGAGGCCCATCTGGTGGATGCGGCTGAGGCGCTGCATGGCGGGGTGCTGCAGCAGGTCGTAGAGCAGTCCTTTCGGCACTTTGATGAACCCGAACACGGGGTCGTTGATGATTTTGCTTTCTTGCGGCATGAGGATGGCTTATGTTTGGGTAAAACTTGGGAATTTCTCTATGGCAGATGGTTTGTTTTGGCGGGCCAAAATCTCAATTTGACGGGCCAAAATCCCAATTTGACGTGTCAAAATCGGAATTTGACGTGTCGAAATCGGAATTTGGCGTGTCAAACCGGCAATCTGCACGGCAGGATGCATTGGCTTGCTTGCAAGTTCTACAAATTCACCAAAGCACGCTGGTCTCGTAACCATCATATTGGGGTTCAACGCCCGGCACGTATTTGCTGAACACTTCTGCGATGGCTTGCTGTTCTTTTGGCGTGACGGGGTGTGTCCCTTTCCTGCATGTGAAGAACCTGTATTGGCTCGAAAAGCAGCCGATTACTTTGGAACGCAGCATTTCCACCTTCCCTGCGGGAACGTTGTCGAACAGGCGCGTCATGCCCCTTGCGAGGCGCACGGGCGCGCTGTCGCGGTAGAAGGGGCATCCTTCTTCCCCGGCGTTGCGCGCGATGTTGGGGTTGAGGGCATGGATTTCCACCGGGGATGCGGCCCCGCCCTCCTCCAGCATGCGGGCGGCGATGGCGCGCAGGCAGGTGCTTTTGCGGGGGCATGCCTCGTTGCCCGCGAGGCAGTGCAGGTAGTTGTAGGGGAGGTCTTGGTATTGTGCCATGGCTGCTGCGGTTTCAGGGTTGGAAGATGGCCTTGAGCTGCGCCGCCATCTGCTGCTGCACTTCCTGCGCGGCTTGGCGGGCGGCCTCGGCGAAATCGCGTCCTTGGCCGGCATAGATGATGGCGCGGCTGGAGTTGACGATGAGGCCGCATTCCGGGGTCATGCCGTAGCGGCACACCTCCTCCAGCGAGCCTCCCTGCGCGCCCACGCCGGGCACGAGCAGGAAGTGGCGCGGGGCGATGCGGCGGATGTCCTCGAACATGCGCCCTTGCGTGGCGCCCACGACGTACATCATCCGTCCGTTGTCTGCCCAGGCCTGGCTCTTGCGCAGCACTTTCTCGAAGAGGCGTTCGCCCTGCGCGTCCTCCTCCAACTGGAAGTCGCGCGAGCCTTTGTTCGATGTCAGCGCCAGGAGGATGGCCCACGTGCCGTCATGCGTGAGGAAGGGCGTCACGCTGTCCTCCCCCATGTAGGGCGCCACGGTGACGGCGTCCACCTTCAGGTCCTCGAAGAACGAGCGGGCGTACATGGCCGAGGTGTTGCCGATGTCGCCGCGTTTCGCGTCGGCGATGATGAACTGGTCGGGGTAGCGGTCGCGGATGTAGCGCACGGTCTTTTCCAGCGCCTGCCACCCCTTCACGCCGAGGCATTCGTAGAAAGCCAAGTTGGGCTTGTAGGCGATGCAATAAGGCGCCGTCGCGTCGATGACGGCGCGGTTGAAGGCGAACACCGGGTCCTCCTCCGCGAGCAAGTGTTGGGGAATCTTCCGGATGTCCGTGTCCAGCCCCACGCAGAGGAATGTCTGCTTGCGCCGGATGTTGTCAATGAGTTGTTGCTTGTCCATGATGATGTGATATTAGAAAGTTCCTTTTACTTGTATTCAGCATTGTGGTAAACATACCCGTCCACCCTCACTTCCGCTTCCGGCAGGAAGCGGAAGCCCGAATCCGTCTCTGCCGCCGCCTGGCGGGCGTAGAAGCCGGTCAGCAGGAAGAAGTTGCCCCGGCATGTCCGCAGCAGGGGAGGCGGCAGCGTGCCGTGTTGGTCGAGGCTGCTGAGCGTGCCGAGGGGGATGCTGAGCGTGTCCCGCATATCTTCCAAGGGGATGCAAAGGGCAAGGCTGTCCGTCCTGCCGGTTGCGTTGACGCGGGTGCAGTAGCGGTAGCTTTGCGGCATGGCTATGGTATAACTGCGTGGCTCATAGTAGGAATAAGAATGCTCCGTGGCGACCGTGTCCTTTCCATTTGGGGCATGCAGGCTGAAGTCGGTGATGCCCGTCACCAAGTCTCCCGTGCTTTCTGGGCCATAGAGGCCGTCTAAGTACTTGAGCTTGCTGTTCACACGTTCCGCTTCCTCGCGGGGAGCGGCGGAGACCCATGCTTCATATTGCTCCTCCGTCAGCGGCAAGGCGCGCCCGCCTTGTTGCAAGGCCGCTTCCACTTCGTTGCGCAGCGCGTTCCGCACGATGCCGGCGTAATTCACCGGCAACACGGATGTCAGCAGGAAGATGAGGGAGAAGGAGATGGGAATCCAGCTGATGCGCCGCCCCCGCCCCGCAATAAGGCCGATGCACACGGCGTAGAACCACAGGTTGAGCGTGGCCAGGTACAAGCGGTTGACGGTGATGCCGTAGTCCATGAAGCGGCGGCCGATGCCCACCGTCATTAGCGCCAGCAGGGGCAGTGCCAAGGCCGGAAGCCAGCGCATTGCCTGTCCCGCCATCCGGCTTCCTTTGGCGATGCGGGCGGGGTAAAGTCCCGTAACGATGCCGGTGCAGAGTGCCATGAGTGCCACCACTAACCACGACACCCACCCGTTGGGCAGTTCCCAGCGGATCAGTATGCGGGCGGCATAAACGTACAGCACCAGCAGGTAGCCTCCCGCCAAGGGCAGGAACAAGTAGCGGATGATGCCGTTGAGAAAGGCGTTGGAGCGCGGCAGGCGGTCGTGCTTTTCCTCTCCTTGCGGCAGCAGGCCGAGGAACATCAGCAGGGGGAGCGTCACGCAGCACACGACGCCCGTGCAAAGGTAACACTTCGCGTCAATGCTTGCCCCGAAAAGCTGTTCCACGGAAAGCATCAGCAGGCTTATTCCTGCGTACATGATTGTCCCCACGATGAGGGTCGTGATGCCTGTGCCTGTCGTGGCCAAGGTGAAGTGCCATGCCGGGATGTCGTCCTTTTCGCGGAAGAACGGCAGGAAGAATACGGACAACCCGATGGCCAACACTCCGGCTGCATGGGCAATGCTGATGCCGATGGTGCCGCTTCCTTCAATATGGCAATAAAGGTAGAACGCGTCAATGGCTAGCAATGCCTGTGCGATGGCCTGCACGATGACGGCTGTCCGACGTTTCACCTCTTCTCCCCACAGGTGCAGGCTCAACGAAAGCACCGTGCCGACAGAAAAGTAATAGCCTAATGCCCATAGCAGGCGGTCGTTGCCCTTGTCCCCGAAGATGGTGTAAGACAGGTAGGCGGTCAGTGCCAGCACGAATGCCACTGCCATAGGGAAACGCATGGCGCATCGGCGGAACGAATCGCCCAAGCTGCGGAAGAAAGAGGAAAGTCGTTGCATGTTTATGGATTAATGGATGATGTAAGTGTCACAATTCGCTTTCTTTCAGCCGTTCCGCATTCTCAGCCACAATGAGGTGGTCGATGCAATCCTGGATGTCGCCGTCCATGAAAGCGGCCAGGTTGTAAATGGTGTAGTTGATGCGGTGGTCAGTGATGCGCCCTTGCGGGTAGTTGTAGGTGCGGATTTTGGCCGAACGGTCACCGGTGCTGACCATCGTTTTGCGCTTCGAGGCAATGTCGTCGATGTACTTCTGATGCTCCTTGTCGTAAATGAAGGTGCGGAGGCGCGCCAAAGCCCGTTCTTTGTTCTTGGGTTGGTCGCGTGTTTCCGTGCATTCGATGAGGATTTCCTCCACCACGCCCGTGTTGGGGTTCTTCCAGTTATAACGCAGGCGCACGCCGCTCTCCACCTTGTTGACGTTCTGTCCGCCCGCGCCGCCGCTGCGGAAGGTATCCCACTTGATTTCGCCCTCGTTGATTTCCACATCGAACGGTTCGGCTTCGGGCAATACGGCCACGGAGGCCGCCGAGGTATGCACCCGTCCTTGCGTTTCTGTGGCAGGGACACGCTGCACACGGTGTACGCCTGACTCATATTTCAGCGTGCCATACACTTTCTCGCCCGTCACGGAGCAGATGATTTCCTTGAAACCGCCTGCTGCGCCTTCGTTGGCACTGGACACTTCTAACTTCCAGCCTTTCGACTCGCAGTATTTTGCGTACATGCGGAACAGGTCGCCGGCAAAGATGGCAGCCTCGTCGCCTCCCGTGCCGCCCCGGATTTCGAGGATGGCGTTGCGGTCGTCCTGGGGGTCGGCGGGGATGAGCAGCAGTTTGATTTCCTCCTCCAGTTCCGGGATGCGTGCTTCGCAGGCGGCAGCTTCTTCGCGGGCCATTTCCTTCATCTCCGGGTCGCTCTCGTTCATCATGGCCTTGGCTTCCTCCAACCCGTTCAGGCATTGTTGGTATTCCTTGCGTGCCTTCATCAGGTCGCTCAGTTCCTTGTATTCCTTGGTGAGTTTCACATAGCGTTTCTGGTCGGCGATGACGGCAGGGTCGGTGATGAGGGTTGATACCTCCTCAAAGCGGGCCAGCAGGCTGTCGAGCTTGTCTAATAAGGTGTTGTTTCCAGCCATGGCTCATTTGTATTTGAATTCTCCGAATTCGCTGCGGATAATCAGTTCCCGTTTGCTGCTCTCCTCGATGTGGCCGATGACCTGCGCGTCGATATTGAACGACTTGGAGATGGCGATGGCCTCCTCGGCATGTTCCGGCGACAGGTAAATTTCCAGGCGATGTCCCATGTTGAACACCTTGTACATCTCCTCCCAATCCGTGCCGCTTTGCTCCTTGATGGTGCGGAAAAGGGGCGGCACGGGGAAGAGGTTGTCCTTGATGACGCGGCAGTTGTCGCCCACGAAGTGCAGCACCTTGGTTTGTGCGCCACCTGAACAATGCACCATGCCGTGGATTTGCGGGCGGAGCGCGTCGAGCAGCTTCTTTGCCACCGGGGCGTAAGTGCGGGTGGGGGAAAGCACCAATTTGCCGGCATCGAGCGGCGAGCCTTCCACGGCATCCGTCAGATGGAGTTTTCCGCTGTACACCAATTCTTCGGGTACGGCATGGTCGTAGCTTTCAGGATATTTCCCGGCTAAGTATTTGGCGAATACATCGTGGCGTGCGCTGGTCAGCCCGTTGCTGCCCATGCCGCCGTTGTATTCCTTCTCATAAGTGGCTTGCCCGTAGGAAGCTAATCCTACAACCACATCGCCCGGGCGGATGTTGGCATTGTCAATCACGTCGGCTCGCTTCATACGGCAGGTTACGGTGCTGTCCACGATGATGGTGCGCACCAAGTCGCCCACATCGGCCGTCTCGCCGCCCGTGGCATATACGCCGACTCCCATGCCGCGAAGTTCTGCCAATAGTTCGTCTGTCCCGTTGATGATGGCCGAGATGACCTCGCCTGGCACGAGCAGTTTGTTGCGCCCGATGGTGGAAGAAACCAAGATGTTATTTACGGCTCCCACGCAAAGCAGGTCATCGATGTTCATGATGAGTGCGTCCTGTGCAATGCCTTTCCAAACTGACAGGTCACCCGTTTCTTTCCAGTACAGGTAAGCTAACGATGATTTCGTTCCTGCGCCGTCTGCATGCATGATGTTGCAATACTCCGGGTCTCCGCCCAAGATGTCCGGGATGATTTTGCAGAACGCTTTCGGGAAGATGCCTTTGTCAATGTTCTTAATGGCGTTGTGGACATCTTCTTTGGATGCTGAAACGCCGCGTTGCATGTATCGCTGGTTGTTCATACTTTATATAATGATGGTAAGATAATATTCTTGTATTCAATTTGCAAAGGTACTTCATTTGTCTTTAAGGGATGTATTTGCCTACAAAGTTTTTCACGGTTTCTGTGTATTCCGACGGATTGTCTTTGTAGGACATGGCATGCACGGACGTAGGAGCTATCCAAAGTTCTTTGGGTTCCGGCTTGGCACGGTATAGTTCATGCACCATCCATGTGGGAACGAAAGTGTCTGTTTCTCCATGGATAAAAAGCATGGGTTTTCTGCATTTTGCAACCTGCTTGAGGGCAGAGGCTTCGCGGAAGCTCCATCCGTAGCGTATCTTGCATAAGGCGTTGGTGGCATGCATCAAGGGGAATGGCGGCAGGCCGAATGATTCTTTCAGTTGGTGGGCAAATTCATCCCATACGCTGGTGTATCCGCAATCTTCCACGTAGCATCTGACGGAAGCGGGTTGCGGTTCCCCGGACACCATCATGGTGGTGGCGGCTCCCATGGAAATGCCATGGACGACAATCCGTGCGGTGTCTCCATAAAGGGCGTTGGCCACGTTGAGCCATTGCAACACGTCCAGCCTGTCGTGCCAGCCCATTTGGATGTATCCGCCTTGGCTGAGGCCGGTGTTCCTCAAGTCCGGCAGCAGGATGTTATAGCCTAGTTCTTTATGATACAGGTAGCCTATCATGAACATCCGTATGGCGTTGTCCGTGTAGCCGTGTATGATGACAGCTGTTTTGCCGGTGGGACGGGCAGCTTTCGCATGGAAGGCGTGCAGCATCATGCCGTCTTTGGCGTGGATGAATGTGTCTTTCAAGGCGTTTGCCTGCTTCAGGCTGTCAACCCATGGTTTGAGATACGGGTATTGGCTGTACATGTATTGGTAGGACCCTTCGATGTCTTTGCCTCGGTTTTGCGGTTTCAAGGAGAAATCAAGCAGGTAGAAACTGCCCGCAATGATGCTTCCTACAAGGATGGCAAAGACGATGGCCGTGTAGGTGAATAGCGTTTTATGTTTCATTTGTTCCAGATTTCCCAGCTGGCAATGGCTTGCAGCAATAACATTTCAAGTCCGTTTTTCACGATGGCTTTGTGTGCCGCTCCTTCTTTTAGGAAAGTGGTGCGCTCCGGATTGTATATCAGGTCATAGAGCAGATGGGAGGAGGTAAGGCAGTCGTAGGGTATGCTGGGGCAACGGCCTGTGTCGGGGAACATGCCTACGGGTGTGCAGTTGACGATGACCTTATGCCGCTCCATGATTTCAGGTGTCAAGTCTCCGTAGGTGAGCATGCCGTTTTTGGCTTGGCGTGTCACGTACATGGGGGTGATGCCTAATTGCTGCAGCCCGTGGCAGATGGCTTTGGCGGCTCCTCCGGTGCCTAATACCAAGGCGTGGGTGTGGTGCGGTTCCAGCAGGGGTTCTATGGAACGAGTGAATCCGATGATGTCGGAATTGAAACCTGTGAGCTTGGTTTTCCCTTTTGGACGGGTGATTTTTATCACGTTGACAGCACCGATGGCTTTTGCGGCCTTGTCAATGTCGTCCAAGAACGGGATGATTTCTTCCTTGTAGGGGATGGTGACATTCAGTCCTCGCAGGGTCGGGTTTTCTTCGATGATGGCCGGGAAATCCTTGATGGCGGGAATCTCGAAGTTTTCATAGCGGGCATCGATGTTTTCCGCCCTGAATTTCTCGTTAAAGAAATCTTTGGAGAAGGAATGCTTGAGCGGAAATCCGATTAAACCATATTTATCCATAGTTTGAATAGTTGATGTGTTTTGATTATTTCTTTGCCATATAAAAAGTACAGATGCCGAATGTGAGCCGTTTGAAGGCTACGTTCCTGAATCCGGCCTTTTGAATGATGCCTTGCATGTGTTCTCCTTGCGGGAAAGCCTTTATGGAGTCGGGCAGATAATGGTAAGCGTGGTTGTCTTTGGAAAACATCTTGCCGACAGCCGGGATGACGGATCGTGAGTAGAGGCGGTAAAGTTGCTTCATGGGGAAGTGTTCTGGGGTGGAGAGTTCCAAGATGGCGAGGACTCCGCTTGGGGAAAGCACGCGGTGGATTTCGGACAGGGCTTTGTCCAAGTCCTCGAAGTTGCGGATGCCGAACGCCACGGTGGCTGCGTCAAAGCTTCCATCGGGGAAGGTCAGTGATGTGCAGTCTTCTTTTTTGAAGCTGATTTGTTTGTTGAACCCGGCTTTCCGTGCTTTTTCTTTGCCGATTTGCATCATGCCTTCCGATATGTCAGTGGCAGCCAATGTGTCGGGATGCAGCATTTTGCAGGCGAGGATGGCGAAGTCGCCTGTGCCGGTGGCCACGTCCATGATGCGCCGTGGATGGAACTGTTCTAGCCAACGGATGGCTTTGCGCCTCCATGCTTTGTCGATGCCTAGTGACAGGAGGTGGTTCAGCCCGTCGTAAGTGGGCGCAATGTGGTTGAACATCCTTTCCACTTGGATGCTCTTTTTTTCTTCGGCGTTGTAAGGTTTGACGTTTTCTTGCGGGTATCTCATTTTGTTTACGATATAGAAATGGGGTGGAAGGACAGGGATAACGGCCTTTCACCCCATTGGGCTTATTTGCAAAGGTATTCTTTCACGTTGTTTTCGATGCGTGCAGACAGATTGTCGGTAGAAGCCTCTGCAAATTTCTCACCGGTGATGTGTTCATACAGTTCCATGTAGCGTTCGCTGATGGAACGGATGATTTCATCGGTCATTTCGGGGACTTGCTGTCCTTCTTTGCCTTGGAATCCGTTGTCCATCAGCCATTCACGGACGAATTCCTTGGACAGTTGCTTCTGTGCTTCTCCTTTCTCGAAGCGTTCTTGGTAGCCTTCGGCATAGAAGTATCGGCTGGAGTCGGGGGTGTGTATCTCGTCCATCAGGTAGATTTCGCCGTTGTGTTTCCCGAATTCGTACTTGGTGTCCACCAATATCAGCCCGCGTTTGGCGGCGATTTCTGTGCCGCGTTGGAACAAGGCTAAGGTGTACTTTTCCAGCAAGGCGTATTCTTCCGGCGTGGCCAATCCTTTGGCGAGGATTTCTTCTTTGGAGATGTCTTCGTCGTGGAGTCCCATTTCGGCTTTGGTAGTGGGGGTGATGATGGGTTCGGGGAATTTCTGGTTTTCACGCATGCCTTCGGGAAGCTTCACGCCGCATATTTCCCTTACGCCGTTCTTGTAGGCACGCCATGCGCTTCCGCAGAGGTAGCCTCTGACAATCATTTCCACTGGGAATCCTTGGCACAGCACGCCAATGGTGACCATCGGATCGGGAGTGGCCAGTTTCCAGTTCGGGCAGATGTCGGTGGTGGCATCGAGGAATTTGGCGGCTATCTGGTTCAACATCTGTCCTTTGTAGGGGATGCCTTTGGGCAAGACGACATCGAAGGCCGAGATGCGGTCGGTGGCCACCATGACGAGTTTCTGGTTGCCGATGTTGTACACATCGCGCACTTTCCCGTGGTACACGCTCTGTTGTCCCGGAAAGTTGTAGTCTGTTCTGGTTAATGCTTTCATATCTTTTTAGTTGGAGTTTGTTGTTTTTCCCGTTCTGCTTTTCTCTCTGCTTCATGCCGTTCGTACGCTTCGACGATGCGGGTCACCAACTTGTGGCGCACGATGTCTTTTTGGTTCAGTTCGATGAAGCTGATGCCTTTCACGCCCTTCAGGATTTTCAGGGCTTGCACCAGCCCGGAAGTTTGCGAGGCGGGAAGGTCGATTTGGGTCATGTCGCCGGTGATAATCATTTTCGTGTTCATGCCCATGCGGGTGAGGAACATTTTGATTTGGGCGGGCGTGGTGTTTTGCGCTTCGTCGAGGATGACGACGGCATCGTTCAGCGTGCGTCCCCTCATGAAGGCCAAGGGGGCTATCTGGATGATGTTTGTTTCCATGTATTCCTTCAGCTTGTTGGCCGGGATCATGTCTTGCAGGGCGTCGTAGAGCGGCTGCAGGTAAGGGTCTATCTTGTCTTTCATGTCGCCGGGCAGGAATCCTAATTTTTCTCCCGCTTCCACTGCCGGGCGGCTGAGGATGATTTTCTTTTTTTCCTTGTTTTTCAGGGCGCGGACGGCTAGCGCGATGGCGGTGTAGGTCTTCCCGGAGCCTGCCGGCCCCACGGCGAACACCATGTCGTCCCGCCGGAAGCTTTCTGCCAGCTTCCGTTGGTTGGCGCTCCTTGGGAGTATCGGCCTGCCGCTGACGCTGAACACGATGACGTCGCCGTTGTCCCCAGCTTGCGGCGTTTCGCCTTTGACGAGGCTGATGATGGCTTCTTCATCGATAGCGTTGTATTGCACGCAGTGTTGTTCGATTTTGAGGATGCTTTCCTCGAAGGCGCACATTTCTTCTTCGTCGCCCATCACTTTGATGACATTGCCTCTTGCCACGATTCTCAGTTTGGGAAACAATGCTTTGATGAGTTGGATGTTGGCGTTGTTCACGCCGTAGAAGACCACCGGGTCTACATCTTCCAGTACGATATGCTTTTCTATCATGGATTGCCTTTTTTCCCTTTGCTTTGTATGGTTTTTCCAGGGGGTGTTCCTGAAATTGCCGCAAATTTAGTCAATCGTTTTGGATTGTCCTGTCTTTTGCAGGTGTTTTTTGCGTGGAGGGGACTTCTATCCGTGCGGGTGTTTTGCCGTTTTCATGCGGGATGTTGGGGCGAACTTTCCTTGCGGGCGGGGAGCGGGGTTGTGGTAATTTGTTTTAAACTTGCCTCCGGGTTCGTGCCGGCAATGGCATTTTTGGGCTATCTTTGCCGGGTGAATCGGAAAATCTTTCAGGACAATGGTTAGAAAATGGGTCTATGCGGGGGTGCTGGCCTTGGCAGTGGCAGCCTGCTGTTCGTGCGGCGGCCGGGGGACGGCAGAGGCCGCGCCGGCGGGCGTAGCGGAACCCCGCGCGGTGTACAATAAGATTTTAGGCGTGCGCAATTTCCAGCGGACGTTCAACGACAGGAACGACGTGCATCTCTCGGCGGCGGTGGCGAAGGGCATCACGCCGTTGGGGGACCGCGAGGAGGCCGCATCGGCGGCGGAACGCCTTTTGCGGATTGCCCCGAACGGTTATTATGCGATGGATTCGCTGGCGCACTCCATCCCTTATTTGGTGCCGTCGGCAAGCGTGCTGCTCACCAAGATAGGCGGCAATTTCCAAGACTCTTTGGCAGCCAAGGGCTTGCCGGAACACCGCATCATCGTGACTTCCGTGCTGCGCACCAAGCGCGACGCGCAAAGGCTGAGCCGCCGCAATGTGAACGCCACGCTGAACTCGGCCCATTTCTACGGCACGACGTTCGACGTGAGCTACCGCCGCTTTGAGCCGGCGGACACGGCGGCAGCCGCTGCCGACCCGTGGAAGCTGAAGATGGTGCTGGCGGAGGTGTTGCGCGACCTGCGGAAGAAGGAGTGGTGCTACATCAAGTATGAAGTGAAACAAGGGTGTTTCCACATCACCACCCGCTTGTAGGAGGGGCAGGGCGCATGCAACGGTATTTCATGGAACTTTCTTATGACGGGCGGGGCTACCATGGCTGGCAGGTGCAGCCTAACGGCGCGAGCGTGCAGGGATGCGTGGCCGGGGCGTTGTCGCTGCTGCTTCGGGCGGAGACCGAGGTGGTGGGCGCGGGGCGGACGGACGCAGGGGTGCATGCCGCCCGCATGGTGGCGCATTTCGACAGCGGCGAGGCATTCGACCCCGCTTGGCTGGCCGCGAAGCTGAACCGCCTCTTGCCGCCGGACATCGCCGTGCAGGGCATCCGGCGGGTGCGGGAGGGGGCGCACGCCCGCTTCGATGCCCTGTCGCGCACGTACCAGTACCATGTGGCGACGGCGAAGCAGCCTTTCCTCCGCGACCGGGCATGGCGCGTGGCGCCCGGCCTTGACTTCGGGCGGATGAACGAGGCGGCGGCGCTGCTGCGGGAATATGCGGACTTCACCAGCTTCAGCAAGCTGCACACGGACGTGAAGACGAACAATTGCCGCGTGACGCAGGCGGAATGGGCGCAGGAAGGGGAGGCGGAGTGGGTGTTCACGATACGCGCCGACCGCTTCCTGCGCAACATGGTGCGGGCCGTCGTGGGGACGTTGGCCGACGTGGGACGGGGCCGCTTGGACGCGGACGGCTTCCGGGCCGTCATCGAGGCGAAGGACCGCTGCCGGGCAGGCAGTTCGGCGCCGGCCCACGGGCTGTTCCTGGTGGATGTGGAATACCCGGCGGACATTTATATAGGATAGGAGAGGGAGACATGTGGTTGCTTCTGGCTTTTCTTTCGGCGGCCTTGCTGGGGTTCTACGACGTGTTCAAGAAGGAGTCGCTCCGGGACAACGCCGTGATTCCCGTGCTGTTCCTCAACACGTTGTTCTCCACCCTTTTGTTCCTGCCCTTCATCGTGGTGTCGGCGCGGGTGCCGGGCGTGCTGGAGGGGACGCTGTTTTACGTGCCGCAGGCCGGGTGGGACGTCCACCGCTTCATCGTGCTGAAGTCGGCCTTGGTGCTGTCCTCGTGGGTGTTCGGCTACTTCGGGATGAAGCATCTGCCGCTGACCATCGTGGGCCCCATCAATGCGACGAGGCCGGTGATGGTGCTGGTCGGCGCGATGGCGGTATTCGGCGAGCGGCTCAACCTGTGGCAGTGGGCGGGCGTGGCGCTGGCCGTGGCTTCGTTCTTCCTGCTAAGCCGTTCGGGGCGGAAGGAGGGCATCGACTTCGCGCACAACCGTTGGGTGGTGTTCGTGGTGCTGGCGGCGTTGCTGGGGGCGGCGAGCGGGTTGTACGACAAGTACCTGATGGGGCGCTTCGACCGCATGGCGGTGCAGGCATGGTACAATGTTTACCAGCTGCCGATGATGGGGGCGGCGCTGCTGGCCTTGTGGCTGCCGTCGCGGCGGCGGACGACGCCGTTCCGCTGGGACTGGTGCATCCTGCTGATATCGCTCTTCCTCAGCGCGGCGGACTTCGTGTACTTTTACGCCCTTTCCTTGGAGGGGTCGATGATTTCCATCGTGTCGATGGTGCGGCGGGGCAGCGTGGTGGTGTCGTTCCTGTGCGGGGCGTTGCTGTTCCGTGAAAAGAATTTAAAAAGCAAGGCCGTGGACCTTCTGCTGGTGTTAATAGGGATGATATGCTTATATTTGGGGTCAAAATGAAAGAGCGTATGAAAAGGTTTTTGCTGGCCATGCTTTGCGTGGCCGTTTTTGCCGGGGGGCGGGCGCAGACGATGGGGGAGCTGTTCGTGGCGATGCCCGACTCGTTGCTGCCGGCCTTCACGAAGAATGACCGGGCGGACTTCGTGGATTTCCTCGCGGCCGGCATGCGGGCCCGGGTGAAGGACAAGTTCGGCCGGGTGGCGGAGATGCGGGCGTTGGCCGCCGACTACCTGCTGCTGGAGACATCTTCGGCCTCCACGCTGGAGATGAAGCTGCTGCAGGCGGACGACAGCACGCGCGTCATCGCGGCGGCCACCACGTGGCGCGGCCCGGCGGAGGACAGCCGCCTGGACTTCTACACGACGGCGTGGGAGCCGCTGCCCGCCGACAGTTTCATCGCCCTGCCCGTGCTGGACGACTTCCTGCTGCGGGGCGACTCCATCGACACGGCGCGGCGCGACGCCGCCTTGCTGCGGGCGGACATCTTCCTGCTGCGGGCTTCGCTGCCGGCGGACGCGGCGGCGGTGGATTTCACGTATGCCACGCCGGATTACATGGACGAGGAGTCGGCGCGGGCCTTGCGCCCCTTCCTGGCCGGGAAGCCGGTGCGCTACGAATGGATTGACGGACGTTTCATCAAACAATGACAGAGATATGAGGAGAAGTTTCGAAAGAATGTGGGCAACCCTCCTGTGCGCGGCGGCCATCTGCATGGCGGCCACGGCGCAGGCCCAGGCGCCCGCCGGCTATTACGACGGGACGGAGGGGAAAAGCGGCGCGGCGCTGAAGACGGCGCTCTCCCGCATCATCAGCGACCACGAGCAGCGGTCGTACAAGCAGCTGTGGACGGATTTCCTGCAGACAGACCGGCGGAGCGACGGCAGCGTGTGGGACATGTACTCCTCCACCACCGTCTTCGCCTTCCAGGACGACCAGTGCGGCAACTACCACGAGGAGGGCGATTGCTACAACCGCGAGCATTCCATGCCGAAAAGCTGGTTCAACGACGCGTACCCGATGTACACGGACCTGTTCCACCTCTACCCGACGGACGGCTATGTGAACAACCGCCGGGGCAATTACCCCTTCGGCGAGACGCGGGGCGAGCGCTACCAGTCGGAGGAGGGATACAGCAAGCTGGGCAACTGCACCTATCCGGGCTACTCAGGCATCGTGTTCGAGCCGGCCGACGAGTACAAGGGCGATTTTGCCCGCACGTATTTCTACATGGTGACGTGCTACGAGAACCGTGTGTCCTCGTGGGACAGCGACATGCTCAACGGCACGGCCTATCCCGCCTTCACCGCGTGGGCCGAGGAGATGCTCCTCGAATGGAGCCGCGAGGACCCCGTGAGCCAGAAGGAGGTGGACCGCAACGAGGCCGTTTACCGCATCCAGGGCAACCGCAACCCCTTCATCGACCTTCGCGGGCTGGAGGAGTACGTGTGGGGCAACCGCAAGGATGAGCCGTTCGGGCCCACCGGGGTGGACCGGCTGGCCGGCTGCGCGTTCAGCGTGCGGGCCGAGGGCGGGCAGCTCGTCATCCAGTCCGGCGCGGAGGCTGTCGTCCCCGTGTACGACGTGGTGGGCCGCCTGGTGCGGCGCGTGCATGTCGCAGCGGGCGAGACGCGCGTGTCCCTGCCCCCCGGCATCTACCTCGTGGCGCGGCACAAGGTGGCCCTCTGAGGCCGCCGGGCAGCCTGCCTGCCGTCACCAAGAGCCATAAGGAAGGCGGCGCAACCCCTTGCGCCGCCTTTTCCATGCCCCTGCGGGGGCGTTTTTCAGGAAATATTACTGCCACCCTGACGGGACCATAATCCCGTCGAAAATGGATACGCATCCCGTCGAAAATGGATACGCATCCATTTTGAAAAAGATACGTATCCATTTTGAACGGGACACGCATCCGTTTTGCAGGGGATGCGCGTCCTGCCGCAAGCCCCTCCGCCGCCCCTCCCGCCGGGGCAGGCAAAAAGAGAGGGCGCGCCCGGCAGGCACGCCCTCATGCGATGCTTCGTCCCCTGCGCGGGATGCGCGTCACTGCAGCCCCGGCCACGCGGAGAGGTTGAGCAGCTGCTCCACGCTGTCCTCCACCCGGTCGGGCAGGTTGCAGAAGAAGTCGATGCCTGTCTCCTCTTCCAATTGGTCGATGGTCATGGCAAACTCGCTGAAGCGGTAAGGCCGTTGGTAGGCGGCTTTGCGTTGCTCCAAGCAGAAAGCGATGGCGCGGTACTGGAACTGCTGGTTGGCCGCGTTCCATTTCTTGCTGAGCAAGGCCATGTAGTAGTAGCGCGGCATGACGTTCGTTCCCGGCTCGCTGAGGGTCATGCCCCGGCTGATGGTGCCGCCTTTTGCCACAAACAATGTGTCCGTGCCGTTGTTGTACGTGCGGCCCCAGTCCTGCACCACTCCTTCCAGTGCCGCCCATATCTGTTGGTTGAAGGCAGAGTATTGGGGCGACATGTTGGTGAAATAGAAGGTTTGCTCGTTGGCCTCGCGGGAGTATTGCCGGTCTTCCGATGCGCAGAGGTGCCCCCGGTCGATGCCGTCGTTGCCTCCCGTGCCGAAGTCATCGTTGTTGCTTTGCAGGCTGCTGCCCAATGCCGGGTCGGCTTTGAACTTTCCTGTGCGGCCCACGCCCGCATCTTTTGCCGTGGTGGCGTCGAATGTGAAGGCCACCCAGCGGGGATGGCGCACGTCCGTGGCCTGCTCCACACTGAAGCTGACCACCGTGCGGCCGTTTTCTTGCGTGGTGTGGGGGATGAACTCCGATGCTTCGTCGTTCGAGAGGCGCGGCACTTCCAAGCGGCGCATGTAGGGGTTCGATGCCGGGTTGGCGTTCATGTTGCCCGCAGGCGTGGTCTCCGTTTGCCCGTCGCCGCCTCCTTCGTGGCCGTTCTCGGGCTCATCGCCGCCGCATGCCGCGACGGCCATGGCCATTGCCGCCGCGCAAGCCCAGGCGGCGGCCAGCCGCCCCGCCCGTGTGAAAACTTTCCTCATGATGCTGCCAGATGCAAGAAAAGTGCATCGGCGGCGGATGCCCGCCCTCCAACGCACTTTTCGTATGATGTAAAAATAGGGTTTATTTTTTCTTTCTGTCGCCGTAGCGGTTCAAGAACTTGTCCACGCGCCCGGCCGTGTCCACCAGCTTCGATTTGCCGGTGTAGAAAGGATGCGACGTGCTGGAGATTTCCAGCTTGACCAACGGGTAAGTCTCGCCCTCAAATTCAACAGTGTCCTTCGTGGCGCAAGTGGAGCGCGACAGGAACATGTCGCCGTTCGACATGTCCTTGAACACCACCGGGCGGTAAGATTCTGGATGGATTCCTTTTTTCATATCAGTATGCTTTAGTTGTTATATTCCTCTTTCCTATCGTGGCAACTTGAAAAGTGCAATGCGCTTTTTAAAGCGGTTGCAAAGATACGGCTTTTGTTTTTACTGGCAAATCTTTTCGGGAAAAAATCGCTTTTTCCCCCGCGCCGCCTCCCTTTGCGCCCCGCCGCCGCGCGCCTTCCGCCCTCCCCCGGGAGGGGGAAAGCAACGGCACGGCACGCTGTCCGCGCCGCGCCGTGATGCATTCCGGAAAGGATTATTCCGCGTAATGGATGGTCATCGACACGATGCGGAGCTGGGTCGCAGCCCCGCTCCCCGTGTTGGCGTTCGTGATGGTGAGGCTGCTGGCCGATGCGCCCGAAAGGGTGATGGTGGCCCCGTCCGCGCTGATGCTCCCGCTTGTCGCCGTCAACTTGCCCGAAGCATTGTAGGTCGTCCCTTGGTATTCATCGCAATGGAGCGTGACCCCGGTGACCGTCTTTTCGGAAGTGATGGTCATCGTGTTGCTGGGGTACATGCGTATCGAGCCGTCGCCGGCAGCATAGAACGCGGGTACATTCCGCCCGCCGCCGCCGTCAAAGCTCAGCACCGTCCCGTCCGTCAAAGGCAAGGTGGTGAGTTCAGTGTCATTAGCCAAGCCGAAGGCACTGGCTGCCACCGTGATGCTGTTGCCTTCCACTTCTCCTCCGGGTTGGGGATCGCCGCCGGTTTCACCGCCTTCACCGCCGCCTTGTTCGCCGCCGCCCACCTCGCTGGTCGTGCCATTCAAGGAATAGATTTGGCTTCCTGTTGAGATTTCCGGCGTTGAATAGAACAAAGTAAGCGCACCGTAAACAATCACCTCATCGCCCACCTTGATTTGGTCGGCAGCGGTGAACTTCTCGCCGCCAAGGTAGTAACCGCGATACACTTCCAGTTGGCCGTTCGTGTTGCCATCATCGGAAATGAAATAGGTGGCATTGCCAAAATCCGGTGCAACTTCATCAATTTGCGAGATGATGCCTTTTACATACACCTTATCGTTGGTGTAAGAGCCGTTGGCGATGATGCTCTGCGCTTCGGCCACCGTGTACGGATTTTCTGCCGTGCCGCCTTCCGGATTGTCCGGGTTGTCGGTATCTTCGCCGGTGCCTTCAGCCATTTTGAAGTTCTGCACTTCCCAAGTGGACGAGAAGCTGGCGTCGCAAGTGTGGCGCAATGCAACGGTGATGGCCGTGTTGCCTTCGCCGATGTAAGCGGCAGGAATGCTGATATTGCCCGCGCTTTCAAAGTTGAATCCGTCTGAGCCGCTTCCGGCACCGTTGTTGACTCCATCATAGCTGATGGGCAGCACCTCCCAGTTGGCGGTGTTCACATCGCCCGCATAGTCCTTGCTGATGACCAATTGGTTGTTGTCGGAGATGCTTCCTCGTTCGTATTCAAGGGCATGGTCGAAAGTGATGTACGCCCCGGTGGATGCGCTTAAGTCGATGGTTGGTGATACCAAATAAGTAATGCCTGCTTGGTTCTCCTTTTGGCCGTCTCCGTCATAGTCTTGAAAGCCCGTGATGCAGGCACTCTTGTAATCGATTGTCCAGCTTAAGTTGCCTTGTGCTGAGATGCTGGTGAACGATCCAAGGCTGGTGCTGAATGTCTCGTCAATATAAACGCCTTCCTCTGTCTCGCCATCGTCCATGCCGGGGATGTCGTAAGGCGCGGGGACATCGCTACATGCGTTGAATGCCAATGCGGCAAATATCACGAAAATGAAAGAATTGAGAATCTTTTTCATAAGTCTAAGTATTTTCTTGTTTATTTATTGATTTCGATATCGTTAAGGGTTCTCACGGTGAGCTGCCACGTGTCGCGGTAGCGTCCCAGGATGCCGGTGATGTTCAGCGATCCTTGCGGGATGACGTCGAGGGCAAAGTTGGCATACGAGCTGGTGCGCATCACCAATGTTTTGTTATCGCTGAAGCGGATGGTGCGCTCCACGGCGTTGCTGTTCACCACATCCTCCTCCGGGGCGATCTGTGTTTCGCCGTCTGCCTCGTCGATGGTCACGTTGTGCATCTCCACGAGGAACGGCGCGTCGTCCTGGCTGTTGGCATTGAGCCATGCGCCGTCTATCACGATGGGTTCCAACTCGTCGTAAGTGGTTTGCGGGCGGTTGAGGATGCGCACGTGGCTTTCCCACGTGAACGATGGCATGCGCCCTATCTGGTAAGTGGCGCGATCTGAGTTGTAATACATGGTGCCTATCTGTGCCTGCTGCCCGTAGCCCCCGATGTAGAGGTCCGTGCAGTCGATGGCCACCATCTGCCCGACCGGGCAGTTGGCGTACAGCCCCGTGTTGTCGATGCTGATGACGATGGCGCCGCTTTCGTCGCCCACAATCAGTTGCTTGTAGAGGTTGCCGCTCTCGTCGTCGCCGATGACCACTCCCTTGATGATGGTTCCCTCGTCGATGGGGGCGTAGCCGCTGTTGGAGATGGTGGAAGCGTGCAGGTCCTTCAGTTCGCCGATGCTGATGGTGCGTTGCTCCGGGATGTAATTGTTGCCGAACGCGTTGTAGATGTTCGGGTCGTCGAATTGGTCGGCACACGATGCCATTCCGATGAGGAGCGCCAATCCGGCGGTCAGTTTTGATATGGTCTTGTTCATATTGTTCCTGTTTATATCTTTATCAGTTATTTGCAATGTTAGAAACGGAATCCCAAGTTCAGGAAAGCGTTGCATCTGGATGCGTAGTAATACTTGGAGTTGCGCGAGAACACGTAGGCACGAGCCGATCCGTCGTCGTAAGAGTCGTCGCGGTTTTGCTCATATCCCCCGGTGCGCATGTCGGTATTGTTCAACAGGTTGTTGATGTTCAGGTTGATGCTGAGGCTTTTCCCGTCCTTCAGGCGGATGTATTTTCCGATGGATACGTCCATCATGAAGCCGCCGTCCAATTCTTCCTGTTCGGGGATGCTGGCGTTCACTAAGTTGCCTTGGTCATCTACTTCGCCTCCGTAGCGTTTCAGCACGGAGCCCAAGCGGCGGTAGGTGGAGAAGTCGATGTAGGTGCGGTGGTAATAGTTGCCTGTCACATTGAAGAACCATCCGTTCACATTATAGTCCAATGCGAGGCTGTATGCTGACAGCGGTGTGCCGTTGGAACGTAGCCCTTCGCAATACACGCGGTCTTGTTGGCGTTCGCCTTCCACTTCGCTCTCATACGTCTTGATGGCGTTCGGGTTGTTCATGTAGCGTGCGTCGGACCACGTCCCGATGGCCGTCAGTGAAAGTTCGCTGGTGAGCCGGAATGTGGCTGCGGCCTCTACGCCCCAATGTTCCTTTTCAATGCCGCTCATGGCCAAGTAGGTGAAGCGCGATTCATTGTCGTTGTAGAAAGCATCCATTTCCACTTGGTCGAAGAAGCGGGTGTAATAGCCGGTGATGCGCCCGATGACAACGGGCGTGTTGAAGCTGTAGGTGAAGTCGCCGCCTGCAATCTTTTCCGTTTTCAGCCCGTCCACGTAGTCGTCCTTGATACGCGGTGCGATGAAAGAGTTGTAGGCCAGCGGCGCACGGTTCTCGTATCTTCCGTTGAGAATCAACTGGTGCTTCCCGTTGATTTTGTAAACGATGCCGAACTTTCCGCCGCCTTCCAAGAAGCGTGCTGTCCCGCTCTTGCCCAATGAATGGAGCGGTGAACGTCCGTTTTGCATCTTTCCGTCCCTCCAGAATTGTGTGGAACCGATTTGCCCGGCAAAGTAATAGTCGATGTATTCGCTGTGGCCGTTATATTGCGCCCACGCGCTTTGCTTGTTGACAATGATGTTGTAGTTGTAGCCGAACTTGTCGCCTTCCGATATGCGGTGGTTAGGGTTCGTCAGGTCATTTTGGATGACGATGGAGTTGTATCCGTAGTCGCGTGCGGCAAACTTGTCGATGTCGGTGTAAAGCTCTCCGCCCATCAGGTCCTTCATCTTCTTGTAGTGCATGCCTTTGCTGCTTCCGGCCAGTATGCCCACAGTGTAATTGTCGCCATTCTCGATATTATGGTTGAAAGTGGAGGAGAGGTTAAAGGCCAGTTGGTCGTTGTGGCGTTCCTCCACGTAGTACAGTGTTTCCTTGCCCAAGGCATTGGCTTGCGCGTTGGCGAAATACATTTGGTCCCAGTCGATTTGGCGGTTGGCCTTGGAGCTTTTCCATCGTTCCGTTGTCTCGTTGAACAGGTCGATTTGTTCCTGCACGAGCGGCGTGGAGTCGTCATACACATTGAATAAGGCGCTGGGCAGCTTCTTGTAGTAATCAGGTCGCGGGTCAGATGCGTTCCCGTTCCATCCCAACGCGCTCCGCCCGTCGTTAGTGTATTTGGCGGCAAATGAAGTAACTAACCGCATCTTGTCATTGATGTTGAAATTCCATGTAGCCACTGCTGATGGTTCAAATGCCCGCACGACCCGTGCGTTTCTCATCTTGCCGTCTTGGTATCCCCAGTTGGGGTTATAATAGTGGCTGTTGGCCAAATAGTAAGCTTCTTCGGTGGAGGCGGCTTGCTGTGAGCGTTCCGTTGGCGAACCCCATGTGGAGAGTGCCAAGCTATGGCGGTCGTTGAATACCTTTTCTGCAGCCAGGAAGTAGCCTAACGAGTTATAATAAATGCCTTCGATGGCGCCGTTCCGTCCCCAGCGGTACGACAATGCGCCTGTGAAGGCCCAGCCGTTGTTCATCAGCCCGGTGGAGTAGCTGTACATGCCTCTTAGCACATAGTTCCTGTTGCATCCCGACAGGGTGATTTTCGAGCCGGGTGCATATTGGCTGGCACGCACGTTGATGTTCGTGGCGCCGCCGAGAGGGCTGTATGAGAAAAGGTTGGGGGAGAACCCGTCCACGCCTTCTTTGTTGCGGGTCACATCGTTCAGTCCGCCAATCAAGCCGTAGCTGAACCTTCCAGTTTCAGCGTCATTGAAGCGTACCCCGTTGATGTACATGTCGTTGTATTGCGAATCGTATGCCCTTACCCGGAATCTCATCGGGCTGAACAGGTATCCCACGTTGGACAGGTACACATCGTCATTTGAGAAAACAAAGGCATTGACATCTTGCGACATGTCATCGTTTTCATTCAGTTGCGACTCCGTGAAAACGAATGCAGCGTTGTCCTCGCGGGACGCGTCTGCGGGATTTGCCTGCTGGGCAGACAGTCCTAATGAAAAGCAAGATAGGGTGAATGCTAATCCTAATTTTTGTTTCTTCATAAGGTAGGTTTTAATATTAATTGGCTTTATTCGTTTTTCCTCTTTCTCGGAGGATATTTCATATTCGATACAAAATAACAAATAAAAAACGGGAATACAATGTAGAATCGAAGAAAATCGATGAAAAACGTGGTGATTCCGTTTTTTTTTAGGATATTTGTCAAGCATTTGTAATAATGCGGCATTTTTCCGCAAGATGATAATTAAGCTATTTAAATTAAAAAGTGTGTGATATGAAAAAACTGATGTTCCTTTTTTGCCTGCTTGTGTTTGTGGCAGGAACGGGAAGAACGCAAGAAAGGAAGTTTGCGTTGTACAGCGTGGCTTTTTACAATTTGGAGAACCTGTTTGATACGATTCATGATTCGGGGAAGAACGATTACGAGTATCTTCCGGACGGGACTAACAAATGGAATACCATGAAATATACATCGAAGCTGAAGAACATGTCAGAAGTGCTGGGCCAGATTGCCACCGACAAGTTGCCGATGGGGCCTGCCCTTATCGGGCTTTCCGAGGTGGAGAACCGCCGTGTGTTGGTGGATTTGCTGAAACAGCCGGCATTGGAAGGCCGTGGATACGAGATTATTCACTACGAAGGTTTGGACAAGCGTGGCGTGGATTGCGCTTTCCTCTACAATCCCCGTTTGTTCCAATTGGAAGAAAGCGTGCTTTTACCTTATATATATATTAACGACACGACGAGTGCCACCCGTGGTTTCCTAGTGGCCGGCGGCCGGATGGCCGGCGAGCATGTGTATGCCATTGTGAACCATTGGCCGTCGCGTGCGGCTGCGTCGCCTGCAAGGGAAAGGGCCGGCGAGCAGGTGCGTGCCATCAAGGATTCGTTGCTCACGGTGGATCCTTCGGCAAAGGTCTTGATTATGGGCGACTTGAATGATGATCCGATGGATAAGAGCGTGAGTGTGGCATTGGGTGCCAAGCGGAAGGCGAAAGACGTGGGGCCGCACGATTTGTATAATCCTTGGTGGGATTTGCTGGCCAAGAAGGGAACCGGGTCATTGTTGTACAGGGGGAAATGGAACCTGTTTGACCAAATCATTTTGACCGGCAACCTGTTGGGCGACGACCGATCCACGCTGAAATTCTACAAGAACGAGGTGTTCCGCCGTAATTTCCTTTTCCAGCAGGAAGGCAAATTCAAGGGTTATCCCAAGCGCACGCAGGCGAGCGGCATCTGGCTGAACGGGTATAGCGACCATTTGCCGGTGATTGTTTACTTGATTAAGGAAGTGGAATGACGGATTGCAAACTCTGCATGGCATAACGGTTGAAATAGTCTTATGAAGTGAATTTCTTTGTGAAATCCCCGTTTCTGCAAGGCGATTTTCCCGATGAAAGCATGGGTTTGTGTTTTAGAATGACTACTTTTGCCTGTGAAGCCGGAAAGGCTTGGAATGGGAGTTCAATCATTAATTTTTAAATCTAAATAAAATGGTAAATTACAAAGATTTAGGCTTGGTGAACACAAGAGATATGTTTGCCAGGGCAATAAAAGGAGGATATGCAATTCCTGCTTTTAACTTCAACAACATGGAGCAGTTGCAGGCCATCATCAAGGCCGCTGTGGAGACGAAATCCCCGGTCATCCTCCAGGTGTCGAAAGGGGCGCGCAACTATGCGAACCAGACATTGCTCCGCTACATGGCCGAGGGTGCTGTGGCCTATGCCAAGGAACTGGGCTGCGAGCATCCTGAGATTGTGCTTCATTTGGACCATGGCGATTCGTTCGAACTCTGCAAGTCGTGCGTGGACCTGGGCTTTTCGTCTGTCATGATTGACGGGTCGCACCTTCCTTACGAAGAAAACGTGGCTTTGACGAAGAAAGTGGTGGAATACGCGCATCAATATGATGTGACGGTGGAAGGTGAATTGGGCGTGCTGGCCGGCGTGGAAGACGAAGTGTCTGCCGAACACCACACTTACACCAATCCTGAAGAAGTAATCGACTTCTCCACCCGCACGGGCTGCGACAGTTTGGCCATTTCCATCGGTACATCACACGGCGCTTATAAGTTCAAGCCGGAGCAATGCCACGTGGATCCGCAGACAGGCCGCTTGGTTCCTCCTCCTTTGGCATTCGATGTGCTGGATGCCGTGATGGAAAAACTGCCGGGCTTCCCCATCGTGCTTCACGGCTCATCTTCCGTTCCCCAGGAATATGTGGACATGATCAACCAGTATGGCGGCAAACTGGAAGCAGCCATCGGCATCCCCGAAGAAGAACTCCGCAAGGCAGCCAAGTCTGCAGTTTGCAAGATTAACATCGACTCTGATTCGCGCTTGGCCATGACGGCGGCTGTCCGCAAGGTGTTCGTGGAGAAACCCGCAGAGTTTGACCCGCGCAAATATTTAGGCCCTGCCCGCGACGAGATGGAAAAGATGTACAAGCATAAAATCCTGAACGTGCTGGGTTCCGACGGCAAGTTGGCTCATTGATACGCACGCATAACCTTTATCCCGCCAATGGCCGGAATGCATCATGCACTCCTCCCGTTGGCGGGATTCTTTTGTGCGTATGTTATAAAATCATCCGGTCCAGTTCCTTCCCGTTGTACTTGTAGGGCTGGAACTCCGCATTCAAGCCTGCATCGCCGTAAATGCCGCCGAAGGGGTAATAGTGCGTCGCCTGTTCCAGCGTGCCGTCCCCGCCCGTCACCACGCGGACGTTGCCTTGGTGGTCATAGGCATGCGAAGCATTGCCTTGCAACGGAATGACAGCAAGGAACAGAAGCAATAGGCAATATGGAAGCCTATGCATATTCATGCCACTTCTTATTTAGTCTGCTTATTGTGGTTCATAGTCTAACGGGTCTTTCAATTTCACAGGATCCCAAGGAATGCGGTGATTATTTCCGCCTGCAATTGACGGTGAAGAAGGTACATGAAAATAAAACTCATAGCAATACAAACGGATATATCCTCTTGGGGTATAATCAAAATTGAATTGAATTGTATATCCTTCACCATCTACTTTTTTGATGTAAGAAAATCCTGTGATAGTAAGTTCTCCCAAGTGTTCGTCTTCATGCTTGAAACAAAAATCCAACATGCTACAATAGTTACACACAATGGAAAAAGCATCATAACTTTCCGACCAGTCTATATCAAAAACAATTTGTGTTGCTCCATTATTAAAATGGATTCCAACAATTCCGCTTTCATATAAATTCACATTATCTGTATCTTCATTCTTATAAATATTCATGGTCTTTTCCTTTTTGCTTTCAATAATTCAATGTTTTTGACTTCTTCATATGTTGGCACATGAGCCTTAGGCTCTTTTATGCCTTCCTTAATTTCTCCAGAAGGTAATACATTCCTATAAGTCTCATGAGTATGGGTTGTTCCCACATTTTCAATCTTACCATTGCCTAATTTCACATTATGAGGTCTATCTTGTAATACATCTGTCCTCATCCCATTAGGCTGCATATACGCCCCTTTCGGTGTTGCGTGTGTATCTATCAATTTCCCATCCACGTCACCTACAAAACGCGCCCCACCTTCGGCAGGATTTGCACCTTTCTCTAATGTCTTCGCCGCATCCACGGCATCATCAACCTTGTTTGCTGCTTTCACAGCATCCGTCGCCTTGTCGGCAAGGCGTGCGCTTTGGATGGCCATCCCCGCGCCGCCGGGAACTATCGGCAAGCCTATTGCGAACGCATCTGCCAGAATGCCGACCCCGTCCACGAACGCCGCACTGAAGTTGCCTTGGCTGATGTTGTCCGAAAAGCTGTAAACGCCCACCATCAGGCTCGCAACATCCCAAAATGTTTCGAAGTATTTACCCTCCTTGTCAATGTACTTGATGGGGTTGTTCGCGCAATAGGCGTAAGGGCTGAGGTGGTAGTACTTCTCCGCCATCGGGTCGATGGTGGTGAACATCGGCACGCCCGCCGCGTCGTACTGCCTTGCCCCGTAGTCGTACCAGTCCAGGCCGTGCAT
>CALUIR010000010.1 GCA_944320785.1 uncultured Bacteroidaceae bacterium
TCGGATACATAATTATTTCAAGTGTGGAAACTTAAAAATAATCATTTCCGAAGAAAGAAGAAACACTCTTTCTATATCAAACTTTAAAATTTAAACAGGCTCTAAATGATAAATTGAATTTAAAGGAAGATTTGACTTTCAGGGATCATCATTCAAGCAAAGATTTTGCTCATTATTGCATTAAGCAAATATAAATAACACGTTAAGCCTCGGCCTTTTGGGATGAAAATGATAGAAGTTTTTTGAAAGCACCATCACATAGTGCCGCAAGATTTTGCGGCACTACATATTTGATGCACGAAATAATGACTATATTTGAGGCGAATCTGCAAAAAGAATAGACTTTAAAAGCCAATGGCCATCCACGAGCAAGAAAACATCTTGTGGAAAGAATGGGCGGGAACCTACCCTGCACAAGAACGGGAAAACTTCGTGATGGACGGGCTGTGCCACAATGGCCCGTTGTGCAACGAGGGGTGGAACGCACGTCCCGGCAACGAGGAAGAATTGTGGGAGAAGGCGCAAAGAAAAGTGCTTTTCCTGATAAAAGACCCAAACTGCAATCTGAGAGAAGATTACCGGCATGGCCTTGGCGGGACATCACGCATAAGTTCTTCAAGACTCTTTTCAACTGGCTGCAAGGGCTTAGCGAGATAAGGCTGGGCTTCACGCCGTTGCTGGAGGACGGCTTTTACCTTGAACCAGCCAACCAGGCCATGCTGAAATACCCGCTGGCTATCGTAAACGTGAAGAAAATATTTAGCGGTGCATCGGTGGGCAACCTTACGTTGCGGGAATATGCCGGGCGGGATGCCGCTTTCATTCGGTGGCAAGTGCGCGGCATACTCAGTCCCAACATCGTGGTGTGCGGGAGCGGCAGCGGCAGCTTGCTAAACATTGCCGAAGAATCTATTTACCCGGATTTGACGTTTTCCCCGATAAACAGTTGGTGCCATTATTGTGAAACCCCCGAACTGCTGCTGATTGACAGTTGGCACCCGTCAAGCCGGATCCCGGACTCGCAAAAGATAGACGGCATGATGCGGGTGGTGGCCGGCTTCATCGCGCAAACACATGCCGACATTTTCCGCTGAAACTTCCTTGTCATCGGCAAAACCGAAAGTTGTTGATAATCGTCCATCGCTAACAGAAAAACACAGCATTGTCCACCCCATACAGCCGCCTGCATGCTTCCAACGAGCCATCCTGCCTGCATTCAATTTCTTGCGGATGATTTTTTTAAAGCCGGGTATGTTTCAAAATAGAATGACGACCAATACCCTGCCTCGTAATCGTCCGCCGACGGGCAAGGCACGTACATCGGCACACGCCATGCCGACGGCCTGTGGTAAAGCCTTTGGAGGTCAAACTCCGGCATCGGCACGCGGCTTTCCGCGATGTGCAGCAGTTTCTTGTCCCAGCCGTCATAATCCGGCCCGACCAAGCCGGACTGTTTCAGCTTTTGGTCAAACAGTTGCCAGAACGGAAGCCGATGGTGGTGGTGGACGGTGTGGCACAGTTCGTGCAAAATGGTGCTGCGGATGCACCTTTCTTGGCCGAACAGCACATAATAGAAGCTGAACTTCACGTGGTTGTCGCCCGTGCAACAGGCCACGGCATCCCTTCGCCATTCGTAACTGATGTGGGTACAACGGTAGTCCTTGAAGCCGTATTCCGCCGCACACTGCCCCACTTCGCCGGGCAAATGCCGGGCGGCGGCCATGTACAAATGCAAGAGTTCCTCTTTACCAAACAACTCCTTTGCCGCCTTGTTGAAACGCCTTTTGTCTTTCAATGGGAATGCCTCAGGCATGATTTCGTAGCAATGCTCGCCGGTTTGAATAACATGTTCGGGATGCCAGCACGTTGCAGCCACCTCTGCCAACCGAGCGTTCAGCCAATCCCGGCGTTCCAAAAACGCTTTCCAAGAATGAATCTGTTTCATGATTGTCCTTTTTGGGCGGCAAAATTAGGCGAGGGATGCGCCACATCAAGGCACAAGGGTCTTCAAATTCTGCTTCATTTCACGCAATGCGATAGAAATAATCCCTATATTTGCCTTGCGAATAATAAATATTACCTGGAACGTATGAAAAAAGCCACATGCATATCATTTGCCTGCATGGCGTTAGCCATCATGGCAAGTTGCGGAGGGAACCATTCTTCCCATGAGATTGCAAAGCTCCAGGACAGCATTGCTTCGCTGAATGCCCAATTGGACGAATTTAAGAATGAGAGCAAGAAGAAATCTTCCGAAACGGTTCCCGGCACTTACACATTCACAGACAAGTCAGGCCGTAAGTGGACGCTGACCCTCCATGATGACGAAAGCGGGAGATTGGAAACCGAAGGCTATACGGCATATTGCAGTTGGTGGGGGATGAATAAAGGAGTGTCCCTCACGTTTGGTGCCGAGCGTCCGGTGATAGGGTTTGAGAAAGGGGAAAAATCCATATTCATAACCCACATCATTGACGGATATATTTATGCAGACAACATAATTGCTCCTACGAAAGACCCCAATTGGCAGCTTCCGATAGCTAAAATCAAATGATTGGGGTACTTCCGGTTCCCTGCAAGAACCTCCCAAAGGTTTTTGAAAAACCTTCCAATGTTTTTAGAGCCGGTAATGCATGCACAGCATGCAGCATGAATCAGCCCTTCAACGATGATTCGATTTCCTCCACCTCCATGCGGAAGCCCTTGTCCACCTCCAAAAGGTTCTTCACCATCTTGCAGGCATGTAGCACGGTGGCATGGTCTTTCTTGCCGACCACCAACCCTATCTTGCTGGTGGACGAGTCCGTGTGCTTTTTCGAGAGGTACATGGCTATCTGCCGCACCTGCACCACTTCCCTTTTCCGCGACTTTGTCTGGATGCTTGCGGGATCCACTTCAAAATGCTTGCATACTTTCTCCAGGATTCCTTCCACCGTGAGCGGCACAGTTTCGTGGCGGACGCTTTCCTTCACGACGTAACGCGCCAAGTCAAGGTCGATGTCCTTGTTGAGAATCACGGAACGCGCCATAATGGACACCACCACTCCTTCCAAATCGCGCACGCTGTCATCCACATTCTCAGCAATGTAATTGATGACTTCTCCGGGGAACACCAAGCCGTCACGCCGTATCTTCTCGCGCAGGATGCGCTTGCGCAACTCCAAGTTCGGTTTCTCTAATTCGGCCACCAAGCCCCATTTGAAGCGGGTAAGCAAGCGGTCCTCCATGCCTTGCAGCAACACTGGCGGACGGTCGGAAGTCATGATCAATTGCTTGCCGTTCAAATGAAGGTGATTGAAGATGTGGAAAAACGTGTTCTGCGTCTTCGTGAGGCTCGCAAATTCCTGTATGTCGTCCAATATCAGCACGTCAATGCCTTGGTAGAAGCGGATGAAATCATTCACCTTGTTGTTCCTTACCGAATTGGTGTATTGCACCTGGAACAAGTGGGCGGAGATGTAAAGCACCTTCATTCCGGGATAAAGTTCCTTGATTTTTGCACCGATGGCGTTCACCAAATGCGTCTTCCCCACCCCGGAAGGCCCGTAGATGAACAGAGGGTTGAAAGTCGATTTTGCCGGGTTCAAAGCCACCGTCTCGCCCGCCGTGCGGGAAAGCTTATTGCTCTCCCCTTCGATGAAATTGTCGAAATTGTAATTCAAGTTCAAGTGCGGATCCAAGTCCTGCGGGGCAGGCGCCTGCAACACGGAAGGCGTTTCCCGCGCGTCAGTAGCCTTGTCGTTCCTATTCTGCAATATTGTGCGGTGGCTCGGTTCCTGGTCAACGGAAATCTTATTGGTGTTGTCAATAGAGACACGGTACATCAGTTGCGTGCCTCGCCCTATTTCCTTATAAAGAGCCGAACGCAGCAATTCAACATATTTCTCCTCCAATATCTCGTAAAAGAACTGGCTGGGCACTTGGATGGTCAGCGCCTTGTTCTCGTACTTCAGCGGGACAACCGGGACAAACCACGTCTTGTATGCGGACTCAGAAACATTATCTTTAATGAAATTCAGACAGCGGTTCCAAAGTTCAACATGGTTGGATTCATTCATAATTATATCGGTACATTATTAAGATTAGCAAACACATCACATATGCAAAGTTGGGGATCTTATTTCATAAAAACAAATGGCCTCCCCTATTGCATTTCTGCCGGAAAATACAAGTGTTTTATTCTCAACAACTTATTTTCAGGCTTGGAAATCGAAAAGGAAAACGCGCCTTGCATATTTGCAAGTGATTGCAAATTAATCTATTGCCATCCGCGACAAAGAATCCCGGTTTGTGGGAAAGATACAATAAGGCGGGCTTCGTTCATCTTGATTAAAGGGACATTTGCTGCTTTTCCGCAACAAAGGACGAAGCCCGCCTTATTTAGACAAATTCTATTTTGACCCGGTTCCTATTTTTCTTTTTTGCCGAACAAGGAGAAATGCACGTAACGTTTCGGATGCAGCCGCAGATCTTCCAACAGGGATGCGGCATTGGCTCCAGTAGCATTCAAGTTGTTATATAAGGAAGAGTCGTTCAGCAAGAGGCCGATGGTGTTGTCCTTGCTGTTCAACTGGTCGGTAATGCCCTTCAGGTTGGCCATGGTGGCATCCACTTTCCTGAAAGTAGAGGCATAATCGATGCCCTTCAAATTGTCGCTGATGGCCACGAAATTGTCGCCTATCTTGTTCAGCTTGCCGGTCAACTGCGGAATATCTTCGCCCATCAGCACGTTCAGTTGGGCAGTGGCTTCCTTCAGGTTGGCAGCCGTGGCATCCACGGAGTGCAAGGCTGATTTCAAGCTTGGATCAGCCAGCAGCTGGTTCAGGGAAACAAGGATAGAATCAATGCGCGGCACCATCACTTCCAATTGGGGAAGCAGGTTGGAAGTCAACGCATCCAGCGGCCCGTTGTTCAGCACGCCGGGTATCGTGTCGCCCACCTGGTAGGCTTCACGCGGGTTATTTGCCAGCAGGAGATTCATCTTCACGGTGCCTAGCATCTCCGTCACCAGTTCCGCAGAACTCCCTTTGGGAATGCGCATGTCCGTATCCATCTCCACTTCCACCGTCACGTTGCCCGGATGCGCATAGTCATAATATATTTCGCGGACAATGCCGATTTTGAATCCATCCGCATATACCGGGCTTGATTTTGCCAGCCCGTTGATGTTGGCGTACTTCACATAATAATAGGTACTCGGCTTGAAAAGGTTGATGCCCCGCAAATAATTGATGCCATAAATGAGCATGCCCAATGCCACGGCAATGGCAATGCCGATTTTCACTTCTTTCGTCAAATATTTCATAATCCTTCGTTATTTCTGGTTCTTCTTCTTGGCTTCGGCGGCAGCCTGCCGGACATCCATCTTGCGCCCGTCACGGAATGCCACGATGAACGCGTCCTTGAACTGTGCCGAAACCTTCTTCTTTATTTCCAATATCTCATCGTAATCGCCTGATTCGCCATAGGTGTATTTGTAATACCCGCCCTCCTTGTAGCATTCCACAGGAGACAGCCCTTTCAACTCTTTGGCGCCTTCCTTCAAGGGTCGCGCCGAGGCAAGGACCTGCACCTTGAAGCGGATGCCGCCGGCAGCGGCACGGGGGCTTCCGCCCTTCTCCTCCCCTGCATCGGCTGCCGCGAGCCTGCCTGCATGCTTCTCCTTGTATTCGAGGAAGGCGCGGCAGATGCTTTCGGCCAGCTTCTCGCTGCCGGCCTTGCTGTGCAGGAAACGTTCTTCTTCCGGCGTGGATATGTAGCCCAGTTCGATGAGGACGCTGGGCATCGTGGTCTCCCTCAGCACGAGGAAGCCTGCCTGATGCACGCCCCGGTCGCGCCTTCCGGCATAGTCGCGGAACTGCGCTTGTATGGCTTTGGCAAAGTCCACGCTTTCTTCCATGTGCTTGTCCTGTATGAACTCGAACATGATGTAACTCTCTGAGGAATTGGGATTGAAGCCTGCGTAACGCTGGCGGTAGTCGTCTTCGATGAGGATGACGGCGTTCTCGCGCTTGGCCACTTCGAGGTTGGCTTCGGAGCGGGCGAGCCCCAGCGTGTATGTCTCGGCGCCGCGCACGGTGCTGCCTTTGGCCACGGCATTGGCATGGATGGAGATGAAAAGGTCGGCTTTCGCGCGGTTGGCGATGTCGGCACGGCGGCCCAAGGGGATGAAGGTGTCTGCCTTGCGGGTATAGATGACTTCCACGTCTTTGCAGCGGTCCTGTATCTTCTGCCCTAATTGGAGGGCGACACGGAGGTTGATGTCTTTTTCCTTCGCCACCCGCCCGGTCGCGCCGGGGTCATGCCCTCCGTGGCCGGCGTCGATGACCACCGTGAAGTCCCGGCACGGGGCGGCGGCGGAAACGGCGCAGAGCAAGAGGAGCAAGGCTACGTTGCGAAACGGCATCATATCACAAGGGTCTAAATAGGCGATGCAAATGTAGCGGATTTTTGGCAATAACGCGCGATTTGCGCCGATGTTTTTCGTGGCGGGCGGCTTATTCGTGAAATTTGCCTTGAAACAGGGGGCGTTATTGCGCGGCATTGCTTTACTTTGCACCCGAAATGGAATGGAAATGGGAATAGTGAGGTTTCTGAAGAATTGGACGCTGCCGGTGGCGATGGCCACCGGCGTGTCGGGCTACTTCCTGTTCGCGGAAGCGAGCTTCCTGTCGCCCGCACGTCCTGCGGCGGGGAGGCTGGCGGCGGCGGCGACGCCCCTGCTGGTGTTCACGCAGCTGCTGCTGGTGTTCTGCAAGGTGAAGCCTTCGGAGTTGCGGGTGCGTGCCTTGCACGGCTGGCTGCTGTGCATACAGCTGGCGGCTTGCGTGGGGCTGGCGGCGGCGTTGGCATGGATGCCGCTGGACGAGGTGTACCACGAGGTGCTGGAGGGGGCGATGGTGTGCTTCATCTGCCCCACGGCGACGGCTGCCGCCGTAGTGACGGGGAAGCTGGGCGGCAGCGCGGCGACGCTCACCACCTACACGCTGCTTTCCAACCTCCTGGCGGCGACGGTGGTGCCATTGGTCTTCCCGTGGGTGGAGCCGCATGCGGGCGTCACGTTCTGGGGAGCGTTCCTGCGCATCCTCGGCAAGGTGTTCCCGTTGCTCATCTGCCCGTTCCTTTTGGCCTGCCTGCTGCGGCGTTTTGCGCCACGGGCGCATGGGTTCCTGCTGTCGCGCAGCGGGGCGGCTTTCTACCTGTGGGGCGTGGCGCTGGCCATCGTGTCGGGGCAGACGGCGGCGTCGCTGGCGGGGAGCGCGGCGCCTGCCGGGGTGAAATGGCTGCTCGCCTTGGCGGGCCTGGCGGCGTGCGCGGTGCAGTTCTGGGCCGGGAAGCGCATCGGCGGGCATTACCACGAGCGCATCAGCGGGGGGCAGGCGTTGGGCCAGAAGAACACGGTGCTGGCCATTTGGATGGCGCAGGCGTACCTGGACCCGCTGGCCTCGGTGGGGCCGGGGTCGTACGTGCTGTGGCAGAACCTCGTCAACAGTTGGCAGTTGTGGCGGAAAAGGCGGCGCGACGAGGCGCGGGGCGCGGGCGGCCTGTAAAATAGGCACAAGAATCCGTAATCCGGATAGGGCGCGGGCGGCGCGGCGTGCGTACCTTTGCCCCCGCCTGCCGGGAAGCCGGCGGCAACGGACCCTAATGCTTTACAGATATGAAAAGGACATTTTTATTTTTGCTCATTGTTTCAACGTTAAACATTTTACAGAGTATGGCACAAGAGAAGATTACGCAGACTGCGGGCCGCGCGCAGCTGGGGGCGTTCGCGCCGGGATTCGCGGCGCTGAACGACGACGTGCTTTTCGGCGAGGTGTGGAACCGGCCGGGGCTGAGCCCGCGCGAGCGCAGCATGGTGACGGTGGCCACCCTGGTGGCGAAGGGCATCACCGACTCGTCGCTCACGCACCATCTGGAGTTCGCGAAGCAGAACGGCGTGACGCGGACCGAAATCAGCGAGATGCTGACCCACATCGCCTTCTACGCCGGATGGCCGAACGCCTGGGGGGCTTTCCGCTTGGCGAAGAACGTGTGGGCGGACGACGTGGAGGGCGACAGCGCACGGGCTGCCTTCCAGCGCAGCATGATTTTCCCCATCGGCGAGCCGAACACGGCCTACGCGCAGTATTTCAAGGGACGGAGCTACCTGGCCCGCGTGTCGGAGGAGCAGGTGCCGTTCTCGAACGTCACCTTTGAGCCGGGGTGCCGCAACAACTGGCATGTACACCGCGCCACGGAGGGCGGCGGGCAGATGCTGGTGTGCGTGGCCGGCCGGGGCTGGTACCAGGAGGAAGGGAAACCGGCGGTGGAGATGCGCCCCGGCGACGTGGCGCACATCCCGGCCAACGTGAAGCACTGGCACGGCGCGGCGGCGGACAGCTGGTTCGCGCACCTGGCGTTCGAAATTCCGGGGAAGGATGCCCGCAACGAATGGCTGGAGCCGGTGACGGACGAGGAGTACGCCCGCCTGGGGCAGTGATCCTTCCGCCCACGGCCCGCAGGGCTCAAGGCAGGAAGCAGGCAGCGCAGCCGCGCTGCCTGCTTTTCTTTTTGCAATTATATGATAAGGCATGGGGGAAAGGCGGCGGGCGCGGCCGGGGAAGGATGCCCGCTCCCCGCCGGCGGGAAGCTAATTGCGGGCGTAGCGGTAGTCGGCGGGGTCCACGCCGGTGAGCTTGCGGAAGAGGCCGGCGAAGCTTTCCGTGCTGGGGAAGCCGAGGAGGCGGGCCACGGCGGCGGGAGTAGCCACGCCCCCGGCGAGCAGGCGGCGGGCCACGCCGAACTGGCGGAGGCGGAGGTACTCGGCGAAGCTCTTTCCCGTCTCGAAGCGGAGGAGGTCTGCGAAATAGGCGGGGGAAAGGCCGAGGGCGTCGGCGAACGTCCCGGGGCGGAGGGCGGCGCCTTTCGCGAGGGCGCCTTGGGCGATGCGCTCGTCGAGCAGGCGGGCGAAGCGGCGCATGAGGGCCTTGTTGCAGTTCTCGCGGGTGATGAACTGGCGTTCGTAGTAGCGTTCGCAGTAGCGCAGCAGCAGGACGATGTGGGCGGACAGCAGGGCGGCGGTGTGCGTGTCGGCGGGGCGGCGCAGTTCGTCGCCGATGCGGGCGAGGCAGCCTTCCACGCTGGCGGCCTCGCGGCGCGAGAGGTGGAGGGCCTCCTCCGGGCGGTAGCCGAAGAAGGCGGGCGGGGCGGCGGGGAGCAGCGCGGGGTGGAAAGCGAGGAGCCACCCTTTCCCGCCGAGGGCGGGGGCGCGGCCTTGGCGGAAATCCCCGCCGGGGGCGCGGAACGACATGGCGGCGCAGGCGAAGTCGTCGCTGCGGCAGCCGCAGCAGGGCCTCCCCTCCTCCTCGATGAGCAGCACGGCGCAGCAGCCGAAGCGCACGCGGGCGGCCTGCGGGGCGTTGCCGTCCAGGCGGGCGAGCGTGGCGCAGGGGTGCAGGGCGTTGCCGCCCAGGCAGCGGCCGCAGTCGTTGACGGTGTCCAGTTCCAATAAGTCGTCTTTTCCCATCTGTCCTCCTGTTTCGCGCCCGGGGGGCGCATCCCGGGGGCAAAGGTACGGCGGGGTCGGGCATGCGGGGCAACCCGCTTTACGGATTCTCCTACCATTGTTACGGAAAGGGGCTACTGCCCTTCGCGGCGGCGCACGTAGAGGCGGTGGCTGCCCGCCCCGGTGGCGGCGATGCCGGAGGCGGGGTCGGCGGCCAGGCGGCGCAGTTCCAGCCCGGCGGTGGTGCGCCCCAGGCCGTTGAGGGCGGCGTAGGCGCCCACGGAAATGCTCCCGGCCTCGTCGATGAAGGCCAGGGCGCGGGCCAGCCGCTCCTCCGGCGCGTAGGGGGAGACGTAGCGGCGCCCTTTGCCGGGGACGCGCTCCGGGCGGCACTGGGCGGCGGTCGCCTCCACCAAGGCCTTGTCGGGCCGGTAGCAGACGGTGCGCACGCGGATGCTGGCGGCGTTGCGCCGGCCCTCGGCGGCGCCCGGCTGCTCGCGCTCCCGGCCCGGCTTCAGGCCCAGGGCGGGGCGGAACGTGCCGATGCCGTCCAGGCGGACGCTGCGGCCTTCGGCCATGACGGCGGCCATGCCCTCTGCCACGAGGGCGAGGACGGCCTTCACTTCGGCTTCGGTGAACGGCGTGTTGCGCGCCGCCAGCCGCGCCAGTTCTGCGGTCGCGCAGGGCGGGCCCGCCTGAAAGCGGGGATAGGTGTAAGTCTGCCCCTCCGCGTTGAGGTCGTTGATTTCCTGCATCACATATTTTGCTGCCATATCCGTAGGTTTTGAAAAACTTTCCTGTCCATTCCCGAGGGCATGCCTGTCCATTCTCATCGGCATGCTTGCCCATTCTCAACGGCATGCGCCTCCGTTCTCAACGGCATGCCTGTCCATTCCCGACGGCATGCGTCTCCATTCTCAAAACGGCGGCGGCGTTTTCACAGACGGCGGCGGCGTTTTTGCAAACAGCGTCGGCGTTTCTGCAAACGGCGTCGCCGTCCGTAGCATCCGCACGGGCAAAAATAACAATTCCCCGGCATCCGCGCAAGAAAATGCCGGGGAAAATACGGGAACGGATGCGGAGGGGGCGCTCACTCCGCAGGCAGGATGCTCACGGCCACGCCGCCTCCCGGCGCAAGGCGGAGGCGCAGCACGTCGCCCCGGCTCACCTCCCGCGTGGAAATGGCAATGTCCTGCGGGTTGTCCTGCCAATGCGCGCGCGGCCCGTCGGCGTAGATGGTGGCCACGAAAGCGCGCCCTTCCGGCAGGAAACTGAGCGGGATGCAGGCCGTGCGCCCCTGCTCGTCGGTGACGCCCCCGATGAACCAGCGTTCCCGCCCCTTCTCCTTGCGGGCGATGGTCACATAGTCGCCCGGCTCGGCCTCCAGGATGCGCGTGTCGTCCCAGTCCACGGCCACGTCCTTGATGAACTGGAAGGGGTCGGGCCACTTCTCGTAGTTCTGCCACAGGTCCGCCGCCATCTGCAGCGGGCTGTACATCGTCACGTACAGCGCGAGCTGCTTGGCCAGCGTGGAACTGCGCCGCCCTTTGTTGGGGCCGTACTGCGAGAGGTCGCCCTCGAAGATGCCCGGCGTGTAGTCCATCGGCCCGCCCATCAGCCGCGTGAAAGGCAGGATGGCCGCATGGTCGGGGCGGATGCCTTGGAAGGACTCGAACTCCGTCCCCCGCGCCGACTCCTGAGCCAGCCAGTTGGGATAGGTGCGGCACAGGCCGGTGGGGCGGACGGCTTCGTGCGAGTCCACCATCACGCGGTGGCGCGCCGCCATCTCGGCCACGCGGGCGTAGTGGTTCACCATCCACTGCCCGTCGTGGTATTCGCTGCGGGGGATGACGCCGCCCACGTAGCCCGTCTTGACCACGTCGTAGCCGTAGCGGCGCATGAAGCGCAGGGCTTCGGGCAATTGCCGCTCGTAGTCGGCGGCCGACGACATGGTCTCGTGGTGCATGATGAGTTCCACGCCTTTCCCGGCGGCATAGCGTGACAGTTCCTCCACGTCGAAGTCCGGGTAGGGCCGCGTGAAGCTGAAGATGCGCTCCTTCAGGTAGGCGCGGTTGTCCTCCCAGCCCTCGTTCCACCCTTCCACCAGCACCGCGTCAAACCCGTGCCGCGCCGCGAAGTCGATGTACTCCTTCACGTGCGCCGTGTTCGCCCCGTGCCGGCCGTTGGGCGGCAGCTGCCGGTAGTCCGTCTGCCCGATGCGGATGTCACGCTCATCGGAATACGCCCACGTGGAGCCTTGCCCCGTGAAGTATTCCCACCACACGCCCACGTACTTCATCGGCCGTATCCACGACGTGTCCTCCCACCGGCAAGGCTCGTTCAGGTTCAGTATCAGCGTGGACGCCAGGATGTCCCGCGCGTCGTCGCTCACCACGACGGTGCGCCACGGCGACACGCAGCCCCCCTGCAGGTAAGCCCTCACCCCGTTCTTGTCCGGCACAAGGTGGGCCGACAAGTCCGACGGCCTGCCGCCCAAGTCCAACTGCATCGCCGGGTAGTCCAGCAACGCCGCCTCGTGGATGTTCACATACAGCCTGCCCGGCCACTCCAGCATCAGCGGCGTCTGCACCACCGTCCCCGGCGGCGCGGACTTCACGGCCAGCGGCTCCTCGCGCACGCCCTCTATCAAGCCCGCCACCTCCGACAGGCGGGAAGTCGTCGTAGGATACTCGTTCGTGTCATAGTCGCCCGGAAGCCAAAACGCCACAGGGTCGCCCGGAAGGCGGAACTCCGTCACCTCCTCGCCCAGCATGAAGTGGCGCAACCCCTCCTGCGCCGGGAACTCATAGCGGAAGCCCAGCCCGTCGTCGAACAAGCGGAAGCGCACCACAAGCCTGCGCCCCGACTCCGCCTGCCGCAGGCGCACGCACATCTCCCGGTGGCAGTCGCGAATCTCCCGCCACTGCCCCCAGACCGGCTCCCACACCGTGTCGCGCGCCGCGAAACGCACCTCCTCCACCGAAAAGCCCCGGTCGAAAGCCACATCCGGCAGCAAGACGAAGCCCAAACGGCTCTCCTCCACCACGGCCTGCCCCTTGTAGCGGAGCGAATAAAAAGGCATCCCCTCCGGCGAAAGGCGGAACCCCAACTCCAAGTCGCCGCCGGGCGACGACAACGTCTCCCCCCAAGCCGGCGGCAAAGCCAGCAAGAAGGCCGCACAGGCAGGCAGCAGCCGCCTCGAAAAGCACAACAATCTGTCCATAAAGCAAAACCAATAGAATTACGCCCGCAATATTCGCAAAAATTCCCGGCATGCGCAAGCTTCCGGCACGCAAAAGGAAAGGGAAGCACACGCCCTCCCCGCCCGGCGCAAGGCGGAGGCGGGCATCTCCCCAAAAGCCCCCGCCTTTCAGGGGAAACCGGGGCGCAAACGCCGGGAATCCCGATATTTTTCCCTATCTTTGCCGCACGCAAGAGAAAAAGAAAGGACATAAACCCGCGCCTATGGACATACCTGGACCCGAAACCATCCGATCCATCGAGGAAATGGCCCGCAAAGGAGCCAGCTTCGCCCTCTGCCGCAAACCGTGGACCGACGAACCCATCTTCGTGCTGCAAACGCACGAGCAACCCTTGGCCTGCGGCAGCCCCGCCGCGCTCGACGGCGCCGGCCCGGCCTACGTCGCCGTCCCCTTCCGCGTCACTCCCCAATGCCCCGTCGTCAGCATACGCCCCGACATCGTCGCGCACGGTTGGGAGGAAACCGCCGCCGCAGCCGCCCGGATGGCCGCCGCCCCGGCGCAAGCCGCAGAAGCTGCGCCCCCGCCCGCCCTCCTGCCCGGCGGCATGGAGGAAGCCCTCCGGCGGCACGCCGCCGCCTTCGCCCGCTGCCAGGAAGCCATCGGCCAAGGCGCGTTCAGCCAGCTCGCCCCCGCCTGCGCCGCCGACCTTCCCGCGCCCCCCGGCTTCACCCCCCTCGGCGCCTTCATCAAGGCCTGCAACAGCTACCCCCGCATGATGGTGTACCTCCTGCACAGCCCCCTGGCCGGCACCTGGCTCGGATGCACCCCCGAAGTCCTCCTCGCCGGGCAAGGGAAGGAATGGTCTGCCGCCGCGATCGACGCCGCCCAGCCCGTCGAAGGCGCCGCCCCCCAGCCCCAATGGCCGCCCCAAAGCCTGCGCCGGCAGGCCAACACCGCCGCCGCCCTCCGCGCCACCCTCCGCCAACTCGGCCTCAAGCCCGTGGAGAAAGGACCCGCCACCGCCCGCGCCGGCCACCTGCTCCACCTCAAGACCGACTTCGCCTTCCACCTGAAAGACACGGCACACATCGGCACCCTGCTCGACAGCCTCTGCCCTGCCCCCTCCGTCTGCGGGGCGCCGGCAAAGGAGGCCGCCAGCTTCATCGCCGACCACGAAGGATGCCCCCGCGAATACTATGCCGGTGCCATCGGCTGGCTCGACCCGCAGGGCGCCACCAAGCTCTACGTCAACCTGCGCTGCCTGCGCGTCACGGGCAACACCCTCCGCCTCTACACCGGCGGCAGCGTGCTGCCCGGCGACACCCTCGGCAGCGCGCAGGAAGACATCCTGCTCAAAATGCAGACCCTCACCCGCATCATCAACAACGGACTATAAACCATCGCCATGTACACTGACAAGAAAAACATCCTCCAACTGGCCGTCCTGCTCCAAGCGCACGGCGTCCGCAAAGCCGTGCTATGCCCCGGCAGCCGCAACATCCCCCTCGTGAAAACCCTCGCCGCCCTGCCCGGCATCGCCTGCTACCCCGTCACCGACGAACGCAGCGCAGGCTACTTCGCCCTCGGGCTGGCCATCCATGGCGGAAGCCCCGTGGCCGTCTGCTGCACCTCAGGCACCGCCCTGCTCAACCTCCACCCCGCCGTGGCCGAAGCCTATTACCAGCAAGTGCCGCTCGTCATCCTGTCTGCCGACCGCCCCGCCGCATGGCTCGGCCAGATGGACGGGCAAGCCATCCCGCAGCCCGGCGTGTTCGGGTCCCTCGTGAAAATGTCCGTCAACCTGCCCGAAATCCACGGCGAGGAAGACGAATGGCATTGCAACCGCCTCATCAACGAAGCCCTGCTTGAAACCAGCCACCACGGCAAAGGCCCCGTCCACATCAACATCCCCGTCAGCGAGCCGCTCTTCCAGTTCACCGCCGCCAACCTCCCCCAAGCCCGCGCAATCGCCCGCTACCAAGGCCTCAACATGTACAGCCAAGACTACCAGCCCCTCATCGACCGCCTCAACCGCTGCCAGCGGCGCATGGCCGTCGTCGGGCAGATGAACCTCATCTATCTGTTCAACAAACGCGACAGCAAGCTCATCTACAAGCACTTCGCCTGGTTCGCCGAACACACCGCCAACCACACCGTCCCCGGCATGCCCATCCGGGCCATCGACCCTCTCCTCGCCTCCATGGACGACGAAGCCCAAGAACGCATGAAGCCCGACCTGCTCGTCACCTACGGCGGCCACGTCATCTCCGGGCGGCTCAAACAGTTCCTGCGGAGACATGCCCCTGCCGAACACTGGCACATCGCCCCCGACGGCCACATCGCCGACACCTACGGCCGGCTCACGACTGTCATCGAAATGGACCCCTTCGAATTCTTGGAAAGAATCGCCCCTCTGATGGAACCCCGCACGCCCGAATACCCCCGCCAATGGGAAATGCTCGCCAAGGCCATGCCCGCCCCGGCTTTCCCCTACTCGCAGATGAAAGCCATCGGCGAAGTGCTGAAGCGGCTGCCCGCCCCCTGCTCCCTCCACCTCGGCAACGGCTCCACTGTGCGCTACGCCCAACTTTTCCCCTTGCCCGACGAAGTGGAAGTGCTGTCCAACCGGGGGACGAACGGCATCGACGGCTCGCTCTCCACCGCCATCGGCTATGCCGCCGCCTCAGAGAAACTGAACTTCGTGTGCATCGGCGACCTCAGTTTCTTCTACGACATGAACGCCCTCTGGCCCAAAGGCAACTACGGGGCTAACCTGCGCATCCTCTTGCTCAACAACGGCGGAGGCGAAATCTTCCATGCCCTGAGCGGCATCGACGACACCGGCACGGCCGCCCGCTTTATCACCGGCGCACATCATGCCACGGCCAAACGCTGGGCGGAGGAATGCGGCTTCGAGTACCTCCCCGTGCAGGACGACCGCGAATTGGAAGAAGCCCTCGCACGATTCACACAGCCCTCCATCACCCAGCACCCCCTCCTCATGGAGGTATTCACCGACAGCGACACCGATGTGCGCCTGCTCCGGGAGTATTACCACAGCCTGAAAAAAAGGTAAGCAAAAGCCCGCCGGGTTCCTGAAAGGACACCCATGCGGGCCACGTTATGGCACTTGTTGCCTTGTATTATTATAAAATGAAAGCCGGGGCAGATTACTGCTTGAGATGCCCCATCTCGTACACGCCCCGGCGAATGACCTTGCCTTCGCGGTCTGTCTCCACGAAAGGGCCGTCTTTCTTGCCTTCGCGGAAGAACCCCTCGTAGCGCACGCCGTCCTTGTCCTCCATCACGCCTTTGCCGTCCTCCAAACCGTTGACGAAGTTGCCTTTGTATTTCGTACCGTCCTGCTGCAACAAGACACCTTCGCCATTGGCCTTGTTGTCCTTCCAGTAGCCTTCATACGTGTCACCGTTGCCCCACGTGTATTTGCCGAAGCCACAACGCTGGTTGTCCTTCCAATGTCCCTCGTAAACCGCGCCATTGGCCCACGTGAAAGTACCTTGCCCATTCTGTTCGCCATTGCGGAATTCCCCTATGTACTTGTCGCCGTTAGCATGCACATAGATACCCTGCCCAGTACGCTCGCCGTCCACATAAGTGCCTTCGTAGCGCTCGCCGGTATGGAAATAGTAAATGCCACGCCCGTTCTGCACGTCGGCCTTCCAATCCCCCACATATTTGTCGCCGTTGGCGTACTCGTAAGTGCCTTTGCCTTGGCGGAGGTCATCCGTCCATTGCCCGTCATACTTTGTGCCGTCGTCCCACACTAAGATGCCCTGCCCGTTCTTCTTGTCGTCCGCCCATTCGCCATTGTATTCCGCACCGCTGCTCCAAGTGTAACGGCCGCTGCCTTCGCGCTGGTCATTCACCCAATTGCCGGTATAAACATCGCCGTTGTAATAGTACATGGTACCCGCGCCGTGCTGGTAATCACGGTACCACATGCCCTCATAACGGTTGTTGTTCATGAAATAGAAAGTGCCTTGCCCATGCTGCTGGTCTTGATACCATTGCCCCTCATAGCGTTCGCCGTCCGAAAAGGTATAAATGCCATATCCCTCGCGCTTGCCTTTCACATAATCCCCCTCGTAAGTGTCGCCCGAAAGGAACACCGTTTTTCCTTTGCCGTTGGGACGCCCGTAACGCAGCTCGCCCGTATAAGTGCTGCCGTCCCTGAACTTGTAGCTTCCAATTTTAATATGTGGAGAGAACACTCCTGCTACCTTGTCAACGAAACGGCTTTGTGCCGAAGCAACGGGGATGCCTGTAACGGCCACGCAGCACAGGAGTACGAACAATAAAATATGTCTTGACATGATGTAACGGTTACAAAAAAACAACGCCCTTCTAAGGGCGTTGACAAAGTTAATGCTTCCACCGCAAAGAATGGGGCAGCATTAGTGTTTGTTAGTGTTTTTTTTGCCCACGATAACTTTCACCAACTCTTCCGTACGGAGGTATTCGTTGGCCAGACGATGCATATCCTCCGCTGTGACACCTTGCACGGCCTCCAATGCCCTTCGGTAGTAGTCGTCATCCAAATGATTCGTCTCGATAAAACTCCATGCATCCGCCAAAGAAAAAGGCCCTTCAAAGCTGCGGCACATCTGTCCTAACATGTAGTTGCGCACCATGGAAAGCTCTAGTTCCGCCACCGGCTCGTCTTTCAAGCGTTGCATTTCGCGGGCAATCTCACGGGTGATGCAGCCAGTGTATTGCGCATCGGCCTCTGTAGCAATGGCCAGCACGCCTGCGCCTGGATAAAACAGCAATGCAGCGGATATGCCGTAAGTGTACCCCTTGTCTTCGCGGATATTCGACATCAGACGGCTCCCGAAATAGCCGCCGAACAGAGTGATCAGCACACGGAGCTTCAAACAGTCAGGATGCTTCTGGTCAATGGCCAAGTAACCGTAACGCAAAGAATTCTGCATGGATTCGCTGCGCGCCACGAACAATTCCCTTTCCTTGCAAGTCGGGATGGGGTAGTGAATAAATTCCGTCCGCAAGCGCGACTTGCCCCAAAGCCCGGTTCCAAAGACACGCTCCGTCTCCCGCAAGATATCGTCCGTCACCCTCCCGGAAAGATACAGGGAACTGTTGGCCGAACAGTAAAAAGTGTCATGGAAAGTCTGGAGCTTATCGGGCGTGACGGCATTATAATCGTCCAATGCCACCGTCCTGCCACGCGGATGCCCATTGCCGAACAGAGAAAGGCAAAAATACTTCTGCGCTACAAAATCCCCTTTCCGGCTGTTCACTAAATATTGCTGGCGGTTCGCACTCAAGATAACCTGCAATTCCCGTTCCGGGAATGCCGGTTCCTTCACCATGGATTCCACCACCTGCAGCACCTGCGGGAAATATTTATTGAGGGAATACACGGTCAGGAAAGAATATTCCATTCCCGATGACAGTTCGAGCCATGCACCATAATAATCCAGCTTCTCCGCTATCTGCGCCGATGTATAAGAACGGGTTCCCTCTCGGAGCATGCGGTTGGTCATCACGGCCTGCAACGGGAAAGACTGTTGATAACGCCCGCCCCGGACGAGGATATCCAACCGGACAACTTCTTCCCTGCCTGCACGGATTACGTTCAACATGACGCCGTTCGGCATTTCCCTCCGTTCCGGTTTCAGCAATTCAATATGCTCCAATGATTGTATCTTTGGCTGCCGGGCGCGGTCAAGCATGATTCCTGTCGATTTCATTGCATTCCTGTAAAAGACGCGCAAATGTATAACAAAGATTTGGTATTCCTCCCCAAAACATGCATATTTGCAAACAAATTAAGATGAATGGACACGCACGCCTGTTTCCTATGCATGGGTTCCAACACAAAGCCTGCCCGAAACCTGCAAATGGCCCGCAAAAGCCTGCAACGTTTCTTCCCGGACATCCGTTTCGGCAAGGAAATGCGGACAGAAGCGCACGCTTTCCGCCATAACCTCACGCCATTCCTGAACCAAACAGGATACTTTCACACCTCCATGTCCAAAGAAGAAGTGACAGCCATCTGCAAGCAAATAGAGCGACAGGCAGGGCGTACCCAAGAAGACAAAGCCAATGAAATTGTCAAGTTGGACATTGACCTGTTGCAATATGACCACCTTGCTTTGAAACCCAAAGACATGGAACTGCCTTACGTGAAACGCCAGCTTTCTATTCAAAGATAGCATCCAACCCTTCACTGTCGTCTATCTGCTCCAACAGCGTATCCTTGCAAGGGTCATATTCCTCCGGGAACACAAAGACCTCCTCTTCGGAATACCCCAACGATTCATCAGCAAGCACCTGCTTCATGTAATTCACCCAAATGGGGAGCGCCATGCTGGCTCCCTGCCCGTTCAGCATCGTGTCGAAATGGATGTCGCGCTCCTCGCCGCCCACCCAGCAGCCGGAGACTAATGACGGCGTGAATCCCATGAACCATCCATCAGAATTACGGTTGGTTGTCCCAGTCTTTCCCCCCATGTCTGCCTGGATGCCCAAACGGCGCACGCGTCCTGCCGTCCCTTCATTGACCACAGCCCTCAGCATGACCAGCATCTTGTAAGCACTTTCTTCGCTAATCACTTCGTTGATTTGCGGTGAGAAGGTAGCAATCACATTCCCTTCATTATCCTCTATGCGTGTCACAAACATGGGTGCCGTCCGTATCCCCTTATTGGCAAAAGCCGTATAGGCACTGACCATCTCCCCGACGGAAATTTCGCATGGCCCCAAACAGAGCGACACAGTGGGCTGTATGTCCTGATTCAACACGCCGAACGAATGAATCAGCCTTACCAGCGCATACGGGTCCAACTTGCTCATCAAATAGGCTGTCACCCAGTTGTCTGAATTGGCCAACCCCCATTTCAGCGTCACCATTTCCCCGTAACGTTTCTTGTTGGCATTGCGCGGCGACCATGGAATGCCGTTGGCATCCAACAAGGTCTGCTCCACATGGCGGGTCTCATCACAAGGCGAGAAACCGTTTTCCATGGCCAAAGTATAAACAAAAGGCTTCACCGTCGATCCAACCTGCCTGCGTCCCATCATGGCCATGTCGTATTGGAAATAGCGATATTCAGGGCCTCCCACATAAGCTTTCACCGCACCCGTCAGAGGTTCCATCGACATGAAACCGGCACGCAGGAAATGCTTGTAATAACGGATGGAATCAAGCGGCGACAGGATGGTGTCCTTTTCTCCTTCCCAAGTGAACACCGACATCTCATGCGGCACGTCAAACGAACGGCGGATTTCCTCGTCCGAACAGCCGCTTGCCTTCATCAGACGGTAGCGGTCGGTCTGCCGCATAGCTCGCCACAAGATGTCCGACACTTGCTCCTGCGTGAGCATGCTGGTGTAAGGGGCATTCTTCCTCCCTTTTTTCTCTTTGAAGAAACGGGGTTGCAGCACCTCGCTCAAGTGCTGGCGCACCGCATCTTCCGCATATTTCTGCATGCGCGAATCGATGGTGGTGTAAATCTTCAGCCCGTCCGTGTAAATATTATAGTTGCTCCCGTCTTTCTTCTTGTTCTTGGCACACCATCCGAACAGCGGATTGTTTTCCCACGCCAACGAATCTTCATAATATTGCTGCATCTGCCATCCCCGGTACTTGCTTTTCTCCGGCTTTTTTGCCGTCATCACACCTCTCAGGTATTCCCGGAAATAAGTGGCCAAGCCCTCTTTATGGTCCACCTTTTTATAATGCAGCGTCAACGGGAGCTGCTGCAAGGAATCGCATTCTTCCGCAGTGATGTAGCCGGCCTTTCGCATCTGCTCCAGCACCACATTCCGGCGCCCGCGCGTCCGCTCATTGAAGCGCACGGGATTATACAAGGAAGGATTTTTGCACATGCCTACCAATGTGGCTGCTTCCTCTACGGCCAGATTGCGAGGCTCTTTTGAGAAATAAGTGTTGGAAGCCGTCTTGATGCCCACGGCATTGTTCAGGAAGTCGAACTTGTTCAGGTACATGGTCAGGATTTCTTCCTTCGTGTAATAACGTTCCAAACGAACGGCAATGACCCATTCTATCGGCTTCTGGAACAAACGCTCCAGCACATTCTCCGCGCTGGGCGAATACAATTGCTTGGATAGCTGTTGGGTGATGGTGCTGCCTCCACCGGCATTTTTCTGCATCAACAGCCCGCGTTTCACGATAGCCCTGAACAAAGCTTTCGCGTCGATGCCTGAGTGTTCGGCAAAACGGATGTCCTCTGTCGCAATCAATGCGTTGACCAGATTGGGCGACAAATCATCGTATCCGACATAGACACGGTTCTCTTTGCTCAACGACCAAGTGCCCAAGACCTTCCCGTCGGCAGAAAGCACTTGGGTCGCAAACTTGTAGTTCGGGTTCTCCAATTCTTCCACAGGGGGCATATAACCAATCCACCCTTTCGCGATGGCCGTAAACAGGAACACCAATGCCAGCAAGCCCAGAAACAGCAGGCACCAAAGTATATAAATGATTTTTTTCTTCATGGCAAAAACAATTCAGTCGCAAAAATAGAACAATTCTTCCAAACCCATGTGGCCGTTTAATCTTTTTTTCATACCTTTACCGTCACATATCGCATGAATGCATAACAACTTATTAACAAGATGGAAAACAGAAGTTTAGTAACTATTGCCAATTTATCCAAGGAACGCATCCTCTACCTGCTGGAGATGGCGAAGCAGTTTGAAAAGAATCCCAACCGCAAGATATTGGACGGGAAAATTGTCGCTACCTTGTTCTTCGAGCCATCCACCCGGACACGTTTGAGCTTTGAAACGGCAGCCAACCGCCTCGGCGCACGGGTCATCGGTTTCACAGACCCGAAAGTCACCAGCTCTTCCAAAGGAGAAACCCTGAAAGACACCATCATGATGGTGAGCAACTATGCCGACATCATCGTGATGCGCCACTATCTGGAGGGCGCTGCGCGCTATGCCAGCGAAATAGCCCCTGTGCCTGTCATCAATGCAGGAGACGGCGCCAACCAGCATCCTTCGCAAACCATGCTCGACCTCTATTCCATCCAGAAAACGCAAGGCACCTTGGAAAACCTGAAAATCTGCCTTGTCGGCGACTTGAAATACGGGCGCACGGTGCATTCCTTGCTGATGGCCATGCGGCATTTCAATCCCACTTTCCGTTTCATCGCGCCCGAAGAACTGAGGATGCCCGCCGAATACAAGCTGTATTGCAACGAAAACCGCATCAAATACGAGGAGCATACGGACTTCACGGAAGACACCATCGCCGAAGCCGACATCCTCTACATGACCCGCGTGCAAAGGGAACGCTTCACCGACCTGATGGAATACGAGCGTGTGAAGAATGTCTATATATTGCGGAACAAGATGTTGGAAAAGACGCGCCCCAACCTGCGAATCCTGCACCCGCTGCCGCGTGTCAACGAAATCAGCTACGACGTGGACAACAACCCGAAAGCCTATTATTTCGAGCAGGCGCACAACGGGCTGTTTGCCCGGCAGGCCATTATCTGCGATGCATTGGGAATCACATTGGACGAAATCAAATAAACTTATAAGCCATGAGCGAAAACAAACAAGAATTGCAGGTAGCCGCTTTAAGGAACGGCACTGTCATCGACCATATACCGTGTGAAAAATTGTTCACCGTCGTGTCCCTGCTGAAATTGGACCAGATGGACTCGAACATCACCATCGGGTTCAACCTGAAAAGCAAGAAATTAGGCAAGAAAGGCATCATCAAGATTGCCGACAAGTTTTTCGACGACGAGGAAATCAACCGCATCTCCGTGGTGGCTCCCCACGTGAAGCTCAACATCATCCGCGATTATGAGGTGGCAGAGAAGAAGGAAGTGCAAATGCCGGACGAACTGCGGGACATCGTAAAGTGCGCCAACCCGAAATGCATCACCAACAACGAGCCGATGCCCACCCTTTTCCATGTCATCGACAAAGAGAACTGCGTGATCCGCTGCCACTATTGCGAGAAGGAACAGAAACGGGAAGACATCACCCTGCTTTGACCAAAGCCATCGGAACCATGAAACAAGACTGGAAACCCGGCACCATGATTTACCCGCTGCCTGCCGTATTGGTCAGCTGCGGAAGCTGCGAAGAGGAATACAACATCCTCACCGTGGCATGGACAGGAACCGTTTGCAGCAACCCGCCCATGTGCTACATCTCCGTGCGCCCCGAACGCCATTCCTACCCCATCCTGAAAAAAAACATGGAGTTTGTCATCAACCTCACCACCGAAGACATGGCATTCGCCACCGACTGGTGCGGCGTACGCTCCGGGAAGAACTTCAACAAGTTCAAAGAGATGGGGCTTACGCCCGGAAAAGCATCCTTCGTGAGCGCCCCCATCATCGAGGAATCGCCGTTGTGCATCGAGTGCCGTGCCAAGGAAATCATTTCCTTAGGCTCGCACGACATGTTCATCGCCGACGTTCTCAACATCAAAGCCGATGAAAAATACCTTGACGCTGCCACCGGGAAATTCGATTTGGCTGCAAGCCACCCTTTGGCCTACGTGCATGGCGCATACTATGGCCTGGGCGGCAAGATAGGGAAGTTCGGATGGTCGGTGGAAAAGAAGAAATGATGCCATGAGACAGATGCTCCCCCTTTTGCTCTTGCTGTTGCTTTCCTGCCCCATCCGAGCGCAGGAGGGCAACGAAACGTTTTCAAACAAACGCATCAACTTCGGCATAAAGGGAGGGTTCAACTCATCCATCTATTTCATTGACCACTTCCAAATAGGAGACATGCCGGCCCGCAGCATGCAGAACAATTACAAGGTGGGCTACGTGGCGTCCGCTTTCATGCGGGTGAACTTCAAGCGGCATTTCCTTCAGCCGGAACTGAGCTACAGTGTCAGCAAGAGTGAAATCACCTTCGACCGCAACACTTCGGGAAGCGCCGATGCAGAACCCATCTATGCAGGCATCGATGCCACCATCCGCACCATCGACCTCCCGGTGGCCTACGGGTACAACTTCATCCAGTCGCCTCCCTACGAGATGTATTTCTTCGCAGGCCCCCGCTTCAAGTATGTCTGGAAGCAGAAAAGCAGGATGCGGTTCTTCAACTTCGGCGAAGGCGAAGTCACGGAAAGGCTTCATCCCTTCAACGTCAGCGCGGTGTTCGGCATAGGCGTGCGCATCTCCCGCATCCTTTTCGACTTCCAATACGACATCGGCATCTTCAACATCTCCAAGAATGCCACCTACAGGGCCATCGATGATGCGGGCAATGCCGAAACCGTCCCCATGGCTTTCCGCCGGCGCAACAGCCTGCTCAGCTTCTCCTTGGGGGCAATCTTCTGAAACTGTCCCAAAGGTTTTGCATGAAACCTTGGAAAGTTTTACGAAAAGCTTTAGAAGGTTTTGCGAAACTCCCCTGCGGGGAACCGAAAACATTTCCCAATAAAATCTCCGGTTTTTCAGGAAAAATCCAAGATTTTACCTGAAAAATGAACGCGCTTTCCCCATAAAGCGCAGGCAGGCGTCATGGGAAAGGAAATGCCCTGCCCGGATTTGTCACAACTTCGTAACAACACCAAGCCCGTACCTCACAAAATATAGGTCCCAAGCATTGGACATTTGAGAAAAAACATTAATTTTGTAACATAAATGAATAATTATGAATGATTACCGGATTTTAGTCGTCGATGACGAAGACGACTTGTGCGAGATTTTGAAGTTCAATCTGGAGAACGAAGGATATTGGGTGGATACCGCCAACTCTGCTGAAGAAGCGCTGAAGTTAGACCTGAAAACCTACGATTTGCTGCTGCTCGATGTCATGATGGGCGAGATATCCGGGTTCAAAATGGCGAGCCTGTTGAAGAAAAGCAAACAGACGGCCAACATTCCCATCATATTCATCACGGCCAAAGACACGGAAAACGACACGATGACGGGATTCAACCTCGGTGCCGACGATTACATCTCGAAGCCTTTTTCCTTGCGTGAGGTCATCGCAAGGGTAAAAGCAGTGCTGCGCCGCACAGCCGGCAAACAGCCCGACCGGCAACTGGAGCAAATCGGCTACAAAAGCTTGGTGCTGAACATGCCGAAAAAGAAAGTGAGTATCGACGACGAAGAAGTGCCGCTCACCAAAAAGGAATTTGAAATCCTCTCCCTGCTCCTCCAGAACAAAGGAAGGGTGTTCTCGCGCGAAGACATCCTGTCGAAAGTATGGAGCGACGAAGTGTATGTGCTGGACCGCACCATCGACGTGAACATCACCCGCCTGAGGAAGAAAATCGGCGCATACGGGAAATGCATCGTCACCCGCTTGGGCTACGGATATTGCTTTGAAGCCGACTGACGCATGTACAAGCTCTTCATGCCTTTCCATTGGAAACTGTTCGTTTCCATCATGGCCTTGTTCCTGGCCTTTGCCGCCAGTTTCCTCACCTTCCAATATGAACGGGAAAAACGATACAAGGCGGAACTGCTCAACCAGCAATTGCAGGATTACAACAACCGCCTGCATGAATTCCTTTACCCGTACAAAGACAGCCTCAGCCATGAGAAAGTGGACCCATTGCTGGACCGCTACATCATGCAGCACCACATCAACGAACTGAGGGTCACGGTCATCACATCGGACGGGACAGTCATCTACGACAGCGACAAGGAAAACATACACAGCATGGACAACCATTTGGGACGGAAAGAAATACAAACCGCCTTGAAAGACGGCACGGGATTCGACATCAACCGGCAATCCAAAAGCACAGGCATCACCTATTTTTATTCCGCCCATTATTACGACCGAAAATTCATCATACGGAGCGCGTTGCCCTACGACGTGAACTTGATAAAGAACCTCAAAGCAGACAAACGCTTCGTGTGGTTCACCGTCCTGTCCACCTTGCTGCTGACCGTGGTGTTCTTTACTTTCACGAAAAGGCTGGGCATGGCTGTGCGGCAATTGCGGAACTTCGCCTTGCGCGCCGACCGCAACGAACCCATCAGCGTGAGCCTGCAATCGTTCCCGCACAATGAACTGGGGGAAATATCCCAGCACATCATACAAATCTACAAACGGCTGCACGAAACCAAAGAAGCCTTGTACATCGAACGCGAAAAGCTCATCACCCACTTGCAGATATCCAGGGAAGGGCTGGGCATCTTCGACGCCAACAAAAAGGAAATCCTCGTCAACAACCTTTTCACCCAATACAGCAACATCATTTCCGACCACAACCTTGAAACGACCGAAGCGGTGTTTTCCATTCCCGAACTAAAAGACATCACACAATTCATCAACCACAGCCGGCAACGTCCCGGAGGAGGGCAAGAGGAAAAACGGAAAGCCATCACCATCAGCAAAGACGGGCGCATCTTCAACGTGGAATGCATCATCTTCCAAGATGCAAGCTTTGAAATATCCATCAACGACATCAGCCAAGAAGAAGAACAAGCCCGGCTGAAAAGGCAACTGACGCAAAACATCGCACACGAGTTGAAAACACCCGTCAGCAGCATACAAGGATACCTGGAAACCATTGTCAACACGGAAAACCTCCCGCCGGAGAAACAGAAAACATTCTTGGAAAGATGTTACGCGCAAAGCAACCGGCTGGCCAGCCTGCTGAGGGACATATCGGTACTGACGCGAATGGACGAAGCCCCCGGCCTGATAGACATGGAAACCGTTGACATCGCTGCCGTCATCCGCCGCATTGCCAACGAGACAGCCTTGGATTTGGAAGAGAAACACATCACGCTCGTCAACATGATGCCGGAAAAACTGGAGACAAAAGGGAACCCATCGCTCATCTATTCCATATTCAGGAACCTGACAGACAACGCCATTGCCTATGCAGGAACAGGCATCAACGTCACCATCAAATGTTTCCGCGAGGACGACAATTACTATTATTTCAGCTTTGCCGACACAGGCGTAGGCGTAGCACCGGAACATCTGACCCGGCTGTTTGAACGTTTCTACCGTGTTGACAAAGGACGTTCACGAAAGATTGGAGGCACCGGGCTAGGTCTTGCCATCGTGAAAAACGCTGTCCTCCTGCATGGAGGAAACATCTCTGCCAAAAACAACCAAGACGGCGGGCTCGAATTCATCTTCACATTGGCAAAACAATGAGAAAGGACATCAACGGCCGCCAAACAGCCGCCTTTGGATGATGTGGCAGGCACCCACCACAGCCGCTTCATTGCCCAACGTGGCAGAACGCAATTCCATGTCTTGAAGCAACAGGTTCAACGAATACTTGCAAACGGCTGAACGGACAGCCAATTCAAAATAAGGCCTTGCCGCAGCCAGATTCCCTCCGATAATCACCAAATCCGGATTGAACACATTGATGAGCAAAGACAAATAACGCCCTAACTTCTCTCCCACTTGCCCAATCGCTTCAATGGCCAGCATGTCCTCTTCCCGCACAGCTGCTTCTATGATGTCATGCATGGTGATGGAATCAATACGTTTCCGCTTTGCCAGCACAGAAGTGCGCCCCTCCAACAAGCGGTGCTTGAATAAACGCACAAGGGTCTCACCGGATATTTCTGTCTGGATGCATCCTTTCTTCCCGCAATCGCAAATCAACTCATTGTCCAATATAGGGCTGTGGCCAAACTCGCCTGAATAGCCGGAATGCCCATAGTACAATTCCCCATTGCAGATGATGCTGATGCCAAAGCCCCAACTGACATTCAGGTAAATCACATTCTTCCTCACCCCGACATTGCCGCTGCAATACTCGCCATACAACATCGCACGGGAATCATTTTCAATGAATGTCTTTATATGGATTTCTTCTTCAATCAAATGAGTCAGCGGACGGTCGCCAAAATGGAAGAACGTGTTGTTATAGCCTTCCTCTGAATTGATTCTGCCAGTAAAGACCACGCAAGCACTCAGGATTTTTTCCCGTTCTGTTCCTGATTCTTCAATAAAGCGGTTGATGATGCCGCAAAGCTCCTTCAAAGATTCTATGGTGTCCTCCAGCTGATAAGGCACTTGCTTTGCTGGCTTCACCATCTCGTTCTTGAAATTCTGCACGGCCAGCATCACGGAATCACGCTTCACATCCACGCCCATCAGGTAGGCACAGTCCGGATTGATGGCATAAACGGCAGGAGGCCGCCCGCCCATCGTGTCCAATTTCCCTTTCTCCATCACGATGCCCATCTCCTTCAATTCGGAAATCACCTTTGTCACGGTCGGTATGCTAAACTCTGTCTCTTTGCACAATTCTACGATTGTCTTTTCATCATGCACTAACAAATGGATGACTTTTCTCTTCAATTTCTGCATCCTTATGCTCAAAAGAGGCATCTGGTTCGATATATTCAATAAATCGGATAACGTCATGTCAAATTTGGCTTTAATTCCCCGAAGATAAGGCAAACAATCCAATCCGCCAAATATTTTGTCAGAATCTTGCATTTTCCCGTAAGATAGTTACAAACGTCCGTAAGACGGTTACCTTTCCATTGGATACATAAGGCTACTTTTGCAATGACTTTGACAAATACATGAATGAAATGGAAGACATTTTTGCAAAAGACCTTTCGGGCGCCATGGTGTCCCCTGGCGAACCCGGTTATGACAAACTGATTAATGCCATCTTCGAAACGATGAAATTGGCCAACGAACTGAACACCGGCTATCATACGCCAGAGGAAGTGCATGATTACCTTTGCCGCATCACAGGGCAAGAAATCGACCCTTCCACAACGCTGCTGCCTCCCTTTTATGTGGACTATGCAAGAATATAAGGATAGGAAAAGGATGCTGGATCCAACAAGGATGCACATTCTTCGGCCGCTGCGGAATCCCCATCGGCAATGGCGTATTCATTGCCCCGAAAGTCAACCTCATCACCATCAACCATGACCCGGATCCCGACAACCGCAGTTCCACGTATGGAAAACCTATCATCATCGAAGACAAAGTGTGGATTGGCATCAATTCCACCGTGTTGCCCGGCGTGCGCATCGGCTACGGCTCCATCATCGGCGCCAACAGCGTCGTCACGCACGACGTGCCGCCCATGACCATCGTGGGAGGCAACCCGGCAAGGTTCATCAAGGACATCGGGAAAAAGGATAAACACCTGCCATAAAGGGAAAGAAGCTATGGCAAGGGGCAATCCTTTCACGCCGCCCCGCAACTGTAGTCCGGGCATGGCAAACTGAATGAACCAAGCAAGCAGGACAAGAATACATTCCATTCTTTTCATTGATTAGAAGATAAGAACTTTGCAAACCTTCCCGCTCAACAGCCAACGAATCAGGTGTGATTTTTGCCCCTGTTCAGTACTTTTGAAGTTTTTTGGAAATGGACTTTATAACAATAAAAAAGCCACAAATCGTTGATTTGTGGCTTTTGTCCGTTTGCTGACCAATTCTGTCCTGCATGTTCTGCGGAAAGACAGGGATTCGAACCCTGGGAACAGTTGCCCGTTCACCGCATTTCGAGTGCGGCCCGATCGACCACTCCGGCATCTTTCCTTTTATGCGTGGCAAAGGTACAACTTTTTAGCCATACATTGCACCTTGCCCCGCAATATTTTTATCAATATACGCGATACAACAGCCAAGCTCCCTGGAAGTCTTCACGGTCGGGATATTTGGCCTTGAACTCGTCACGTGCGCGGGCTGCAGAATCACGGTCGTCAAATGTGGCCACCACCACACGATACATCGCTTTTTCCGCATTATACACGATGATGGCATTGTAGCCTTGGTTGTCCATGTCACTTTTCAACCTTTCCGCATTGGTTTTCAAAGAAAAGCTGCCACATACAACACTGTAATTCTTCAAACCGTTCTCTGCACCAGTCACCACCGTTACTTTTTCTTCACGGATAGGAGCAGTAGAAACAGGCTTCTCCACCGGTGCTTCCACCACCGGCGTTTCCACCGGCTCGCTTGATTCTACTGGAGATATCACTTCCGGCTCCGCCAGTTCCTGTTGCTTGGCCTTTTCATAAATCTTCTTATAAGCACTTTCTTTCGACTTGCAGGCCGAAAACAAGAAAACCACAGAAAGACCCATGCATAAAATAGCTAACTTCTTCATTTTTCACGCTCTATTTAATCTGTTTACAAATTTGTTCTTCTCAAAATACTGCTGCTTTGCTGCAGAAAGATTGCAATCTGCAAATTGCAGACAAAAGTAAACGATATCCGGCTACAAACCGCCTTCAAATATGTTAAATTTGCATAACCAAACGTTTGCCCCGTCCTTTTCAAAAGCAATGGATTAATAAAAAATAACACCGAAAGAAGTACTGTAAAAGAATAATTTGCTAACTTTGTTTCATAACCATAAAACGATTATATCATGAAGAATCTAGGTGTATTGGCCGCCTTTTTGGGCGGAGCTGCATTGGGTGCAGCATTGGGCATCTTGTTTGCACCTGAAAAGGGAGAAGATACCCGTGCGAAAATAGCTGAGTTGTTGCGAAAGAAAGGCATCAAGCTCAACCGTGAAGAAATGGACGATTTGGTGGATCAAATCGCTTCCGAAGTGAAAGGCAACGAATAAAAAAAAGTAAAAAGGATTGGATGCGCCGCAAGCGGTTTCCAATCCTCTTTTTGTGATGTTCTCAGACAATCAGAATATAGAAAACCTGCAGCAGCTTTACAGCGACATCAAAAAATATGTCCTGCTGCAAAAGGATTATGCCAAATTGGAATTGGTGGAAAAGCTGACTGCGCTGGCTTCCGCTCTTGCCATGGCATTTGTCCTCATCGTGTTGGGCATGATTGCCTTGCTGTGCCTTTTGTTTGCCGCTGCCTACGCCATCGCACCTTTAGTGGGAGGATTACCTGCAAGTTTCCTGATCATCACCGGGGCTGTGCTGTTGCTGATGGGTGCCGCTTACCTGTGGCGGAAGAAGCTGTTCATAGGCCCGATTGTCCGTTTTTTGGGCAAACTGTTCCTCGACAAACCTCAACCCGGCAACAATGGAAACGAAAAATCATAAAATCACCTTAGAGGCCATCAGCAAACGCAAGGAGGAACTGCGCACTGAGATAAAACGGCAAAAGGCGCAAATCTTGTTTTCCTTGAAACAAGCCATGGCGCCATCGCCCGCCGAACTGAAACTGCATCCTTTCATGCAGAACCTGAATAAAGGGATTGCTTTGTTTGACGGTGCCATGACTGGCATCAAGATTATCCGCAGGATTAAAGCTTTTTTAAAACGAATGAAATAAATATTTCAAGCGTTTTCCCGACTTTTGCGCGTCGAAACAAAGAAACAACCACATGAAAAAAAACATTTCTGTTGCCTTTGCAACTGTGGCAACGTGCTTGCTTGCCTTTTCCATGGCCTCCCCAGCTTTCAGCCAAAAACAGGCTAAATATGTATTCTGCTTCATCGGAGACGGGATGGGCGTCAACCAAGTAAACGGAACGGAACTGTACATCGGCGAAACGCAAGGGACGATAGGGACTGTCCCGTTATGCTTCGCAAGTTTCCCGTACTGCGGGCTTGTCACGACTTTCTCTGCCACAAACAGTGTCACCGATTCAGCCGCAGGAGGAACGGCATTGGCCACCGGCACGAAAACCTATAATGCGGCTATCGGCGTAAGCACGGATTCAACGGTTGTTTACAGCATTGCCACACAAGCGAAAAAAGCCGGACGCAAGGTGGGCATCGCCACAAGCGTCAGCATTGACCATGCCACCCCTGCCGCATTCTATGCACATCAAACGGATCGCAACTCATATTATGAGATTGCCACGGACTTGCCGGTTGCAGGATTCCATTTCTATGCTGGCGCAGGATTCCTCGAACCCCAAAAAGGCAAGCGCAGAAAAGCGGAAAACATTTTCAATTTATTTGAAGAGAACGGTTACACCATCGCCAAGGGCTATAATGAATTCAACAGGAAATGCCAGACGGCCGATAAAATCATCCTGACCCAAAAGGAAGGGAAAGACGCCAAAAGCCTTCCGTATGCCATCGACCGCGAAGATGACGACCTCACTTTGGCACAAATCACCCAAAGCGCCATCCGCTTCCTCACCAAAGGAGAAGACACGGGCTTCTTCCTGATGGTAGAAGGAGGGAAAATCGACTGGGCATGCCACGACAATGACGCCGCCACCATGGTGAACGAAGTGATTGATTTCGACAACGCCGTGAAGATTGCCTATGAATTTTACCAGAAACACCCGGATGAGACCCTGATTGTCATCACCGCCGACCATGAGACAGGAGGCTTCGCATTAGGCACAGGCGAATACGAACTGAACTTGAGGGCATTGGCCGCACAGGCATCCTCGCAAGAACAGCTTTCGGCGGAAATCGGGAAACTAAGGATAGAAAAAGACAACCAAGTGGAATGGGAAGATATCCGCGAACTGCTGGAAGAACACCTGGGGTTCTGGGACACCATCACACTGAATGAAAAACAGGAAAGCCTGCTGAAGGACGAATTCGCCCAATCTTTCGGTGAAAAACGCATGAAACTGAAGAAAGGTGAATATTCATTGAACGAGCCATTGGCCATCGCTGCCAGAAAAATCCTGAACGACATCGCTTTGGTAGGATGGACAAGCGGAGGGCATTCGGCAGGGTATGTGCCGGTATTTGCCATCGGCGCAGGCGCAGAACAGTTCCATGGCAGGATGGACAATACGGAAATCCCCGTCAAGATAAGCCGTGCCGCCGGGTATTGACCCCTGCATCCCGCGCCCTTGAAACAAAATCCCCCAAGGCATGAATGGGCAATTGCCTTGGGGGATTTGCTTTTCAATGGGCGGCCACGCTTAAACGTAAGTCTCCAACAATTTCACAGAGGGAGAAGGGCTGATAGAGATTTCCTGCAACTCGGCGGGTATCAACACCGTCTCGCCGGCAGACAATTCCAGTTCATAACCGTTGTTGTCCGCAATCTTGCAGGCGCCTTCCATGCAGATGTAAATGACGAAAGAATCTAATTCCGAATAGTCACACGAAATGCTTTCTGTCAAATCATACAAGGAGGTGGTGAAATACGGGCAAGCCACCAATTCCACCGGCTCGTTCTTCATGGGTTCATAATGCGTGCGGTAATCATCCAGCACCTCATAGTCTATCGCATCTTTGGCCAATTCCGTATGCAGTTCGCGCAGGTTGCCGTCCGCATCCTTGCGGTTGAAATCATATATGCGGTAAGTTATGTCTGAAGTTTCCTGTATTTCCGCAATGAAAGCACCCGCACCGATGCTATGCACCCGGCCTGCCGGAAGGAAGAACACATCGCCTTTATGTATTTCATATTCTTGCAGCACCTCGGTAATCGTGGAATCATGAATCCGTTCCTTATATTCTTTCGGCGTGATTTGCCTTGAGAAGCCGGAACGCAACTTCGCGCCTTCCGCCGCATCCACCACATACCACATTTCCGTTTTTCCCAACGAATGATGCCGTTTCTTGGCCAATTCGTCCGATGGATGCACTTGGATAGACAAGTCTTGGCAAGCGTCGATAAACTTAATCAGCAACGGGAAAGTGTCTCCAAACCGCTTGTAATTGGCCTCTCCCACCAAGTCGCCTTTATAAGTCCGCACCAATGCGTTCAGGGTCATTCCTTTGCATTCGCCAGCCGACACGACGGATTCGTTGCCGCGCACGCCCGACACTTCCCAGCTTTCGCCGACATGGTGAAGGTTTTCCGGCAAATGTTTGAAAGGAATAATTTTTTCTCCCCCCCAAAGCGTCTGCTTCAGGATGGGAACAAATTTCATAGGATACATTTCTATTCAGAGATTATTTATAGATTTATTGGGTCATTGCTTAGCCAAGCTCTTGTTCACGGAATCAATGTAGTCCAAGATTTCATCGCGCCCCAGCCCCGTTTCTGCCGAAGACACGAAATAAGGCGGCAATTCCTCCCATGTTTCCGAGAGTTTCTCCAGATAACGTTTCACGCTCTCTTTCCGTTTCCCGAAAGTCAGCTTGTCTGCCTTGGTGAAGATGATGCCAAACGGCACTCCGTTCTCACCCAGCCAATGGATGAATTCAAGGTCGTTGGCCTGCGGTTCCAACCGCGAGTCTATCAGCACGAACAGGCTGGTCATCTGCATCCGCTTCTGCACATAGCTTTCAATGACCGCACGTATCTGCTCCACCATCTTCTTTCCACGTTTGGCATAACCATAGCCCGGCAGGTCCACCAGATACCATTCCTTGTTGATAAGGAAATGATTGATCAGCAGAGTCTTCCCGGGAGTGGAAGAAGTCATGGCCAGCTTCGGCTTGCGTGTCAGCATGTTGATAAGGCTGGACTTCCCTACGTTCGACCGCCCGATGAACGCATATTCCGGCAAGTTCCCGGGAGGGCATTTCTCGGCAACTGTGTTGCTCATGACAAATTCCGCGCTTCTGATTTCCATGACATGATAAACTTTTCCGGGGGGCAAAGATAGAATGTTTTTTCGTTAGGCAATGCTTTGCGCGGGCATTATTCATTTTTAATTATTCATTCTTTCAGGAATATGCTATCTTTGCGCACCCAAATCAATGAACATGGAGCAACAATACCCTTCTTTGCTGTTGGAAAAGGCCGTAGAGGAATTTTCCAAGCTGCCCGGCATCGGGCGGAAGACGGCCATGCGGCTGGTGCTTCACCTGCTCCGCCAGGACAATGCCGCCGTGGCGTCCTTTGCCAATGCCGTCACTACCTTGAAAAGGGAAATCAAATATTGCAAGGAATGCCATAACATATCCGACACTGAGGTGTGCCAGATATGCGGGAACCCTTCTAGGGACCATGCCGTGATATGCGTGGTCGAGAACATCCGCGACGTGATGGCCATTGAAGCCACCCAACAGTTCCATGGCGTGTACCATGTGTTGGGAGGAATCATCTCGCCCATGGACGGGATAGGCCCCGGCGACTTGCAGATAGACAGCCTCGTGGAGAGAGTGAAGGCGGGAAGCACCCAAGAAGTCATCCTGGCGCTCAGTTCCACCATGGAGGGAGACACCACCAATTTCTACATCTACCGGAAACTTTCGCCTTTCAACATCCGGCTGAGCATCATCGCGCGCGGCATATCCGTGGGCGACGAGCTGGAATATGCCGACGAAGTCACCTTGGGACGCTCCATCACCAACCGGATTCCTTTCAACGGCAACTTATAACCCCTTTGCTGCATGATGGAAAAGACCTTAAAGAAGTTATCCCGCGTCCTCCAGGCCGAATACTGGAGCTTCCTCGCGCTGGCCGCGTTGATGGCGGCAGCCTATGAGGCAGGATGGCTGCAAGAAGGCGCATATGCCGGCGACGCGCGCCTGCAATACATCTGGAACACAGCAGGCATACTCGTGACGTTGGCCGCCGTGCCGCTGGCACTCAAGCTGTTCAGCGTCGTCATGGCCAAAAGAATCAACCCTGCCCCCTTGCAGGAAGCCCTGCGCCTGTACCGCAGATGGAACGGGGTACGCTTGGCCTTGCTGGCCGCCTCCGCCTTCTTCAACCTCTACGTTTATTATGCCACGTTAGACAATATCGGCGGGCTTTGCGCGTTAATAAGCATAACAGCATCGTTTTTCTGCATACCGAATGAAAAGCGCATCAAGGATGAACTGAACATAAACGGACAAGCAACATGATTATCGCGGTAGATTTTGACGGCACCATCGTGGAACATGCGTACCCCCGCATCGGGAATGAAATTCCCTTTGCCATCGACACGCTGAAAAGGCTGCAAAAGGAAGGCCACCGCATCATCCTGTGGACGGTGCGCGAAGGAAGATTGCTGGAAGACGCCGTGGAATATTGCCGCCAACGCGGGCTTGAATTTTATGCCGCCAACAAAGATTTCCCGGAAGAGAAAGAAAACGGCAAGGGATACAGCCGGAAGCTGAAGGCCGACCTTTTCATTGACGACCGCAACATCGGCGGGCTGCCGGACTGGGGTGTCATCTACCGCATGGCGCATGACAACCTGACTTACGAGCAGGCATTGGACGGAACGCCCCCGCCATCCGCCCGCGCCCGGAAGAACATCTTCACCCGCATCGGGGAGGCTTGGGACAATTCAAGGAAACATCATTAGCCAAAAGCCTGCCATGCCGATATGATTACCGCTTCCATCGTCACTTTCCACAACCCGCCCCACGAACTGTCGCGACTGCTGCAATGCGTCGTGCAGTCGGACGTGGCCACGCTCTACCTCATCGACAATTCATCGGACGACCGCCTGAAAGAATTGTCGCAGGCATCGGACAAGATTGTTTACCTCCACACCGGGAAGAACTTGGGCTACGGACGTGCCCACAACATCGCCATCAAACGGGCCATGGCAACAGGCGCACGCTACCATGTCGTGCTGAATCCCGACATCTACTGGGCGGGAAACGCCATCGGCACATTGGAACAGTTCATGGACACGCACACGGATTGCGGGTTGGTGATGCCCAAAGTGCTTTACCCCGACGGCAGGATACAATACCTCTGCAAGCTGCTGCCCACGCCGATGAACCTCTTCGGCAGGCGCTTCGTGCTGTCCCGACGCATCCAGCAACGCATCGACGCGAGGTTTGAACTGCATTTTTCCGGCTACGACCGGGTGATGGACGTGCCTTCCCTGTCGGGATGCTTCATGTTCATGCGGACGGACGCATTGCGGAAAGCCGGGATATTCGACGAACGCTACTTCATGTATGCGGAAGATTTGGACCTTTGCCGCCGCATCGGCGAAGTGTCAAGGACCCTGTTCTGCCCGGCAGCCACCGTGTTCCATGCCTACGAGAAAGGCTCCTACAAAGACCCCGCCTTGCTGAAATGCCACATCCGTTCCGTCATCCAATACTTCAACAAATGGGGATGGCTGTTCGACAAAAAACGGAGAATAGCCAACCGCAAATGCTTGGAACAATTCAAATAACCTTTCGCGCCCATGCCCGACACCTATCTTGAGAACCCGGAAATCCGCTTGAGGCCATGCGAACCTGAAGACTTGGATATGATGTACGACATTGAGAACGACGCCTCCTTGTGGGACATCAGCGGCACCACTTCCCCCTATTCGCGCTACGCCTTGCGGCAATACATCGCCTCCTCGCAGAACGACATCTTCGCCGACAAGCAACTGCGCCTCGTCGTCCTCCACAAAGCCAGCGGGAAAGCCGTCGGCATGGCCGACCTCACAGACTACGAGCCATTGCACCAACGGGCAGCCGTGGGCATCGTCATCCGCAAGGACTGCCGCCGCCATGGCTGCGGCACACAAGCATTGCAACTGCTGTGCAGCTACGCCTTCCGTTTCCTCCACCTCCACCAACTGTATGCCTGGATACCGCAAGGCAATGAAGCCAGCCTCGCCCTGTTTGCCCGCTGCGGATTCGCAGAGAGAACCTTGCTGAAGGACTGGCTGCAAACGGAAGACGCTTCCTATAAAAACGCATGGCTCGTGCAACGCATCGCGCCGGCCATGCCGGATGGCAAAGAAAACTTTTCATCGTGAATCCGGGATTTCACGATGAAGAAGCCAGTGCATCCTGCGCACAAAATCCGCACGCCCCATAGAAGATTTCTTTTACGATTAGTAATCGTCCGGCATGACGATTAGTAATCGTATCGCTTTACGATTACTAATCGTATCAGGAAAAGTTCAGGAAGATTTCAAAAAACCTTTCAATGTTTTGCCCCAAACATTCCAATGATTCATGGAATGCCCCGCAGGATGCCGCCGCACATCTTGCCGGAAGATTCTGCAACGCTGCCCGCCAAAATTGAAATCCAATTGCTACCTTTGCAGCTGCAAAGGTTACAACCCATCCATGACACTGCCATGAAAATCCATTTCCCAAAACAGAAAACCCTGCGAACCATCTGTGCAGCCTGCTGCTGCATGGCATTCGCCACGATGACAGCACAGAATCATCCCGGCCTTCTCCGCGAAACAGACGAACATTTCTTCACGACCCATGAAGCGCGCCGCATCGGCGACCAAGTGCTGCTCTACCAACGATGCACGGGAGGCTGGCCGAAGAACATCGACATGTGCCGCACCCTGAGCCAGGAAGAAAAGGAAAAGGTGCGGGAAGAAAAGCAACGGCGCGACGACTCCACCATCGACAACGGCGCCACCATACAGCAAATGACGTATATGGCACGGCTGTACCGCGCCACCGGCGATGCCCGCTATCGCGACGCATTCCGAAAAGGAGCGGCTTACCTTTTGGAAGGGCAGTACGAAAACGGCGGATGGCCGCAGTTCTGGCCCGTGAACCATGGCTACCAGACACACATCACGTACAACGACAATGCCATGGTGAACGTGATGAGAATGCTGCGCGGCATCGCCGAAGCACAAGCGCCTTTCGACAAGGATTTGGCGGATGACAGGCTGCGCACACAAGCCGGCGAAGCATTCCAAAAAGGCATCCGCTGCATCCTCGCCACGCAGATAAGGACGGAAGGAGGAGGACTCGCCGTCTGGTGCCAGCAACACGATGAACACACCCTGAAGCCCGCCGCCGCACGCGCTTACGAACTGCCGGCCTACTGCCCGGTGGAGAGCGCGGCCCTGCTGGAACTGCTGATGAGCCTGCCTTGCCCGGACGAGGATGTAAAGGAAGCCGTGCATCAAGGCATGGCATGGATGGACGCACACAAGATAGAAGGCAAACGCGTGGAAAGGCTGCGTGATGCCGAAGGGCGCAAAATCGACACACGGCTAGTGGCCGACAGCCTGGCCCAACCCATCTGGGCGCGTTTCTATGATTTGGAACATGGCGAACCCTACGTGTGCGGGCGCGACGGCATCCCACGCCGCCATCTGGAAGAAATCGAGCCGGAACGCCGCAACGGGTACAGTTGGTACAGCAACCGCCCCGCCGCGCTTTTCCCGCTCTACAAGGAATGGGCGAAAAAACATGGGGAAACGCCCGCGAACGGGAACTGACGCGCAAAGCCGCCACAAAATCAATGCCCCGGCAAATCATCACGACCTTCCGGGGCATTGAATCATTTTCATGAAGAAGTTGTTATTTCCTATTGATGCTGCGGGCGCAAAAGGTCGTTCACCGTCTTCACCGGATTAAAAGTACTCAACGGCACTTCCACGAACACCGTGTTCCAGTCGCTCATGGCTCCGTTCCACAATCCCGGCAGTTCCAATGCTTTCAGGTCCTTCCCGTTCTTCGACTTCCGGGAAATGAAGCCGGTGGATTTGTCCACATAATCCGGGAGGTTGAATTTCCGCCCTTTATAATCGCGCAACGCACACACCAAATCCACCGGATTGAAGTGAGTGCCTTTCTCAAACATCGCTTTCTTTTCCGGGTCGTTCATGTCGATTTGCGAACTTTCCAGAATTTGCAAGGAAACCGTACCGTCAGCATTGTAAGCAAGGAACGGGCCGCCACCCGGCTCGCCCACGTTCTTCACCATGCCGCACACGCGCATCGGGCGGTTCAGTTTCTTTTTCAGGTACAACACCAAGTCGCCATCTTCCATGTCTTTGATGTCCGCACGGCGGCAGAACAGCTTCTGCTGCACGAAGCGGATGATTTCTTCCACCTGTTCACGGGTGTATTTCCCGCTGTCCAACAGTTCCAGATATTCGAATGCCTGCTTCTGCAAGGTCACCAGCACGCCGGCAATCAGTTTCTTGTAAAGCACCGTGTCATCTTTCAAACGGTCGGGCACCACGTTGTCGATGTTCTTGATGAACACGATGTCGGCATCCAAGTCGTTGAGGTTCTCAATCAACGCGCCATGCCCGCCCGGACGGAACAGCAATTTCCCTTTCTCGTCGCGGAAAGGATGATTGTCCATGTCGGCGGCAATCGTGTCAGTGCTGGGTTTCTGTTCAGAGAAAGTCACGCAGTAATCAACGTTGTATCGCGAAGAGTAATCCTTCACTTTCTCTTCCACCAAGGCGCGGAACAAATCCTTGTGTTCGGGAGACACCGTGAAATGCACATTCACCTTGTCGTTCTTGCCCGCCGCATAAAGGGCGCCTTCCACCAAATGTTCTTCCAAAGGCGTGCGGGTGCCATTCTCGTACTTATGGAACTTCAGCAAGCCTTTCGGCAAAGCGCCATAGTTCAGCCCGGCTGCGTTCAACAGATTGGCCGCCACTTCCTTGTAAGCGCCATCGGCCATCAAGGCGGGAATGTCTTTCCCGGCATTGCGTAGGCAGGCTTGGTTCAAGTCATCGTAAAAGGCAAATTGGCGGACATGCGCGAAAAACTCTTTTTCGAATGCCGTGGAAGGCGCGTCATAGTCCGCGCCCAGGAACTCAAACAGGTTCTTGAACATGCGGCTGGCCGCGCCGGATGCAGGCACAAACTTGGTGATGGTCTTGCCACCCTCCTTGTAATGCTCCCATGCAGAAAGGTAAGCTTCGCGCTCGGAAGCGTCAGGCGCCATGATGCCTTTCCCGATGGAAGCGGCAGCCTCCAGCTTCAGGAAAGGGAAACCGGTTTCAAAACATTTCAACTGCTCTTTAATCTGCTCCTCGGAAATGCCTTTCTTCGTGAGCAATTCTTGGTCTTGCGGTGTTAACATCGTATTAAATCTTATGAGTTATTATTATCTAATTTCCACTGGATAAATCCATATCAATGCCCAAAAATACAAAAACTTGGATTACAAACAACGCAAAACCAAGAAAAAAAAACTACTTTTACATCGACAAAATACAAAGGCCATGGACGGAATGTTTTTCAACAAGGGCGAAAAGGCCCTGTTAATCGCACTATATAAGAGGCTGTTACGCTCGGCAGGCGACAGCATAAGCCCCACAGACTGCCGCAAACTGAGGAAGCATCTGGCGCAAGCCGCGCAGGAAGGTTCCCTCCCCCGTAACAATTTTGACATGAACCCCGTCATACGGAACATGCAGACGGCCATCATCATCTCCGAAGAAATCGGGATGAAAAGGGCGTCCATCCTCGGCATCATGCTGCACGATACGGTGAAAAACCATTTCCTCACCACCGATGACATCCGGCGGGAATACGGCGACGACGTGGCAGGCATCATCCACGGATTGGTGAAAGTCAACGAACTGTATGCCAAAAGCCCCATGGTGGAATCGGAGAACTTCAGGAACCTGCTGCTGTCTTTCGCCGAGGACATGCGCGTGATACTCATCATGATAGCCGACCGCGTGAACATCATGCGCCAGATAAAGGACTCGCCCCACGAGGAAGAACGCATCATGGTGGCCAACGAAGCAGCCTACCTTTATGCCCCGTTGGCACATAAATTGGGACTCTACAAGCTGAAATCGGAACTGGAAGACCTCTCCCTGAAGTACACGCAGAAAGAGGTCTATTATGAAATCAAGGAAAAGCTGAACGAGACAAAAGCATCGCGCGACCGCTACATCGCGTCCTTCATCGCGCCCATCCAAGAAAAGCTGGGAACCACCGGGCTGAAGTTCAGCATCAAAGGCCGCACGAAATCCATCCATTCCATCTGGAACAAGATGCAAAAGCAGAAAACACCGTTTGAGAACATCTACGACTTGTTTGCCATCCGCATCATCTTGGATTCCGCCCCCGACAAGGAAAAGCAAGAATGCTGGCAAGTATATTCCATCATCACCGACATGTACCAGCCCAACCCCAAACGCCTGCGCGACTGGCTCTCCATCCCCAAAAGCAATGGGTATGAATCCTTGCACATCACCGTCATGGGGCCGGAAGGGAAATGGGTGGAAGTGCAGATACGCACCCAACGAATGGACGAAATAGCCGAACGCGGGCTGGCGGCGCACTGGCGCTACAAAGGCATCAAAGGCGAAAGCGGATTGGATGAATGGCTCACCTCCGTGCGGGAAGCATTGGAACATTCCGACACCGACTCCATGCAAATCATGGACCAGTTCAAGATGGATCTGTATGAAGACGAAGTGTTCGTGTTCACCCCCAAAGGCGATTTGTTCAAACTGCCGAAAGGCGCCACGGTGCTTGACTTTGCTTTCCACATACACACGGCATTGGGATGCCGGTGTGTCGGCGCAAAAGTGAACGGGAAGAACGCACAACTGCGCCAAGTGCTATACAGCGGCGACCAAGTGGAAATCATGACTTCCAACACGCAAACACCCAAGCAAGACTGGCTCAACATCGTGACGACCTCGAAGGCACGCACCAAAATCAGGCAGGAACTGAAAGAGATTGCCGCCAAGCAATCGGCTTTTGCCAAGGAAATGCTGGAACGGAAGTTCAAGAACCGGAAACTGGAATATGATGAAGGCGTGATGATGCGGCTCATCAAGAAATTAGGGTTCAAGACGGTCACGGAGTTCTACCAACGCATTGCCGATGAGACGTATGATGCCAATGAAGTCATCGACAAATACGTGGAACAGCAGAGGAAAGAATCGGAAGTGCGTGAGGACCCCAACCGCAGCGCAGAGGGATACAACATGCAAATGCCGCTCCCGGAAGACAGGACGGAAAAGGAAGATGTATTGGTCATCGACCGCAACCTGAAAGGCATTGACTACAAATTGGCCAAATGCTGCAACCCTATCTACGGGGACGACATCTTCGGCTTCGTCACCATCAACGGCGGCATCAAGATACACAGGACGGACTGCCCCAATGCCGCACAGTTGCGCGAACGTTTCGGCTACCGCATCGTAAAGGCACGGTGGGCGGGGAAATCCTCCGGCACACGCTATGCCATCAGCCTGAAAGTGGTGGGGCAAGACGACATTGGCATCGTCACCAACCTGACTTCCATTATCAACAAAGATGAAGGAACGGCGCTTCGTGCGATCAGCATCGATTCCAATGACGGGTTGTTCTCCGGCACGCTGACCATCATGGTTTCGGACACTTCAAAATTGGACTCCTTGGTGAAGAAGCTGAAAACGGTGAAAGGCGTGAAACAGGTCAGCAGGAACTGACGGCATCCGCCCCAAAAGAATACGGGATCATGAAAGAAAAATTCAGTTGGAAGAAACGAGGAAAAAGTTTCATTTACGCGGCACGGGGCATCAAAAGCTTCATCACACGGGAACACAACGCGTGGATTCATGCCGCCGTCACCGTGCTGGCCGTTGCATCGGGCTTTGCATTGCGCATCACACGGGGGGAATGGATAGCCGTTATCCTATGCATCGGCATCGTGTTTGCCGCCGAAGCCTTCAATACCGCCATCGAACGGCTCACCGACATCGTATCTCCCGGTTATGACAAACGCGCCGGCGATGTCAAAGACATTGCTGCCGGCGCGGTGTTCATCTGCGCCATCATGGCCATGGCAGTGGGGATGCTCATCTTCATCCCCCGGCTGCTTGCCCTTATTCCATGATGCCGAAGCGGTAAACAGTGTGGCTGCGGAACGTTTCCCCCGGACGCAACACCGTGCTGGGGAATTGCGGGATGTTGGGTGCGTCCTGCGGATGCATTGTCTCTAAACAGATGGCTGAACGCCGTGGGTAAGCAATCCCTTGCTTCCCGACAAGTTTGCCCTTCAGCCCATTTGCCGTATAGACATGCATGGCAGGTTCGGTGGTATATACCTCCAAGGTACGTCCGCCCTCCGGGTCGGCCACGCGGGCCGCCAGATGTTTGTCATCACCTTTCGTGTTGAGCATCCAGCCATGGTCGTATCCCCCGGTCAGGTTCAACTGAAAATCATCATCATCAATATGGTCCTTGATGGGATGGGGCTTTCGGAAGTCCATGGGCGTTCCCTCTACAAGACGATACTCGCCCGTCACGCAGCGGATGCTGTCATACGGCGTGAAGTAGTCAGCATTAATGTAAAGTTCCTGCCCTTCCACAGTCGCATTCAAATCACCTGATATGTTGAAGAAGGAATGATGCGAAGGGTTCAGCACCGTGGGCTTGTCGGTGGTGGCTTCGTACAGGATGTCCAGCTCGTTGTTTTCCGTCACCGTATAAGTGAGGTACAGTTTCAGGTTGCCGGGAAAACCGTTCTCGCCGTCGGGCGACAGGTAAGCCAGCCGCATGCTGTTGGCGGCCAACGGCTCTGCCTGCCAGATGCGGGAAGCAAATCCCGGCTCGCCTCCGTGGGCGCAATGCGTGTCTTTGTTGGCCATCAGCTTGTATTCCACGGAATCCAATGTGAAATGCGCGTCACGGATGCGCCCAAGGTAGCGTCCTATCGTTGCCCCGAAGTTCTGCGGATACGCCAGATAATCGGCGATGCGTGGGAAAGCGCACACCACGTCTTCCATCTTCCCGTCGCGGTCCGGCACCATGACGGACACGACCCTTGCGCCATAGTTCGTCACGCACACCTCCATGCCCCGGCTGTTCTTCAACACATACAGGTCGGTCATCTGTCCGTTCACCTCCGTCTGAAAGTCGGAACGTCTCAGCCCCGACAGTGTCTCCACGTCCGCGCTGCATGCGGACAAAAGCCCGCCTGCCAGCAACATGCTCAAAAAATACGTTTTCGTCTTCATTTCCACTTGTTGAATGATTGTCTTAAAAATTATGATTTCCCAAAGATATGCAAATAAACTTATAGGCGGGGCATGCGGACAGCCTTTTTTCCAGGAAAAAGCGGAAAAGGCGGATAAAAACAGTATATTTGCCGCATCAACAACAAATTCCAAGGAAGAAATGAAAAAGGTAGTATTTTTAATGTTCATGCTGGCAACGGTAGCCACGTTCGCATCCGCCCAGAAACAGGCTGAAATCAAATTTGAAGAAACCACGCACGACTTCGGGACTTTCTCGCAAGACAGCCCGAAAGTGAGTTGCGCTTTCAAGTTCACCAATACAGGCAACGACCTGCTCATCATCCACCAAGCCATCACTTCGTGCGGATGCACCGTCACCGATTTCACCAAAGAACCCATCAAGCCGGGCGAAGGGGGCGAAATCAAAGTAACCTATGACGGCACGCACAAATACCCAGGACGCTTCAAAAAGTCGGTCACCGTGCGCACCAACGCCAAGACTTCCACGGTACGCCTCTACGTGTCGGGCGAAATGACGGCCAGCCAAGCACAGCAATGACACAATATATAGGAAGCCCGCATAAGACCATCCCTGATGCGGGCTTTTTTCATGTCTCTCGAAAAGGAGGACGTACTCTCCCCGCCCTTCATTGAAAAACTGGAATTATGCTTTCAATCCTGATTCCCACGTATAACCATATATGCGTCAAATTAGTGGCCGATTTGCAACGGCAAGCCGAGAACTTGGAATGTGCTTATGAAATCTTGGTGGCAGACGATGCCTCAGAGGAAAGCTATAAAAGCAAAAACCGTGAAATTAACCACATTCCCCATTGCCAATACATTGAACTGCCAAAAAATGTGGGACGGTCGCGCATTCGGAACATTTTAGGATTCCGCGCACGCTACGGCTATTTGCTGTTCATGGATTGTGATGCCGCTGTAACCAATGACAAATTCTTAGCCCGCTACATGGCTGTGCGGGAACAAGCACAGGTCATCTACGGCGGATTAGCACATCCGTCAACCCTGCCATCATCCGATGTCACGTTGGCTTACCGATACGAAAAACATGCAGAACCCCGGCATACCGTGGAAAAACGAAGGCAACAACCTTATGCTTCCTTCCGTACTTTCAATTTCATGATTGCACGAGACACTTTTTTGAAGCATCCCTTCGATGAAACGATTGTGCATTACGGGCATGAAGACACTTTGTTCGGAAAATCCTTAAAAGAAAACGGGATTGGCATTCTGCATATTGACAACCCTTTGATGAACTGCGGGCTGGACACGAACGCGACCGTAGTGTCAAAAACAGAAATGTCCTTAAAGATGCTATACGCCCACCGGGAAAAGCTGGCAGGCACCTCAGGAGTACTCAGCTTGCACGACAAGCTCCGCCGGTGGCATCTTCTCCCGCTGGCACGCGGCCTGTTCCGCCTGTCCCGACCCATGGTGCGAAAAAACCTGTTAAGTCGGCATCCTAGCCTACATCTTTTCGCCTTTTACAAGATTGGTTATTACTGCCAGTGGGAACATGGAACGCATTGACAACGCGGCTCAAAAAAGCATTGGGAATGATGGCCGAGACCCTCTTTACGAAGGGGAAAGGAAACATCCGCATCTTGGCCGCATCGCTTTGCGCCCTGCCACACCCCCCCCGATGATGTATCTTTCCTATTATTATAAGAAGCCCGCAAAAGGCAGATGCTTGCTTTTGCGGGCTTTTTCCTCCCGCGCAGGAACTTTCATTCATGCCGCCAACTTCTTTATCTCTAACCTAAGGATGCATATCTTCAGGCTAAGGATATGCATCTCTAACCTAAGGATGTGTATCTCTAGCCTAAAGATAAAGAATTTATGCGGGAAAGCCGGGTTTGCTTCCCGCATGAACACGATTTGCCGCCCGCATGAAATAAAAGTTAAATTCCGCCAAGCGCCTTGCTTTTTCGCGTTTCCCCGTTTAATTTTGTGCCGACAATTCTGTTAGACAACATTGTCTATACCTGATATCACTCTAATGGACAAGAAATTGAATCACACAAGGACCACAGAGCAAGTCATCCTTCAAGCAGCCGAAGCTGAATTTCTGGAAAAAGGATATGCCAATGCCAAAATGCTCTCCATTGCCCAACGGGCAGGAGTAGCCCACTCCATGCTGCATTACTATTACCGAAGCAAGGAAAACCTTTTCCAAGTCATTTTCCGGCAAAAAATGCAAGCCATGCTGCCTGCCTATGACGAACTCTCCAAGGAAGAATTGCCCTTCGAAGACATTCTGCGGAAATTGCGCGATGCCCGCGACCGTCTCCTTTGGCCGCAAAGTCCGAAGATGCCCTATTTCGTGTTGACAGAAGTCTTGGCAAATCCCCAAAACCGAGGAATGCTGCTCCACATGATTGAAGATACCATCATGCAGCACCTGCCGTTCCTGAAAGAACGCTTGGAAAACGAAATTGCAGAAGGCAACATCCGCCCCATCTCGATGGCAGACTTCTTCATGTTGCTCATCGCGATAGATGCTTCCTCATTGTCAGCCATCAATATCTGCCGGGACATTCCAGGGCTCGGAAGCGAAACAGCCGCCCGCCTGCAAACAACATACCGGGAACACAATATGCAACTCATCTTGGACGCATTGCGGCCTTGAGTCCTTGCCATTTTGCAACACTAATCAAATCTGCAACATGAAAGCAAAACCCTTCATCCACATCTTCCTCCTGTGCAGCAGCATCCTTCCCTGCCACAGCCAGCTCACCATCGAGGAATGCTACCGCAAGGCGCGGAACAACTACCCCCTCATCAAGCAATACGGCCTGATTGAGAAGTCAGAAGCATACAACTTGGAAAACGCCCGGCGGGGATATCTGCCCCAAGTGAGGTTCACCGCTCAGGCCACCTACCAGAGCGATGTGACAGAAATCCCGTTCAACGCCACGCAACTCGGCATCCCCGGCCTCCATATCCCCACGGTAGACCGCGACCAATACAAAATGGAGATAGGCATCGAACAAGCCATCTGGGACGGAGGAGCCGTGCGTTCACAGAAAAAACTCCTGCAGGCCGAAGCCGATGTGAACCGCAAAGGCACGGATACCGACTTGTATGCCGTCAACGCCCGGGTGAACCAAATTTTCTTCGGCATCCTGCTGGCCGATGCCCAGTTGGCACAAAACAAAGTGCTGCAAAGCGACCTGCAACGCAACTGCAGCCAAGTAGCCTCCTACATAAAAAACGGCATCGCCCACCAAAGCGACCTTGACGCCCTGCGGGTGGAACTGCTCAAGGCCAAGCAAGCGGAAGCGCAAATCGCCCACACACGGCAGGCATACGCCGCCATGCTTTCACAACTCATCGGCGAAGACATCGGCAGGAACACCATATTCGTGAAGCCCGATATCCCTGAAACGACCGCCGTGCGATCCAACAACCGCCCGGAACTGGCACTCTTTGACGCGCAAATCCGCCAACTCGAAGCCCAAGAAGGGCGCATCAAAGCCGGACTAATGCCGCGCATCGGGCTATTCCTCACAGGAGGCTACGGGAAACCAGGGCTCGATATGCTGGAAAACGGCTTCAAAGCCTACTACATAGCCGGCCTGCGCCTGTCATGGGACATCGGCAACTTTTGGACCAAAAAGAACAACCAACTGAACATAAAGAACAGTATCAACACTGTGGAAGCACAACGGGAAACTTTCCTCCTCAACACGGCACTCGAAACCACCGGGAGCAACGCAGCCATCGAACGCTACCGGGAACAAATGGAATATGACGATGAAATCATCCGCCTGCAAGAATCCGTGCGGCAAGCGTCAGAGGCCAAGATGGCCAACGGCACACTCTCTGGCACCGAACTGACCCGCGATATCCATGCCGAGCAATCGGCACGGCAAGACAAAATCATCCATGAGATGGAACTGCTCATGGCCATCTATGACTTAAAACATGCAACCGGGAACTGAAAATGAACATCCACTTATAAAAACAACTTCCATGAAAACAATACATCATGCCGCCTTGGGAACCATCCTCATGCTGGCCTCATGCGCCGGGACAAGCAATGAAAACGAAGCCACCGGCGTATTTGAAACAACTGAAGTGACCGTCTCAGCGCAAGGGACGGGAGAAATCATGCAACTCCACATCACAGAAGGCCAAACCCTGCAAGCCGGGCAAGCCGTGGGCTGCATTGACACCTTGCAGCTTTCCCTGCGGAAAGATGAACTCCTTGGAAACCTGCAAGCCACCCGAAGCCGCTTCCGCAACGTGGAATGCCAAATTGCTTCGCTGGAACAACAAATCGCAACCCAGAAGAAGGAACGGCAACGCATCGAAAACCTACTGCGCGACCATGCCGCCAACCAAAAGCAATTGGACGACATCAACGCCCAGATAGCCCTGTTGGAAAAACAATTAGCGGCACAAACCGAGAACTTGGAAAAAGGAAACCAAACCACCAATGGCCAAGTGCGCATGTTGGAAGCACAAATAGCCCAAGTGGAGGACCAAATACGCCGAAGCGTCATCACCATTCCCTCCGCAGGCACCGTCCTTTCCAAATATGCTGAAGCGGGCGAACTGGCTACAACGGGGCAGGCACTGTTCAAATTAGGCGATTTGGAAAACATGTACCTGCGCGCTTATGTCACAGCACCGCAACTCACCACTTTGAAGATAGGCCAGCAAGTACGCGTGTTTGCCGATGAAGGGGAAGAAAACCGGCGCGAATATGCAGGCACCGTAACCTGGATATCCGACCAAGCAGAGTTCACGCCCAAAACCATTCAGACACGCGATGAACGAGCCAACTTGGTCTATGCCGTGAAAATAGCCGTGCGCAACGACGGCTACATCAAGCGGGGCATGTACGGGGAAATGGAAACAGGAAGCAAAGAATAAGAAATACCGGGCAAATCATGAACGCAGTCGTGGTGGAGCATCTCAGCAAAGCATATGGAAAAACGCAGGCATTGGACGACCTTAGCTTCCAAGTAAACGAAGGTGAACTGTACGGCATCATCGGCCCTGACGGGGCAGGAAAGACTACTTTGTTCCGCATCCTCACCACCCTGATGCTGGCCGACAAAGGAACGGCCACCGTGGCAGGGCTTGACGTGGCAAAAGACTTCCGTGCTATCCGCAGATGCATCGGCTACATGCCCGGGCGCTTTTCTCTCTACCAAGACCTGACGGTGGAAGAAAACCTCCAGTTCTTCGCCACCGTGTTCGGCACCACCATCCGGCAAAACTACTATCTGATAGAAGACATCTACCGTCAGATAGAACCGTTCAAGCACCGGCTGGCAGGCAAACTTTCGGGCGGCATGAAGCAGAAACTGGCACTGTGCTGCGCCCTCATCCACAAGCCGGAAGTCCTCTTTTTGGATGAACCGACCACAGGCGTAGATCCCGTTTCACGCAAAGAATTCTGGGGGATGCTGTTACGCCTGAAACAACAAGGCATCACCATCCTAGTTTCCACGCCTTATATGGACGAAGCGACGCTCTGCGACCGCATCGCCCTCATCCAAAACGGGCGGTTCCTGCAAGTGGACACCCCGCAAAACATTGTCGCCCACTATCCCAGCACGCTTTGGGATGTCCAAACCGACAACATGCACGCATTGCTGGACGACCTCCGGCATTACCCGTCTATCAAAACAGCTTTTACCTTCGGCGCCGCCTGCCATGTCACGCCTCAAGAAAACACATGCCCCGAACAACTGATGGCCTACTTGACCGGGAAAGGACACTGCCACATCAGCATCCTTCCCATCCCAGCTACGATAGAAGATTGTTTCATGGTCTTAATGAGCAAACAAGATAATGGAAGACAACGCATATAATGTAATAAAGGTAGAAGGATTGACCAAGCAATTCGGCACTTTCACGGCAGTGGACCACATCTCTTTCTCCGTAAAGCAAGGGGAAATATTCGGTTTTCTCGGTGCCAACGGGGCAGGAAAGACCACAGCCATGCGCATGCTCTGCGGGTTAAGCAAACCCACCTCAGGCACAGGCAGCGTGGCAGGCTACAACATCGCCACGCAGTCAGAACAAGTGAAACGCCGCATCGGCTACATGAGCCAACGGTTCTCGCTCTACGAAGACCTGAAAGTATGGGAAAACCTGCGTCTCTTTGGCGGCATCTATGGCATGAAAGACAAAGACATCACCCGCAAAAGTGATGAGATGCTCCGCGAATTAGGCTTTGAAGCAGAACGCAACACGTTGGTGCGCGCCTTGCCATTGGGATGGAAACAAAAGCTGGCTTTCTCCGTCTCCATCTTCCATGAGCCGAAAGTCGTGTTTCTCGATGAACCGACAGGAGGAGTTGACCCCGTGACACGGCGAAGGTTTTGGGAACTTATCTACCATGCTGCCGACCGAGGCATCACCGTCTTTGTCACTACACACTACATGGACGAAGCTGAATATTGCGACCGCGTATCCATCATGGTGGACGGACACATTGAAGCACTCGATACTCCTCAAGCACTACGAACCCGTTTCCATGCCGGGACAATGGACGAAGTATTCCGCCAATTGGCCCGCAAAGCCCAACGGCCATCCGATTAAAAGAAGAAAGACCATGAAACAATTCCGCTCATTCGTAATAAAAGAATTCCACCAGATATTCCGTGACAGGAGAACTCTGCTTATCCTTTTGGGAATGCCCCTCATGTTGGTATTGTTATTAGGCTATGCCATAAAAACAGAATTGAACGATGCACATGTAGCCATCTTCGACCCATCAAAGGACGCCGAAACCAAACGCATAGCCGAACATTTCCGTGCCAGCGGATATTTCACCGTCGTAAGCGAACTGAATGCACCCAAGCAAATTGATGCCATATTCCGGGAAGGAGATGCGAGCCTGGTAGTGGTCTTCAACGGACATTTTGCCGAAAGCCTGCTCAGAGGAAAAGGAGAAGCGGCCGTGCAACTCATCGCTGACGGCACCGACCCGAACCAAGCCGCCATGCTCACCGCATACGCACAGGGCGTGTTAGCTTCATACCAAAACGGGCTAATGGAGCAATACCATGTACCGCTCTACATTAATGTGGAAACGCGGATGCTTTATAACCCGCAAATGAAAAGCTCTTACAATTTCGTACCCGGCGTGATGGGGCTTATCTTGATGCTCATCTGCGCCATGATGACCAGTGTGTCCATTGTACGGGAAAAGGAAACAGGAACAATGGAAGTGCTGCTGGCCTCCCCCCTGACACCTCTGCAAATCATTCTGTCAAAAGCAACGCCTTATTTCGCCCTGTCTATGGCAAATATCATCACCATCCTCCTGCTGGCTGTGTTCGTGATGGATGTGCCGATTCGGGGAAGCCTGTTCTGGTTAGGTGTGGCATCTGCATTGTTTGTATTGGTAGCTTTGGCATTAGGTTTGATGATATCCACATTGGTCCGTTCACAGATGGCGGCTCTTTTATTCTCTGGAATCGGGCTGATGATGCCCACATTGATTTTCTCAGGATTGATATTCCCCATCGAAAGCATGCCGGCTGCTTTGCGTTGGATACCAGACCTTATTCCTGCCCGTTGGTACATCTCTGCTGTACGCAAGATTATGATAGAAGGTGTTGGCGTGGAATATTTCACCAAAGAGTTAGGCATTATTGCCCTCATGGCCGTAGTATTGATAACCGTGTCATTCAAGAAATTCAAAGTGAGATTAACTTAATCCCTTCGTCCCATGCTGAAGTATTTATTGGAAAAAGAGTTTAAGCAAATCCTTCGCAACCAATTCTTGTCGAAGATGATAATTGTCCTGCCATTAATGACTATCGTATTATTCCCCTATGTCACCAACCAGGAAGTTTCCGACTTGAAATTAGCCGTCTCAAACCACGACCATACCCCCGCTTCCGAACGGCTCGTGCAAAAAGCCGCCTCATCCGGGTATTTTCAACTTTCATGCGCCACATCCACCTATAATCAAGCCTTGCATGCCATGAAACAAGGCCATGCAGACTTGATATTGGAAATTCCGCAAGGATTTGAACGCGATCTCTACCGGGAAAGAACTGCTAAGACAATGGTTTCAGCCAACTCTGTCAATGGCATACGGGGCGGATTAGGTTCACAATACCTTTCAAACGTCATTGCTGGCTTCTCGCAAGAACTACGTGAAGAAACAAATATGGCAAGCAAGGCTCCTGTTGCCGGGATTCCCTCCTTCGGCGCTCATGTCCGCTACCGTTTCAACCCTACGCTCGATTACAAAGTATTCATGGTGCCGGGGCTTATCGTGGTGTTGCTGACATTATTAGGATGTGCCTTTACCGCCCTCAATACAGTCAGCGAAAAGGAAGTGGGCACCATTGAGCAAATCAACGTATCGCCTGTACCCAAACACCTCCTTATCCTCTCCAAACTAATGCCCAACTGGGTTATCGGATTCATCGCTTTAGCATTCGGCATGGTGTTCGGATGGATTGTGCATGGCATCGTACCCGCAGGAAGCATGGGCACCATCCTTCTTTTCACGGCACTCTACATGCTTGTCGCCACAGGCATGGGCATGGTCATCTCCAATTATTCCAACACCATGCAGCAGGCCATGTTCGTGATGTTCTTTTTCCTGATACTCATGATGCTCACAGCAGGCCTGTTCACACCGGTGGAAAGCATGCCCACTTGGATGCAGCGCCTCACTTCCCTCAATCCTTTGCAATATTTCACCGAAGCCATGCGCCGCATATACCTGAAAGGAAGCAGTTTCACGGAAATGCTGCCTCAATTCCTCTGGCTTTGCGGCTTTGCTGCGGCATTCAACGCATGGGCTGTAGCCAGTTATCGGAAAAGCGCATGAACCTTTTTCATTTGCTAGCCGGGCGCAAACAGTTGCGGTCGAAAAACGTGCCGAAGAAAACCAGATGATAACGGATGGAATTGCTCCAGTATTCTGCCGTATGGCCACCGGGACGCACGTAAAAATCGTGTTTGATGCCATGTTCCAGCAACTTTTGATGGAATTGGTTGTTCACGTCAAAAAAGAAATCCTCATACCCGCAGTCGATAATCAAAGCAAGGTCGCCATCCTGCAGTCTTTCTATCTGACTAATGGCAGCATGCGCCTCCCACACATCAGGGCATTCTTCTTCCTTGCCTAACAAAGAGGCAATGCTCCAATTACCGGGGAAAGGACGGATATCCACTCCTCCGCTCATGCTTCCTGCGGCACCGTAACGGTCTTTATGACGGAAAGCCAGCCACATGGCGCCATGCCCTCCCATGCTCAGTCCGGTGATGGCACGAGCCTGCCGGTCGGCCACCGTAGGATAATGCGCATCCACATAATCTATCAACTCCTGCGACATGAAGGTCTCATAACGCACATCCGCTTTCACCGGGCTGTCCCAATACCAGCTGTCAGCGCCATCGGGACAAACAAAGACCATGCGTTCCCTGTCCGCCACCTGGGCAATGCCGGGAATCAAGCCCTCCCACGTATGGGCATTCCCGCCGAAACCATTCAACAAATACACCACCGGGAAAGGACCTGTCCCCTCAGGAACTGCCACCACGACTTCCACATTCTTCTGCATCGACGGGCTTTCCACTTTCAGCGTATCCACCCGGCCTGCCCAAGCAGGCATCCATGACGGCAACAAGAAAAGAACCGCCCACGTCATTCCAACAAGTTTTTTCATAACTGCTATTGCTTTTTTGCCTGCCAAAGGTACGCTTTCTGCAACATATCCCAAACTTTCTATCCCCCAAAAAGGAGTTTTCCAACGCCTTCATTCAACTTGAGGCATAAAAACACTACTTTTGCACCCATAAAAACGCATAAGCAAATCCGCATGAAACATATCTTTTTATTAGCCGTGTGCCTGCTGGCCTTCGTTCCTGGCATGTCGCAGACCCGACATGCCATCAAAGGCACTGTCACTGACAAGGCGCAACGCACTCCCCTGCCATACGCTGCCGTCCAGATTTACGGCACGGGGACAGGAGCTATCACGGACTCGGCCGGGCATTTCCGCATCCCTGACATAGAACCAGGCATCTACCGCCTGCAAATATCCATTTTGGGATACAAAACGTTGGTCACGCCGGAATACATCTTGCGCACCGGCGACCTGACCATTGACGCAGAATTGGAAGAAAGCACAACGGAATTGGAGGAAGTGAGCATCACCGCCTCGCCTTTCCGGCGGGTGGCTGAAGCACCTGTGGGCTTGCGCATCATCGGATTGCAGGAGATTGAAAAATCACCGGGCTCCAACCGCGACATCTCACGCATCGTGCAATCATACCCCGGCGTGGCCTTCTCGCCCATCGGATACAGGAACGACCTTATCGTGCGGGGCGGAGGCCCGTCGGAAAACCGCTTCTATTTGGACGGCGTTGAAATCCCCATTGTCAACCATTTCAGCACAGAAGGGGCATCGGGCGGTCCTGTCGGCATCATCGATGCGGACCTCATCCGCGAAGTGAATTTCTACACGGGCGCTTTCCCGGCAGGAAAGGGCAACGCGCTCAGTTCGGTGCTGGACTTCCGCCTGCGCGACGGCGAGATGGACCGCAACACGCTGAAAGCCACTTTGGGCTATTCCAACGTGTCGTTAGCCTCAAGCGGCCATATCGGGGAACGCACTTCCTACCTTGTGTCCCTGCGCCAGTCCTATCTGCAATTCCTGTTCAAGGTACTGGGGCTGCCTTTCCTGCCCACTTTCACCGATGCGCAATTCAAGGTAAAGACGCGCTTCAACGCCCGCCACGAACTGGCCTTCCTCGGCTTGGGAGGCGTGGACAACATGCGCCTCAACACGGAAGAGGAAGGGGAAAGCGCGGAATACATCTTGAGCTACCTGCCCAAGATACAACAAAACATGTTCACTTTGGGAAGCGTGTACAAGCACTATGCGGGACGGCACGTGCAGACCGCCGTGGTGAGCCACAGCTTCCTCAAGAACAAGAACACCAAATACCGCAACAATGATGAGAGCGTGCCAGAGAACCTGTCACTGAAACTCCGCTCCACGGAGCAAGAAACCAAATTCCGCTTTGAAAACCTCTCTACTTTCGGAGAATGGAAAGTAAACGCAGGCGTGAACCTCGATTACTCGCAATACCGCAACACGTCGTTCCAGAAAGTGTTCACTACGGAAGCCGCCACCTACGATTACCATACCCGCCTCGGCTTGGCGCGGTGGGGCTTCTTCGGCACTGCCACGTATGAGATGCCCGGCGACCGCCTCACCCTCTCTGCCGGGCTTCGCGCCGATGCCTGCAGCTATTCATCCTCCATGCGGAAACTACGCAACCAACTTTCTCCCCGCTTAGCCGTGTCGTGGCGCGTGGCAGGGCCGTTCTACCTCAGCGCCAACGCCGGTCGCTACCACCAGCTTCCGCCCTACACCTCGTTGGGCTTCAAAGTGGACGGGGAGTTTGTGAACAAAGACCTGCGCTACATGCGTTCCGACCAAGCAAGCATGGGGCTTTCTTACCGCATCGGCGAGAACCTGCAAGCCTCTGCCGAAGGCTTCTACAAGAAATACGACCGTGTCCCCCTCTCCGTGGCCGACGGCATCCCCCTCGTGTGCAAGGGCAACGATTACGGGGTCATCGGCAACGAACGCCTCACCTCCACGGCCGAAGGACGGTCGTATGGCGCGGAATTCATGCTGAAATGGCTCATCGCCTCCCGCATGAACCTCTCCGCTTCGTTCACCGTTTTCAAAAGCGAATACCGCAGCAGCCGCGAAGCCGGCTACGTGGCCTCGGCATGGGACAACCGCTTCATCTTCAACCTCAGCGGCACGTACAACTTCCCCCGCCACTGGAGCTTCGGCGCGAAATTGAGTTGCATCGGCGGCTCTCCTTACACGCCTTACGACCCCGACAAGTCATCCCTTATCGAGGCGTGGGACGCGCAAGGCCGGCCTTACTATGACTACAGCCGCTACAACACGCTCCGCCTCGCCCCCTTCGCCCAGTTGGACGTGCGCCTCGACAAGTCATTCTACTTCAAGAAGTGCATGCTGGGCTTCTACATCGACCTCCAGAACATCACCGTCAGCAAGCTCAAGCAACAGGACATCCTGATGAGTTCCGGCCAACCCGACCCCCAACGCCCCGGCCATTACCTCATGAAAAGCATCAAGCAGGAAAGCGGGACGCTGCTGCCCACCATCGGCATCACCTTCGAGATTTGACACCCCTCCGCCCCCTTGCAGGCAAGGCCGGGCAGGCGGGCAGGAAACCCGGCTTGCCCGTGCAACAAACTCCGTTCACCCCGCCAAGAACTTCATCTTTAGGCTAAGGATGCGCATCCTTAGGTTAAAGATGCATATCCTTAGCTTAGAGATATACATCCTTAAGCTAAAGATAAAGAAGTTGGCGGCATAAACCAGACTATTCACACGGGCAAACGGAATTTCCCATGCGGGCAAGCAGAACTTCCTGCCCCGAAATCTGGTTAAAACATGCAAATTTTTTTGTGCCGTCCGCAGATATGCGGTAATTTCGAAGCACAAAAACAATCTTCACAAATGGAATTTCTTATCATCTTGCTCCTGCTGGTGCTGAACGGCGTGTTCGCCATGTACGAAATCGCCCTCGTTTCCTCCAGCAAAGCACGCCTCGAAACATTAGCCAGCCGGGGGAACCGCTCCGCGAAAAATGTCATCAAGCAACTGCAGGAACCCGAAAAGTTCCTTTCCACCATACAAATCGGCATCACGCTCATCGGCATCATATCCGGCGCATTCGGCGGCGTGGCCTTGGCCGACAACCTGGTGCCTTTCTTTGAGCGCATCCCCTACGCCGGCGCATATGCCGATGACTTGGCCATGGTCACCGTCGTAGCCATCATCACCTACCTCTCGCTCATCATCGGCGAACTGGTGCCGAAGATGATAGCTTTGAGCAACCCCGAACGCTACGCCACCCTGTTCAGCCCCTTCATGGTGCTGCTTGCCAAGATAGCCTACCCGTTCGTTTGCCTGCTCAGCGCCTCCACGAAATTGGCCGGCAAGCTCGCAGGCGTGAAAGACAACGGCGAACGTACCATGACGCAGGACGAACTGAAGATGCTCCTCCACCAAAGCTCAGAACAAGGCGTGCTTGACAAGGATGAAACGGAAATGCTGAGCGACGTGTTCCGCTTCGCCGACAAACGCGCCAACGACCTCATGACCCATCGCACCGATGTCGTGTTCCTCCACGTGAACGACACGGAACAAACCGTGCTTGACACCATCGCCCGCGAGCATTTCAGCAAATACCCGCTCTTGGACGACGGCATCGACAACGTGGCGGGCATCGTCTCCGTCAAAGACATCATCCTCATGATAGGCGGAGGCAAGCCCTTCGACCTGCGGAGCATCGCACAGCCGCCCCTCTTCCTCCCCGAAAGCCAATACGCCAAGAAAGTGCTGGAGATATTCAAAAAAAGCAAACGGAAATTCGGCATCGTCGTCAACGAATACGGAGGCACCGAAGGCATCATCACCCTCCACGACCTTACGGAAAGCGTGTTCGGCAACATCCAAGAAGAAAACGAGCCGGACGAAGAAGAAATCGTGCGGCGGCAGGACGGTTCCTTCCTCGTGGAAGGCGCCATGAATGTGGACGACTTCATGGAGAAAATGGGCATCCTTTATTATGATGACCTCAAACAGGAAGACTTCACCACCGTGGGCGGCATGGCCATGTTCCTCATCGGAAGCATCCCCAAAGCAGGCGACACCTTCAGCTACCGCAACCTTGATTTCGAAGTGGTGGACATGGACAACGGGCGCGTTGACAAGCTCCTCGTCACCCGCCACGAAGAACCAGAGCAGGAATGACCCTCCCATGGATGCGTGTCCGAAGGGGAAAAAGCCTTTTTTGCGGCTTTCCTGCCAAATATTTTTAGAAAACACTTTTTGGATGCAAGCAAAACATTATATTTGCAGGCAGTTATCGGCCGAATACAAGCGGCCACATTGTTTAATCATAATATTCTAATAAAATGAAAGAATTGGTAGAAAAAATCCAAGCCACATTCGCAGCATTCAACGAAGATGCCACGGCTCAAATGGAAAAAGGCAACAAAGCCGCAGGCACCCGCGCACGCAAAGCATCCTTGGATATGGAGAAAATGCTGAAAGAATTCCGGAAAGTTTCTTTGGAAGAATCCAAAAAATGACGGTTCAACGCACACAAACAAAAAAACCTGCGGCATTTTGTGCCGCAGGTTTTTTTTCTTCCTCAAACCCTGCCCCGCGCAGGGACTGCCTCAGAATTTACGGAACGTCAGCCGCGCATACGCCGAATTAAGCTTCATGGAAGTGTCGTCCAATTGTTCAATTCCAAAATGCTGGATTGTGTCATCCATGCCGAACGGCAACATGTCCTTCGCCCTTGCCCCTATCATGCGGACATGCAACGAATCCGCCGTCCTCTGGAAGCGTGCGTGCATGCCCATCAAAGGGACGGCTCCCTCCTCGCTGCCCCGTTTCAATTCCATCAGTTCAAGGGAAACATCATAATAAGTCCATGCAGGATGCTCCACCCCGCCGTCCGCATGACGTTCCACCTGCATCAACTGCCAACGCCCGTCCAGCAAGCCGTTCATCGGCATCTTCCCGCACGACAGGCACATCCCTGTTGCCATGCCCAACAACATCCCGGCAAAACCTCTCCAGCGCCTCATGCCACCTCCATCAGTCCCGGCGGAAAATGTCCCGGGTATATACCTTTTCCTTCACGTCGTCCAAGCAAGCATCGTATCTATTGGCGATAATAGCCTTCGACTGCCGCTTGAACGCTTCCAAGTCGTTCACCACCCGCGAACCGAAGAAAGTTGCACCGTCCTCTAAAGTCGGCTCGTAAATGATGATAGTAGCCCCCTTGGCCTTGATGCGCTTCATCACGCCTTGGATGGAACTCTGCCGGAAATTGTCACTGTTCGACTTCATCGTCAGGCGGTACACCCCAATCACCACTTGGCGTTCGCTCCCCGCATCCCATTGCGAGTTGGCCGAATAATACCCCGCCTTGTTCAGCACCTGTTCGGCAATGAAGTCCTTCCGTGTGCGGTTGCTCTCCACAATGGCATGAATCAGATTCTCCGGCACGTCCTGGTAATTGGCCAGCAACTGCTTCGTGTCCTTGGGCAGGCAATACCCCCCATAGCCGAACGAAGGGTTGTTGTAATGCGTCCCGATGCGCGGGTCCAAGCAGATGCCATCAATGATGGCCTTCGTGTCCAACCCCTTCACCTCGGCATACGTGTCCAATTCATTGAAGTAGCTCACCCGCAGTGCCAAATACGTGTTGGCAAACAACTTCACGGCCTCTGCCTCTTTTAAGCCCATGAAAAGCGTAGGAATATCTTCTTTGATGGCTCCCTCCTGCAAAAGTGCAGCAAATTCCCTCGCCTTTTCCTCCAGATATTCCCCGGCAATGGCGCGGATGGCCACATTTTCTTCGCTCAGCCCGCCAATAGCCTTCGGACAGCCCACGATGATGCGGCTGGGATAAAGGTTGTCGTACAACGCCTTGCTCTCACGCAAGAACTCCGGCGAGAAAAGCAAATTGAAACGCTTCCCCTTCAAAGCGGCATCCTCACGAAACCTTTTTGCATACTTCACATACAAGCTCCGGCAATACCCCACGGGAATCGTGCTTTTTATCACCATCACAGCATCCGGGTTCACGTCCAGCACCAAGTCAATCACCTCCTCCACATGGCTCGTGTCGAAATAGTTCTTCACCGGGTCATAGTTCGTGGGCGCGGCAATCACCACAAAGTCCGCCTGCCGGTAAGCCTCCGCCCCATCCAATGTGGCCGTCAGGTCCAGCGGTTTCTCCGCCAGATACTTCTCTATATAGTCATCCTGTATGGGGCTGACACGACGGTTTATCTTCTCCACCTTCTCCGGCAACACGTCCACCGCCAGCACCTTGTGGTGTTGTGCCAGCAAAGTAGCGATAGACAGGCCCACATATCCCGTCCCCGCCACAGCAATCGTATAATTCTTATTCATAACCTTCCTATATTTATATGTGTATATTTTCGGATGCAAAGAAAGAATTTTATTTCAAAAACAAAAAAATTCAATTGCCTGAATTTAGCAGTCAGCAATCGGTAGTAAGAATATAGAAGTTAAGAATGCAAGAATAATAGCATCTACGTCACGGCAGATTTGCAAACTGCCGGATAATAAAGCAGGGATTTGAAATCCCTATCATAAAACTTTCGGATTGCAAATCCGAAAGGACAAGAAACATGCGGTTATCGATAATTCTCTAAAAACTCATCAGGAGTGCATACCATAATCTTACTGAATAGGAAATCTTTCTTATTGCGTGTTACGATCAGTTCACATTTTTCCTGCAAAGCACTATAATACTGCAATGCATCTTCAAAATCCGAAGCTTTTAGCGCAACTGCTTTGTCAAAAGAGTCTTGCGTCATCGAAGAAATTTTCAGCCGTTTAGACAATATCTCTAATGTTTTATAAAGCAAATCCCCTTTTAAGACTTTCCGCAATATATATGCAATATTGGCAACCGACAATACAGATGTATAAACGATGCACCCTGGTTCATCGCTAAAAGCTAACACTTCTCCTGCCCGTTCATATCCATCACGCTGGCAAATAATGTCAATCAAAACATTTGTATCCAAAAATATCCTCATTTCTCCATAAGGTATTTAAGTCTCTCGTCTGATTCTATCTGCTCTTGGCTGATACTTGAAGCCACCCCCATCAAACTTTTGATGTCTTCAGGCAGTCTGTCAGTCCGACCATCATTCTTGCTTTTCTCTGTTCGAACTGACACTTTCACCACTCCCCTCAAAAGGCTAATTGCTTTCTCCAATACAGGAAGCAAAGAATTGTCATTTACAGTCACAATAATCTCAGACATATTGATTTCTTCTTTTCATTACACGATTGCAAAGAAACGATTTTATTTCATAAACAGCAAGATTCGGCTGGAAGAATTTAGCAGGAAGAATATAAGGATATAGAATCAAGAAGTCAAGAAGATTTTCAGATTTCAGAATGCAAATTTCAAATTATAAATCTGAACTCAGAATTCTGAAGTCCTATGGCCTTGCCAACTGAAAGAGAAGTCAAACATCCAACATCTGCTTATACAGTTCCACCATCTGCCGCGCCTTGCTGTCCCACGACAGTTCCTGCTGCCGGGCCTTGCAGTTCCACGAAAGCCTTTTCAGCCATTCCCGGTCTCTTTCAAAGGCATTCAGCGCCTCGGCAAAGTCATCAACCGATTGTTGCGGGTTGGAAAGGGGGATTTTCCTCCCCACCTTGCCATTTACAACATCTCCCTGCCCGCATGTGTCGAAACACAACACCGGCAAATTGTTTCCAATCGCTTCCAACACCACATGTGGCGTACCTTCCGCCACGCTGGTAAAAAAGAACAAATCGCAATCTTGCATAATGCGTTGCACCTCCTCATGCGTTACAGCCCCATGCCACAAACATTGGCTGCTGATGCCTAACTCCTTCGCCAAATCCTGATAAACAGCACTATCTCCTCCGCCCACTATATGTAAGCATATCTTTCCATTTTTCGCTTTTGCCACACTGCGGACTGCCACCCCCAACTGTTTCCTAAAATCCATCTTTCCAACCCACAGCACATCAAAAGTCTCCTTCTTCCGCTTGTCTGTCCATGACTGTTCCTGCATATAACATCCCGTCTCATTCAACAAAGGCGAATCAATACTGAAGAATTTTTTAAAAGATTGCTGAGAATTAGAAGAAGCCGATATCACCGCCGAGGCATCTTTCACAGCTTGACGCACACGCTTTGAATACCGAAGTTGGATGCCTGTTAATAGATTCTTCAGCCGCATGAACAACTTCGTTCTCATATCCGCTCCGTCAAGATACGACACTGGGAACTTTTCTTTTGCATCCACAGGTCCCCACACGAAAGGGATGCCTTCTATCTTCCACAAGTATCCCGGCTCGCGGAAGCCAATCATGTTCAGTTGGTGCAGGATGTCGATGTGCGTGTCCCGGCAGATTTCCTTCACCATTTCATACGTCTTCCATTGCCATTCCCGGTAGTATTTATAGAAACGCCAGTCGCCTTGGTTCCAGCACATCTTTCGGATTTCTTCCGACACAGGGTTATAATAGAAATGCATGTTTCCTCCTTGCGGCAATGTCGGCACAACCGTTTCTATCTTGTCGCGAAACTCTCCTTCCGTGATGATGTGCAGTTCGCAATGCTTCGCAAGGTTCACGCACCAGTTCCAAGCCATTCCCGGTTCGCTTCCCATGCCGGGCGAGCAAGCGTAAGCGTTGACTAGCACGGATATGGATTTATTTTCTTGCATATTCATGGATTGTCAGTAGCCAATAAATAGTAGTTCTTTAGCCAACAACTGCATTTTACCTATTTTACACCGCAAATATAGTGAAAGGCGAGTGCAAAGACAAATGAAAACAAAGTTTTCAGATTTGGATTTGCCGAGCCGCGTCCTATATTCGCGAAGCAAATATACAGGCTTTATTTCAAAAACGGCAAGATTCAGTAGCCGGAATTTAGTAGATAAGTAGTCAGTGGATAGAATTTAAGATTAAGAAAAGTTTAACTTTAAATCATAAATCAGCATCCTGAAATTAGAAATCCGATAATCCCGTCACCATGGCTTGAACACTTCCCGCCATTGATAATCCTCCGTGCGAAATGTCTGCTGGAACACACGTGCCAAGCATCGCAGCACGTATGCCACTGCCACGATAATCAGGAACATTATAAGCAAGTTCAGCGGAAAGAGATGATTCATCCGAGTGGTGAACAGCACACTCTGCACCAAATAAATTTCCAAGCACAATCCTCCTACGAACCGAATCACTGCACCCGTGTATCGGTTGTAATACAGCCGTTTCATCGGGACAGAATTGCAAAGCTTGTACATATAATAAGCAACACCCAGCAGCGGCACTAACGATGCCAACTCCAAATGTTGCAACAGTTCCACCCGTCGGGCCACTATCAGCATGCCATAATAGGTCACGATACAACCCAACAGCTTCATCCCGTCTTTCGCAAAGCTGAAATGCCATGTGCGTTTCGACACGCCCATCATTGCCCCCAGTAGCATGAACAGGAAATAATGCCCCCATTTAAAGTACGTTGCACCATAAATATTGAACCCGAACGGTGGTGCCATCACCACATACCACACAATCACCACGCCTGCTGCCAGCAGGAATGCCAACTTCAGATGCCCCATCATCAACCATCTCACAACATACAGCACCACATAATATATCATAATGCAAGTCACGAACCACCCCCCCCCGTGAATCAAGGTGTAAATCATGTCATTATGCAAACCGAAACAGGCTGCAGCCAACGCTGCCCATGCAAACACCGTAGGGTAAATGCGGTTGATGCGCCGCTTGTACCAATTGTCAAACCGTCCCATCCGTCCAAGGAACAAAGTGAACCCCGAAGCGAAGAAGAACAATACATCCCCTATCGCTCCGCCTGTGGCCAACGCGCTGTAATCTCCATACAGTAATTCCATGTGAGAGTTCGTAATTACAACCGCTGCTACAAACTTCAATATGTCAATGCTAATGTCTCGTTGTTTCTGCATCTTATTTACTGTGATAATCTTCGTTTTCTCAATAATGAAAATATACGTCCAATTATTGGGGTAGCTTCCCCCCAAATAGATAATGCCCCAACACAGGGCTGGTACGAAGCATATTACTCACAACCAAGCAAACGCCTATCACAAGAATAGACAAAAAGATAGAAACCGTAAATTCAAGGATAGGATTGTTTGCAATTACCCCCCCCATTCATATTTATTAATGTTAAGACCGCGAGGAAGAAAGAAATAATGCAGCAAATAGACATCCAATGTGCGCCTCCCCACATATTGCAGGCATCTTCCCAACCGTCGTTCCTGCGTAAAACTCGCTTCATACTTTCGGAAGAAAGCCACTACCACGACAATACCTGTCAGGGCAATATATATCCGCAATATTTTATCAAAATGCGAACCGTTCACAATATAAATGCAGGCTGCCAAAAATGTTAATTGAACCATGGGAAGAAAATATTTGCTATCCAGCAATCGTTGGAATGTGCCGAAGTATTTTTTCACCAAACACCCGAAAGTGAAATAAAAATAATATAACCAATGCTTCACGCCGACAAATTGTGCGAAATCATGGTTAAATATCCCAATAAAGCGATCTGAACGCACAACAAACATCCCTATCGCCACTGCTATCAAGATGAAATCCTCACATTTTTTCAAATTCAGAAGATGAATCACATTCTGAAGCACAGTGTACACAATAAAGAATTCTAATAAAGTATAGGTAAACCAATACCCATATTTCATATCACTGAAAAAGATATTTCCCAATTTTGTATGAAAACATGCCGCAAACACCAAAATGAAAAACGTAGTGGGAATGATCTGCACCACGAACTTCTTTTTCAGAAACGCCCAAGTATTCGCCCAATCCCATATTGCCGTAGCCTTATACAAGATAAAACCACTGATAAAGAAGAACAACGGCATCCTGAATAAATAAAATATACGATTAAAAGTAAACGTCTCATCCACATTTAAATTTAATCCAAAAGATTGCACATGCGCATACACCACTAATAACATGGTGAAACCACGCATCGCGTCAATCCATTCTATGCGTTTTTTAGTTTCCATAATCACATTCACCTGAAATATAGTATTATATCAATTGATTAATAAAAGAAAATGCCTTATACCGCCTTAACCATAGCAAAATGGCGGATATTGCGACTGTGCAGGCCACGATGACTCCCCATTTCGCCCAATTCATCCCGTCCATGAACAAACCCGCCGCTGATATGACAATGATGTGCAGGAAATAAACTAATGTGCTGGCATGCCTTAACCATTTGGCTACATCAACCGGGATACGCAAATTCCAATTCTTCACCCATTGGAAAATTCCGATGGCAATCAGAGGCTTTCCTAAAGCCACCCCCTTGTAGGTTTCAAAATGCATCTCAATAATCCCTATCAAAATCAGCAATAAGCATTGCCATACTTTCAATTTCCTTTCCGTGATGGCAAAATAACTTCCAAATGCCAAGAAAGTAAAGGCCAGACAGAAATTAGTCACGCCAAAATAGTTTCCATCATACAGCCACACGCTCCATTGCCACGGGAAACCCGGAGCGTCCATCGAGCCATAATGCGTATAGGCTTTATTAAACAAATAAGCACCAAACCCTAAAGCAATCAATATCCACGCATGCTTCCTGGCTATTCGAGAAAGAAATTTCAGGATGGGCAATACCACCAACAATCCCCACAAATACCACAACACAGAATAGCCCCTGAATAGAAAACTATACAGCGTGTTCCCAATTTTTTCACAAGTGCATGCCCCGCTGAACAAACAGCCAGATACAAACAAAATGATTGTCCAAACTGCATACAGTTTAAATATTCTTGGCAGATAGTTTTTACCCCCCCCATGTTTTAACTTTCTTTATATAAAAATATGCAGACACCATGAAGAAGAAAGGCACAGCAGACCATATCCATGCATGCACGATGTCCATCATCAATGAAGGTGCCATTTGGTTCACAATATAAGTATGTATCGTCACAACAGCTATCGCCATGACGAACTTCATCAAGTCAATTGAATTGTAGTTTTGAATCGTTTTCATAAAGATTAAAATTGGTCATTAATTTAAGTTCGTGAAATACATCGGTTATATAAATGATTTAGCAGAGGAGGGATATATTTGTTGTACAGTAATACAATTGGAATATGTATTATAAAAGTTATTACTGTAACGGTAATGCACCATAAATAGCTTGTTCTGATATCTTGAACTGAAAGACCACACAAATAAACAAACAACATAATGATAGCTTTGTAAACAAAACCGTGAAATGCCAAAACAACCAAAGTGTTTCTTCCTATCCATTCCAATATCTTTTCTTTCTTAATGAGCATTGACAAAATAAAATAAAACAATATGGCAACTAAAGCCATAGGAATATAAGTGTACGCATTCCTCAAATAATTATAAGCCAAATCCAATCCTGATAATGGGAAAAGCAAGTATTGCATTCCACCCAAAACAATCAAGGCTAAAAAAGACCAATAATATTTCAGAAACTGTTTTGAATTGATTTAAGAATAATGTTATAGGGCTACATACAATTCAGAATCAGCCGGTCAATTGGAA
>CALUIR010000011.1 GCA_944320785.1 uncultured Bacteroidaceae bacterium
GTTTAATGTCGAATTGCAAGGATATGTTTATTCAGAAGAAGATTGAAAACTGGGCAGGATTTATTTCTTGCCCTTCTTTTTAGGCTTAACATTGGGATTAAATTGCATAGCCTTACTTATCATATCTTCCCAAGACATCTTTTGTAACTCCTTTTGTTCTCTTGGAGTTATCTTGATTTCTAATACTTTTTTCATTTCTTCAACCGATAAATCATGTTTCTTCTTGCTCATTTTATCAAATCTTGGTAAGTGGTACGATAATTGATATTGCAAAGTAACAAATTAAATCGCTCAACGCTGCTAATTTTCTTGGTATTATAACGAAAAACGAACTCATTAACATACCTACAAAGGTGTTTTCGGCTGACTTTGTGGTAAATTCCTATAATGCCACGTTTAAGTCCACTCCAAAATCCTTCTATTGTATTAGTGTAAGCGTCACCGCATACATATTGTCCTTTGCCGTGGTCAACAATCTTTCTTTCGTATATTTTGCCGACTGTATCATAACCACACCATTCATCGGTAAATAACTTTGCGGTACGTTTAACCGTTCTGAGTATCGGAGCAGTAAGATGTTTCTTGGAGGTGCTTTTAACCACACGGCAAACAACCTTGCCACCTCTTTGTAACATGCCCAGTACGGGTGTCTTATCCTTAAAACTTCTGCCCTGGGAATGCCTTACTTTCTTGTTCTTATGGCGGTTTTTATTCTTACCACCTACGAAAGTTTCATCCAGTTCAACCTCACCGTCAAGTTGGTGGTTATTCTCGCAAAAGAAGCATTCACGAATACGGTGAAGCATATGCCACGCTGTAGCCTGTCTTACTCCTATTTCTTTTGCCAACTGACAAGATGATATGCCTTTCTTGTAGTTTGCTATTAACCATATTGCCATAAACCACTTTTGTAAAGACACTTTTGAGCCATGAAACAACGTGTTTGTTCTTACAGTGAAATTCTTGCCCGTATTCTTGCAGCGGTATTTATGATTACCATAGTTATATACTTTAGAAGTTGGGTCAAAAGGAGAAACGACACCATTCTTCCAAAAGTGTTGCTCAAGATAGGTCAAGCAACTTTCTTCTGTCGGAAAGGCTTTCGATAGACTGAAAAGCGAAGTAAATTTAGCAAAATTCATACACCAAACAATAATGCGTTTGGTATATATAACTTTGGCAAGAAAAAATTCTTTGTTATGGAAGTTTTCCCGCCAAAGTTTTGTTAGGTACTAATGCGTATAATTCCCTAAAACAAATCGGGAATTCTGTACCGCCGCAACTTGCCAGAATGTTGGCCTTAGCTATCAGGATTCAAATATTCAACACAAAATTTCCTTTCAAACTTGCTACAATATCGGAAAGTTATAAACTCTCGTTCAGGAAAAGGAAAAGAGATTTAACAAAAACATATCAAGAAAAAGCCCAATCGGCACTTCGAGGGCAAAAATCAGATAACGTCTTGGCTATCTGCAAAAACGACTCTTTTTACCTGTCCATAAACGAACGGTTTGAATACAATCGTTCTGAGAAAGACGGTGACTATAAAGTATCCGTCATTTGGAGCCAGGAGATGCTCAACATAGAAGTGCGACCTTTAAGAACTCCCCAATGCACCCACTATATAGCAGTCGATATTGAACCCCGAACGACATGGACTTTGCCCGTCCGGACCATCAGATTGCACGCATTAAACACAAACGATTGGCACACGCTCACTGCCGCTTGGAAGGTCTTAGACAAAGAACTCATTTTGAATCGCATAAAAGCAGACCTGACACAACTGAATGGTTATTACCAAAGCGCCTCGCAAATTCAATGCCGCCTTACAACAAATGTCTCCAATGATGCCAATATATTCAGAGCCATCCTGCATGGAGCATGCACGCAACGCAACCTAAAAACAGCCAATTTGGCACATCTATGGAACGTCCAAGAAGAAGAAGTCCTTTCAAAAGCAATAATGCTGAAAGAATTAGGGTATGAAGTGCGGAACATCAATACCAACCCCTTGATGAATAAAGGCGAATGGCTCATACCCTACAAATTTCCAACCTTAGTGCCACAAAGCATACAATTATACAAAAGCCTATGACTGCCACGTTATTTCCAAATGATGAAAACCCTGAAATGCATCTGGACATATACCCAAACAGAAGCATCCTTTATGCACATGGTGAAAAACAAGTGTTCTTGGAAGGCCCGCAAGATGCATCAACCCAAAAGAACGTAGCCAAAATCAAAACGGCCCTTGATGGCGGTTTCCTTGAAAGGCTCATCGCCAATGTACACACATACGATTTCTCATCATTAGACCGCGAGACCCGGTTCCTGATTGACTCCATCGTTGCGAAAGTCACAAGCGAAGTTGGCCGCGCACTTGTCGGCCAGGCTCGAAGACGCAAGGTTGCTCACAGGAACAGAGATCAAACTGTTCAACTTCGATGAATGGACTGAATTCAAGCTCCAAAACATCAGCATGGAAGAACGAAACAAGTTTGGCAAAAGATGGCTCATGGCAACCACCGAATCTTTCGCCAAAAGAAGAACAAAGCTTGCCCCCATCGATGAGCCGTGCGATGAATGGCTGGCAGATCTGGCAAACCTCCTCCGCCTTCAACCCTATTAAAAAATTGAGAGGCCGCTTCATCTTCTGAAATTTTCCACTCTCACTGTTTGCCATTCAGGAAATTAATCCTACCTTTGCGCCCGATTGCATTATCAACATAATGTCTAATTCAATTTACTATTAAACAACAAATTATTAATGGAAAAATTTAAGGATGTTGCTCCCATTGAAGACTTCAATTGGGATGCATACGAGAACGGCGACGCCACCACACAGGCAAGCCACGAAGAACTGGAAAAAGCGTACGACAGCACGCTGAACAAAATCAATGACCGTGAGGTCGTAGATGGCACCGTCATCGCCATGAACAAGCGCGAAGTGGTGGTCAACATCGGTTACAAGTCTGACGGCATCATCCCGTTGAACGAGTTCCGTTACAACCCGGACTTGAAAGTAGGCGACACGGTAGAAGTGTACATTGAAAACCAAGAAGACAAGAAAGGCCAATTGGTCTTGTCGCACAAGAAAGCGCGTGCCACACGTTCTTGGGACCGCATCAATGCCGCGCTCGAAAACAACGAAATCATCAAAGGTTACATCAAATGCCGCACGAAAGGCGGCATGATTGTCGATGTGTTCGGCATCGAAGCCTTCTTGCCGGGTTCTCAAATCGACGTGAAGCCTATCCGCGACTACGATGTGTTCGTTGGCAAGACAATGGAATTCAAGGTCGTGAAAATCAACCAAGAATTCAAGAATGTCGTGGTATCACACAAAGCGCTCATCGAAGCAGAGCTTGAGCAACAGAAGAAAGAAATCATCAGCAAACTCGAAAAAGGCCAAGTGCTGGAAGGCACGGTCAAGAACATCACCTCTTACGGCGTATTCATCGATTTGGGCGGCGTAGATGGTTTGATTCACATCACCGACCTTTCATGGGGACGTGTAAGCGACCCGCACGAAGTGGTGGAATTAGACCAGAAGCTGAATGTGGTCATCCTCGACTTCGACGACGAGAAGAAGCGCATTGCCCTTGGCTTGAAGCAACTCACGCCGCATCCATGGGATGCCCTCGACCCGAACCTGAAGGTAGGCGACCATGTGAAAGGCAAAGTAGTGGTGATGGCCGACTATGGCGCATTCATCGAAATCGCTCCGGGCGTGGAAGGCTTGATTCACGTGTCCGAAATGTCTTGGTCGCAGCATCTGCGTTCCGCACAGGATTTCATGAAAGTGGGCGACGAAGTAGAAGCTGTCATCCTGACCCTCGACCGCGAAGAGCGCAAGATGTCGCTGGGCATCAAACAACTGAAGCCGGATCCATGGGAAACCATCGAACAGAAATACCCGGTAGGTTCCAAACATACGGCCAAAGTGCGCAACTTCACCAACTTCGGCGTATTTGTGGAAATCGAGGAAGGCGTGGATGGTTTGATCCATATTTCCGACCTTTCTTGGACGAAGAAAATCAAACATCCTTCCGAATTCACGCAAATCGGCGCAGACATCGATGTCATTGTGCTTGAAATAGACAAGGAAAACCGCCGCTTGAGCTTAGGCCACAAGCAATTGGAAGAAAATCCTTGGGATGTGTTTGAAACGGTGTTCACCGTAGGTTCCGTCCACGAAGGCACCATCATCGAAATGTTGGACAAAGGCGCAGTGGTAGCCCTGCCTTACGGCGTGGAAGGCTTTGCCACACCGAAGCATCTGGTGAAAGAAGACGGCACGCAAGCACAGCTTGACGAGAAGCTGCCGTTCAAGGTCATCGAGTTCAACAAAGATGCCAAGAGAATCATCGTTTCCCACAGCCGCATCTTTGAAGATGCCGCAAAGGCCGAAGAAAGGGCAGAAAAGAAGGCTGCCAAGAAAGCCAAGAAGGAAGAAGCGCCGGTCATCACCAACCAAGCCGCTTCCACCACCCTTGGAGACATCGACGCCCTTGCCGCATTGAAGCAACAGTTGGAAAACAACAAAGAATAAAAAATATTCTTCCAACCCCTGAAGAAAGGCTGCCCATTATTTCGGCAGCCTTTCCTTTTTCCCTACCTTTGCTTCCTGAACAAGCACCCGACGGTATGGAAAAATTTGAAATCAACATCCTAGGCTGCGGCTCCGCCCTGCCCACCACCCGGCATTTTCCCACCTCGCAAGTCGTCAACATCCGGGAGAAACTCTACATGATTGACTGCGGCGAAGGAGCGCAACTGCAACTGCGGCGTTCCAAACTGAAATTCTCGCGCCTGAACCATATCTTCATCTCCCACCTGCACGGCGACCATTGCTTCGGGCTGCCCGGCCTCATCTCCACGTTCGGCATGCTCAACCGCACGGCGCAACTGCACATCCATGCCCATGCCGACTTGGAGCCGTTGCTCTCCGCGCAGTTAGGTTACTTCTGCCAACACTTGCCCTACACAGTGTGTTTCCATGCCATCGACCCGACCCACGAAACCATTATCTATGAAGACCGCAGCATCACCGTGCAAAGCATCCCTTTGCGCCACCGCATCCCCTGCTGCGGCTTCCTGTTTTCCGAAAAGCCCCGCCCCAACCATCTGCTGCGCGAAATGATTGATTTCTACCAAATCCCGGTCCATGAACTGAACAAGATAAAGGAAGGCGCGGACTATGTGACGGCAGACGGGCAAACCATCCCCAACCGCCGCCTGACGCGCCCCGCCGAACCTCCCCGCCGTTACGCCTATTGCTCGGACACCATCTTCAAGAAAGACATCGCGGATCAGATACATGGCGCGGACCTTCTGTTCCACGAAGCCACGTTTGCCGAAAGCGACTTGCCCAGAGCCAAGGAAACATTCCACAGCACGGCGCGCCAAGCCGCGCAAATCGCGCAGATGGCCGAAGTGAAGCAACTGGTCATCGGCCACTTCTCTGCCCGCTACGACGACGAAAGCACGCTCTTAGAGGAAGCATCTGAAATATTCCCGAAATGCAGATTGGCAAAAGAAAACCTTTGCATCGCAATTTAAGCAAGTTTCACCATCCAAACGATTCCATCTCAAAAGAAACCGCTATCTTTGAAACGATGAAAAAACATATGTGCAGACATTCATTTATTTATTCACTTAATAATTAAAAGCGTATGAAAAAGTTTACACTGACTTTAATGGCAATGTTCCTGATGCTGACAGGCACCACAGGATTTGCCGCCAACCAAGTGGCCACCACTTTTGATGGCGAATGGACTCCTGCCCTCCCCACAAAGAATGTGCAGGAAGAAAGCACGCACACCGCACCCAACGGGACGGAATGGGTTATCTTTAACGGGAAACTGAACACATACGGTGATGCAGCCAACCTGTATTTAGCCAAACAATCGGGATACATCATCCTCCCGAAAGTGGATTTCCCGGTAGGAAACATTGTAGTAACCAGTGGTGAAGGCAGCATTTCCTTCACGGCAGAAATCGGCCTTTTCATCGGGAAAGAAGAGAATGGAAGCATCACTTGGGAAGAAGAACCTGTGGACACCAAAGTGACTGCAGAAGCAGCTACGGACTATACCTTCCTCTTGTCGAACCAAGAAGCAGGCGTGCGCTACAAACTGGCCGCAACCAACAGCAAGAATGCCCAAGTGATGAGAATCACCATCAACGAAGCATCTGCAGACCCCTCCCTTTCATTCAGCGATGAAAGTGACGTAATTTACGGCACAGGACTGAACGGCACGCAAACAAAGGCCGTGAAAGTCGTGGCAGAAAACCTCAGCAGCGACATTGAAGTAGCCATCAGCGGCGACAACGCTACCATGTTCGCAGCCGATGTGAACACGTTGCCTGCGGCAGGCGGCGACATAAACATCACCTACACCGGCAGCACAGCTGGTGCAGCCAATGCCATCCTCACCATCAGCAACGGCTCTCTCACCAAGAGCCTGAACCTGACAGCCACCACAGTAGAAAGAGCCGGCACGGCAGCCGATCCTCTCAACCTTAGCGATGTCGTTGCATTGAACAACACTACGGAAGGCGAATTTTGGGTGAAAGGCGCCATCAAAGGCTGTGCCACACAGACGAGCGAGACGAATCTTTCGGGCATCGCTGAAGAAAACGTGGAATCAAACATCGCTTTAGGAGAAGACGGGCTCGAAGTGACCGTTCCTGTGGAACTGAAGAGCGGAAGCGACATCCGCGAAGCATTGAACCTCGTGGCCAACCCCAGCAACTTGAACAAAGAAGTGTACGTTTACGGCAGTTTAGAGTTGTATTTCGGGCGCACAGGCATCAAGAACCTCACAGCTTATTCATGGGAGGACCCCAGTTCCATCTCCACCGCAACGGCTGAGGGCGTTTCCATCTACGCTGCCGACGGCGTGGTGTATGTGACAGCACCGGCAGGCGAAGACATCACCGTGATGAACATCGCCGGGCAAGTGGTGGCCAACATCCAGGCCGATGGCGGAAAGACAGCCATCAGCAACCTCCCCGCCAACCAAGTCCTGTTGGTGAAAGCCGGCAACCAAGTGGCAAAAGTAGTCCGCTAAAACCGCAACCATACGGGTTCATGCACAAGCCGGGGCAATAAGTGCCTCGGCTTTTTTTATGTTTCTTTCTCTCTTTTTCAGATTTCAAATCCCTAACTTTGCCCACAATCTCTCATGAAACCTTTACCAACAGAAAAGCCTTTTAAGGAAAAGACAAAGAAGAAACACCATGGACGCTTACAACGAGAAGGAAGCCATCGCGTCGCTCCACGACAAAGAACACCAGAAAGAAGCCTTTGCCCGCATCGTCAGGCAATACAGCGAGCCCCTGTACTGGCAAATCCGAAGGCTGGTGCTGTCGCATGAAGACGCCAACGACCTCCTGCAAAACACGTTCGTGAAAGCATGGCTCAACATCGACTACTTCCGTGGCGAAGCCAAGATGTCCACTTGGCTTTACCGCATCGCCCTCAACGAATGCCTCACCTTCCTGAAAAAAGAAGAAAGCCAGGCTCATGTCTCCATCGATGACCCCGAGGCCGACATCGCGCACAAGCTGGAGAGCGACCCTTACTTTTCCGGCAACCGGACGCAAATCCTGTTCCAGCAAGCGTTGGCAACACTCCCGGAAAAGCAGCGCATCGTCTTCAACCTGAAATACTTCCAGGAGATGACTTATGAGGAAATCGCCGACATCACCGGCACTTCCACAGGGGCATTGAAAGCCTCCTACCACCATGCGGTGAAGAAAATCGAAAACTTTTTAAGGGAACATGTTTAAACCTTTTGCCGCTTGGCAAGTCTAAATAAGGAGAAAGGAGAGAACAACATGAAAGAGGAAGACAACATCCTGAAAGAAATAGGCAAAGGGAACCCGTTCACCGTCCCCGGGAACTACTTCGACGACGTGTGCAAGGAAATCACAGGGAAACTTCCTGAAAAAGCCTTCATCCCCGCAGAAAAGCCTTCCACATGGGGCAAGGTGCGCCCATGGCTTTACATGGCCGCCATGTTCGTGGCCATCCTGCTGCCCATCCGCTTCATGATGGAACGCACCTCCCATGCCGGAAACGGAAGCGTCCTCCCGGACGATGAAACGGTTCTCTCCGTCGATGAATGCATCGACTACGCCATCTTGGACCAACTCATCGCCATGGACGACTACAGCTTCTATGAATACATGGACGAAGAATTCAATGACAACAACAATTAAAAAAGCACCCGCCATGAGAAAAACCATCATCTGCCTGACGGCTCTCCTGCTTGCGGCAGGAGGCATCCACGCACAAGACAAAAGCGACCAACGCCTCAGCGAGGAAGAATTCCGGGAAAAGCAAAAGGCTTTCATCGCGCAACGGGCGGCGCTCTCCCCGGAAGAATCCCAAAAGTTCTTCCCCCTGTTCTTTGAACTGCAAGACAAGAAGAAGGCCCTCAACGACTCCGTGCGGCGGAACATGCGGCAGATAAAACGCATGAAAACCGTGACACCTGTGCAATACGAGCGCGCGTTGGACCAAATGTATGACAACCGCGTGCGCGCCGCCCAGATGGACAAGGAATACTACCTGAAATTCAAAGGCATGCTTTCACCGCAGAAAATCTACAAAGTGCAAAGGGCGGAAATGCACTTCAAGAGGGACATCGTGAAAAAGAAGATGGAGAAGGAGAAAAAAGACTGAACGAAAGGAAAAAACTTATCCAATAAAATGGCGGATTTTACTATATAAAATCCGCCATTTTTTCACGTAAAATTTCAAATTTTACTATATAAGAATCCAGAGGCAGAAAAGCAAATCGCAACGATGCTGTAACAAAGCCGCAAAATCTTGCGTATCGTACCGGAAACAGCCCACAAAACATTTCGGAAAAGTTCAGCAACAATTGCATGAAAGTTCAGGAACTATTCTGAAAACTTCATAGAACAATTTCAAAAACCTCCCAAGGTTTTCCTGCACTCGTCCGCAAGCACAAAAAAATGCCGCCAACAGGGTGCCGCGAACAATAAACCGCCTACCCCGTCCGTTTGTGAAACGATAGGGGACATTGCACAGAAAAACAGCCTCCCGAAAAACAACAAGCGTATGATAGAATACATAAAAGGAAACATCACGGAAATCACCCCTGCCACCGCCATCCTGGAATGCAACGGCATCGGATACAGCATCAACATCTCGCTGAACACCTACACCGCCATACAACACGCGGACAATTGCCGGCTGTACATCTACGAAGTGATACGCGAAGACGCGCACATCCTTTACGGCTTCGCGGAAAAACAGGAACGGGAACTGTTCCTGCTCCTCATCACCGTGCCGGGAATCGGCGGGAACACCGCAAGGATGATTCTCTCCGCCCTGTCGCCAGACGAACTGTGCAGCGTCATCAGCACCGGCAACACCCAAGCTTTGAAAACCATCAAAGGCATCGGGCTGAAAACCGCACAGCGCATCATCGTGGACCTGAAAGACAAAATCGCCAATGCCGGCGCGGCAGGCACCCTGGCGCCCACACCTTTCAGCAACGAAATACAGGAAGAAGCCGTGGCCGCGCTCACCATGTTAGGCTTCGCTGCCGCCGCATCACAGAAAGCCACCACCGCCATCCTGAAGGAAAACCCCGCGCTCACGGTGGAACAAGTCATCAAAGAAGCGCTGAAAAGGCTGTAAAAAAGGATCAAACGCCCGCCGAACCGATGAAGCACCCGTTCCGACATATCGCATGCGCCTTCCTGGCCGCCGCCTGCCTCTGCACGGCAGGAAGCCTGCCTTCCCATGCAGGCGTCCCTGCGGGATACACGGCGGAGAACGCATCGCTTGCCGGGGAAGACTCCATCCCACCGCGATATTCGGTGCGAAAGACCGCGCCGGAAGTATTAGACGACTTGGAACAACCGCCCGCCGACCTGCGCGACCCGGAAAACATCAAGACGGAAATCGAATACAACGAAGAAAGCAACCTGTACATCATCGGCACAAAAGCGGGCGAGGACTACATCGACGTGCCTTTCTTCCTCACGCCGGAGGAATACGCCGAATGGAGCATGAAGAAGTCATTGCAGGACTTTTACCGCGCCAAGACGGCAGAACAGTTCGCCACGGAAGGGAAAGACAAATTCAACTTTGCCGACATGAAGTTCGACATCGGCCCGGCCGAAAAGATATTCGGCCCGGGAGGCGTGCAAATCAAAACGCAAGGAAGCGCCGAACTCAGCATAGGAGGCAACATGCAGAACCTGCAAAACCCCTCGCTGCCCGCCCGGAGCCGGAAGACATTCAGCTTTGACTTCGACGAGAAAATCAACATCAACGTGAACGGGAAAGTGGGCGACAAGGTGGACATGAACCTGAACTACAACACCGATGCCACGTTCGACTTCGATTCGCAAAAAATAAAACTGAAATACGAAGGCAAGGAAGACGAAATCATCCAACTGCTGGAAGCCGGAAACGTCAGCATGCCCACCAACAGTTCCCTCATCCGGGGCGCGACTTCCCTGTTCGGCATCCGCGCCGACCTGCAATTCGGCAAACTGAAGCTGCAGACCGTCGTGTCGCAACAAGAATCGGAGTCGAAAACCGTCACCTCGAAAGGCGGCGCGCAGACCACGGAATACGAACTGACGGTGGACGACTACGACGAAAACCGCCACTTCTTCCTGGCCCACTATTTCCGCAACACCTACGACAACAACATGAGCCAGCTGCCCAACGTCATGTCGGGCATCACCATCGGGCGCATCGAAGTGTGGATTACCAACAAGCGGGGAAACTATGACAACCCGCGAAACATCGTCGCTTTCACCGACCTGGCCGAACACGACGTGATAGGCAACAGCCAATGGCACCCGGGAAGCGAGACACTTCCCTGCAACGCAGCCAACGACCTGTACGCCACCCTCAACTCCACCTATTCAGGCATCCGCAACGTGGAAAACGTGACCCCGATGCTCGACGGGGTACTGGAAGCCGGAATGGACTATGAAAAGATAGAAAGCGCACGGCTGCTGACCTCATCGGAATACACGTTGAACGAAAAATTAGGCTATATCTCGCTGAAGCAAACCCTGCAACCCGATGAAGTGCTGGCCGTGGCCTTTGAATACACCAAAGGGGGACGGAGCTACCAAGTAGGGGAATTTGCCACCGACATCACCGACACCAAAAGCTGCCTCGTGGTGAAACTGCTGAAAAACACCTCCAACTCCCCCTCCTCCGCCAGTTGGGACCTGATGATGAAAAACGTGTATTCGCTGAACGCCTACCAGATACAGAAAGAAGACTTCCGCATGGACATCCTCTACCAAAGCGACACCACCGGCGTTTACATCAATTACATCCCGGAAGGAAACATAGCCAAGCAGCCCCTGATACGGGTGATGAACCTCGACCGCCTCGACAACAACAACCAGAAGCAGCCGAACGGCTTCTTCGACTTTGTGGAGGGCTACACCGTCGTGGCGCAAAACGGGCGCATCTACTTCCCGGTGGTGGAACCCTTCGGAAGCCACCTCCGGAAAATGATTGGCAACGATGCCATCGCCGACAAATATGTCTATCAGGAACTGTATGACTCCACCAAGACCGTGGCACAGCAAATCGCAGAGAAAAACAAGTTCAAGCTGGCAGGGGAATACAAGGCCTCATCGGGCGCCGAAATACAATTGGGCGCGATGAACATCCCGGTGGGTTCCGTACACGTCACGGCAGGCGGGCAGACTTTGACCGAGAATGTGGACTACAGCGTGGATTACACCATGGGCGTGGTCACCATCCTCAACCAAAGCATCATCGATGCCGGCACCGCCATCAGCGTCAACCTCGAAAGCAACACCAATTACAGCATGCAACGGAAAACCATGGTGGGCATGAACTTCACCTACGATTTCACGAAAAATTTCCAAATCGGAGGAACCATCATGCATTTGAGCGAAAAACCCCTGACCAGCAAAGTGTCGATGGGAGACGAACCGATTGCCAACACCTTGTGGGGACTCAACACTTCTTGGAAAACAGAATCGCAATGGCTCACCAACATGCTCGACAAACTGCCGCTCATCAACGTGACACAGCCATCGAACATCAGCTTCACAGCGGAATTTGCACAACTCATCCCCGGACATGCCAAAGGGATACAAGACAACGCGTCCTACATTGATGACTTCGAGTCCACCAAAAACGGCATCGACATCCACCAGCCTTCCTATTGGATGTTGGCAAGCACGCCGACAGAGTTCGAAGAATCCAAGCTGAGCAACGACCTGAGGTACGGGATGAACCGCGCCTTGCTGAGTTGGTACAACATCGACCCCCTGTTCACCCGGCGCAATTCCAACCTGACGCCCAGCCACATCAAAAACGACTTGGACCAACTCTCCAACCACTATGTCCGCGAAGTCTATGAACGGGAACTGTATCCCAACAAGGATATCTCCAGTTCCATGATGGGCTCGTCCACGCTCACCGTGCTGAACCTCGCATACTACCCCGATGAACGCGGCCCGTACAACCTGGATACGGACCTCACCAGCGATGGAAAGCTGAACAGCCCCGAAAAACGCTGGGGCGGCATCATGCGGAAACTCGACACCAGCGACTTTGAAACGGCCAACATCGAATACATTGAGTTCTGGATGCTCGACCCCTTCATCTACGAATCCACCACCGGCAAACGGCGGGGCGGCTCGTTTGTCATCAACTTGGGCGAAGTGTCGGAAGATGTGCTGAAAGACGGCAAGAAGTTCTACGAGAACGGCATCCCCGTGGACGGCGACATGAGCAAAGTGGACAGCACCGTGTGGGGACGCACACCCAGAGAAAGAAGCATCGTCTATGCCTTCGACAACCAGAACCGGACCATACAGGATGTAGGGCTGGACGGGCTAAGTTCCTCCGATGAACAAACGTTCAGTTCCTACCGGGACTACCTGAACAGCATACAAGGCATCGTGTCGGCCGAAACATTCCAGCAGTTCCAAGACGACCCCGCCGCCGATGATTTCCACCATTACCGGGGAGATGACCTGGATGCCCGCGAAGCATCCATCCTGGAACGCTACAAATATTACTCCGGCACGGAAGGAAACTCCCTTGCCTCGACCGAACTGGCGGCCAAGACAACCCCCGACATCGAGGACATCAACCAAGACAACACGATGAACGAAACAGAAAAATACTACGAATACATCATCGAACTGGACCCGGCCAAGATGCAAGTGGGCAGCAACTATATCAACAATATCCGCGAAGCATCCGTGAAACTGCGCAACGGGAACACGGAGACCGTGAAGTGGTACCAGTTCAAAGTGCCTGTCAAATCCGGGAGGTCGGTCAACGGCATCAGCGACACCAAGTCCATCCGTTTCATGCGCATGTACCTTACCAACTTTGAAGAACCGACGGTCCTGCGTTTCGCCACCATGGAACTGGTGCGCGGGGAATGGCGCACTTACGAACAACCGCTGTCGGAAACGGCAGCATCCGGGGCAACCCTCGATGTGGCAGCCGTCAACCTGGAGGAAAATGGCGACAAAGAACCCGTGAACTACGTCGTCCCGCCCGGCATATCCCGCGTACTCGACCCCAGCCAACCGCAATTGGTCCAGGAAAATGAACAGTCCATGAGCCTGAAAGTGACCAACCTTGGCAGCGGCGATGCCCGGGCCGTTTACAAAAACACCTCCATGGACATGCGGCAATACCGCCGCATGAAAATGTTCGTGCATGCCGAACGCCTGGTGGGCGACATGGCTTTGGAGGACGACTACATCTCCGTGTTCATTCGCTTGGGTTCCGACTACAAGAACAATTACTACGAATATGAAATCCCCTTGAAGCTCACGCCGGAAGGGACATACTCCGATGCCACGGGAAGGGAAGCCGTGTGGCCGGAAGAAAACATGCTGGACTTGCCTTTCACCGTGCTGACCGACTTGAAGAAAGAACGCAACACCGCCAAGAACCGGGGCGAGGCAGGCGTAAGCTATGCCACCGTGTACAGTTCTTATGACCCGGACAAACCCTCAAACAAGGTCAGCATCATCGGGAACCCTAGCCTGGCAGAAGTGAAGACCGTCATGATTGGCATAAGGAACAACTCACGCGCCACCCAATCCGCAGAGATATGGGTGAACGAACTGCGGCTCACCGACTTCAACGAAGACGGCGGCTGGGCTGCACAAGGCAACCTGAACGTGCAGTTGTCCGACCTGGGGACCATCAACGTAGGCGGACATGTGGAGACAGCCGGGTTCGGCGGATTAGAGCAAAGCGTCAGCGAACGCCGTTTGGACGACTTCTACCAGTACAACATCACCACCAGCTTTGAACTGGGCAAGCTTTTCCCCGCCAAAGCGAAAGTCAGCGCACCCATCTATTATTCTTTCTCCAAAGAAATCACCAGCCCGCTTTACAATCCTTTGGACCAAGACATCTTGTTGGAGGACGCTTTGGCCACATTCTCCACCAAGCACCAGAAAGACTCCCTGAAAAACATCGCGCAAGAAGTGTCCACCTACAAGAACTTCAGCCTCAGCAACGTGAGGGTTGACATCACCAGCAAGACACCTATGCCCTATGACCCGTCCAACTTCACCTTCGGATACTCGTTCACCAAACTGCACAACCAAGGGAACACCACAGCTTGGGAGATAGACAACAACTGGAACGCCAACTTCGGGTATGCCTACGCCCCGGCACTGCCTGCTTGGGAGCCGTTCAAGAACATAAAAGGAAAATCCAAATGGCTGAAGATGTTCAAAGAGTTCGGCATCAACTACCTGCCGCAAAGCATCTCGTTCAACACCGACATGTCGCGCCATTACTATGAATACCAGATGCGCGACTTGGAGAACACTTACGGGGCAGACATGGAAATCCCGCTTTCCACCTCCAAGGACTTCCTGTGGAACCGCGACTTCGCCATCCGTTGGGACATCGTGAAGGCACTGAAACTGAACTTCTCATCGGCCACGCAAGCGGAAATCGAAGAACCCTACGGGCCGGTCAACAAAGACTTGTACCCCGACGAATACACCGCATGGAAAGACTCGGTGAAGCGGAGCCTCCTGTCGTTCGGACGGCCATTAGAGTACCAGCAATCCTTCAGCGCCAACCTGCAACTGCCGCTGAACAAACTGCCGCTCCTCGATTGGGTGACGGCCGACGCACAGTTCTCCTCTTCCTACAATTGGGACAGGGGCGTGGAACTGGACGACGGGACTGCCATGAACACCATTGCCAACCAGCGTTCGTTTGACGTGAACGGGCGGTTCAACTTGGAACTGCTGTACAACAAAGTGCCGTTCCTGAAAGACACGAACAAGAAGTTTGCCTCCAACCGCCGCAGCACCGTGAACAGCCGGGGACGCACCACATCGGCCAAGAAAAAGACCGTGAAGAAGTTCGAGAAGGAAATACAACTCTACCCGGACACGACCCTCGCCGTCCCCCACAAGCTGGGCAGCAAGAAGGTGAAGGTATCCGCCCTGACACAGGACGGGAAAAGATACCCCGTGAAATACAAGGTGAAGGACGCCAACCAGATTCTGCTCACGAGCAACGACTCCATCAAGATAAAGCTCACCGTGCTGCCCGGCCCCAAACCTGAAGACCAGACGTGGTACAAACTGGCGCAATACGCCTCGCGCTTCGCCATGATGGTGCGCAACGTCAGCGTCACTTACCGCAACACCTACGCCATGAACATCCCCGGGTACCTCATGGAAGTGGGCGACATGCTCGGACAGAAGAAGGCCGGCGGCCTGTTCGCACCGGGGCTGGACTTCGCCTTCGGCATGCAAGGCGACAACTATCTGGCCAAAGCCGTGCGGAACAACTGGCTGTCGAAAAGCGACTCCATCGTGGATCCTGCCACAACCAACGCCATGCAGGACTTCCAGATACGGGTCATCTTGGAACCGTTCCGCGACTTCAAGATAGACCTGAACGCCAACCGCACGGTGAACGACTCGCGCAGCATCCAATACATGTTCTCCGGCATGCCTGAGACACGGAGCGGCAACTTCAACATGACCGTCATCACCATCGGCAGCGCCTTCACGAAAAGCAAGGCCGGCAACGGGTACCGCTCGAAGACATTCGACAAGTTCCTCCGCAATCTCGACGTGTTCCAAAGGCGGGCGGAGGCGCAATATGCCAACGCCTATTACCCGGGGACGCAGAACCGCTTCAACCCGGAGAACGGGACCATCAGCAAATACTCGGCAGACGTGCTGGTGCCGGCCTTCTTGGCCACCTACACCGGACGCGACCCAGAGAAAGCCACCTTGGATTTCTTCCCGAAGCTCTTGTCCATCCTGCCGAACTGGAAAATCACATACAGCGGGCTGAGCAAGCTGGAGTTCTTCCAACGCTACTTCAAGAGCTTCAACATCAACCACGCCTACCGCAGCACGTATTCCATCGGGTCGTACAGCACGTTCCAGAACTTCTGGCAATACAGCGGCGACTTGGGATTCGTGCAAGACATCACCAATGAGGATACCTACGTGCCTTCCAGCATGTACGACATCGGGACAGTCTCTATCAACGAGCAGTTCTCGCCCCTCATCGGCGTGGACATGACGTTCAAGAACAACCTGACAGCCAAGGTGGAATACAAGAAAACACGCGCCATGACGCTGAGCATGGCCGCCGTGCAACTGGTGGAATCCTCCTCGAACGACCTGGTCATCGGCGTGGGCTACAAGATTGCCGACCTGAAACTGTTCGGGGGAGGCGGCAGCAGCCAAGGAAAAGACAGCAAAGGCGGCAAGGGAAAGAACCCGGTAAGCAACGACCTGAACCTGCGCGCCGACTTTTCATTGAGGAACCAGTCCGCCCTTGCCCGCGACATCCAAGCAGAAACCACGCAGGCCACCAGCGGCAACCGCTCGCTGAAGATTTCATGTTCGGCAGACTACACCCTCTCGCGCCTGCTCACCATCCGCCTGTATTTCGACCGCGAAAAGACCATGCCGCTCGTGTCGTCCACGTCGTACCCGGTGACGAACACCGACTTCGGCGTCGCCCTGAGATTCTCATTAACCCGATAACATACGATGACAATGAAAAAACTGTTATTCTTCTTCGCCCTCGTGTTGGCAAGCATCGCCCTGCCCGCACAGGAAGACTCCCTTTACCTGGCCGGCGCCGTGCCTGAAACAGACGGCAAGATAAAGTACACTTTCACCTTCGACTGCACGGGCATCCCGCAGGAAAGGCTGTTCCGCCGCCTGGAGGAATGGTCGGAAAAACGCTTCCGCACGGAAGAAGACAACCAAGGGCGGGTGCTGTACACCAACATGGAAAAAGGCCAGATTGTGAACCAAGGCAGTGAATACCTGGTGTTCCTGAAGCATGCCTTGGCGCTGGACCGCGCCTTGTTCAACTACCGCGTCACCTTCTTCCTCGCGCCGGGCCGCTGCGACATGGAAATCAGCCACCTGAACTACGTCTATGAAGACCCCGCGAAGAAGATACCCGCCGAAGAAATCATCAGCGACGAGAACGCGCTCTACCGCAACGGCACGAAGCTGGTGCCCGGCACGAAGAAGTTCCGCATCCACACCGTGGACCTCATCCGCAGCCTCCAACAGGACGTGGAACAGGCCATCGCCGCCATGCGCCCCGCACAAGACATGGCGCAAACGCCTGCCGCCGCCCCGGCCCAACCCCAGCCTGCCCCGAAGGCACAACCGCCTTTGGCGACATCTGCCCCTGCCACCGGCAACATGGAAGGCTTCACCCGCATCAGCCCCACGGAAATCCCCGACAACATTATCCAAATGCTCGCCAACGACTGGATGCTCGTCACCGCCACCCACGAGGGCAGCACCAACATGATGACCGCTTCATGGGGCGGATTGGGCCATTTGTACAACCGCCCCGTGGCCTTCTGCTTCATCAGCCCCGCCCGCCACACTTATCGCCTCATGGAAAAAGCCGAGACCTACACCCTCACCTTCTACGCGGAGAATAACCGCGACGCGCTCCAATACTGCGGCACGCACTCTGGGAGGGACGGCGACAAGATACAGGCCACCGGGCTGACCCCCGTCGCCACCCCGTCGGGCGCCACCGCCTTCAAAGAGGCACGGATCGTCATAGAATGCCGGAAAATGCTCGCGCAATCCCTCTCGCCCGACGCGCTCCACGACGAAGGCCTGCAAACGGAATGGAGCGGCAAAGCCATGCACAAGATGTACATCGGCGAAATCACCGGGGTGTGGATAAAGCAATAACCTTGCCCTTGCAGGAAGCTCCCGGCTGCCGCCGGGAGTTTTTTCATGCCCCTCCCGCTGCACGGCGCGCCGCCCGGGGCAAGCAAAAGGGCGGACAGGCGGAAGCACGCGGGAAGGAAACCCAAGCCACCCGCATGGGAAACCGCAATCACCCGCATAGGAAGTCCATCCTTAGGCTGAGGATGCATATCCTTAGGCTAAGGATGTGTATCTTTAGCCTAAAGATATAGAATTTGCCCGCATGGACGGGACTTCCTGCACGGGAGAACGGAGCTTTCCGCACGCCTGCACCCATTTTCCCTCCTTGGAGAGGCAGACGCAAAGGCGGGCGACAGCCCGCCCCTTTACGGCAAGGCCGCCCTTCGCCTTCCCTTCCTTAACAGCCGGGCTATCCACAGGTAATAGCCGGTCAAGGGCAACGCCGCGCCCAGCAAAGCCGCCGCGAAATAAAGGACACGGGTGACCCATCCGCCCCAATTGCCCACATGGAGGGAATAAATCCACCCCCGCAGCTTCCCCTCGCGGGCAGCGTCCTTGTAGAGGGACACTTGCGTGACCTGCCCGTCCGAAGGGCTGAAACGGTAACGGTCGGCGGCACGGCGGTTGCCCAAAGCATCAAACGCCACGGAAGCCTGCCCGTCGGCCACCATGATTTGCCGCCAACCCGGATTCCTTCCCGACAATTCCGCATGCACCTTCTGCCAGTTCCGCACGTCGGGCAGCAAGGTTCCCGCAACCTGCCCGCCGCCCGTCCCGCCACGGGACGCAGCCTTGGCCAACTCCACGCCAAAGGCACGATAGAACGCCGTGCGGTACCAGCCGAAAGACCACGTAAGCCCCGTCAAGGCCATCACCAGCAACAGCAACACGGCATACATGCCCCCGGCCACATGCAGGGAATGCCAAAACCTCCTCCACCCTTTGCGGGCCACCACTTTCAGGCTGTCGGAGAAAGCCTTCCGGGTGCGGGGCCACCACACGCCGATGCCCGACAGCAAGGCCGCCACGAACATCAGCGTGCTGACGCCCACCACCATCTTGCCCCACCAAACGCCCTCCGACGGGCGGGAAGCATCCAGCATCCAACGATGCAGCCTGAACATCACCGTGAAGAAAGGAAGACGTTCGTGCCGCCCCTTCACCTCGCCCGTGTAAGGGTCGATAGCCAACGCCGCCCGCTTGGGGCGCGACAGGTTCACCTGCCAAGCCCGCGCAGGGTCGGCAAAGGAAGTGATGCCCGCCACCCGGACTCCTTCAGGGACAAAAGGGGCAGCCCGTGCCACCAACTCATCCAACGGCAAAGTTTCTTCCTTCACTTCATCCACCTCATAAAGGGCAGGACGGCAAAGGCGCGTCACTTCCTCCTCGAACACCAGCATGGCACCCGAAAAGCAAACCAAGGAGATGCACACCCCGAAAGGCACAGACAGCCAGAGATGCACCCAACGGAAAAACTTCCTCATGCCCATCAGCGCCCTGCCTTACGGATGATACACCAATTTGCCTACGCCGGACAGTTGCGTGGCCTCTACCGTAAGCCCCTTGGCCGCCGATGCCGTGGCAGGGTCCACTTTATAGATAGCCGGGAAACCATCCGTCGTGGTCACCGTGACATAAGCGCAGCCGTCCTCCATGTAAGGAGCATTCCCAAAACCGGAAATCACCTCCTGCGAGGGAAGCCCGGACACGTACTTCAACGTCTTGTCGCCCGCTTTGAACACCGCCAAACGGTTGGCCACACGGTCGGATGCCGTATAGGGCTTGTCGAACATCAGCAGGAGGAAATAATCATCGGCAATGGGCCAGACCCGCATGAACGAAAGGCCGCCCGACAAAGCCTCCAAGTCGCAATAATAATCGTCAAAGTCCTCCGTGCCGGCCGGGATGCGCACCACGCCTGCCGGCAAAGTGGTCTGCTGGCGCGGGTCGGCCATTGTCTTGGCATGGCTCGGCGAGAACACGTAAATGTCGCCGTTGCCTGCCTCCCATATCATCTGGTAATACTGCGAACGGTTCCGCCCGCAAGCATAACTGATTTTGTCCGTCCGTATCAACTTCTTGCCGGTCAGCGTCTCGTCGTTGAAGATGGCCACCCAGCACTCGTCCGGGTACTGCGTCCATTGCAGTTCGTCCTTCTCGTATGAACTGCTGGCCTGCCCGCCGCTCTCCGTCTTCACAAGATCCTCATTGCCCGGCAACACCCACTTGCCGCCTTGGTCCTTCGTGCCGTACTGGCTCAGCCCCATCGGGACAGCCGCCGTGTAAATCTTCCCGTCATGTTCCAAAATGCCGGCCAAAGTGACATATTCCCCATTGCCCAGGAAATTCTCCGATGAATAAACCGTGTTCTTCGTGTCATTGGTCGTATAAGTCTCATTGGCAGCATCCAAGTACGAAATCAGGAAGTACTGCGGCGTGTAGCCGTTCCCATCGTTATACTCCGTAGGCCCGTCGCCGGTAGAGATGGTCATCACATAATCCCCATAAACGCCATACGTGGTAAAACGACGAACGGCAAACTCGCCGTTGCGCTTCACCACTTGATTGTCGGCATCCATGACATAGGAAGTGGTCAACCCGGCATTCCCGTCATTGTACTTCAACGCATAAAGGTACTCGTCCCCGTAAAAGACCCATTGGGTGGCGCCATCGTTCACCAAACCATTGTTCAGGGTGGAGATTGTCCCCTCGTTCAATGTGGGTGCCGTCAGCAGCACGTTCACCGTATTGGTCGTTGCCGTGGTGGATGCCGCTATGACGTATTCCGCTTTCCCATCTGCGCTGCCGCCGCCGTTTCCAAGTTCATTGTTGTCATCACAGGCCACAAAAGCCATCCCCATCATCGCCAAAGCGAATACAGGAGCCAAAAAGTGTTTCTTTTCCATCTCTTTCTATTTAAAACATAACAATATATGCATTCGTCAAAGCCGCGCCAGGCGGTCAATCCCCGAAACAGACCCGCACTTTCCCATAAAAGGCACGCCCGGCTTTCTGCAAACTGAAATTGTCATACAGCTTCTCGTCCGTGAAATTCCGGCATTCAAACGAAAGGTTGTAACGCCCGCCCTCCATGCTGTATGACAAAGAAAGATTGTGCGAAAACTGGCCAGGCACCACATAATCGCTCTTGGCACCAATTGCCTGTGAATAATAGGAGAAACTATGCAGGTACTGGTTGTCATACGACACGGACAATGTATTCCCCTTCTTGCCCAAACCATGCCAATAGAACGTGATGTCTGAATCGGCAAAAATGTAAGGCAAGTTCGGCATGCGTTCCTTGTAGGCAAGGTTCGGGACGGAAGTTCCTATCATGGTCTTCATATTGTCACGCACATCCATTTGTGTGAAATTGCCGCCCACAGACAACCAATTGCCAAAGCTGTAACGGGCTGACACATTGTATCCTTTTGTCAACACCTTCCCGTAATTAATGTAAGTGGCCGCATACTTGCCTCCACTCAGGTCGGCCACATTGCGCTGGATGTAGTCTTTCGTATTGCGGTACACTAGCCCTCCTTCCAGGTAAATGGCATGTTTCTTGAATGTCTTGGCATAACTCAGGTTCAGGTTCACATTGTCGCTGTTCTCCGGACGGATGCCAATGTCGCCCATCTCCAAGTCCTCATCGCCAAACATTTCTTCAATCGTGGGCAGGCGGTAAGCCTTCTCGTAAGACAGCTTGACCTGCAATCCAGGCAGGACAAAGCATGTGGCTGCTGCTCCATAACCTGCCGAACCCACCTTCCGTGTTGTCCGCACATAATCCGTCATGTTCTCATCGGTAGCCATCGGGCCTGACACATACTGGCTATAATATTTCCCGAAAACGGAAGCATTCCACACTTCTGAAGGCATCAGACGGTACGATAGCCCCGTGATGTTCTTCCTTGTCCGTTTGCCGATAGCATCCGTCAACTCTTCGTTGGCCAGCAAAGAAGTATTGGAACGGCTGAAAGCGCTCAACACATGGTTCAGCGTGAATGCATGCATTTTCCCGATTCGGTAATTCGCAGTGAATGTCGCATTCCAATTGTCATTGTCAGCACGCGAATACTGGTAGGACTGCTCACCACGCGCATTCATCAGATGGCGTTCGCCTAACCAATTATATTCATAAGCGGAGGTATCCACATTGAATGTCTGGTTCCGATTGTAATTGGCTGTCACCACTACATCAAGTCCCTTGAACAGCAAATCACGCTTGCTGTATTCCACGGAAGGCATCAACGAATGGCCTTTCCGATGCTTCTGCCCATACACGATATTTTGCCGCACACCAGTCTGAACATCCTGATACATGTGAGACCACGTGAAACCGAACAACAAGCGGTCCGCCCATGCCTTATCCAGCACGCCCAATTTAGCCACAACAACCTCGTTATGGTAAACGTCATTGAAACGCCTCACACGTCCCATGGCGGCATTATTGTTGCCCGTGGCAAAATCACGGATAGGAGCATCCACATAATAATCATTGTCCGAATAGTTCTGGAAAGCATGGATATCATAAGTAAAACCATTCCCTAAAGTCTGCCCCGCATGGATGCTCGATTTGTGGGTGTTGAAAGAACCGTATGAATAAGAAGCATCGGCAAACCACCGTTTGCGTTGCTTGCCTGTCACGATGTTGATGACACCGCCAATGGCATCCGTCCCGAACCCCACGGGAACTGCTCCCTTGTACACCTCGATGCGTTCGGCAAAATTTACCGGGATATTGTTCAGCCCGAACGAACTTCCTACTCCTTCTTGCGGCACGCCATCGATAAACACCTTCACATGCTTTCCGCTAAAACCGTCTAACATGACCTGCATGTCCGATCCTACCCCTCCAGACTCACGGAGCTTCATGCCAGGAGCTTTTGCCAAGGCATCTCCCAAGTTTTTTGTGGTATTCTGCCAACTTTTCGCGTCCAAGGCGACAGCATTGAAGGCCGAACGCTTCAAACGGCTTACCCCGCTCGATACAACGACCACTTCATCCAGTTCCATGGGTTGAGGATGCAAAACCACATCCTGCCGTACCGATTTTCCATCGCCCAGCACAATCTGCATCTCCTCCGTGCGGTAACCTACCGCCGACACCACCAGCACGTATTCACCTATTGGAGCATGAAGATGATAAAAACCCTCCAAGTCGGTGGTTGTCCCATAATTTGTGTCCTTCAAATACACTGTTGCAAAATCCACAATCCCTTCTTCCGCTGAGACAACCCGTCCCGAAACTCCCGCCATCTCCTCATCGGCGTGGAGAAGGGGCATCCAATTAAGCAAGGAAAGCAATCCCAACAATCTCAATACTCCTGTTTTCACGCTGCTTTTTCTATATAAAATTAAGACGGTGCAAAGGTCGGCACATTATCCATGCCTATCAATCGCCTGTTTTGGCTAAAATCCATACCGCCATGCAGGCTGTCAATCCCCACAAATAGGGACGGAAGGGATATTTTCCTTACCTTTGCCGCTCAGAACTATTTTCCAACTTAAGAAACAACTAACGTCATGATTGAAATCATAGGGGTCATGTGCATCGGGATAGGGTTGGGCTATCTGCTCCGCCGCTTCCCCATTTTGCAAGAAATAGGGAAAGCCATCTCGGTCACGATCTGGCTAATGCTGTTCTTCCTTGGCATGTCTATCGGCGCCATTCCCGGCATTTTCCAACATATCGGGCAATTAGGCGGGCAGGCCACCCTGCTGGCACTGGCCGGCACAGCGGGCAGCATCCTTGCCGCATCGGCCGTTCATCGCCTTTTCCTCAAGAAGGAGGGCAAACCATGAAAGGAAGCCTCATCGTCCTTGCTGCCTTCGCCTGCGGATGCATCGCTGGATGGGCTTTCCCTGGATTCATCCCGGCGCAGGGTTTGTCGAACCTCCTGCTGTATGCCCTGATGCTGCAAGTGGGCATCAGCATCGGCTGCAACGGGAACATAAAGCAAATCATCGCCCAACTGCATCCACGCTACCTCTTTCTCCCTTTAGGCACTGCAGCGGGAACGCTCCTTTTCTCGGCCATGGCCAGCCTCTTGCTAAGCCAATGGAGCGTGGCCGAGTGCATGGCCGTAGGCAGCGGCTTTGGCTATTATTCACTCTCGTCCCTTCTCATCACCCAACTCAAAACGCCGTCTGTCGGCTGGCAACTTGCTGCCGAGTTGGGAACGATTGCCTTGCTCGCCAACATCTTCAGGGAAATGTTCGCATTATTGGGAAGCCCGCTCATCCGGAAATATTTCGGGCCATTGGCACCTATTTCGGCAGCCGGGGCGACTTCCATGGACGTGACTCTCCCGGTCATCGCCCGGTATTCCGGCAAAGAAATGGTTCCCATCGCCATCCTGCACGGCATACTGATGGACTTTTCTGTACCATTTTTCGTCTCGTTCTTTTGCAGTTTGTAGAAAAACACGTCCCGGCAGGAGGCATGTTCCTCTCTGCCGGGACGCAAACATCCTCTGGCCAAACGGCAACAGGGTTAGAATGTCACACCAACACGGAAGCCAACGTTGCTTTGCCCGTCGATGCCGTCCAGCAAAGTGGCAGTACGGTTGGTCATATAATTATAGTAACCAGCCACATGGAACCCGAAGCGGCAATCCTTGGACGGGTAAACCCTGAAACCCAGTTCCGGGGCAATGTAGAAGCCCCATCCCTCGTCGTAGGTGCCGCCTGTACCGTAATAAGTGGTATTGCGGACGAAAGCCGCCCCGGCCTTCGCGCCGACATAGGGCTTGAAATGCGTGCCGTCATACAACTTGTAGGCCGCCTGCACGCCAAAGGGCAACTGGTAGGCGGAACGCTGCTGGTCGGTCGTCAACGATTCCGTCGGCGACAATGCCAAGGTTTGCCGTCCTATGTACCGGTGGTTTGTATGGAAGTTGAGGAACAATCCCACCGACCAACGGGAGGTGACGTCGTAGGCACCCTCAAAGTTCATTCCCCACACGCCGATTTTGTCAGCAAAGCCAGTGGACAAAGGGGCGTTCATCTGCCAATCCACAGTAAAGTGCAATTCCTCGGCCCTGCCCTGTGCTTGAGCCGCAGGCGTAAGCAGCAAAAAGGCAGCTGCACATGCCATCATCTTTCCAAACGATATTCTTGGTTTCATAGTCTTTTTCCTCCTTCCCTTTTAATTAGCACTTGTATTTGACGCCTCCGTGCGCCCTAAATAGGCTGACTGGCTGAAGGCTTGAGACACGCCATCCAGCAAAAGCTGCATGTTCACGCGGTTGTTCCCATACTGGTAGCCGTGCGCACTGGCATACCAGATGACAGGCAAACGATGGGACTCGCCCGCGTCCCCTGCCTGCTGCGCGGCATCGGCGCCAGTCAAGTCCACCATCTCCAGAATCAACGTGTTAGTGTCGTATGAATACGTGACAGGGTACGGATAATACCAGCCGCCCCACCACGGCCCCCAGAAACCGTAATCCCACCAGCCGCCCCAATAGCTGGGATAGCCGCCGGTTGTCACATGGTTGGTCTGCGACACGTAAGACACCTGCACGCCCAAATCAGCCTCCGCCTTCTTTTCCGGGTCGGCGATGCGCGTATAACCGCAGGCATCCATCTGGCGTTCTACTTCGCCAATAATGGACAAGGCATTTTCGTCTTTCCAATAACGGGCTTCGTGCGAAGCCACATCCAAGATGCTGTCCGGCAAAAAATAGGTGGCGTAAGCCCCAAAAGCGGCTTCCGTGTCATAATCGGAATAAACCACCAAGTCACAGCTCAACTCGTCAAAGTCAGGGTCCTTCTCACACGAGGCCATGGCGAGCAACAAGCCAGCAAAAAACAATACTTTTTTCATAATCATTTCTGTTTAGGGTTTCACTTAATTGCACACTAAAAATATGCCAAGTGGCAGAATACTGCACTCCCCACGGGCGGAATAAACGTTCTTTGTGCTTTATTCACCTTCTCTTGCTGGGCAGGCTTGCCCGTCCGCCCGTGCAGGAACTTCCATCCAGCCGCGCAGGAAGTTCATCTTTAGGTTAAGGATGCATATCCTTAGGCTAAGGATGCGCATCTTCAGGTTAGAGATGTGTATCCTTAGGCTAAAGATAAAGAAGTTGCCCGCATAAGCTGGAGTTTCCACCCGTGCAAACAGAATTTCCTTCCCGCACAAAAGGACGGATACAGGCTGACAAACCTACCCGGGACACAAAAAAAGGACGGGCAGGCCATCAGGCCTTCCCGTCCTTTCCCCTCGGAAAACTTTCCCGCTACTTGCGGATAACGTGCTTAATCAGCAGGTAACCGCCGAGAATCTGCAGCAACATGCCCGGAATGCCGACGCGGAAATCTTGGAACGCCGCATGCAAGCTGCCGGTCCATGCCCATTCAAAGCATGCCCCGGCCAATTGGTAAAACAAGACGACGGCCAGCAAAAGCAGCGGCGACACCGAACGATAACGCCCGGCAACCCATCCTGCACCTGCCGCCAGCAACACAGATTTCACCACGATGGCGGGCAGCACTGCCTGTGCAGGCATGCCGAAAAGCCACGAATTGAGCAAAGGCGATGCCACTGCCGTCAGCAGCCCCACTTTCCAGCCGTACTTGTAAGCGCCGACCAACGTGAAAAAATAAATCGGCAGCCAAGTGACGCCCCCCTGCGGAGCCAGATGAAACAACTGGGGCAAAGCAATGTTACCCACAATGAACAGCAATGCCGCCACATAAGTCCGCAGTTGGCTGAACGGCAATGAATAAAAACGGATACTACTCTCCATGTTTCTTTTCCTCCTATTATTAATGTAATACTATTCCTTTCGATTCACAAACGCATCAATGGCACAGTAAATATCAGCCAAAGATTCCTTTTCGTAACACAAGGTCTCCAACGGGCACCAGCCGGACTGGTCACGGTTCTTGACGTAAGGCACCAAGCACCCGTAAGCCGCCTCCATGCCCGACCGCTCCAGCAACAACCATGCCGGGCGGCTCAAGACATCGGCATGCAGTCGCTCCACCCCGCCCAAAAGCATCAAGGCGGCGGCGGCCTTCCCCACCACCTTGTCAGCCACCCATGCCCCTTGCAGGAAAGCAGGCTCTTCATTCAGCAAACGGTACAGGTCGGCCACGCCCCGCCGGGTGAAGGAACGGACGATATCCCCGTTCCGCATGACACAGGAATAATTCCCTGCGTGCAGCAACGCTGTCAAATGCTCCATCCCGTCCATCACTGCAAGGCCTCCTGTTTCAAGCGTTCCACATAAGCATCAATGCGGCGCAGTTCCCCCGGTATGTCAATCAGCTGCGGGCAGTGCGGGCTGCACTGGTTGCAGCCGATGCAATGGCTGGCCTGCCGCAATTTAGGGACGCTGCGGTCATAACCTACCAGATAAGCACGGCGGGCCTTCCGATAGTCCTTGGCTTGAGAACTGACCGGGATGTTCCCCTCGTTCACGCATTTGTTGTAATGCAACAATATGGCCGGTATGTCGATGCCGTAAGGGCAGGGCATGCAATACTTGCAGTCATTGCACGGGATAGTCTTGAACTGCATCATCATCGTGGCCACATCCCGCAAGAAAGCAAACTCCTCCTCCGTCAAAGGCTTCAAGGGCGAATAAGTCCGCAGGTTGTCCTGCAAATGCTCCATGCGCGTCATCCCGCTCAATACTGTCAGTACCCCCGGGAACGTCCCAGCAAAACGGAATGCCCACGAAGCCACGCTGCGCTCCGGCTCACGCTCTTTCAGCTTCGCCACCACATTGTCCGGTACGTTGGAAAGGCGGCCGCCCAACAACGGCTCCATGATGACGGCCGGGATATGCCGTTTCTCCAATTCAGCATAAAGGTATTCCGCGTCCGTGTTCCTCGGGTTGATTTCCTTGGCATACTCCCAGTCCAAATAATTCAATTGTATCTGAACAAAGTCCCAATGGTAAACCTCCTGCTGGGAAAGCAGATAATCGAATACCCGGATGTCGCCATGATAAGAAAAACCAAGGTTACGGATACGCCCCGCCTTGCGTTCCTCCAACAAATAATCAAGTACACCATTGTCAATGTAACGCGAACGGAACTCCTGCATCGCATCGCTGCCCATCCCCACCCCGTGCAGCAACAGGTAATCAACATAGTCCACCCGCAATTCCTTCAGCGAATTACGGTACATGGCCAACGAAGCTTCCCGCCCCCACAATGACGGTGAAAAATTCGAAAGCTTTGTGGCAATGAAATACCTGTCGCGGGGGTAACGGCTCAAGGCAATGCCTGTAGCCCGCTCCGAAAGCCCTTTGCAATAAGCGGGCGACGTGTCGAAATAATTCACGCCATGGCGGATAGCTTCATCCACCAGTTTGTTGACCATTTCTTGGTCAATGCCATCGTCATTATCATTTCCCGAGGCACCCGTTTCTTTCCTGAAGGGCAGGCGCATCATCCCAAAGCCCAACAAAGACACTTTCTCTTTCGTCCTCGGATGGGTACGGAACGTCATCTGCCCCAAAGAACTTCCTCCTTCCCCCTGCGGTCTGCCTGCATGGCCTCCCCCATCACATGCCGCCAAGCCAGCCATTGCCAGCCCCGCAACTCCCGCCATCTTGAAGAAATCACGGCGGTCCATATTACTTTTCTCTTTCATAACTTCCTCACAATTTACAAAACACGGTGTACTTCATGCCCCTCCACATAAATGGCACTGAAAGGACGCGCCGGGCATAAATTCTCACAAGCCCCGCAGCCAATGCAACGTTCTTCATTGACCACCGGTATCTTCAAGGAATGCCCATCACCCGGCACTGAATTAACCATCTGAATGGCTCCGCCAGGACAATGCCGCGCACAATTCCCGCACGACACGCCATCAGTCAGCGGAATGCAATTCGCCTTTACCCAAACCGCATGCCCTATCTGGATGGCAGACTTCTCCGCCACCGTAATAGGACGTATGGCACCCGCAGGGCATACATCAGCACATTTCGTACATTCCGGACGGCAATAACCACGTTCGTATGACATTTCAGGCTGCATCAGCTTCTGCCAATCCATGGAAGGACGAAGCACTTGGTTCTCGCAAACAGACACACATAACTGGCATCCCGTGCAATGCTGGGCAAAGTGCCGCGCACTCACCGCTCCCGGAGGAACAATGGCCATGGCACGTTCCGGCACCTTCTTATCTTCAATGACAGCCAAGCCGCCATCCACCTTCTTCTCCTGTGCTTTCAACGTCATACCGGCTGTCAGCAAAGCCACCAAGGAAAAGAACTTCCGACGAGTAGGATCCACACCATCATCCGCCGTATCATGGATATCTTTCGTGCCCGCTTCCTTCAAACGGTTTCCAAAACGGATGGCATCATGCTTGCAGGCATCCAAGCAATCCATGCAGGCCACGCACCGGCTGTAATCAATCTTGTGATTCTTATAATCAATGCAAGATGCTTTACATTGACGGGCACAAAGGCTGCATGACACACATCCCTCTGCACGAATCACAGGACGGAACAATGAATATCTGGAAAAGAAGCCCAACAATGTGCCCACCGGGCAGACCGTATTGCAATAAGTGCGGCCATTGCGCCATGCTAACAGCACGATTACCACCAATGTGACTGCGGCAACACCAAACACTAACCAACTGCGCACCCACACATCCGTTTCATAAAAAGCATAACTATCTGCACGTTCCGCCAAATAAGCCAAGCCATTGTTCCCCCATTGGTAAACCGGCGCAAAAAGATTAGAGACAATCCGCCCGTATGCACTGTACGGTTCCAATAGTGCCACGAATGAACCAACACCGCCCAACATCGCCAAGACAAACAGAGCCAAGACACTATACCGAAGCCATGAGACGGCTGGAGAAAATGAATAACGGTTCTTCCTCCTTTTCTTCGACAACCAAGCAATAAAATCCTGAAAAACGCCCAATGGGCAAATGACAGAACAATAGACACGGCCCAGCAAAACCGTAAGCAGCACCAAAGCAATGACAATCCCGACATGCAGGGCAAGAAAAGCCGGAAGGAACTGGATTTTGGCCATCCATCCCAACCAAGCATGAAGCGTCCCCGTGAAATCCAAAAACAAGAATGTAACAATAACGGCCGCCGCTACTGCAAGCATGCGTCTAACTCTGCGTAACATAATAGAATAGAATCCGTATATATTAGTCATAATTATGGCACAAAAATAACTTAATCATACAAAAACAGCCACAGATTAAGCAACTATAACACATCTGCAAATTTTTATTTACACAAATTCTAAAAAAACAATAACCCACAAAAATAACCTACTGCAAACATTCGTTTCATCAAGAAATTACAGATATTTGTACCAATATTGCAGATAACAAATCACCTCTATAAGCATAGGCCACATGAAACAATGCTTTTTTGCTGCCGACTTAGGAGCCACTAGCGGCCGGACCATCTTAGGAAATTTCACGGCAAAAGGGTTAACCTTTGAAGAAATCAACCGTTTCCCCAACCACATTATTGAAACAGGAGGACACTTTTATTGGGACATTTATGAACTTTACCGCCACATCCTGGAAGGGTTGAAACTGGCAGCTCAAAGAAAAGGCATGGAAATCACGTCTATCGGTATTGATACATGGGGCGTGGATTTTATCTGCATCGGAAAAGACGGCCATCTGTTGCGCCAACCTTATTCGTACCGTGACCCACATACTGAAGGCGCACCTGAAAAATATTTCGAAAGAATGCCACGCAACCATGTATATGAAATGACCGGCATCCAAGTGATGAACTTCAATTCCCTGTTCCAACTTGACACCATGCGCCGCCAAAAGGACAGTGCCTTGGAAACAGCCGACAAAATATTATTCATACCTGATGCACTTGGTTACATGCTGACAGGCAAAACGGTATCTGAATACACCATTGCTTCGACCAGCCAATTAGTAAACGCAAGCACACGGAAATTAGAACCGGAATTACTAAAAAGCATCGGATTGACAGAACGACACTTCGGGCGTTTCGTTTATCCAGGCGAAACAATAGGCACGCTCACCCAAGAAGTGCAATGCATCACAGGACTGGGTGCTGTACCCGTCATTGCCGTTGCCGGACACGACACGGCATCCGCTGTAGCAGCAGTCCCTGCGCAAAACAAGAACTTTGCCTACTTGAGCAGCGGCACATGGTCGCTAATGGGCGTGGAAACTGAGACACCCGTCATCAATGCCGATACCGAAGCCTTAAACTTCACGAATGAAGGCGGTGCAAACGGCACCATCCGTTTATTGAAAAACATCTGCGGCATGTGGCTATTGGAACGTTGCCGCGCCGGATGGAATGAGACATCTTATCCTGAACTGATTGCCGAAGCAAACGCCTGCGAACCATTCCGGAACCTGATAGCACCTGATGACCCGCTATTTGCCAACCCCACCAACATGGAAGAAGCCATCAAGTCGTACTGCTCGGCGCACAAACAACCTGCCATTGAAACACGCGGGCAAACCGTGCGTTGCATTTTCGAGAGCCTTGCATTGCGCTATCGCCAAGTCTTAGAAAGCCTGAGATGTCTATCCCCGCATCCGATTGAAGTGCTGCACGTCATTGGAGGAGGAAGCCGCAACGAACTGCTAAACCAATGGACGGCAAACGCCATTGGCATCCCAGTCATCGCCGGGCCATCAGAAGCGACCGCCGTAGGAAACATGATGATCCAAGCATTAGCTGCTGGAAACGCCACCAATTTCCAACAAATGCGCCGGCTCATAGCCCAAGCTATCCCGCTCAAGACATATTATCCTTCAGACAAGGAAACATGGGACGCAGCTTACCGGCGGTTTAAAACCGTGACACAATAATCATTGTTATACAATATATAATAAATACTATCATGAAGAAAGAACTTGTAAACAAAGCGTATGAAATCGCGAAAGAACGCTATGCCGCCATCGGCGTGGATGTGGAACGAACAATGGAAATCATGCAGAATTTCCATTTGTCCATCCATTGCTGGCAGGCAGACGACGTGATTGGTTTTGAGAATGGAGCTGGAGCATTAACGGGAGGCATCCAGACCACCGGCAACTATCCAGGACGGGCACGCAACATCGACGAATTGAGGCAAGACATCTTGAAGGCCACTTCATACATTCCCGGCACACACCGCCTGAACCTGCATGAAATCTACGGCGATTTCAAAAATGAAACGGTGGACCGCGACCAAGTGGAACCCCGCCACTTCCAAAGTTGGATGGAATGGGGAAAAGAACACAACATGAAATTGGATTTCAACTCCACTTCTTTTTCACATCCCAAAAGCGGAAACCTGACGCTGGCCAACCCGGATGAAGGCATCCGCCGGTTCTGGATTGAACACACGAAACGTTGCCGTGCCGTAGCCGAAGCAATGGGCGAAGCGCAAGGCGACCCTTGCATCATGAATCTGTGGGTACACGACGGGAGCAAGGACATCACCGTCAACAGAATGGAATACCGCGAACTGCTGAAAGATTCGCTCGACCAGATTTTCGCCACCGAATACAGGAACATGAAGGACTGCATCGAATCAAAAGTGTTCGGCATCGGCTTGGAAAGCTATACGGTAGGCTCAAACGACTTCTACATCGGCTACGGAGTCTCCCGCCAAAAGATGATTACCCTCGACACAGGCCATTTCCATCCCACTGAAAGCGTGGCCGACAAAGTGTCTTCGCTCCTGCTCTACGTGCCTGAACTGATGCTCCACGTCAGCCGCCCAGTACGCTGGGACAGCGACCATGTCACCATCATGGACGACCCGACAATGGAGCTTTTCCAAGAAATCGTGCGATGCAATGCCCTTGACCGCGTGCATTATGGCCTCGACTATTTCGATGCTTCCATCAACCGCATCGGCGCATACGTCATTGGAAGCCGCGCGGCACAGAAATGCCTGCTTCGCGCCTTGCTCGAACCGCTTGCCCAGCTCCGCCGGTACGAAGCAAACGGGCAGTTGTTTGAACGCCTCGCCCTGTTGGAAGAAGCAAAGGCGTTGCCGTGGAACGCGGTATGGGACATGTTCTGCCTGAGAAACGATGTCCCCATAGGCGAGGACTTCATTCCCGAAGTGGAGAGATACGAAGCAGAAGTCACTTCAAAACGCAATTAACGGACGACCTGCAGAGCCTATGGACATCGCAATCGGATTACTGATTATCGCCATCGGCGCGTTCTGCCAATCAAGCAGCTACGTGCCAATCAACAAGATAAAGGACTGGAACTGGGAATCCTACTGGCTGGTGCAAGGCGTGTTCGCCTGGCTGGCATTCCCGCTCCTAGGTGCCTTGCTGGCTGTCCCGGCCGGGGAAAGCCTGCCCAACCTGTTCGCCCACGCAAAGATGCTCGACATCGGGATGACCATCCTGTTCGGCATGCTTTGGGGCGTAGGCGGGCTGACGTTCGGGCTTTCCATGCGTTACCTTGGCGTGGCGTTAGGCCAAAGCATCTCTTTAGGCACTTGCGCCGGGCTAGGAACCATCTTGGCACCCGTGATGCTGAACCTTTTTTATCCCGAAGCCCATCATCTGGAGAAGCTGACAGCCTCCGTCCTCATCGGCGTGGCGGCGGCGCTCGTGGGCATTGCCATCATCGGCATGGCAGGCAACATGAAAGCACAAAGCCTGAGCGAGGAGGAGAAAAAAGCGGCTGTCAGGGATTTCAACTTCCCGAAGGGCATCGCCATCGCCCTGCTGGCCGGCTTCATGAGCGGGTGCTTCAACGTGGGATTGGAATTCGGGTCGTCCATCCATTTCGAAGAGTCGGCAGAGATGTTCAGGACGCTTCCCGCCACCCTCTTGGTGACATTGGGAGGCTTCGTGACCAACGCCGCCTATTGCCTATACCAGAACGGGAAGAACGGCACGTGGGGCGATTACCGCAAAGGCAGCGTATGGATGAACAACCTCGTGTTTTGCGCCTTGGCGGGCGTGCTTTGGTACAGCCAGTTCTTCGGGCTGGCACTGGGGAAAGGCTTCTTGGCCGAATCGCCCGTCCTGACAACCTTCGCGTTCTGCATCCTCATGGCGCTCAATGTCGTGTTCTCCAACGTGTGGGGCATCATCCTGAAGGAATGGAAAGGATGTTCGCCGAAAACCATCACGGTGCTGGCCATCGGCCTGGCGGTACTCATCGTATCGTCTTTCCTGCCCCAACTGTTGGGATAGGAGCCATTCCCGGCCTCCTCCCGCGAGGAGGCTAAATCTATAATGTATAACCTTTCCTCTCAACCCATCCCCACCGGGACGTTGAGGGAACAAATTTGGAACAACATGGAAACCATCTTGAACAACCGCCCGGCATTGGCCGCCGAAATCAGCAAAGTGGCCGAAGTGGCCGGCTACCTTTGGCAAAAAGGCTGGGCCGAACGCAATGGCGGGAACATCACCATCAACATCACTGAATATGCGGACGACGCCCTGCGGGCCATGCCCCCCATCAGCGAAGTAAGCCCCATCGGGGCCACGCTCCCGCACCTGAAAGGATGCTACTTCTACTGCAAAGGGACGCAAAAGCGCATGCGCGACCTGGCACGCGCCCCGATGGCCAACGGCTCGGTCATCCGCATCATGGACGACTGCGCCAGCTACGCCATCATCGCCGACCAGCCGGTGAAGCCCACTTCGGAACTTCCTTCACACCTGAGCGTACACAACCACCTGCTTTCGAAAGGAATGGGCTACAAAGCCTCTTTGCACACCCACCCCATCGAACTGGTGGCCATGACCCACAACCCGAAGTTCCTGGCAAAAGACGTGGCCAGCAACCTCCTGTGGAGCATGATACCGGAAACAAAAGCCTTTTGCCCGCGCGGCTTGGGCATGGTGCCCTACAAACTGCCCAGTTCCGTGGAACTGGCCGAAGCCACCATCAGGGAACTGGATGATTACGACGTGGTGATGTGGGAGAAACACGGCGTGTTCGCCGTGGACACGGACATCATGGCCGCTTTCGACCAAGTGGACGTACTCAACAAGTCAGCTCAGATATACATCGCCGCCAAAAACATGGGCTTCGAACCCGAAGGCATGAGCCAGACCCAAATGAGGGAAATGTCCGAAGCCTTCCATCTGCCGAAATAGCCTCCCCTGCACAACCAAGGGAAAACCTTACAAGGGCGCACGCAAAATTTTGCACGCGCCCTTCCTTTTTGCCACGCCGCCGGCAAAAACCGTTTTCCCGCCCAAAAAAGCCCAAACAGCCGGGTAACAACTATATCTCTAGCCTAAGGATACACATCTCTAACCTAAAGACACACATCCTTAGCCTAAGGATGCACATCCTCAGGCTAAAGATAAAGAACTTGCCTGCGCAAACCCGGTTTTCCACCGGGGAGAAACAAAAAATTCTCCCGCCCAAGCAGTATTCCCCGCCCCGCCACGTTTCATTCATGTACAGCACTTGATATTCTGAATAATGAACATACTTGCGAACAAATACCGAACACAATGGCTGCAATGGCAAAACAAAATCCTGTCAGGCATCATCTCAGCCATGGGGTATGCCCCCCACGCCGACAAGGATGAAATAGACATCATCGTGCCGATGTACGGGATGCCCTCGTCCGTTTACAAGAAAATGGAAGAAGCTGCCGCCGAAGAACCATTGCCATCCGAAACGCCTTGCCTGCATATCCTGGCAGAGAAACAACCCCAATATGCCATCTGAACTCTCCATACGGCAACGCATCGCCTTAGAGGCCAATGCCAAAATCCGGGAAAATATGGCCGTGCTGCATCCCTTGAGGCAACTGTTCTGGGAATGCACGCTGCGGTGCAACCTCAAATGCCGCCATTGCGGAAGCAACTGCGCACAAGGCAGCCCGCAAGGCGACATGCCGCTGAAAGATTTCCTCCGAACGGTGGATGCCATCACGCCGCACGTCAACCCGCAAGATGTCACCATCATCATCTCCGGCGGGGAACCGCTCCTGCGCAGCGACTTGGAAGAATGCGGGCATGAACTGTACCGGCGCGGGTATTCTTGGGGCATCGTGACCAACGGTTTCAGCCTGACACGAGAGCGGCTGGACAGCCTCATGGAAGCAGGCATCCGTTCGATGGCCATCAGCCTCGACGGACTGAAAGAAGAACACAACTGGCTGCGCAACCATGCGGAAAGCTTCGACCGTGCCGCCCACGCCATCCAAATGCTGGCCAAAGACGACGAACTGCTGTGGGATGTTGTCACCTGCATCCATCGGAAGAACTACCCCACCTTAGTCGGCCTCCGCAACCACCTTGCCAACATCGGCGTACGCAACTGGCGGATATTCACCATCTTCCCGATGGGACGAGCCGCCCACGTGCCGGAACTGCAACTCTCCAACGAAGAATTCACCGGCCTGATGGAGTTCATAAAGAAAATGCGGAAAAGCGGAGGAATGCACATCGACTTCGCCTGCGAAGGCTTCCTGGGAAGGTACGAAGGCGAAGTGCGCGACCATTTCTATTCCTGCAACGCCGGGATATGCATCGCCTCCATCCTGGCAGACGGCACCATATCCGCCTGCCCCAGCATCCGAAGCCACGCTTTCTACCAAGGAAACATCTATGAGGATGACTTCATGGAGACATGGGAACACCGGTTCCAACCGTTCCGAAACCGGGAATGGGCGCGCAAAGGAATTTGCGCCGACTGCTCCTTCTTCCGCTATTGCGAAGGAAACGGCATCCACCTCCACGATGACAACGGCAACCTGCTGGCCTGCCATCTCCAAAAATTGCGCTGACACGCCCGTCAGCCTGCCCAATCGCTTCTGTCCAAGCTTCGGTAACTGATGGCCTCGGCCACATGGGAAACGCCGATGTCCCCACACCCCTCCAAGTCGGCAATCGTGCGCGACACTTTCAGGATGCGGTTGTACGCACGGGCAGACAGGTTCAACTTATGCATCGCGTCCTTGAGCAAGCGCAAACTCCCCTCATCCAGCCGAGCAAAACGGGAAAGCAATCGGGGCGTCATCTGCGCATTGCAATAAACGCCTTCGCAACCCCCGAAACGCTCGGCTTGGCGTTGCCTTGCCTGCACCACACGCTCACGAATCGCACTGCTCGGCTCGCCAGGCTTCCGGTCCGCCATCTTGTCAAAAGGCACCGGCGCAATCTCTACCTGGATGTCAATGCGGTCAAACAACGGGCCTGAGATATGGTGGAGGTATTTCTGCACTTGGCCGGGGCTACACACACAACGCTTCGTGGGATGGTTGTAATAACCGCAAGGGCATGGGTTCATAGATGCCACCAACATGAAGCTGGACGGGTAATCCACACTGTAACGAGCCCGCGAAATGGTGATATGGCGGTCTTCCAATGGCTGCCGCAAGACTTCAAGCACCGTCCGGTTGAACTCTGGCAGTTCGTCCAGGAACAAGACCCCGTTGTGCGCCAAGCTGATTTCACCCGGCTGGGGGAAAGTGCCTCCGCCTACCATAGCCACCTGGGAAATCGTATGGTGCGGCCCTCGGAACGGACGGCGGGCTATCAGCGACGTACCCGGCCCCAACTTGCCGGACACAGAATGTATCTTGGTTGTCTCAAGGCTTTCGCCCAACGTCAGAGGCGGAAGAATGGAGGGAAGGCACTTGGCCATCATCGATTTCCCGCTGCCGGGAGCCCCAATCATGATGATGTTGTGGCCGCCCGCCGCAGCCACTTCCAAGGCACGCTTCACGCTCTCCTGCCCTTTCACATCCGCAAAATCCGACTCGAAGTCCTGTTGCTGCCCGTAAAATGCCGCCTCCACATCCACCACAGTCGGCGACAATGGCACCACCCCGTCCAAGAAACCAATCACTTCCCTGATATTTTCCGCGCCATACACTTCCAAATGGTCCACAATGGCTGCCTCACGGGCATTCTGCTTCGGCAGGATAATGCCTTTGTAACCATCCGAACGGGCTTTAATCGCAATAGGCAAAGCGCCCTTGATGCTTTGCAGGCTGCCGTCCAAACCCAGTTCTCCGATAATGACATACTCGCCAAGGCGGCCTGCCGACATTGACTGTGAAGCAGCCAGCATGCCAATGGCAAGCGGCAAATCATAAACAGCGCCTTCTTTCCGCAAATCCGCCGGCGCCATGTTGATGATGACCTGTTGCGTCGGGAACTTATAACCGTTCACCTGCAAAGCCGACAGGATTCTTTCATGCCCTTCCTTCACTTCAGGAGCAGGCAAGCCCACCAGATTGAATTTGCAGCCACGCGAACAATTCACTTCTATCGTTATGCCCACCGCGTCCACGCCTTGAACGGATGCGCTAAATACTTTTACAAGCATCTATTCCTCGTTTAAACATTGAACACCTACCTGCTTCCTCTCACCGACTTCAAAGCCTCCTCAATCTGGCGGCAAAGCTCCTCTTCCCCTTGGTTGAAGCCTTCAATCCGGTTCTCCGCGTCCGTCACAAAATAGAAAGGCAAACGCTCCACGCGGAAATTCCGGGCAATGTCACTGTCAAAGCCATCCATTGCCAAGGCCTGCTGCCAAGCCAGCGAATCTCTCCCGATGACCGTTTCCCAAGCTTCCCTATCCACGTCGAATGAAACGCCCAGCATACTGAAGCCCTCCCGCTTGCCAAAGCGTGCATACACCCGCTTGAACATCGCCAACTTTTCCATGGATGCCTCATCCCAAGTGGCCCAAAAGCACAAAAGAAGCACTTTCCGGCGGAAGGTGGAAGACATGATGATGCTTCCATCCTGCGATGTCAGGCTGAAACTGGGCATGTATTTCAACACATTTCCTTTATATGCCCTCGCTTGCTTTTCCAGACGCTGCACATAAAGCAAATCCTGTATGTTGCCGTCCATCCGTCCGATGACATCCACCACTTCCTGGTAATCCACCGAATCTTCGTCCGCAAAATAACGCACCAACAAATACAGGTTCGCATACGAAGCCGGATGCTGTGTGATAAATTCCTTTGCCCTCGACCGTATCGAATCCGGGTCGGCCAGCCCGCGTATGCTGTCGTTAAAACTGTTCAAAGCTTCATTATGCACGCCGCCTTTCACCCTGAAAGAGGAAATGTCCGGCAAATCCCCCTCCAATCTGCTTTCCTGCCCCTTGTCGGCATAGACCGGATACACGAACTTGCCGTCCATCAAGAGGGAAAGAGGAGTCAAAGTATCTATCTTGGCCCGATAGGTGAACCTGCCTTTATCCGCTACCACCGTGTCGAGACGGTATTCCGCCGTAAATTCATTCATGACCAGCAGCGTGTCGTTCGCCAGATTCCCAAGCGTCCCGTGCAACACGAAAAACTGCTCATCCTGCCGGCAAGAGAGCAAGCAACACAGCAAAGGGAATATAAGAAAGAAATTCCGCATATATACACCACAATATCTTTCCGCGAAAATAGTCAAAATCTTTTCGCAGTGGACATTTTCAAACAAATATTTTCATACACGGCACAAAAAAATCCCTGAAGGACAAACATCCTTCAGGGATTCTTCTGCTAAAATCCGTCTATTATGACATTATTTCACAATGCCGCTGATATCGTATTTTGCAAACTCGATGTCAGTCTCAGCATACTTAGCCAAAGAAGCATCTTTCTTCACAGCGCTTGACAGGCTGTTGGTCACCATCGTGCTGTTGTTGGTCCTTGCGCCGACAATAGCCATCAAGTAGTCTGTGTAAGCATCCGGGTTTTCTACGCCTGACAAGGTGGATTTAGCCTTGTTGTAATCCTTTGTCAGAATCTGTGCAAGGGCGGCACTGTTGGTCTTTGCATCGCCAAATGCATTCACGGCTCTTTCATACTGTCCTTGTGCAATATAAAGGTTGCCCATTGCTTCGTTCAGGTTTTCAGCGCCGGAAGCCTTGCCGAAGTAAGATTCAGCTGTTGCCTCATCGCCTTTTGCCAAAGCGACCAAGCCAAGGTTCATGTTTACCTCAGGAGCGTTGCCGTTGATGTTGGCAGCTTTCTTCCCGTAAGATTCAGCTTGGCCATAATCGCCGTTTTGGTAATAAACTTCGCACAGGTTGTTGTAAGCACGGTAATCGTTCGGATACTGGCTGACAGCCAATTTGTAGATTTTCTCACGCTTTGCATTGTCGTTCGTCAACGTGCCTGCATACAGCAATTCTTCCACGTTCAACTGCTTCGGGTCAGAATCCACAAACTGCATGATTTCTTCGTCCGACTTGCCAATCAAATCGTAGTTCAAAGTCAGGCGGGAACGACGCAACTGCGGCAGGATTTCGTCTGCCAAAGTCTTGTAAACAGAAGAGATGTTCTTGATTTCAGTTTCTCTTTGTTCCGGGTCTTGGTACATAGAAAGCACACGGAGAATCAATTCCTTGTCTTGGATGTCAGATGCAGAAACCAATTCCTGGAAACCTTCCCAGTCCTGAGCCGTAGCGTTGGATTCAACTGCAGCCTCAACTTCCGCTTTCTTCAACTGTTTGTTCATGTAGTTAACCGTATTTTTCTCACGGTTTTCAGACAAGCCCGTGTTCAACTTCACGCCGCCATCAGGAGATGCGTAAGCGGAGATTTCGATATTGTTGATTTTCTTGCCCTTCTTGTCAGCATACACATCCGATACCGTCTGGTTGAAGTTCTTGATTTGGTCAGAGTTCAACTCGCTTGAACGGAGATTTGCCTGCTGGATAAGGAACATGATGTTGGCTTCTTCCTCTTGGGCAATGATGCGTTGGAACTTGTCCTTTGAATCCGCTGTATTGGCAGTGCCCACGGTCTTGTTGACCAATTCAGAAGTGGAAATCACGCCGTCCGCAATCTTGATGGCCGGGATGTCCACGGTCTTTTTGCCGAACTTTGCGTCAAATTCCAGCCACAATTCAGACTTCGCCATTTCAGGGATGTAGTTGAAAGTGGTTTTCATCGTGATGTTGCCACCCATCTTGTAAGAAATGGTCGGGTTGTTGCCTTCCACTTTCTCGCCTTGGTAAGTGAACACATCGCCTTTGGCCTCGCCACCGTTCCATTTCAAGACCGGAGTCACCTTTATCACGCCTTTCTTTTTCAGGAACTTCTCAGGGAAAGTCCCGTTAATCGTCACAGGAACTTTGCCCGCTACTGCCTCCAATACTTGGGGGTTCGTGGTGAAGTATTCCGGCTTCAACTCCGGTTTGCCGCAAGATGCAAATGCGACAACCAACGCCATTAACAATGGCAAATGCAACTTCTTAATCATTGTTTCTATAAATTAAAGTTCATAATTAAAATTCTCTCAAATCCATGCTTTCAGCAAATGGCTTCTTTAGGGCAAAGATATTAAAAACTTCAATCGGTCTGCCATCCCAATGCAAAAATTATAATAATTTATAGGATAAGGCCTGTTAAAGGATTTTAATTCGTTTCCGCTGCCGCCATCTGTTTCAACAAAGCATCCGTCTTTATCACCCGCAATAACCATACCAACCCGCCATCCTGTGCCATATTGCCACAAGAATCCCCCGGACGCGGATGCGCCTTATATAATAAAAAGGTATAAGCCGCACATGGCCGCCTGTGCCCTCCCCCCCCTTGCGCGCTGGGCAAAAGGATGGGGAGCATGCGCAATTCACCCGAAACCTCCAGGCGCATCATGAAGACAGTTTTGCAAACACTTCAGGAAGATTTCCCCATACGATTAGTAATCGTCCGGCATGACGATTAGTAATCGTACACGATGACGATTACTAATCGTATGGGAAATTATCTCGGTTGAAAGGACGGAATCCCGCAGGCAAGGCGCGCAAGCCCATGCATGAAGCGCACCGCCATGGAAGGTCCGCACGCCCGCCATCCCCCTCTCATTCTCCCGCCCCGTGCCTTTCCCGGTAACGGATGTTGCGGGGATGATGCCCGATGATTTCGCTGCGAAGCATGTTGCGGTCGATATGCGTGTAGATTTCCGTCGTGGCAAGACTCTCATGGCCCAGCATGCATTGGATGGCCTTCAGGTTGGCGCCGCCTTCCAGCAAATGAGTGGCAAAGGAATGGCGGAAGGTATGCGGGCTGACATTCTTGGTGATGCCTGCCGCCTGCACCTGTTCTTTAATCATGTGGAACACCATGATGCGCGACAACTTCGTGCCGCGCCGGCTCAGGAACACGTAGTCCTCATGCCCTTTCTTCACCGAAACAGCATTGCGGTCATAAAAATACAGCCTGATTTCCTTGATCGCCCTTGGAGAAATCGGCACCAGGCGCTGCTTGCTTCCCTTTCCTTCCACCTTGATGAAACCTTCATCGAAATACAACTCAGAGAGCTTCAGGTCCACCAATTCGGAAACACGGAGGCCGCAACTGTACAGTGTTTCCAAAATGGCCCGGTTGCGTTGCCCTTCCTTCTTGCCCAAATCCACCGTCGAGATGATACGGTCGATTTCATCCAACGTCAGCACTTCGGGTATCTTGAAGCCGATTTTGGGCGATTCCAATAGTTCCGTGGGGTCAGACTCGATGTAACCGTCCAACAACAGGAAGCGGAAAAACGACTTGACGCCCGAAATGACCCTTGCCTGCGAACGGGGATGGATGCCCACGTCATGCAGGCCGGCGGCAAAGCCATGCAGCACATCCAAGGTGACATCCTTCACCCTCACCCCCTCTAACAGCAGGTAAGACAGCAGTTTGTCCAAATCCGTCAGGTACGCGTCTATCGTGTTTGCAGAAAAGGAACGCTCCAACCGCAGGTATTGCTTGTATTTCCGCACCAGCCTATTATTTTCATCCTTATCCACCATTTTTTCTGCCATTCAATTTCTTTTTATTAATTTTGCCACACGATTTCATTCACCGCAAAATTATTAAAAACATTTGTAATCTCATTCGTGCATGAAAATACAAATACTAAACGGGCCCAACATCAATTTACTGGGGAAACGTGAACCCTCCATCTACGGGAACCGGCCGTTCGAGGATTACTTGGAAGAACTGCGCACCCGCTATCCAGCCGTCGAGTTCCACTATTTCCAGTCCAACATAGAAGGGGAACTGGTCAACAAACTGCAAGAGGCAGGGTTCACCGCCGATGGAATCATCCTCAACGCCGGTGCCTACACGCACACGTCCATTGCCCTGCAGGATGCCATACGGGCTATTCCGGCCCCGGTCATAGAGGTGCATATCTCCAACGTCCACGCACGTGAGCAGTTCCGCCACACTTCCATGATTGCCTGTGCCTGCATGGGCATCATCTGCGGCTTCGGGCTTCCGTCCTACCGGCTGGCCACCGAAGCACTGCTCCTGAAAACGAACAACCCCACTAACTTAACCAAGCAAACAACATGATGCTGAAACAAACAAAAATCGTAGCGTCCATTTCCGACCTGCGATGCGAAACAGACTTCATACGCCAACTATTCGAAGCCGGCATGAACGTGGTGCGCATGAATACCGCACACGCCAGCCGGGAAGGTTTTGAGAAACTAATCGCCAACGTACGCACGGTATCCAACCGGATTGCCATCCTGATGGACACCAAAGGACCGGAAGTAAGGACCACCTCGTTGAAAGACAACGCCCCCATCGACTATAAGGCGGGAGACCGGGTGAGCATCATCGGCGCGCCCGACACGGAAACATCCCGCGAATGCATCGCAGTGACCTACCCCGGCTTCGTGCGCGACCTGGCCGCCGGAAGCGACATCCTGATAGATGACGGCGACCTGGCACTGAAAGTATTGGAAAAGGCTGGCGACGCCCTGCTCTGCGAAGTGCAGAACGATGCTACCCTGGGAAGCCGGAAAAGCGTGAACGTGCCGGGCGTGCGCATCAACCTGCCGTCGCTCACCGAGAAAGACAAGAACAACATCCTGTACGCCATCGAGAAAGACATCGACTTCATCGCCCACTCCTTCGTGCGCAACAAGCAAGACGTATTGGACATCCGCGCCATCTTGGACGCGCACCACAGCGACATCAAAATCATTGCGAAAATCGAAAACCAAGAAGGCGTTGACAACATCGATGAAATCATCCAAGCGGCCGATGGCATCATGGTGGCACGAGGCGACCTCGGCATAGAAGTCCCCCAAGAACGTATTCCAGGCATCCAACGGCTCCTGATACGCAAATGCGTGATGGCAAGGAAACCTGTCATCGTGGCCACGCAAATGCTGCACACCATGATTCACAACCCGCGTCCCACCCGCGCAGAGGTCACAGACATCGCCAACGCCATTTACTACCGCACGGACGCACTCATGCTCAGCGGGGAGACTGCTTACGGGAAATACCCGGTGGAGGCCGTGCAGACCATGACCAAAGTTGCCGCACAAGCAGAAAAAGACAAGCTATGGGAGAACGACATCCGCATACCATTGGAGGAAAACAGCACGGACGTCACCGCTTTCCTTGCCAAACAAGCAGTCAAGGCCACCTATAAGCTCAAAATCCGCGCCATCATCACCGACAGCTACAGCGGAAGGACCGCCCGGAACCTTGCCGCATTCCGGGGCAGGTACCCGGTACTGGCCATCTGCTACAAGGAAAAGACAATGCGGCAGCTGGCATTGTCCTACGGCGTGGAAGCCATCTACATGCCGGAACTGGCCAACGGCCAGCAATACTACTTCGCGGCGTTGAGGAAACTGCTGAAGGACGGCGTGCTGAAGGAAACCGACATGGTGGCCTACCTGAGCAGCGGAAAGGAAGGCACCCAGACATCCTTCCTTGAAATCAACGTGGTGGCCGACGTGCTGAAATACGCAGACGACTACGTGCTGCCCAACAGCAACCGCTACCTGTAACACCTGCTGCGGCCATGGAAGAAGCGATTGACGCATACATATCAAGGCACATTGACGAGGAAGGCGATTACCTGCACGCCCTCTACCGCGATACAAACATCCGGCTGCTACGCCCCCGCATGGCATCAGGCCACTTGCAAGGACGGCTCCTGAAGATGCTCGTGCGGATGATCCGCCCGAGAAACATCGTGGAGATAGGGACATACAGCGGCTATTCCGCCCTGTCCATGGCCGAAGGCCTGGAGGAAGGAAGCATGCTCTACACCTTTGAAATCAATGACGAACAAGAGGATTTCACCCGCCCATGGATAGAAGGATCCGCCTATGCCGACAAGATACGTTTCTGCATCGGGGACGCATTGGAACTCATTCCCCGCATGAGCCTCACGTTCGAGATGGCGTTCGTGGACGGAGACAAGCGGAAATACACCGATTATTACGACATGCTCCTGCCAAGGCTTCCCCACGGCGGCTATATCATCGCCGACAATACCCTGTGGGACGGGCATGTGCTGGAAGAAAGCCATGACCGGCAGACCACCGGCATACAAGCATTCAACGACCGGGTCGCGGCAGACGACCGGGTGGAAAAGGTCATCCTGCCCATCCGGGACGGGCTGACCCTCATCAGGAAGAAATAAAGTTTAACCCCTTACCCAAAGAGAATATGGAAACAACCCGACAGAATAAGATTGCCCGCCTGATACAAAAAGAGTTGAGCGAAATGTTCTTGTTGCAAACCAAAGCCATGAACGGCGTGCTGGTATCCGTCAGCGTCGTGAGAATCAGCCCGGACATGAGCGTGGCCAAAGCCTACCTGAGCATCTTCCCTTCCAACAAGAGCGCGGAAATCCTCCAGAACATCAACGCGAATGCCAAAAGCATCCGCTACGAGTTAGGCACAAGGCTGCGCTACCAGCTGCGCATCATCCCCGAACTGAAGTTTTTCATCGACGACTCGTTGGATTACATTGAGAAAATCGACCAGTTATTGCACCCGTAATTGAAACTGCCTCTTTACATAGCATGGCGTTACCTGTTCTCGAAGAAATCGCATAATGCCATCAACATCATTTCGGGAATATCCGTCTGCGGCATATCGTTGGCCACATTGGCCATGGTATGCACGCTGTCGGTCATCAACGGTTTCCAGGAAATGGTGGAACATTTCTTCACCGCCTTCGACCCTGAACTGAAAATCATCTCTGCGGAAGGCAAGACATTCCCCGTCACCGACCAGCGCATACAGGCTGTAAAAGCCCTGCCCGAGGTGGAAGTGTTCATGGGCACGCTGGAAGAACAGGTCATGCTGCAATACAAGGAACGGCAGGTGACGGCCATCCTCAAAGGCGTTGAAGACAATTTCGAGCAACTCACCGCCATCGACAGCATTTTGTACGGCACGGGCCGGTTCGTCCTCCACGACGAAGTGGCCGACTATGGCATTCCCGGCGCAGAACTGATGACGGTGTTAGGCACAGGCGTTGAGTTCATCGACCCCATCCGGGTCTATGCGCCGCGCCGTGACCGCAAAATCAATGTGGCCAATCCGGCCAATTCGTTCGTCACCGGACGGCTTTTCTCGCCCGGCGTCATCTTTGCCGTCAACCAGCAGGAATACGATGCCAACTACATGCTTGCCTCATTGGCTTTCGTGCGGAAGCTTTTCAATTACAAAGACGAGGTAACCGCCGTGGAACTGCGCCTGCATCCGCAGGCCGACATCGCCCAAATGCAGAAGCGCATCCAAGCCATGTTGGGCAACGGCTTCCAGGTGATGGACCGCTATGAGCAACAGGAAGACGTGTTCCGCATCATGAAGGTGGAGAAATTCGTCTCCTACCTGTTCCTCACCTTCATCCTGCTCATCGCTTCGTTCAACATCATGGGTTCCATCTCCATGCTGATCATCGACAAAAAAGACGATGCGCTGACCCTCCGCAATTTGGGCGCTTCCAACCCACTCATCGGGCGGATATTCCTGTTTGAAGGCTGGCTCATCTCCGCCGTAGGAGCCGTGACGGGCATCATTGCCGGGCTGGCGCTCTGCCTGTTGCAGCAACATTTCGGCATCATCAAGCTAGGCAACGGCGAAAGCTCCTTTGTCATCGACACCTATCCCGTCAGCGTGGAGCCAGCAGATGTCATCCTTGTCGCCATCACCGTGCTGGCTATCGGCTTCCTGGCCATCAGGTATCCCGTGCGCTACTTCTGCCGCCGCCTGCTCCCTTAACAAGGAAAACAAGGGCGGCACGGTTCCTTTTTCCCGGAAAATCCTTTATCTTTGCCTGCATATCACATCTACCAAAAACAAACTTATCATGAAAACAAAAGCTTTTTCCATGGCGGCGCTGCTCATGCTGGCAGCCTGTGCGCCCGAACTTCCCAAGGACGTCCGGCTTTCTCCCGCACCCGGCGCGGAAAACATCAATCCCGACACCCGTCTTGCACTCACATTCCAGGAAACGCCCATCGTGAACGATTCCGGGATGATCCGCATCTACGAAGCCGGCACACACCGCTTGGTGGACAGCCTTGACCTGACCATCGCCGCAGGACCTACGGAAAGCCGGACCTACGGGCCAGAATGCGACTACACAAAGGTCCCGTATGACTACACACGCACGTATGTGCCGACCAACAAAAACACCCGTCCCGGCACGCCTTCGGGCATGGCAGAACCCACATCCCATGAGTACCAACTGACCATCATCGGAGGGTTTACCGACGCTTTCCACTTCTATCCGGTCATCGTGCGCGATTCCACCGCCACCATCTACCCGCACCACAACATGCTGGAATACGGGAACGAATATTATGTCACGATAGACGAGGGAGCCATCACCACGCCAAGCGGCAACTTCAAAGGCATCACGAAGCCCGATGCATGGACCTTCACCACGAAAGCCTCTGCGCCCGCAGCCACCGACACCCTGATTGTGGACGCGCAAGGAAACGGGGATTTCAACACCGTGCAGGGCGCGTTGGACTTCATCCCCGACTTTTCGGAGCAAACGACCGTCATCCTCGTGCGCCCCGGCGACTATGAGGAACTGGTCTATGCCCGCAACAAGGCGAACGTGAAAATAAAAGGCGCCGGGATGGACTGCACCCGCGTGCATTATGCCAACAATGAAGTGTTCAACCCTCATCCCCTGAACGTGAAGACCAACGAATGGCCCGGCACGTTCCCTTCGCGGCGCGCCGCCTTCATGCTCGACAACTGCCACGACATCACCCTGGAAGACATCACCATCGCCACGACCCTGAAGGGGCAGGCTGAAGGGCTGTTGCTGAACGGTGAACGCATCGCCCTCTACCGCGTGCATGTCATCGGCTCGGGAGATGCCTTGCAAGCCAACGGAACCATCTATATGGAAGCCTGCCAGATTGACGGCGACATGGACACCATCCTGGGAAGGGGCAGCCTGTTTGCCTACCGGTGCGACCTGCGCAACAGCGGAGGCGCTTTCTCCTGGGTGAGGAACACGGCGGGCAACCACGGGGATGTGTTCGTGGAATGCACGTTCGCCTGCCCCGACGGACGCATGGGCGACTACGGGCGGACGAAAACAAACCACGGTTCTTCCTATCCCGATGCTGAATTTGTGGTCATCGACTGCCGCGTGAAAAACATCATCCCTGAAGGCTGGAGCAGCATCGGCGAAAAGACGGCCCGCATGTATGAACACAACACCCGCGACCTCGATACCGGGCAACCCGTTGACGTGTCGCGCCGCCACCCCTACTCCCGCCAACTGGATGCCGTGAAAGACGCGGAACTCCTCCGCAACTACCGCAACCCGGCCTACGTGCTGAAGGGCTGGCAGCCGCAAAGGCAACTGCAATGAAACAGCAAAGGCTTGGACTTCCGTCCAAGCCTTTGCGCATCTTATGCAGCGGCAGGTTATTATTTGTCGCCGAAATAGCGGTTGTACAAGCCTTCGAACCCTTTCCCGTGGCGGGCTTCGTCCTTGCACATTTCATGAACCGTGTCATGGATGGCATCCAGGTTCAAAGCCTTTGCGCGGGTGGCAATGCGCTTCTTGTCCTCGCAAGCGCCTTGTTCAGCCTCTTTGCGCTTCAGCAAGTTGGTCTTGGTGTCCCACACGCAATCGCCCAACAGTTCGGCGAACTTGGCGGCATGCTCAGCCTCTTCCCAAGCATAACGCTTGAAAGCCTCAGCTACTTCAGGATATCCTTCGCGGTCAGCTTGGCGGCTCATCGCCAAGTACATGCCCACCTCTGTGCATTCGCCCATGAAATGGTTGTTCAGGTCCTTGATCATTTCTTCATCGCAGCCTTTTGCCACGCCAATCACATGCTCGTCTGCAAAGGTCAACGGGCCGTTTTCCGTCTCTGTGATTTCCACGAACTTGCTGGCCGGAGCCTTGCAAAGAGGGCATTTCTCAGGCGCTGCGTCACCTTCGTACACATAACCACACACTGTACATCTAAACTTTTTCATACTCGTAATTTTAATTAGTTAGTTAATCATTTTATATCACTCACAATCTTTTTCCATGCACTCCCGGCACACGCCCTTGTAATATTGGTGGACTTCAGAGACCACATGCCCTTCCGCCCCCGCCGCCATGGCCAACGATGCGTCCAACGGCAAATCGTAAATCCTCCCGCACTTCTTGCACAGGAAATGGGCGTGCCGCGAAGTATTGCCGTCGTAACAGATGTTCCTCCCGTCAATCGTCAGCATCTGCGCCGCGCCTTGCTCGGCAAACAGCTTCAGCGTGTTGTAAATCGTCGTCTTCGACAACGTGGGCATCACCCTGTTCAAATCGGCGTAAATCGTTTCCACAGAAGGATGCGTGCAATGGCCCAACAGGTAATCCATGATGGCAATGCGCTGTTGCGAAGGCTTGATGCCATATTGGAGCAGTTGATGATATGCATTCGTTGTGGAGGCCATTCCCATACTTCCGTTCTACAGATTTGTAATTATTACAATTTTATATCGCTTGCAAAGATAAACAGTTTATCGGAACTGCCCAACATCTTCCCCTGCTTTTCATATATTTTAAGGATAAATCCCGGCAGTCTCATTAATAATCCCTACATTTGCAATCGTATCTAAACCATCGGGACAATGAAATACGGTTTTGTGAAAGTGGCTGCTGCGGTGCCATCGGTCAGGATAGCTGACTGCAAATACAACGCAGGACAAATAGAAAGCCTGATAGCCGTGGCTGCGGGCAAGGGGGTGCAAATCATCGTTTTCCCTGAACTGTGCCTCACGGCCTACACCTGCGGCGACCTTTTTGCCCAGCAGTTGCTGCAAGGGAAAGCGGAAATGGCGCTGCTGCAATTGGTGAACGACACGAGGCACCTCGACATCATCAGCATCGTAGGGCTCCCCTTGGCTGTCAACTCCGCTTTGCTCAATGTGGCGGTCGTGTTCCAAAAAGGCAAGATATTGGGAGCAGTGCCCAAGACGTACCTGCCCAACTACAAGGAATTTTACGAAATGCGGTGGTTCGCCCCCGCAACCGCCATCCGCGAAAACAGCGTCCGGCTGTGCGGGCAACAAGTGCCGTTGGGGAGGAACCTCCTTTTCAACACGCCGGACACCTGTTTCGGCGTGGAAATTTGTGAAGACCTCTGGGCGCCCATCCCGCCCAGTTCCATCCTGTCGCTCAAGGGGGCGGAAATCATTTTCAACCTTTCCGCCGACAACGAAAGCGCAGGGAAGCACGCCTACCTCCGTTCCCTCATCCGCCAACAATCGGCACGCACGCTCTCCGGCTACGTGTTCGCATCGTGCGGCTTCGGGGAATCGACCACCGATGTCGTGTTCGGCGGCAACGGCCTCATCTATGAGAACGGGGAGTTGCTGGCCGCGTCCGAACGGTTCATGATGAAAGAGCAACTGGTGGCCAGCGAAATCGACGTGGAATACCTGAGGGGCGAAAGGTTGCTCAACACCACCTTCACCGCCAACCAAGCGGACTGCCCGGACAAGGAAGCCGCATGCGTCAGCACGGAACTGGTGGACACCAGCAAGGAGCATGAACTGACACGCGCCATACCGCCGCTGCCGTTCATCCCCGCAAAGGCTTCCATGGACGAACGCTGCGAAGAAATCATTCACATACAATGCACAGGGCTGGCGCAACGGCTGGCGCATACAGGCTGCACGACAGCCGTCATCGGGATATCCGGCGGGCTGGATTCCACCTTGGCGCTCTTGGTGTGCGCCAAGACATTCGACAGGCTGAGGCTGGACCGAAGGAAAATCCTCGGCATCACCATGCCGGGATTCGGCACCACCAACCGCACGTACCAGAACGCCGTCCGCCTGATGCAGCTCCTTGGCATCACATCGCGTGAAATCAGCATCAAGGAAGCCTGCATGCAACACTTCAAAGACATCCGCCACGACATCAACGTGCGCGACACCACATACGAAAACGCGCAGGCGCGCGAAAGGACACAAATCCTCATGGACGTGGCCAACCAGGAAAACGCGCTCGTCATCGGCACCGGCGATTTGTCGGAACTGGCGTTAGGATGGGCCACCTACAACGGGGACCACATGTCAAACTACGGCGTGAACGCCGGCGTACCGAAGACTTTGGTGAAATATCTGGTGGAATGGGTGGCACGGAACAGCGCGGACGATGACACCCGCCGCACCCTGCTCGACATCCTGTCCACCCCCATCAGCCCGGAACTGACCCCGGCTGACGAGAACGGCGACATCCACCAAAAGACAGAAGACCTCGTAGGGCCGTATGAACTGCACGATTTCTTCCTGTACCATTTCCTGCGCTCCCGCTTCCGCCCGTCAAAAATCTTCTACCTTGCCCGGAAAGCCTTCGACGGGAAATACGACGATGACACCATAAAGAAATGGATGAAAACCTTCTTCCGCCGCTTCTTCAGCCAACAGTTCAAGCGGTCGTGCCTGCCCGACGGGCCTAAAGTCGGCTCTATCTCCCTGAGCCCAAGAGGCGACTGGCGCATGCCCAGCGATGCCTCCCCCGCATTATGGCTCAAGGAATGCGAGGATCTGTGAGGGACAGTCAGCCGCAGGACTGGTTGTGGCAATGCGTTCCGGGCGTCTCCATCTCCAATGTGGAATGGCAGATGCCCATTTCTTTCAGTTGCTGTTTCAGTTCCCTCCGCACCGCATCCATCACCGGCACGTCATCTATCACCACATGGGCCGTGAGCGCCACGTCCGTCGTACTGATGGCCCACACATGCACATGATGCACGTCCACCACGTGCGGACAGCCGGACAAGGCCGCTTTCACCCTGTCCACGTCTATCTTTTCAGGAGCCCCGTCCAACGACAAGCGCAAGCTCTCCGCAAGGAGTTTCCACGTGGAGGCCAGGATGACCACAGCAATCACCAGGCTGATGATAGGATCAACCAGCGAGAAACCCGTCCACACGATGACCACGCCGGAAACCACCACGCCCACCGACACCAACGTGTCGGAAAGCATGTGCAGGAATGCGCCACGGATGTTCAAGTCCCCCTTCTGGTTCTTCATCAGGAGCCAAGCCGTCAGCCCGTTCACCACGATGCCCACCCCCGCAGTCCAGGATATGGCCGCCCCGTCCACCGGCTGGGGATACGCGAACTTGCGGATGCTCTCCACCACAATGGCCCCGACAGCCACCAGAAGGATAATGGCATTCAGCAGCGATATCAGCACCGTGCTTTTCTTGTAACCATACGTGAAACGCTTGTTGCTGTGGGCCTTCGCCAACCGGAAAGCCACCAACGACAGCACCAGGCTGAACACATCCCCCAGATTGTGGCCGGCATCCGACAGCAGCCCCAAGGAATGGCTCCAGAAGCCCACGCCAGCCTCCACGCAGACAAACAAGGCATTCAACACAATGGCGGCAATGAAGATGCCGTTCACAGATTCCAAGCGATGCGCATGCCCGTGCGCATGCCCGTGATGATGAAGATGTCCTTCCATGGCAAATATTTTTCCTTTACCGCAAAATTACGCCGCAATTCCTGCAACTGAGTTGCAAACCGCCTTTTGGCAGGCAACCCTTCCCGCACAAGCATCCCCCTCTCGCCCCTTCCATCCCCAGCAAATGCTGCGAAATATTTTTCCAAAGACTGTTGCAAAACCGCGATTTTTTTTGTATATTTGCAAATGGCCTCAAGAAGGATTTCCGATACGATTAGTAATCGTCATCGTGTACGATTAGTAATCGTATGCCATGACGATTAGTAATCGTACAAAAGCAGCCTCTTGAGACAACAGGAAAAAACTTTTTTATAAATAAAACCTTTAATCTTTACAAATCATGCTCAAGTACAGTTTAGTCATGCGGGGAGAACCGATGCACCCGGAACGCCCCAAGAAAGTTTACGCCTCGGCGCAGTGCATCCAGACACTCTCATTGGAAGAACTGGCCCGGCACATCCAGTCGCACGGCTGCGTTTACAGCACGGCCGACTTCGTGGCCGTCGCAAAAATGCTGGCTGAAGCCACAGCCCGGATGCTGCAAGACGGCTATCGCGTGGAGTTAGACGAGTTAGGCACCTTCTATCCCACCTTAGGCTGCGAAGGCGCGGAAAGCAGGGAAGCCTTCCAACCCGGGAAACACATCAAGGAAGTAAGGGTGAACTGGAAGCCCGGCAAACGTTTCAAGAACCTCCGCGAAGGCATCCAGCTGGAAGAAAACATGGCCCGCCGCACCGAACAAAAGCTGCTGTCCGCAGAACGCAAAGGGAAAAGCAAGATGGAACTGTGAAAGGGCTACAGGCTCATAAACGCAAAAAGCGTGCAACTCTGGTGAGCTGCACGCTTTTGTTGCGATTTAGTATTTGTTTACTTATCGGAATCATTTGACTTCCTCGAAGTCAGCATCCTGAATATTGTCATCCTGCTTGCCGGTGTTGGCATTGGAAGAAGAGGATGCATTCTGTTGTTGCCCGGCATTGGCCGCGCCACTTTGTGCATACATCGCGGCACTGGCTGCTTGGAACGCGCTGTTCACTTCGGCCATTGCGGCATCAATGCCCGCCAAGTCCTGGGCCTTATGTGCATCTTTCAGCTTCTGCAAAGCTGCTTCGATAGGCGCTTTCTTGTCGGCAGGCAACTTGTCGCCCAATTCTTTCAACTGGTTCTCGGTCTGGAAGATGACACTGTCCGCCTGGTTCAACTTGTCGATTTTCTCACGTTCCTTCTTGTCAGCCTCTGCATTGACTTCAGCTTCTGCCTTCATCCGATCGATTTCTTCCTTGCTCAAGCCGCTGGAAGCTTCGATACGAATGGCTTGTTCCTTGCCGGTAGCCTTATCCTTGGCAGACACTTTCAAGATACCGTTGGCATCAATATCGAAAGTCACCTCAATCTGAGGAACGCCACGGCGGGCAGGAGCAATGCCGGTCAAGTTGAACTGGCCGATGGATTTGTTCTGCGCTGCCATCGGACGTTCGCCTTGCAGGACATGGATGGTCACCTCTGTCTGGTTGTCAGCTGCCGTAGAGAAAGTCTCTGTCTTCTTGCACGGGATCGTCGTGTTGGCATCAATCAATTTCGTCATCACGCCACCGAGCGTTTCAATACCCATTGACAAGGGAGTGACATCCAGCAGCACGATGTTGCCTACACCCGCTTCCTTGTTCAGCACGGCACCCTGGATGGCTGCGCCTACGGCTACCACTTCATCGGGGTTCACGCCTTTTGAAGGCACTTTGCCGAAGTAGTCTTGAACCAGCTTCTGAACAGCGGGGATACGGGAAGAACCACCTACAAGGATGACTTCATCGATATCCGATGTGCTTAAGCCGGCGTCGCTTACAGCTTTCTTGCACGGTTCCAAGCATGCCTGGATCAAATCGTGGCAGAGTTGTTCGAACTTCGCGCGGGTCAAGGTCTTCACCAGATGTTTAGGCACACCGCCCACCGGCATGATGTACGGCAAGTTGATTTCAGTGGAAGTAGAAGAAGACAATTCAATCTTTGCCTTCTCGGCAGCCTCTTTCAGGCGTTGCATGGCCATCGGGTCTTGGGTCAGGTCGGCACCTTCATCGTTCTTGAATTCCTGTACCAGCCAGTTGATGATAGCCTGGTCAAAATCGTCACCTCCCAAATGGGTATCCCCGTTCGTTGACAAAACTTCGAACACGCCGCCGCCAAATTCCAAGATAGAGATATCAAATGTACCGCCACCCAAGTCGAACACAGCCACCTTCATGTCCTTGTTGGCCTTGTCGATGCCGTATGCCAAAGCGGCTGCTGTCGGTTCATTAACGATACGCTTTACGTCCAAACCGGCAATCTGACCGGCTTCTTTCGTGGCCTGACGCTGAGAGTCAGAGAAGTAAGCAGGCACGGTGATGACCGCTTCCGTCACTTCCTGACCCAAGTAATCTTCGGCCGTCTTCTTCATCTTCTGGAGAATCATGGCCGAGATTTCCTGCGGCGTATAGTGGCGGCCGTCAATATCCACACGTGGAAGGTTGTTGTCGTTCACCACCTTGTAAGGCACACGGGAGATTTCCTTCTGCACCTGTCCCCAATTCTCACCCATGAAACGCTTGATGGAATACACCGTACGTTGCGGGTTGGTGATGGCCTGCCGCTTTGCAGGGTCACCGATTTTACGTTCGCCATTGTCCACGAAAGCCACTACGGACGGCGTGGTGCGCTTGCCTTCGCTGTTTGCAATCACCACCGGCTCGTTGCCTTCGAATACAGCAACACAAGAGTTTGTTGTTCCTAAGTCAATTCCAATAATCTTTCCCATAATCGTATTTTTTTATTTATTATTTCAACTAAATTCCCTGCATGCCTGCACCTTGTTGCAAACACGCACGCTTTTCCCTACACAAAGGCCATGCCAAACGCCCCATTCTGCCCGGAAGAAAGAACTTAAACGGGAAAAATCTGCCGTTATGGCAGGAAACAAAGCCAAGCAAGGCGCATGACAAACCAAAGTTGCACGGCAAGGAAACCCTGCTTTGCCGTGCAACAAGTCTGTCCTCAGGCTGAGGATGCACATCTTTTCTTTAGCCTAAGGATGCGCACCTTTAGCCTAAAGATATAGAATTTGCCCGTGTGAGTGGAACTTTCCATACGGGCAAACGGGATTCCCTCCGCACTTTTTCAAAGATTGTTGCCGCCACAGTCGCGGATTTTCCGTAAGTTTGCGCCGTCAACATCGCAACCATGAGAAAGATTTGCCGCTTCATGCCCTTGCTGTTATCCTGCTTCATGCTGACAGCTTGCCAGCACAAAGCAGGAAAAGCCGCGCACCCGGAGGGAAAGCTTGTGCCTCTGAAATACGCAAAAGGCTTCACCATCCGGGAAAATGAGCGGTACGCCACCGTCACGGTCATGAACCCGTGGAAAGAAGGCAGCGTTTATGCGAAGTATTATTTGGTAGAAGACTCCGCAGCGGAAACGCCCTCCGACGGCACGAAAGTCACCGTTCCCCTGCAATCCATGGCCGCCAATTCCGCCACGCACCTGGAGTTCCTGCAATTGTTGGGCGTCATCGACCGGGTGACCGGCGTATGCAATCCCCGCTACGTTTACAACCCCCGCATCTTGCAACGCGTGAAAGACCGACAGGTGAAGGATCTCGGCGATGCCTTCCGGATAGACATCGAACAGTTGCTCCTGCTCCGCCCGCAGGCAGTCATGACATCGGCCTACAATGCCGACGACGAAAACAGCAAGAAGCTGCGGCATACCGGCATCACCTTATTATATAATATAGAATGGCAGGAAGAAAACATCTTGGGACGGGCGGAATGGATTAAGTTCATCGGCGCCTTCTATGGCCAAAGCAGCAAGGCCGACAGCATCTTCGCAGAAGTGGAACGGAACTACAACTGGCTGAAGGAAAAGGCCAAGCAGGCAGGCGGGCAGCCTGCCATCCTGTCGGGAGAAGATTTCCGGGGAACATGGCACATACCTGCTGGAAGGAGCTTCACGGCACAGTTGTTCCGCGATGCCGGCGCCCGGTACCTTTACGCAGAGGACACGGGCAAAGGCAGCATCCCGTCTGACATCGAGAACGTGCTGCTCCAGTTCAAGGATGCCGACATCTGGGTCGGCACGCAGGCCAATACCTTAAAAGAACTTGAAGCGAAAGACGCCCAATACCGCCTTTTCAAAGCATTCCGGGAAGGGAATGTCTATAATTACAACCGAAGAACCACGGCAGAGGGAGGGAATGACTACTGGGAAAGCGCCGTAGCCCGCCCGGACATCCTGCTGGCGGACCTGATAAAGGTGCTTCACCCCGGACTCCTGCCCGGGCATGAACTGTTTTATATCCAGAAACTGAAATGAAAAAGAAGTTCGCGCTGCTTGCCGCCTTGTCCGTCCTGCTCCTTTTCTGCGACCTCCTTTTCGGGAGCGCCCGCCTGCCTCTCCGCATCGTGTGGGACACACTGGCCGGCAACAACGCAGACGTCATCTATCAGGAAATCATCTTCAACCACCGCCTGCCCAAAGCCATCACTGCCATCTTGGCCGGTTCCGCCCTTTCTGTAGCCGGCGTATTGATGCAGACCTTGTTCCGCAACCCGCTTGCCGGACCCGATGTATTGGGAGTCACGTCCGGCGCCAGTTTGGGCGTGGCTTTGCTCACCTTCTGCGCCTCCTCGTTCCCTTGGCTCGCCGCCAGCGGGTGGGGGCAGGTCTCGGCTGCCATCATCGGAGCCTTGACGGTCCTGTTGCTCATCATCCTCGCCTCCATCCGAATCCCGCAAACGGTATCTCTGCTGATTGTCGGCATGATGTTCGGCAACTTCGCAGGCGCCATTGTCAGCATCCTGCAAAACAGCAGCAACCCTGACACGCTGAAACTCTTTGTCACCTGGACCTTCGGAAGCCTTTCTGCCGTGGACTGGCACTACCTGCAATTCATGCTTCCCCTTGTCTTGGCCGGCCTAATGGCTGCCTTCATCCTGCAAAAACCGCTCAACCTCCTCCTTTTGGGCGACAACTATGCAACAGGCTTGGGCGTTTCCGTGTTCCGCATGCGCATCTGGACCATCTTGGCCACCGCGCTCCTTGCCGGCACCTCCACGGCCTTCACCGGCCCCATCGCATTCATCGGCATCACGGTGCCGCACATCGCGCGCGGCATTTTCCGCACCTCCGACCACAAGGCCATCATCCCTGCCGCCATCCTTTGCGGGACAACGCTCATGCTGGCCTGCGACATCCTCTCGCAACTGGCTGTCTCGCAAGGCACGCTCCCCATCAACGCCATCACCGCCCTGTTCGGTTCGCCGGTCATCATCTGGATTATCCTGAAAGGTTACCGATAAACCGCCTCATCCTCCCCCAAAAAGCGGGAAAAAGATTCCTTTTGACAGCTAGATGTCAAGCAGCAGTTCCACCGGGCAATGGTCAGAACCATAGATTTCCGTATGAATCCTGGCATCGGCCAATTTCCCGTTGAGAGACGCGGAAACAAGGAAATAATCAATGCGCCACCCGGCATTCTTCTCCCTAGCCTTGAAGCGGTAAGACCACCATGAATAAATGTCTTTCCTGTCAGGATAGAAATAGCGGAATGTGTCTGTGAAGCCTGCTGCCAACAAGCTGCTGAACTTCTGCCGCTCTTCATCCGTGAACCCGGCATTCTTGCGGTTCGTCTTGGGGTTCTTCAAGTCTATTTCCTGATGCGCCACATTGAGGTCGCCGCACACGACAACTGGCTTCCGTGCCTCCAATTGCTTCAGATAGGCAAGGAAGTCATCTTCCCACGCCATGCGGTAATCCAACCGCCGCAGCCCGTCCTGCGAATTGGGCGTATAGACATTCACCAAGAAGAACGCCTCCATTTCGAGGGTGATTATCCGTCCCTCCCGGTCATGCTCCTCCCTGTTCATGCCGTATGTGGCATTCAAAGGCTGATGCCGGGTGAAGATGGCCGTTCCCGAATAGCCTTTCTTCTCGGCATAGTTCCAATAAGAGCGGTAACCGTCGAACTGAAGGTCTAATTGCCCGGCCTGCATCTTCGTTTCCTGCAGGCAGAAGAAATCGGCATCCAATTGGCGGAACATGTCGGCAAAGCCTTTGTCACAGCAGGCACGCAACCCGTTGACATTCCAAGATATGAGTTTCAGCATGGTTTTCTTTATTATAATCAGATGAAAAGATGGGACGTTTTTCAAGAAGAATTGTCCCGCGCCGATAGATGGCGGCCGGCACGGGACAGAAGAATTATCACTTTTGGAACGAGTGAACCAGTTCCTCCGGCGTAAGCAGTTGCTGCACGCCCGTGGCCATGTCCTTGAGCGTCACCTTCCCTTCGTTCATCTCATCTTCACCGATGATGGCCACAAAAGGGATTTGCTTGCTGTTGGCATAAGCCATTTGCTTCTTCATTTTGGCGGCATCAGGATAAAGTTCCGTGCGTACGCCGGCTTTCCTTGCTTCCGCCATGACGGGCAAAGCGTAATGCGCTTCCTTCTCACCAAAGTTCACGAAAAGCAACTGCGTCCCGTCGGGCGCGTCCTTCGGGTAAAGGTCCAATTGGTTCAGCACGTCAAAGATGCGGTCTGCGCCAAAAGAGATGCCTACCCCCGAAACGTTGGGCAACCCGAAAATGCCCGTGAGGTTGTCATAACGGCCTCCCCCGGTAATGCTGCCTATCTGCACGTCGAGCGCTTTCACCTCAAAGATGGCACCCGTGTAATAGTTCAGCCCCCGTGCAAGGGTAAGGTCTAATTCCACCTCGTTGTGAAGCGCCAGAGCCTCCAACGTGTCCAGGATAAACGTGCATTCATCAAGGCCCTTCATGCCCGTCTCACTCTCTGCCAAAATGCCTCTTAGCGTTGCCAGCTTGTCCGCATTGCTTCCGGCCAGCAGGATGATGGGCTGCAACGTCTCAATTGCTTCTTGGCGGATTCCCTTGGAGGCCAGTTCGGCATTGACGTTCTCCAGCCCGATTTTGTCCAGTTTGTCGATGGCCACCGTGATGTCGGCCATCTTGTCGGGTTCGCCAATTGTTTCGGCGATGCCGGCAAGGATTTTCCGGTTGTTCAGCTTGATGGCCACACGGATGCCCAACCGCGTGAACACATTATCGATGATTTGCATCAGTTCCACCTCGTTCAGCAGGGAGTCGCTGCCGATGATGTCGGCATCGCACTGGTAGAACTCGCGGTAACGTCCCTTCTGTGGGCGGTCGGCACGCCATACAGGCTGTATCTGGTAGCGTTTGAAGGGAAAAGAGATTTCGTCGCGGTGCATCACCACATAGCGGGCGAAAGGCACCGTGAGGTCATAGCGCAGCCCTTTCTCGCAAAACTTTGCGGCCAATCGCAAGGCGTTGCGCGACAGAAGTTCCTCATCAGTGATGCCCGCAAAGTAATCGCCGGAGTTCTGGATCTTGAACAACAGCTTGTCTCCTTCTTCGCCGTACTTGCCCATCAGGGTGGAAAGGTTCTCCATGGCAGGCGTCTCTATCTGCCTGAAGCCGTAGAGGTGGAACACTTGCCGGATGGTGTCGAAGATGTAATTCCTTTTTGCCATCTCCTCGGGCGAGAAGTCGCGTGTCCCTTTCGGGATTCCCGGTTTTGCTGCCATGCTTGCCCCCCTTATTTGATTCCTAACTTCTTAGCGATATCCTTGGGAAGCGCATCTTTGTGGACGATGAAGTTCATCGTCTTGTAAGCCACGAAAGCCTTGGATGCATACCAGATGCCGTGGTACTTCCCGGCATCTCCCCACGAGTTTTTCACCATGTAGTATTCCTTCCCGTTCTGGTCCTTGGCCAATCCATAGAGCAACATGCCGTGGTCGTCCGTAGTTTCCCAATTGTCGAACGCTTTCTGGCGCATCTCTTGCGTGATTTCCATTTCAGGAAGCGGGCGCGAAGTCAGTTCTTTCCTCTTGTCGGCGGCGGTGAGTCCCGTCCAGCGCGCCATGTCAGAACCCGTCAGTTCAGCCCCCTTGCTGGCATCCGGCATGACCGCGATGCCATCGCGCGTGAAGCCTTGTTCGCTCACGTCGCTGCCCCATGCAATAGTATAGCCGTTGTTGATGGCATTGTCGATGACGCGCATCATCTCATCGACAGGAAGATTATAGGACAGGGCGTTGCGCCAGTTGTCAGGTATTTCCACGGCAAACGCGGTATAGAAAGGATGGTGCGTGTAGGAAGTGATGGAAACATAATCGTCCGGGTTCAGCCCCAATTCTTTGGCGAAGGACTGCGGCGTGTATTCCTTGCCGTTATAGGTGAAGGATTCCGGGCATTCGCCAAGGTACGTGTCGTAAATGGCGCACAAGCCTTTCCGCCACACCGGCGTAAGCTTGCTGAACTTCCCTTTGGCGATGGCGTTGACGTATGCCTCGGCCACAGCGTCCAGTTCGCTATGCACAGGCAGGCTGTCGCCGTACATGATGCCCGGCATGGCCTCTTGCGGCACCAAGCCATAGTGCTGCAGGCAGTAGATGCCATCATAGAAAGAGCCGCCAGGCGAGAAAGAGCCTTCCGCATGCAGGCGGACATAACGTTCGCCACGGTCTTCCATCGTCTTGTGTACCAAGAACATTTCCGACAAATCATACTCGCCTTTGCCCATGCGGAGCAGTTCCGATTCGAAGAAGCCCATGGTGGAGAAGCTCCAGCACGTGCTGGAACGGTGCTGGTCCTTGACGGAAGTGATAGGGATTTCCTTTATGGTGGTAAACACGAATCCTTCTTGTTGCAGGGTGTCTTTGCTTTCTTGGGCTGCCATGTCCAACGCGATAAGCCCCATGGCTGCGGTAAATAACAGTTTTTTCATAAAAAGGGTTTGTTTTTGATTGATGAATTATAGTTTTACGATTCTTTATTCGTTCATGATTTGCTCCACTTCCTTGATGGTGATGGGAATCCTCTTTTCGCCCAGGAAACGCGAACCGTCGGCGGTGATGAGGATGTCGTCCTCCAAACGGATGCCGCCGAAGTCCTTGTACTTCTCGATGGCATCGTAACACAGGAAGTCGGCGTGCAGGCCCTCGCTGTGCCACTTGTCGATGAGGGCAGGGATGAAATAGCACCCCGGTTCGTCCGTGATGACGAAGCCTTCCTGCAAACGGCGGCCCATGCGCAGGGAAGATGTGCCGAACTGCTGGATGGGGCGCACTTCTTCATCATAGCCAACATGGATTTGTCCCAAGTCTTCCATGTCATGCACATCGAGTCCCATCATGTGGCCCAAGCCGTGAGGCATGAAAAGGGCATGGGCGCCTGCGGCCACCGCGTCATCGATGTTGCCCTTCATCAAGCCGAGGCTTTTCAGCCCTTCCGCCAGCACTTTGCACACCGACAGATGCACTTGCTGGTACGTGTTGCCGGGACGTGCGAACTCGATGGCCTTGTCATGGCAGGCCAGCACGATGTTGTAAATGTCACGCTGGCGGTCGCTGAACCGCCCTCCCACAGGCACGGTGCGCGTGAAGTCGGAACAATAGTTGTGGATGTTCTCTGCGCCCGCATCGGTCAGCATCAGCCGACCCGCCTCCAATATGCCGCTATGGTCATGGTTGTGCAGCGTCTCCCCGTGCTGTGAAAGGATAGTAGGGAACGAGACCATGCTTCCGTAGGAGGCGGCCACCCCGTCCATCACCCCGGCGATATACTGTTCCTTCACGCCGGGCTTGCAGAGCCGCATGGCGGCGGTGTGCATTTCGTAGCCGATGTTGCAGGCATCTTCTATCTCTTTAATTTCTTCCTCCGACTTGACGGAACGCAGCGACACCACCGCTTTCACCAATTCAATGGAAGCATATTGCCGGGCCACGGAAGCCCGGATGCCCGTCAGCGCTTCGAGCAGCAGCATGTTGTCGTAGCGGTAAGGCGGCAGGAAATGGACCTTCCGCCCGGCAGCCACAGCGGCCTGCACGGTTTCCGTGAGCCGGCGGAATGGAAAAGTGCGGGCCACGCCTGCCCGCATGCCCAGTTCAGCCACGGTAGGCTGCGCCCCCATCCAGATGATGTCGTCCATGTCCACATCGTTGCCGAAAAGCGTTTCTTCGCCGCTTTCCACATCGATGATGCCGGCAAATCCCGGCTGGTTCAGGCCGAAAAAATAAAGGAATGAACTGTCCTGGCGGAACCGATACGTGTTGTCAGGGTAATTGGCCGGTGCCTCGGCGTTACCTAAGAGGAGGATCAGCCCCTCCCCTACCTTTTCGCGCAAGGCGGCGCGGCGTTGCTGGTAAGTCTCTTTCTTGAACATAAGCGCGGTCACTGTCTTTGTATTCTTTTTGCAAATGTAACAAATAAGTGTTTCCGTCCCGCCACTTTGGCGTTTTTTAATGCAAAAACGGGCGCAACATCCGGGCAAGACAGGTATCTTTGCCCCGTGGCAACGTGTCAAGGCATGGAAATAGGAATTGGCAAATACACAGGATTGGTGCTGGAAGGCGGCGGGATGCGCGGCGTGTTCACCTGCGGCGTGCTGGATTGCTTCATGGACCGGGGAATTCGTTTCCCGTACACCATCGGCGTTTCCGCCGGAGCCTGCAACGGGCTTTCCTACATGTCGGGACAACGGGGCAGGGCGCGTTACAGCAACATCGACCTCTTGGATCGTTATCATTACATACGTTTGCGCTACCTGTTCACGAAACGGCGTTCCGTCATGGACTTTGATTTGCTGTTCCATGCCTTCCCGGAACGGATTCTGCCGTATGATTACGAGGCATACCGCACGTCGCCGGGGCGGTTTGCCATGGTGGCGACCAACTGCCTGACAGGCGAAGCGGAGTATTTGGAGGAAAAGGAGGATCCTCGCCGCATCATCAGCATCGTGCGAGCCTCCAGCAGCCTGCCCTACGTCTGCCCCGTGGCACACGTGGACGGCACGCCGATGTTGGACGGAGGCATCGTGGACTCCATCCCGTTGCTCCACTCCATGCACGAAGGGAACATGCGCAATGTGGTGGTATTGACCCGCAACCGAGGCTACCGGAAAAAGGAACAGGGCTTCCGCATCCCCGCATTCATCTATCCCCGCTACCCGCGCTTGCGGGAGGCCTTAAACAACCGTTGCCGGACCTACAACCGGCAACTGGCGTTCGTGGAAGCGGAGGAGGATAAGAACCACATCGTAGTAATCCGCCCCGAAAAGCCGGTGGCAGTAGGACGGATGGAGCGAGACACCCGCAAACTCCAAGCGTTCTACGAGGAAGGCTACGAATGTGCCGCCCGCATGGTGAGCCGGTTGCAGGCCGCTCAGAAGTAGAACCCGAAACCCACTTTGAAACCCACCCGGCTAAGGTCGCGATGGTGCGTCAGGCTCTGGTCATAGAACAAGGCCGGCTCGAAGGTCACCGTGCGGCTCACGAAGAAGGCATATCCCGCCTCGAAAGCAGCGGCGATGTCGTTGGGGAAGGCAGCACTTGCCCCGAAATGTTTGTAGCGCAGGCCGCCGCCCAAGAAGATGCCCACTTTCTCAAAGTAATAACGGGTCTTGACACCTACGTGCGTCTGGTCCGCAATTCCCTTCCCGTACTCGCCCCCGAAGTCTAAGAGCAAGGAAAAGTTGTCGGCCACGAACGCGCCCCCGACGGTTTCAAAGCCGAAACGTGCCTTTTCGCTCCCGCTGTAAGAAAAGCCCAAGCCGGTGGCCGAGGTGTTGAAGAACCATTTGTTTTTCTCGAACTGTGCCTGTGCCGCCAACGTGCAGCAAAGGAACGCTATGCAGCAGATGATTGTCTTTTTCATTGTCTTTGAGTGTTTTGATGGGTGCATGGCAGGGCGTTCCCTGCGCATTTCCCATGGCAAAGGTAAGGAAAGTTTTGCAAACGAGGCATCCTCCGGGCGGATTTGTTGGGATGGTCCGGCTGTTTCTTCCCGCACGGCCCGGTTGCCTTTCCGCAGCCTACGTCCGGTTTTACAATGAAAAATTCAGGATTTTGCCTGAAAATAATAGGATAAAACGCAGAATAAAGCGAATTTGAGCATTCTCACTGACGGTCAGAGGGTTTGGCTTCGG
>CALUIR010000012.1 GCA_944320785.1 uncultured Bacteroidaceae bacterium
AGCCTCTTGTCGGATTCGAACCAACGACCCCGAGATTACAAATCACGTGCTCTGGCCAACTGAGCTAAAGAGGCAGCATCACTAAAATTTGCAGCCGACGCAACAGAAATTGCGAAACGGCTGCAAATTTAGGCATTTTCTTTTAAACACAAAAAACTTTTCCGTTTTTTTTCATTTGCCGCGAAGCTTTTCTTTGAATTTAACCAACTGCTTCGACAAAGCCTCCACGTCCTCATCGATTGCTTCCTCAAAAGTGTCTTTCACCTTGACGGCATACAATTCGCCGCTGGGAACGCTCACCTTGATTCCGGCTTCTTTGTTTTCAGCCGTTTCCGGCTTCACAACTTTCAAAGAGACCTCCACCAGCCTTATGTCATCATAGAACCTTTCCAGTTTCGCAACTTTCTTTTGAATAAAGACTTTTAATGCTTCTGTCGCATCAAAATGAATCGCTTGAATCCTAATTTCCATACAAACCTCCTTCTTTTATTACGCTCGTGGATGAGCTTGTTTATAAACCTTCTTTAATTCCTCAAAAGTGGTGTGGGTATAAATCCCCGTCGTTGAAAGGCTGCCATGCCCCAACAGTTCCTTGACCGATTCGATGCCTGCGCCGTTGTTCAACATCGCCGTTGCAAAAGTATGGCGCAAAACATGCGGGCTTCTTTTCTTCAGAGTTGTCACCTTAGACAAGTTCTCCCTCACCAAAGCATAGACCTTCCCCACGGAAAGCCGCTTCCCTTTTACGTCCACGAAGAAAGCCGCGTCGCCGCCGGGCGGGACTGCACTCCCTCTCAAAGCACGGTATCTCTTTATTGAATTGCAAAGGCTCTCTCCAAACGGAATAATCCGTTGTTTGTTACGTTTCCCCGTCACCTTCAACTGGCACGACACCGCATCCACATCCTCGTCATTCAAGGAAACAAGTTCAGAACGCCGGATGCCCGTTTCATAGAACATCTCCACAATCAGCCTGTCCCGACAAGGGGGAAACCCATCCGATCCAGCCATCTCATCCAGCAAAAGTTCCATTTCCTCTTCCCGCAGGAAGCAAGGCAGCCTTTTCGCTTTTTTCGGGCTAGATACCCTCCTCGTCGGATCCGCCTGAATGGCGCCCCGAGCCAAAAGGAAACGGTAAAAAGACCGCAAAGCACACAACTTCCGATTGACGGAAGAAGAAGAATAGCCACTTTCCAACAATGACATCTCCCATTGCCGGATCATGGCTGCATCTGCTGTTTCCAAAGCCTGATTCCCGCCGGCCTCGCCCTTTTGCAGAAAGTCCTCAAATTGCGCGATGTCCGTCCCGTAACTCTCCACAGTCGCTTGCGAATAGTTCCGTTCAAAACGAAGATACGACAAAAAAGAATCCTTCCACATGAGAATCATTGCTTTATCTATTCAGCAACGAATGTATGAAAAAGAATTCAATAATCCAAGAAAAAATTCCAGATTATTACTCTTCCACCTGCTGGAGCTTTTGGATATACACGGCATGTTCCTTCTTCAGCCGCTTGATAACAGACGGCTTGTCATACTGTTGCCTGCCGCGCAGTTCTTTCATCACTCCGGTTTTCTCAAATTTCCTTTTAAATTTTTTCAGCGCTTTTTCAATGTTCTCGCCTTCTTTTACAGGTACTACTATCATTTTATTCTTATTAATATATTAATTATTACTTGATTCTGAATGACAATCCGGCGGCAAAATTACATATACTTTCTTTATCCGCAAAACTTTCCCACAATATTTCTTCGCGAAGGCCGAAATCAGCCCCTTCGCATACACCTTATTAATATGCATAAAACAGGAGCATGCCAATGGCAACCTCCGCCCCCCCCTTCGCCCAGGGACTTTACATGAGCCGGCAGAAGCACCGCCGGGAAGCCCATGGCTAGGCAGGCAAAGAACTGCGAAGCATCCGAAAATGTTCTATGAACAATTCAAAAAACTTCCCGGAAGAATTCGAAAATCATTGGAATGATTTCTGAAATGTTCTAAGAAGATTTTGCGAAACCTTGAGAGGTTTTGCATGAAACCTTAGAAGGATTTTCAAAAACCTTTGGAAGGCTTTCATGCGGACAGGCGGCGCATGCCGGCACGCTCACAAACGGAGCGCCACGCCCGTTATGCTTTTTTTTGACCTAGTTTGCCTCAAAGTCCCAATCGTTTGCTTAACTTTGCGGAGAATATCCAAAACTTATTGCCTGCCAATAATTAAATAACAACCAAGAATAAAAATCTATAAACATGAATCTGAAAATCGTTGTATTGGCAAAACAAGTGCCTGACACCCGTAACGTAGGGAAAGATGCCATGAAAGCCGACGGGACAATCAACCGCGCCGCTTTGCCTGCCATTTTTAACCCAGAAGACTTGAATGCCTTGGAGCAAGCGCTTCGCCTGAAAGACCAGTACCCCGGCTCCACTGTAACCATCCTGACCATGGGTCCGGGGCGTGCCGCCGACATCATTCGCGAAGGGTTGTTCCGGGGAGCAGACAATGGCTATTTGCTAACAGATCGTGCCTTTGCCGGCGCCGACACGCTGGCCACATCCTATGCCTTGGCGACTGCCATCCGCAAAATCAAGGACTTCGACATCATCATCGGGGGAAGGCAAGCCATTGATGGCGACACAGCACAAGTGGGGCCGCAGGTCGCCGAGAAACTCGGGCTGCCGCAAATCACTTACGCAGAAGAAATCCTCGGCATAAACAACGGGCGCATCACGGTGAAACGCCACATCGATGGAGGCGTGGAAACAGTGGAAGGGCCTCTGCCCATCGTGATTACCGTCAACGGTTCCGCCGCCCCATGCCGCCCGCGCAACGCGAAATTAGTGCAGAAGTACAAACATGCCAAAACCGTCACCGAAAAGCAACAAGGCAATTTGGACTATACTGAACTCTACAACAAGCGCGATTACCTCAACCTCGTGGAATGGAGTGTCACGGATGTCAACGGAGATACCGCGCAATGCGGCTTATCCGGCTCACCCACCAAAGTAAAAACCATCCAGAACATCGTGTTCCAAGCCAAGGAAAGCAAAACCCTCCCTGCGGCCGACCGCGAAATAGAGGACCTTATCGTTGAACTTTTAGCGAACCACACAATCGGATAACATCATGAACAATTTATTTGTATATTGCGAAATAGAAGAAGGGAACGTGGCAGACGTCAGCTTGGAACTGTTGACAAAAGGACGTTCGTTGGCCAACCAGTTGAACTGCCAGCTTGAAGCCATCGCGGCAGGCACGGGCTTGGAAGATATCGACAAACAAATCATCCCTTATGGAGTGGACAGGCTGCACATCTTCGATGCACCGGGGCTTTACCCTTACACTTCCCTCCCCCATGCGTCCATATTAATCAACCTTTTCAAGGAAGAACAGCCGCAAATATGCCTGATGGGGGCAACCGTCATCGGGCGTGACTTGGGGCCGCGCGTGTCTTCAGCCCTGACAAGCGGACTTACCGCCGATTGCACCGCCTTGGAAATCGGCGACCATGAAGACAAAAAAGAAAACAAAGTCTATAAAAACCTGCTGTACCAGATACGCCCGGCCTTCGGAGGAAACATCGTAGCCACCATTGTCAACCCGGAACACCGCCCGCAAATGGCAACCGTGCGCGAAGGCGTCATGAAGAAGCAAATCCTTTCGCCGGACTATAAAGGGGAAATCATCCGCCATGAGGCAGGGAAATACGTCAACGACACGGATTTTGTAGTAAAAGTCATCGAACGCCATGTGGAGAAAGCGCAAAACAACCTGAAAGGCGCGCCGATTATCGTGGCAGGAGGCTATGGCGTAGGCTCAAAAGAAAACTTCCAGCTTCTTTTCGACTTGGCGAAAATTCTGAATGCAGAGGTCGGAGCCAGCCGCGCAGCCGTGGATGCAGGCTTCATTGAACATGACCGCCAAATCGGGCAGACAGGTATCACCGTACGCCCGAAGCTGTACATTGCCTGCGGCATATCCGGGCAGATACAGCATATTGCCGGCATGCAGGAAAGCTCCATGATTATCTCCATCAACAATGACCCCAACGCACCCATCAATGCCATTGCCGACTATGTCATCAACGGGACCGTGGAAGATGTCATTCCTAAAATGATTAAGTATTACAAACAAAACAGCAAATAAGAAATGGCCAATTTTTATTTAGATACGCCGGAACTCAGGCATCACCTGAACCATCCGCTCATGAAAAGAATCGTCGAACTGAAAGAACGTGGATTCAAGGACAAGGACGAATATGATTATGCGCCCGTCGATTTTGAAGATGCCATGGACAGTTACGACAAAGTGTTGGAAATCGTAGGGGAAATCTGCGGGGAAATCATTGCACCCAACGCTGAAGACGTGGACCACGAAGGGCCGGCCGTAGCCAACGGACGGGTCACTTATGCCAGCGGCACGCAGAAAAACCTGGATGCTGTCACCAAAGCCGGCCTGATGGGAGTGGCCATGCCGCGCCGATATGGCGGGCTGAACTTCCCTACCGTGCCTTACATCATGGCTGCCGACATCGTGTCGCGCAGCGATGCAGGCTTTGAAAACCTTTGGGGATTGCAAGACTGCGCCGAAACCCTCTATGAATTTGGCAATGAAGACCAAAAGAAACGCTACATCACACGGGTTTGCCAAGGCGAAACCATGTCAATGGACCTGACAGAGCCAGACGCAGGCTCTGACCTCCAATCCGTCATGCTGAAGGCTACTTACAGCGAACAAGACCAATGCTGGTACCTCAACGGCGTGAAGCGTTTCATCACCAACGGCGATGCCGACATCCATCTGGTGCTTGCACGTTCGGAAGAAGGCACGCACGACGGGCGCGGCCTCTCCATGTTCATTTATGACAAGCGCAACGGGGGCGTCAACGTGCGCCGCATTGAGAACAAGATGGGCATCAAAGGTTCTCCCACCTGCGAATTGGTATTCAAGAACGCCAAAGCAGAACTTTGCGGCGACCGCAAATTAGGCTTGATAAAATATGTCATGGCATTGATGAACGGCGCCCGCTTGGGCATTGCCGCACAATCCACCGGGCTGTCGCAAGCTGCCTATAATGAAGCATTGGCCTACGCGAAAGACCGCAAACAATTCGGCAAAGCCATCATCGAGTTTCCCGCCGTGGCCGAAATGCTGTCCATCATGAAAGCCAAATTAGACGCATCGCGCACCCTGCTGTATGAGACAGCACGCTATGTGGATATCTACAAAGCATTGGACGACATTGCCAAGGAACGCAAGCTGACGCCCGAAGAACGCCAGGAACAGAAACGGTATGCCAAGTTAGCAGATGCCTTCACCCCGCTGGCCAAAGGCATCGGAAGCGAGTTTGCCAACCAGAATGCCTACGACTGCATCCAGATACACGGAGGATCCGGGTTCATGAAGGATTATGCCTGCGAAAGGATTTACCGCGATGCGCGCATCACCAGCATCTACGAAGGAACCACGCAACTGCAAGTCGTGGCGGCCATACGGTATGTCACCACAGGCGCATACTTGGCGCGCATCAAAGAACTGGAACAACAGAATGTTGCCCCTGAATTTGAAAGCCTCTTGAGCCGCTTGAAGGCCATGGGCGAGAAGTATGCGGAAGCCGTGACCAAAGTGGCCGACAGCAAAGACCAGGAACTGATTGACTTCACGGCAAGGAAATTGGTGGAAATGTCTGCCTACCTCATCATGGGCCACCTGTTGCTGCAAGATGCCAGCAAGAATGCCATCTTCGCCAACTCCGCGCAAGTGTTCACACGCTTTGCCGAAGCCGAAGTGGAGAAGAACGCATCGTTCATCGCCCGCTTCAGCAAAGACGACCTGGCTTACTACCGGAAATAAGCGCAAGGACAAACATGCAAATAAAAGCGAATCCCGGCAGTGTCAGGCTGCCGGGATTCGCTTTTATTTGCATGCCTAACAAAATCAGGCCTCGCGTTTCTTCAAATAAACAATCACGCTCACTTGTTCCTGAGGATGAAGTTCCGGCGCAAGCTGATTGACGCGGACATCAAAAATATCCGCATACCCCATATCCAACAACTTGCTTATCTCCACATTTTCCCCCTTCGGTATGAAACCCAATTTCTTATCTCCATAATAAATGGCCACCGCATAAGGGTCAAATGAGTTATTGGCTTCACGCTCCAACGTCAACACAGAGCCAATCTTCAGTTCGCTGAACGCAATGCAACCTTCCCAATACGCAAAACCTGCAATATGGAAATCTGCAAAATGCATTAATTTTCTGTCTTTCTGTTCCATACTCTATGCTTTTAGTTGCTTTCCCTATAAAAGTCAAGCATCTCGAAAATATCTTCTTTCGTGGCCTGCTGGTTGATGGCAATGTCGCCCACGTTGCGCAAAAGGGTGAAGTTGATTCGCCCGGCCTCGTTCTTCTTGTCGTGCGTCATCAGTTCGTAAAGGCGGTCGTATTGATGGCAATCGAACGGGAACATCCCGTAATGACCTTTAATGAAGGAAACGGTCTGACGCAACTTGTCCGCCGGGAATCCCAGGCGCACAGCCGACAGGTACAGTTCGCAGACAATGCCCCATGCCACCGCATAGCCATGCAACACGGGACAACCGCGTTCCAATGCCAAGCTTTCGAATGCATGCCCTACGGTATGCCCCAGGTTCAACGCCTTGCGGATGCCTTGTTCGTGAGGATCTTTTTCCACAATCGCTTCCTTTATCCGGATAGATTGTGCCACCAAACCTTCCAACAATCCATAATCCACGTCTTCCAAATCAAAACGCAACAACTCTGCCCAATGCTTCTCTGTGCTGATAAGGCCATGCTTCAACATCTCTGCATAACCCGACAAAAGATTTTCCTCATCCAACGTCCGAAGAAACTCCGTGGACACCAACACGCAATCAGCCAGCGCGAATGTGCCGACTTCATTCTTCAAACCGTTGAAATTGATGCCGGTCTTGCCGCCCACAGCCGCATCCACCATTGCCAACAACGTGGTAGGGATATTCACAAAATGAATGCCACGCTTAAAAGTGGAAGCCGCAAAGCCGCCTAAGTCCGTGATCATTCCTCCACCGACATTCAACAACAATGAATGACGGCTGGCTCCTTGGCCGCTCAAGCCTGACCACACCTGCGACAAAGACTCCAAACCTTTATGCGCATCCCCTGCCCCGACCTGCAACACGGAAGCCTCAGCAACCTCCTTAATGAAGGAAAGAGACGGGAGGCAACAGGCAGAAGTATGTGCATCCACCAATACGAACAGCCGGTCATGCGGGATGCCGGATAAAACAGCGGCCATGGATTTTTCCAAGTCCCCACAAACCACAATCCTTTGCGCACTCATCTGCTTCTTGACATTTAGAATACAAACATACGCAAAAAACATAAAAAAGCAAAATATTCCCGGCACATTCATTGCAAGATAAATAACTTTGCCTGCATGAATCCATAAATTGCATTCAAATGAAAGCACTGTTGCCTCCTTATTGCCGCATCATGGGATACATCATCCTGCTGGCATCCATTTTCGCGCCATTCGTCTTGGCGATGTTCCACCTCATTACGGACGAGAACCTGCTTCTGAGCAAAGAAAGTTTCAAATTAGCCATGATGCTGGGATTGCTGATGATTCTGGCTGCGTATGCCAAAAACGAAAATGAAGAAACAGAACGAATCAGGATCAAGGCCATGCGCTACGCCGTGTTCATCACCGCCATCTACATTTTCATCAACATGGTGGTCGTGCTGCACAAAGGAGAGCCGTCGCTCATTCCTTCTTCCACGTTCCTTATATTCTTGGCCATCAATGCCATCTGCCAAGAATTCGGCATCATCAAGGCATCCATTGACAAAATGTTCTTAAATAAAAAGAAGTGCCATTAAACTTTTGACATCATCTGCTGTCTATACGTGAAAACCTATTATTACAGGGATGAGACTCCTTGCCTTGACCGAAAAAAGGATAGCTATCTTAATGCTATGCCTGACATGCGCCATCCCGATAATGAGCCAGACCAAGCAAACTGCATTATCGGGGAAGGTCATCGACACAGACACCCATGAGCCTGTTCCGCAAGCCACCATCCAACTTTTCACCCTCCCCGACAGCACTTTCGCAAAAGGAATGGTCAGCGGCAATGACGGCACTTTCCGCCTCACGCCCGTGAAGAAAGGGAAATACCTGCTGAAAATATCTTTCATAGGGTATGAGCCTTATTGGCAAAACATTGACCTTGCATCCGGCAAACCCGCAGACTTGAAAGAGATTCTTCTGAAGCCGGCCAGCATATTGCTCCATGAAACCGTCATCACGGCTGAAGCACCACCCGTGACAGTAGAACAAGACACCACTGTGTTCAACACCTCTGCATACCGCGTGGCAGAAGGCTCCATGTTGGAAGATTTGGTGAAGAAACTGCCCGGTGTGGAGGTGGACACCGACGGGAAAATCACCGTGAACGGAAAAGAGATAAAGAAAATCATGGTGGACGGGAAAGAGTTCTTCAGCGATGACCCGCAATTGGCCATGAAAAACCTGCCGGTGGAAATCATCGAAAAAGTCAAGGCATACGACAAGAAATCAGACCTTGCAAGAGTAACCGGCATCGATGATGGAGAGGAAGAAGCAGTATTAGACCTCAGCGTGAAAAAAGAAATGAAAAAAGGATGGTTCGGAAACCTGATTGCAGGCTACGGGAACAAGGAACGCTATGAAGGAGGAGCTATGGCCAACCGTTTCAATGACCAGACACAAATATCCGTCATTGCTTCTGCTAACAACACCAATAACCAAGGCTTCTCTGAATTCGGCGACGCAGGGGCCGGCATGGGAGGCAATGCAGGAAACGGCATCAACACCTCCCAATCATTGGGCATCAACTTCTCGCACCACAAGGAAAAAATAGAGATGGGAGGAGACATCCGATACGGACATTCGCAAAAAGACGCGTGGACCAAGAGCCAATCCGAGAACTACCTGCAAAACAGTTCCTATTATATCAACAGCCATGACAACTCAAAGAGGAAACAACATAATGTGTCCGGGAGTTTCCGAATGGAATGGCGTCCCGACACATTGACCAATATCATCTTCCGCCCGTCGGCTTCCTACTCAAAATCAAATTCGCACAGTTATGGCAACTCTGCCACATTCGACAACGGACAAGACTCCATCAACGCCAAACAATCCGACAACCACGGCAGGAACAACCGCCTGTCGGCAAGGGGAAACCTGCAAATCAACCGCCGCCTGCAAGGGAAACCGGGAAGGAACCTCACCCTGCGGATCAATTTCAACTACAATGCCTCCAACTCCGACCAATGGAACTACTCAGACACACGCTTCTTCCAAAACGACAGCATCTCGCAACTATCCCGCTACAACGATGGGGAAAACGGCAACAACAGTTACCGCATACAAATGGCCTATATCGAACCCATCCTCACCAACCGCTTCCTACAATTCAGCTACAGCTACCAATACCGCACAGGCCACTCGCAGAAATACGTGTACGACATAAGCGAGGAAGCAACTTCCACCCAACGGATGGATTCGCTCAGCGACAAATCCACCAACAAATACATGACACACGAACTTCAAACCTCCTTCCGTACCGTCCGCGAAAAATACATGTACAACATCGGCATCAGCATCTCGCCCCAGAAATCAACAACCAACACCACTTTAGGTCCCAACGCAAAAGGGCTGCTCACGCAAAACGTATGGAACTACTCACCCACGTTTGACTTCCGCTACCGTTTCTCCAAACAGGAGCAACTCAGGCTGATGTACCGGGGAAACAGTTCCGCGCCCGACATCGAAGACTTGCAAGCCGTGAAGGATGTGAGCGACCCCATGAACCTGGTTTACGGGAACCCCTCGCTCAAACCCTCGTACAACAACCGCCTGACAATACACTACAACCGCTATTCACAGGAGACGCAACGGGGCATGATGGCCAACTTCTCTTTCAACAACACCATCAACAGCACTACGAACAAAGTAACCTACAATCCGGAAACAGGCGGGAAAATCACCAACATCGTCAATGTGAACGGCAATTGGAACACGCGGTTCTTCTACTCCTTCAATACCCCGTTCAAAAACAAGAAGTTCACCTTCAATGCCTATACCAATGCCTACTACCAAAACATGGTAGGATTCAGCAGCGTGGAAAACGCCGATGCGGAACGAAGCACCACACGGAGCCTCAACCTCTTTGAAAGACTGAGGAGCAACTACCGTGACGAACGGTTCGACATCGGGCTGGCCGGCTCCATCCGCTACAACTTCTCGCGCAACACCACCCAAGATAAAAACAACCGCGAAACCTTTGACTACGTAGTGGAAGCCAATGCCAACATCACCCTTCCATGGGACATTTACCTATCCACAGACATCAACTACAACATCAAGTCCGGCTACGGGGAAGGATTTGACAAGAACACCTTCTTGTGGAATGCTCAAGTATCCAAAAACTTCCTCAAAAAAAAGCAGGCCACCCTAAGGTTCAAGATATACGACATCCTGCAACAAAGAAGCAACATCTCACGCACCATCACGGCCAACTACATACAAGATTCCGAGAGCAACACCCTCAGCAGCTACTTCATGGTGCATTTCGTATATCGGCTCAACACGTGGGGAAAAGGCCGCCCCTCCGCAGGAGGCATGCCGCCAAAAGGCGGAAGACCGCCCCATGGCAGAGGATGAACGCCCCGCCTGCACCTGAGGGACAAAGCATCCGCCCCTGCCTTTCGCGCCGCATCCCTGCAAATGCCGCCGCCCGCGCTACATTGGCTTCCCCCAAACCACCCGCAACTCGCACCTATCCAACCGGGACAAACCCGCAATTTGACCCGTCAAAATCACAATTTGACCCGTCAAAATCACAATTCGACCCGTCAAAATCACAATTTGACCCGTCAAAATCACAATTTGACCCGTCAAAGCCGCCCGTCCACCCGCATAAATCCGCCACCTCGCGAAGAATATTCCGCAGATTTTCCTAATTTTGTGGCAAGCAACCCAAAGTAGCATCAAACGTTCAAAGAAGATGGATTGGAGCGCATTCCTCAACCCCATAGTGGGCAACATAGTGAATTTCATCTATTTTGCTATCATCGCGGGAACCATTGTCGTAGTCATCCTCGACAACCGCAACCCCGTAAAAACCATCGCATGGATACTCGTCCTGACGTTCCTGCCTTTCATCGGCCTAGTATTTTACATCTTTTTCGGCAGGAACATCCACCGCGAACGCATCCTGAACAAAAAAAGCTACAAGAGACTCACACGGAAGCCTTTCCAAGAATCCTTGCCGCAAGCCTCGTTCAACGGCACGCCGGAGCAGAACGAACTCATCAACCTGTTCCAACGCACAAACAAAGCCCTCCTTTTCGATGGAAACAGCATCGAGACCTACACCTCCGGCAAAGAAGAAACCATCGCCTTGGTGCAGGAACTATACAAGGCCCGCAGCCATATCCATCTGGAATACTACATCTTCGAGGATGACGCAGTGGGCCGCCTGATACGCGACGTGTTGATAGACAAAGCAAAAGAAGGCGTGAAGGTGCGGCTGCTGTACGACGACGTGGGCTGCTGGCACGTCCCCAAGCAATTTTATGAAGAAATGAAAGAAGCGGGCATCGAAGTGCGCAGTTTCCTGAAAGTGCGCTTCCCGCAGTTCACCAGCAAGGTGAACTACCGCAACCATCGGAAAATTACTGTCATTGACGGCAAGACCGGATTCACGGGAGGCATGAACATTGCAGAAAGATACGTAAAAGGCTTTGAATGGGGCATCTGGCGAGACACCCAGATAAAAATCAAGGGAAAAGCCGTTTACGGGCTGCAAACCACCTTCCTGACAGACTGGTACATGATGGACCAGACGCTCATCACCGACAATGCCTACTTCCCCAACATGGAAGCCGCCGGAGACATCATCATGCAGACAGTCACATCAGATCCCATCAGCCCGTGGAAGGAAATCATGCAAGGGCTTACGATGGCTCTCCACAATGCCAAGACATATTTTTACATACAAACGCCTTACTTCCTTCCCACCGAACCCATCCTGTTTGCCATGCAGACGGCAGCACTGGCCGGCGTGGATGTCAGGCTGATGATTCCGCAACGGGCAGATAGCCATCTTACCCATTTTGCTTCCTGCTCTTACCTGAATGACATCATGAAAGCCGGTGTCAAAGTCTATTTCTACCAGAAAGGATTCCTGCACTCCAAGCTCATGGTGTCAGATGATTGCCTTGCCACCGTAGGCTCCACCAACATGGATTTCCGCAGCTTTGAACACAATTTTGAAGTCAACACCTTCATCTATGACAAAGGCATTGCACTGAGAATGAAAGATATCTTCCTGCAAGACCAGAAAGATTCCCTGCCTGTCACCGGGAAACGCTGGAAAAAACGCCCCGTGAAACAAAAAGTCATCGAATCAATCGTGAGGCTCTTGGCGCCCCTCCTCTGACCAAAGGAAAAAAGAAAAATTCACGCTCCCATACACCCTTCTTTCCACAAAGCAAGGATGCAGCTCGAAGTTGTTCCTTTTTCCATGCTCCAACACCAGCAGGCCACCCGGTTTCAACACGGCATGCCGCAAAACCAAGTCCGGCAATTCAGGCAATTCCGGAAGGTCATAAGGAGGGTCGGCAAAAACAAAATCAAACTGCTCATGGCAATGCGCAACATACTTGAATACATCTCCACGGCAAGGGAACCATTCCGCAATTCCCAAATCCTTCTTGATCTTGGATATGAAAGCATAATGCAAAGGCTCCTTCTCCACGGAGACCACTCGTGCGCACCCTCTCGACAACAGTTCCAAGCTGATGCTGCCCGTCCCCGCAAACAAGTCAAGCGCCGAAAGGCACTCCTCGTAATCCAGCCGGTTACCTAACACATTAAACAAGTTCTCTTTCGCGAAATCCGTCGTGGGCCTCGCCTTGAACGTCCGAGGCACCTCGAACCTACGCCCCTTGTATTTACCGCTTATCACTCTCATCTGCGTCTGTCCACCCTAAAATAGTTCACTTGAAATCAAATAACAATGCCGACTGCAAATCGAAAGGAACCGTTTCCGCGTCACCGTCAAACATACGGCAAAACTCCGAATCCGGGTTCATCACGAAAACATGACGGACAAAAACACGCAACTCATCCAACATGTCGCCCGAAAACGATGCCAAACTCCCCGCCACATGCAGTTCATCACGCTCTTGGGCGTACCCTTGCTGTTTCCACACATACAGCAAATAGTATAACACATCCGCCGCGCCATGCACCGAAAAGGAATTGCCAAACAAAAAATGCCCCCGGTCGAAACAAAAGACATACAGGAAGCCATCCTCTATGCAAGCGTACATTTTCCGCGTATTCCCCCATGAAGATTTGCTCCCGAAGTATTCCAACAGAAGAGTCGCCGATGAATAGACATGCACCTCCGGGCAAGCATGCGACAACAGTTCCCATACCGGGCGGCCAATGGCAAAAAGGATCTTCACATTCCCCCTCTCCCATTCGTTGCACAATACCCGTTCATCCTCCCCTTGCCTGCAATTAGAATAAAAAAACAAAGGGTAATGGGCCTCATCATCTGGCAAGAAGCCTTCTGGAAAGAAAGCGAAACGTGCATCTGCACACACCACATTCACACGCTTATAAGCATATTGGAACACTTCTTCCGCCAACAGGCGTTTCACATTCACCAAAAAAGGCAAGGAAACATCCACCGGACAAGGAAAATAATGCAAACCTTGGGCAGAAAAAGGATCATAGATAAAAAAAGAAAATCCATCCGCACACAGGCGGATGGATAAAGTGTACAAATTCGACTTGCTAAAATCTATCTTGCCAATAGCTGCCCTGTCAAGCATAAACCACTTGATTATTCCCAGTTACCCGCATTGTTATTCGGCGTTTCAATAGAGCCGACCTGCAAACCGGGATACCTCGACAATTTGTTGGCCATATCAATCAAGTTGATGACTTCCTGCTTGTCAAGCCCCTGCAAATAAACCTTGTAAGGGGTCTTTGCCTCAAACAGATAAATTGGAGCGCCCGATTTCGTTGTATCGCTCTTGGCCGCCATCTCAAACTGTGCGCCGCCTCCGAAAGGCACATATCTCATGGAATCCGCATTGAAGCCTTTGGGGTATATCGTGTCAAGCACGCTCACCCACAAAGTGTCACGACGGAATCCCATTAAGCCTTCTTTTTCTACTTCTTTCCAGTTGCCGGTTTTCTTTGCCTTTTCAATAATCTTCACGGCTTTCTTCTCTGTCATTCCGTTCTCCAATTGCTCATCGCTCAACACACCTTCCTTTGCCACAAAAGGTATCTTCTGCGTCTTCACGAAATCAATCAAAGTATCGAAACTTGCAGTGTAATGGCCTTGATGCTGGTTACGATACTCCACTTGAGCCTTACGAATGTCAATCAAACGGGCAATGACTTGCGCTTCTCTTGCTTTTTGTGTTTCCTCAAATTCTATCGGCCCCATGATACTGCCATAGCAGATATAAACCAGGACACACACACAAGCGACTAATACGACATTAATTACAGTCTTCATGATAAATATTGTTTTTTTAGTTTATATTCGTAGCGCAAAAATAAAGTAAATTAATCTATAAAACGAGGAATCAACAGACTTTTTATTACATAAAAAATGATAAATCAATATTTGGAACAACAAATTAAGCTTTTTTTTCAATACCCGCCCACTTCTGAACAAGAGCAGGCTATAAAATCCTTGTCCGAATTCCTGCTTCCTGCGTCATCTGAAGCGGTTTTCATCCTGCAAGGCTTCGCCGGGACAGGCAAGACCGCCTTGACAGGCGCACTCGTGCAAGCATTGAATGCCACCGGCCAAAAATGCATCCTGCTGGCACCAACTGGAAGAGCCGCCAAAATATTAGCAGCATACTCCGGACATCCGGCTTACACTATCCACAAAAAGATATACCGCCAGAAAAGCTTTTCCAATGAAATGTCCAACTTCGACTTGGACAAGAACCTGCACACGGACACTTTGTTCATTGTTGATGAGGCCTCCATGATTTCCAACCGCATTTCTGCCACATCCAACTTCGGAAGCGGCAGGTTATTGGAAGATCTGGTGCAATTCGTATTCTCAGGCACAGGATGCAAGTTGCTCATCATCGGCGACACCGCACAGCTTCCTCCCGTTGGAGAAACAGGCAGTCCTGCGCTTTCCGCGAACACCTTGGCAGGATACGGACTAGAACTAAAGCAGATATGCCTTACGAAAACCGTCCGGCAAGCGGAAGAATCAGGCATCCTTTACAATGCCACCCGCCTGCGGGAATGCATTGCAGCCGGGCAGACCGGCATCCTGCCCCAAATGCATTTGCAAGGATTCAACGACATCCGCCGACTGCCAGGGAATGAACTGGTGGACACCTTGAACAGTTGCTACGAACAAGACGGCATGAGCGACACAATTGTCATCTGCCGTTCCAACAAACAAGCCAACAGATACAACAACGGGATACGCAACACCCTCCTTTTCCGCGAAGAAGAAATAGAAAGCGGAGACGTGCTGATGGTGGCAAAAAACAATTATTTCTGGGGGAACAGCAACAAAGAACTTGAGTTTATCGCCAACGGGGAAATTGCCATCGTGAAACGCATCCGCCACACCACCTCGCTTTACGGCTTCCACTTTGCCGATGCCCTGCTGGCATTCCCCGATTGCAACGACATCGAGATAGAGGCTAAAATCCTGTTAGAAACCCTTCATTCTGATGCACCGGCATTGTCAAAAGAAGACAACGACCGTTTGTTCTACGCCATTTTAGAAGACTATGCGGACATCAGCAACAAGCGCGAGAAAATGAAACGGATGAAAGAAAATCCCTATTATAATGCGCTACAGGTGAAATACGCCTATGCCATTACAGGCCACAAAGCACAGGGAGGGCAATGGAAAAATGTGTTTCTCGACCAAGGCTACGTCACACCCGACATGGCATCAGCCGATTATTTCCGATGGCTGTACACAGCATTCACACGCGCCACACAAAAACTTTACTTGGTCAATTTCCCGCAAAAACAAATAGAGGAGCAGTGAACCTGCCCCTCCATTTGCCTGCATGGCCATGCCAAAACCGCATCCACACAAATGACACGCGGCTTCGTGCTTACTTCAACCCGGCCAATTCAAGGATTTTGTCCACAGCAGCGCTCAAACCATCCGGGTTCTTTCCTCCTGCCGTGGCAAAATGAGGCTGGCCGCCTCCGCCACCTTGAATCAACTTGGCCGCTTCCCGCACCAACTGTCCGGCATTCAATCCGGCCTTCACCATGTCATCGCTCATGATTACGGTCAGCAAAGGCTTGTCTTCACAAACGCTTCCAATCACCACGAAAAGATTCTCCGGGAACTGCCCTTTCAGTTGAAAAGCAAGGTTTTTCACCGTCTCAGCCGGTATCGGGAAAATGCCTTTCACAACTTTAACCCCATGCACGTCCTTGACGTTTCCTATCAATCGGTCTTTGAGCAAAGCCTCTTTTTCCTTCATGAAAGCTTCCACCTGTTTCTTCAGCCCGGCATTCTCATCAATGTATTTCGTAATGGCCTGCTTCAAATCCGGCGCATTGTTGAACAATGCTTTCAAATCGCCAATCATATCCAAAAGCGTATCAAGCATTTCCTCCACTTTAGCACCTGTCACGGCTTCAATGCGGCGCACGCCTGCTGCCACTGAACTTTCCGAAAGAATCTTCACCATCCCGATTTTCCCGGTCGCAGACACATGCGTGCCGCCACAGAATTCTATCGAAGAACCGAACTGAACCACACGCACCTCCTCACCATACTTCTCGCCAAAGAGTGCAATCGCTCCCAACTCACGGGCTTTTTCAATCGGCAAGTCCCGGTATTCTTTCAAAGGTATGTCCGCACGTATCTTTTCATTCACCAAATGTTCCACTTCACGAATCTGCTCCGGCGTGACTTTCTGGAAATGCGAAAAGTCAAAACGCAAGGAATCCGGCGTGACAAGCGAGCCTTTCTGCTCCACATGCGTGCCTAATACTTGACGCAACGCCTCATCCAGCAAGTGGGTGCATGAATGATTGGCCGCACACGCTGCCCGCTTTCCCGTATCCACGCATGCCATCATCGGTGCTTCCGGATGCGTGGGGAGTTCTCTCACAATATGAATCGGCAGATTGTTTTCCTTCTTGGTGTCAAGGACTTCTATTGTTTCAAACTCACTGACAAGCACTCCTGTGTCCCCTACCTGCCCACCGCTTTCGGCGTAAAACGGCGTGTTGCTCAGCACCAACTGGTAAAGCACCTGGTCCTTTTGCTTCACTTGGCGATAACGCAAAACAGAGGTCTCACACTCCGTATAATCATAACCTACAAAATTCGTCTCGCCTTCTTGCAGAACCATCCAATCACCTGTTTCGACAGCCGCAGCATGACGGGCGCGAGCCTTCTGCTTTTGCATCTCCGCTTCAAAGCCCTCCACGTCAGCCGTCAAACCGTTCTCACGGAGAATCAGTTCCGTCAAATCCAACGGGAAACCGAAGGTGTCATACAACGTGAAGGCATCCACACCGCTGATTCCAGTCTTCCCGGCAGACTTGACATCGGCTATCATCTTGTCCAACAAACGGATGCCCGTATCCAATGTACGCAGGAAAGCTTCTTCTTCTTCCTTGATTACCTTCTCTATCAATGACTGCTGCGCCTTCAGTTCCGGGTAGGCTCCGCCCATGTTTTCCACCAATACGGGAATCAATCTGTATATGAATGCCTTCTTCTGCCCCAAAAAAGTATAAGCATAACGAACGGCACGGCGAAGAATACGGCGAATCACATAGCCGGCTTTCGCATTCGACGGCAATTGCCCGTCAGTGATGGAGAAAGCAATCGTGCGCACATGGTCTGCTACCACGCGCATGGCAACATCCACTTTCCCATCGCGACCATACACCGTTCCCGACAATTCCCCGATGACTTCAATAATAGGCTGGAAAACATCCGTGTCATAATTCGACCTCTTTCCCTGCAAAGCCATGCACAGGCGTTCAAATCCCATGCCCGTGTCAATCACTTTGGCCGGAAGTTCTTCCAAATGCCCGTCGGCCTTGCGGTTGAACTGCATGAACACCAAGTTCCATATTTCAATCACTTGCGGATGGTCATGGTTCACCAATTCACGCCCTGCCAATTGTTTGCGTTCTTCCTCAGGACGCAGGTCGATATGTATCTCCGAACAAGGCCCGCAAGGGCCTGTATCCCCCATTTCCCAAAAATTATCATGTTTGTTGCCGTTGATGATATGGTCTTTCGGCAAGAACTGTTCCCAATAAGACGCGGCTTCATTGTCCCTGTCAAGCCCTTCGGCAGGGTCTCCTTCAAACACCGTTGCATAAAGGATGCCCGGATCCAGCTTCAGCACGTCCACCAAATACTCCCATGCCCACGAAATCGCTTCTTTCTTGAAATAATCACCGAAAGACCAGTTACCGAGCATTTCAAACATGGTGTGATGGTAAGTGTCATGCCCCACTTCTTCCAAGTCATTATGCTTGCCGCTCACGCGCAGGCACTTCTGCGAATCGGCCACTCTCTTGTATTTGGCCGGATGGTTGCCCAAAATGATGTCCTTGAATTGGTTCATCCCGGCATTGGTGAACATCAATGTCGGGTCATCCTTAATCACCATAGGTGCAGAAGGGACAATCTGATGCCCCTTCGACTCAAAGAAACGTTTAAATGAATCTCTAATTTCGTTTGCTGACAACATATCTACTACGATCTAAACATCTATTAATATTACAAAAAAGGATTTGCAAAGATAGTTCGTTTTATTATTTTTGTCGTCATCTATGTGCGAAATATTCACGGTTGCACATCAAAAACCATAAAAACGATGCGTAAAGTTTACTATGTTTACAATCCCAAGACACAAACTTACAATCGGGTTTACCCCACTGCCAGGCAACGGATAGCCAGCCTTTTCCGACGCATAATGGCCGGCCTTTCCTTGGCTGCAGTGGCCTGCATTGCCTTATACTTATTCCTGGATACCCCTTCTGAAAAGAACCTCCGAAGCGAGAACTCCAAACTGCTGGCCCAATACAATGTCCTTTCCCGGCAATTGGATGAGGCCTTGAACGTGCTTCAAGACATCCAGCAACGTGACGACAACCTGTACCGGGTCATCTTCATGGCCAACCCCATCCCGGAAAGCGTGCGCAATGCCGGATACAGGGGAACCAACCGTTACGAGCAACTGATGCACATGGCCAATGCCGACCTTGTGGTCAACACCACCCAGAAGATGGACCTGCTGAACAGGCAACTTTACATCCAGTCGCGCTCTTTTGACGAAATCATCAGCCTGTGCAAACAGCATGAAAAGATGCTGAAATGCATCCCCGCCATACAACCGGTGTCAAACAAAGACCTGAAGAAGACCGCCTCCGGCTACGGCACCCGCATCGACCCTATCTATGGAACCGCGCGCTTTCATCAAGGGATGGACTTTTCCGCGCCGCAAGGCACTGACATCTATGCAACAGGAGACGGCACAGTCGTCAAAGCCGGATGGGAAACAGGATATGGCAACACCGTAGAGATAGACCATGGATTCGGTTACCGCACCAAATACGCCCACATGAAAAAATACAAGGTGAGAAGGGGGCAGAAAGTCATCCGGGGGGAAGTCATCGGAGAGGTAGGCAACACCGGGAAAAGCACCGGCCCGCACCTTCATTATGAAGTGATTGTCAACGGCCGACACGTCAACCCCGTGAATTACTATTTCATGGACCTAAGCGCCGAAAGTTATGACAAGATGATTCAGTTAGCCGCCAACCACGGGAAAATGCTCGATTAACCCATGTCTGCTATGCCTGCCCCATCGGAACAGAACGTGAAACTATATTATTCCATCCGCGAAGTCGCACGGATGTTCAACGTCAATGAATCATTGATTCGTTTTTGGGAGAAAGAATTCCCGGACATTCATCCGCAACGCAATGCCAAAGGCACCCGCCAATACCGGAAAGAAGACATCGAAAGCATCAAGCTCGTTTATCATTTGGTGAAAGAAAAGGGAATGACCTTGGACGGCGCGCGCAAAAGGCTGAAAGACAACAAAAGGAAATCCGCCCGGACATTAGAAGTCATCGAACGGCTGAAAAGCATCAAAGAAGAACTCATGGAAATGAAAAAGGAACTGGATGCCATTTGACCGGCATCCGCCCCCTCTTTTTCCCACAGGTCACATGGCCTGGTTGTACACATTCGCATAAATCCCGCGCTTCACCTCCTCCTCGCCGGGGACAGGGCATCCCAAATCATTCACCATCAGGTACAATGACAATGATTTCCCTCCCGGACGGTAAGCGGGCTGAAGATAATCCTTGGCAAACAAACGGTAACCGGCCCTTTCATAAAAGCCAATCCGCCGTCGGCTCATCTCGTCTTGCGGAAGTTCCACCTCCAAGACAACCGGCATGTCCCAAGTCTCCTGCAGGCATTCCAACACTTTCCGCCCATATCCTCCGTTCCGATGTTCCGGCGAAATGGCCAAATGCTCTATATAATAGAAGCCCGGCAGTTTCCAATATGCCAATATGCCGACAAGATTCCCGTCCTGCAAAATCACATTATTGGAAAACAACGGATTGCAATCCGTATTCCTGCGCTGTTCTGCCAAATCCCGGTATTCATCCTCCGGGAAAGCCGTTTGCAGCAAACGTTCTGCAAAGCCATACTCCGAATCCTCCGTGTGAATTTCCTTCAATTCCATTTATACTGTCCTTTTATGGGTTATGTCCGCAAAAATACTTTTTCTTATCCATACCGCAAACAAGAAGAAAAGAAATGTGCCGCATGCTCCTTCCATGCTTCCTGCAGGACAAGAAGTGAGCCACAAAAACAGGCCAAGACTTCCGCATGCGGCAAAAGCGACAGGCACAGGATGCAAAATGGGCCGGGGCATCGGAACTTTTTTTGTCAGCACGCATTCCGTTTTTATCCGAATATGACTATTTTTGCAGCGATTATCGAATTATAAGTGCATCACAAAATGAGAAATTACCAATTGAGCCCGTTGGATCTGCAAATCCTGAAACTGATTGCCAACGATGCAAGGATTCCCTTCCTGGAAGTGGCAAGAGCCTGCAACGTATCAGGCGCCGCTATCCACCAGCGGATACAAAAGCTGACGAGCCTGGGCGTGCTGAAAGGCACGGAATATGTGATTGACCCGGAAAAGATAGGCTACGAGACATGCGCCTATATCGGCCTGTACCTGAAGAATCCTGAACAATTCGACCACGTGATGGACGAACTGAGAAAGATGCCGGAAGTCGTGGAATGCCATTTCACCACCGGGCAATACGACATGTTCATCAAAATATACGCCAAGAACAACCATCATCTGCTCAGCATCATCCATGACAAGCTGCAGCCATTGGGGCTTTCGCGCACGGAGACACTGATATCTTTCCACGAAGCCATCAAGCGCCAGATACCCGTCAGCGATAAGGAAGACGGGCTATAAGCCCTGGCATCCCATGCCTTTCCTGCGGGAACCATGGGATGCCCCGCCCGCGCTTTCGCAAATAATCTCCCGTTTAACAGCAAAAAAGCACCGCATAAGCATCAAAACCTACGGATTAATCCGTTTGCGCCATTTTCATGCCTTCCAAGTATCTTTCCCTTTCACTACTTTTGCCCTTGAAATAACACAGCACATATTGATATATTAAATTTCTTATCGCTCTCTCTGTTATTTGAAAACGGGCGCAATAACGCAGAGGCTGCAGGATGCCCGACAAAAAAAGATGCAAGCGCGGCTTACGTGCTTGCATCTTTTTTCATACTTTTGCCATACAAAAGCTGGATGGCCATGAAACAATACTTAGACTTGCTGCGACACGTGCTTGAACACGGCACGCGCAAAGAAGACCGCACAGGCACAGGCACCGTCAGCACGTTCGGATACCAGATGCGTTTCCGGATGGATGATGGCTTCCCCTGCCTCACGACCAAGAAATTGCACTTGAAATCCATCATCCACGAGTTGCTTTGGTTCCTAAAGGGCGACACCAACGTGCATTATTTGCAGGAAAACGGCGTGAGGATATGGAACGAATGGGCAGACGAAAACGGCGACCTCGGCCATATATACGGCTACCAATGGCGCTCATGGCCCGACTACGACGGAGGACACATTGACCAGATCCAGGAAGCAGTGCGCCAAATCAAGGAAACACCGGATTCACGCAGAATCATCGTCAGCGCATGGAACGTGGCCGACCTCGGGAAGATGAATCTTCCGCCCTGCCACGTCTTGTTCCAATTTTACGTGGCCGACGGGCGGCTCAGCCTGCAACTCTACCAACGCAGCGCGGACATCTTCCTGGGCGTACCGTTCAACATCGCGTCCTACGCCCTGCTCCTCCTGATGATGGCGCAAGTCACCGGGCTGCAGCCGGGCGATTTCATCCACACCTTGGGCGACGCGCACATCTACCTGAACCACATCGACCAAGTAAAACTGCAACTCACCCGCGAACCCCGCCCGCTGCCGCAAATGCTCCTCAACCCGGAACGGAAGGACTTGCTCAGCTTCGAATACAATGATTTCCAACTCATCCACTACAACCCCCACCCGCACATTGCGGGAAAAGTGTCCGTATGACCATGCACATCTCCATCATCGCAGCCTTGGCGCTCAACCGCGCCATCGGGCATGAGAACCGCCTCCTCTACCATCTGCCCGACGACATGAAGCGTTTCAAAGCCCTCACCACAGGACACACGGTCGTCATGGGGCGGAAAACATTCGAATCGCTCCCCAAAGGCGCCTTGCCCAACCGCCGCAACATCGTCCTTACCCGGCAGGACATGCGCTTCGAAGGCGCGGAAACCTGCCACTCCCTGGAAGAAGCACTCAGCCGCTGCGGCGCGGAAGAAGAAGTGTTCATCATCGGCGGGGCGGAGATTTACCGCCAAAGCATCGGCATGGCGCAAAGGATGCATCTCACCCTCGTGCATGACAGCCCGGAGGAAGCCGATGCCTTCTTCCCTCCCATCGACCCGGAGCAATGGGCGGAAGAAAGCAAGGAATGCCACCCGGCCGACGAGAAGCACCGCTACCCCTGCGACTTCATCTGCCTGGCAAGGAAAAAGCAATAACAAGCACGGCCAGCGGCAAAACAGCTTCCGCAAAGCAGGCAGGCGGGAACTTAAAAAAATGCAAAAAGGCAGGCGCACGTTTTACTTTTCCGCCCTTTGCCGGTCTATCCGGCAAAAGGCGTCCCAAAAGGACTGCCTGGGAAAGTGAAACATCAAAAACAACCACATCATGAAAACAAAAATCCTGCTGACGGCCAGCGCCATCTTTCTTTGCTGCTCCTGCACCGTACACCAACATGCGCCACGCCCGCACCGCCACCCGCACCGCCATCACCATCATCACTTGGCGGAAGCCATGCAGGAGAGGCCGGCGTTGCAAGCCTGCGCTTTTTGGAATGCCTTGCAGGAAGCCCCCACATGCCGTGCCTTATGACAGGGGAAGACAAAGACATCCTGTCCATCCTCCAAAGGAACAGCGAGAAAGGTTTCCGCCTGTTGATGGGAAAGTACCAGGAACCGATCTATTGGCACATCCGGCGGCTCGTCGTGTCGCACGATGACGCACAGGACGCAACCCAGGAAACATTCGTGCGCGTGTTCCGCAACCTGGGGCAAGTCAAGAAGAAAGATTCTTTCGCCGCATGGATATACCGCATCGCGACCAACGAAGCTTTCCGCATCTTGGACGCACGCAAGGCAGAAACCATGGACTTGGACGCCAGCCAAGAAAACATAAAAAGCCTCATGGCGGATGAATATGTTGACTACTCAGACTTGGAGACCGTGAGATTGCAGGAAGCCATCCTGTCGCTGCCCCCAAAGCAGCAACTGGCTTTCAACTTGCGGTACTACGACGAACTGGGATACGAAGACATCGCCGGCATCATCGGCGCCACAGCCGCCAGCGCGAAAGCAAACTACCATATCGCCAAGGAAAAAATCATTGCATACATGAATAACCACAGTGAATGACATGGGAAAAGATTATGACCTCAGCAAAATCGGGAAACGGATGCCCTACAAAGTGCCGGAAGGCTTCTTCAAGGAAATGGAAGAAAGAATATGGGAAGAAACCGGCCATGCCCCGGCTGTCCCCGCCCCCAACAGGCGCGCCATCCTGCCTGCCGCCTTGAAATGGGCCATGGCAACAGCCGCCATCGCCGCATTGCTCTTCCTCGCCAACCTGCATCCATCCAAGGACAATGCCGGAAGCCTCACCCGCATCGAGGAAGCATACGAACGCCTGAGCATGGAGGACCAGGCGCACATGCTCGAAATATACCAAGAAGACCTATTTATAAACCATTAAAAAGGAAACATCATGAAAAAGTTATTGGGAACCATCCTTTTCATCGCGGCAATGGCCGCTTACAGCAACGGGCTGCATGCCCAAAGCAATGAACAGCGCATGACGCGCGAACAACTGGCGGAAACACAGGCGCGCCACATTGCCGACGAACTGGCCATGGACGACGCCACAAGCGAAAAGTTCGTCGCAACCTACTGCCAGTTCCAAAAAGAATTATGGCAACTCGGTCCTCGCCAGAAGGGCCATCGGCCCCAGACAGAGGCGGAAACGAAGGAAGCCATCAACGAGCATTTTGAACACAGCCAGAAAATACTGGACTTGCGGAAGAAATACTACGCCATCTACAGTGAGTTCCTCACCCAGAAGCAAATCCAGAAGGTGTACGAAACAGAAAGGGACATCATGAAGCACTTGAGAAACCGCGCCCCCATGCGCCCCGGGAAGCGGCCATAATGGGAAGCGGCAGGGCAAAACGGGAAAAATGAAGAAAACCAACGGCGAGAGGATAGTTTCTCCTCCAACTATCCTTTTGCCGGCTTTTGCCGTTTTACTTCATGATGCCGAAGATGGAAGTGTCGCCCCGTTTCCCTTCCGAGACACTGCCGTTCAATGTGCCGTTCACCAGCGCTTTCTTGAGCGTTTCCTCGTCAGCCTTGCGGAAGTTCTTGTAAACAGCCGGGTAGCCCGTCACGGTCACCATCTTGACCTTGCGGCTGAACAAGCCCGTGCGCTGCACCACCGCCCGCTGCGTTTCCAGCAGCACATCGCCGCCGCCATTGGCGCGCAACGCCTCGCTGATGGCCGCATTCACGCAATTCTCCAAACCACCTTTGCGCACCTCGCGCGTAGGCATCAGGGAATACGTGATTTTCTCCGAAGAGACTTCCAAGTCGGCAAACGCGGCAGCGGCGACAGGCGCCGTCACATCACGCACGGAAGCCGTGCGGTAAACCGTGGAACACGAAGTCATGGCCAGGGCGGCCACCGACAAAACCAAAACAATTTTCTTCATTTTTTAATATGGTTAATAGGCTCAATACTCATATCACACGCCAGGAGCCCGTTCTGAAGTGCCGTTCTTGTGTTTCGAATGCAAAAATAATGCAAATCTGATTAAAAAGAAATTTTCAACCGAAAAACGGCATGCAATGCCCGGAAATAGCTTGCAAAGGGAAAAAACCAAAAGGAAAATCCGTTACATATCCATGCAAGGGCCGCGCATTGCCTAATGGAACGTACCCAATACGATTAGTAATCGTACACGCTTACGATTAGTAATCGTCAGGCGATACGATTACTAATCGTCTTAAAAAACATCCTGAAGGATTGCAGGAACCGTCAGGAGGAATTGATAAAATAATCGGAATGATGCCATAAGGACATCGGCAGGATTCCACGGGACAACCCAAACATCCGGAGGCACGGCATGCAAAAAAGCCCGAAAAGGGGACGGGCAACCCTGCAAAAAAAAAACAGGGAACGACGGACGGACCGCCATTCCCTGCCTTCTGCCTGTTCCCGCACTTCTATTCCTGCGCCTGGAACTTGTTGCTCACCTTCAGCAGGTTGATGGTATAGTTCGTCACATTCTGCGCTTCCTGGATCATGGTCAGATAAACCATGCTCACCTTGATGCTGCCGCTCTGCCCTTGGATGCGCTTCAACTCCTCACGCTTCAGGTGCGACAATTCATTGTTCAAACGGTTGCCCCTCACCACAAAATCCTGCAGGCTGGCATAATCGTTGTTCTCGATGCAAGCGCGGACGTCGCGGACAAAAGCCGTGATTTCCTCTGACACCACCGAGAACTCTCCCTTCTGCACATTGTCCAACGGGTTGAAATTGTTGTCGATATGCTCCAGGCAAGGCTCGATGAAACGGCCCACGCTATACACCAGTTCGCTGGCAAAGTCATTGCCTTGATAATAATACAAGCCTTTGTCCAGCACCATGTTATTGTCCAGATGGCTCATCGCCACCGTGCCGATGCGCTTCATCTGCTTGATTTGCTTCTTCTCGAACTTGATGGAACCCATGGCCCTCCGCAGCCCGCGCAGGTTCTCGCTCATGAACGAAGTGACGGCACGGTTGAAATTGTCCTCCACGTAAACCAGCACCTTCGACAGCTCTTCACGCGTATGTTCGCGCAGCAACGCCAAAGCTTCGTTGGAATCCGTCGTTTTCAGCAGGCGGGTCACCGTAGGGCTGAGCGTCTCGCGCTTCTTCTTGTTCTTGTAAAGCACTTGGCTGCGGATGAGCGAGAATACGGCCACGGCAATCAGAATCACAATGGCCACCGCCCCGCCGAAATGGATGAACAAAGCCACGAAAAAGCAAATGGTGAACGCCGCACCGGCTGTGAGGAACCAACCGCCAATGACGCTCAGCACGCCCGTGATGCGGTAAACGGCAGAATCACGCCCCCATGCACGGTCCGCCAACGAAGTGCCCATCGCCACCATGAAAGTGACATAGGTGGTGGAAAGGGGAAGTTTCATCGAAGTGCCCAAAGCAATCAGAAGGCCGGCCAGCACCAGGTTGACGGAGGCACGCACCAAGTCGAAGGCCGCACCGTCGGCAATGATGGCCTCATCCTTGCGGAAACGGGTGTCTATCCATTTCTTCGCGGATTCCGGCGTGACCTTCATCACGGCATTCGAGATGTTCAGGCTGATACGAACCAATGTGCGGGCCACCGGCGTGCTGCCGAACACCTCCTCGCCCTCGTCCTGGCGGGAAAGGTCCACAGATGTCTTAATGACGGCATGCGCCTTCTTGGAGGTCATCAGGGCATAAACCATCACCAATCCCGCCGCAATCAGGAAATACCACGGGGTCTTTGCCGAATCCAGAAGCGAAGTCATCACCAGCGTGTCGGGCGTGGCGCCGCTGCTCTGCAAGTCAAGGTAAGAGGAATAACCCGCCAAGGGAACGCCGATGAAGTTAACCAAGTCGTTGCCCGCAAAGGCCAGCGCCAGCGCGAAAGTGCCTAACATCACCACTACTTTGAACACATTGACCTTCAGCCAATGAAGCACCTGCATCAGGATGGTGAAGAACACGAAGCACGCACCGACCAGCGCGGGCGTGTATTCATCGACCCAAGCCTTCGTGTCGCCGGTCATGAAGGAACTGTCCTTCAATCCCTTGATAAGCATGAAGTAAATGATGGCCGTGGTTGCCACGCCGCCGAACAGGCCGATGCTGTAACGCATGTGCTTCCTGTAGTTGAACGTGAAGACGAGCCGCGCCAGCCATTGCACCACCATGCCGAAAAAGAAAGCAATCGCCACCGACACAAAAATGGCCATGATGACGGACAATGCCTTGTCCGTGTTCAGGTATTCACCCAGCCCCAACGCATCGTCGGACCAGCTTTTCACCAAGGCCAGGGCAAACGTTCCGCCCAGCAGTTCAAACACCATGGAAACAGTGGTGGAGGTCGGCATGCCCATCGAGTTGAACACATCCAAAACCACCACGTCCGTCAGCATGACTGCAAGGAGAATCGTCATGATTTCCGCAAAATAGAAATGCTCCGGCTGGTAGATGCCGTGCCGGGCGATGTCCATCATCCCATTGGAAAGGGATGCGCCCAGCAGCACGCCGACGGCGGCAATGACAAGAATCGTCCGGAAAGAAGCCGCTTTGGCTCCAATCGCCGAATTCAGGAAGTTCACCGCATCATTGCTGACACCCACCATGAGGTCGAACACGGCCAGCACAAACAAGAAAATAACAATCAGTAAATAAAAAGTCTCCATATAAACCACATTATTGTTTGCAAAGGAATAATAACATCATTTCATATAAAAGTCAACCCTGTTACAGAATGGTTACAATCCGATGACGGCTTGTTCCTTTCTTTCAGATATTCATAAAAAGCATATTGCGCCCTCACAGGAGGCTCCCCGTGCTTAAACACGTTATTCAGGCTGCCGTCCACCCAACATGCCTTCCGGTTGTCGGCCAACTGGATGCGGAGCATGTCGATAATTTCCTCTTTCATCCTGCCATGAACCGGCACGGCGGCCTCAATGCGGCGGTACAGGTTGCGGCGCATCCAGTCGGGCGAGCCCAAGAACACAAGGGGTTTGCCCGCATTCCCGAAATACCACACCCGGGCATGCTCCAGGAAAGCATCCACAATGCGCGTCACCCGGATGTTCCGGCTATAACTTTGCCCCGGCTTCAAGCAGCATATTCCCCGTATGATAAGGTCAATCTCCACGCCCGCCTCGCTGGCACGATACAACTCATCAATCATGGCGGGATCTTGCAGCGCATTCATCTTCAAGACGATGCGTCCCTTCTCCCCCTTCAAGGCCAGGTTCCGCTCCCGATGAATCATCTTCTTCAGGCTGGGCACCAAGTTGAACTGCGCCACCAAAAGGCGGCGGAAACGGGGTTTGAAGGCATCATGCTGCAACACTTTGAACAACTGGCAAAGGTCGTCCACCACCAGCTGGTTGCAGGTAAACAAGCCCACATCGGCATACTGCCGTGCCGTTTTCTCATTGAAATTGCCGGTCCCCACATAAGCATAGCTGCGGATTGGGTTTCCCTCCGGGTTCCGCCTCAACACCAACGCCACTTTCGCATGGACCTTCAGCCCGGGAATGCTATATATAATATGTATGCCTGCCTGTTGCATCATTTCAGCCGTGGCAAGGTTGTTTTCTTCATCAAAACGGGCTTTCAACTCCACAAACACCGTCACGCTTTTCCCGTTCTGCGCGGCAGCTATCAACGTGTTGATGACGGCAGAGTTTTCCGCCACCCGGTATTGGGTTATCATGATTTCCTTCGTGGCCGGGTCATGCACGGCCTCATAAAGGAAATGGATGAAATGCTCAAAAGAATGGTAGGGGAAATGAAGCAGCAGGTCCTTTTGCCGCACGTAGCGGAAAATGGATTCTTTCTCATCGAGGAAAGCCAACTTCATGGGCAACGGCTTCCCATTGCTCTGCAAGGCGGCATTCGGGTTGGGCAAGTGCGACAAGTCCTCCAAATTCAGGTGCTTGTCGCCCGGCACCAATTCATCAGTGCTGATGTCGAAGGAGGCGCACAAATAGTGCAGGAAGTCATCCGGCATCTGGCGTTCGTACACAAAACGGCATACGGCGCCAATCTTCCGCTTTTTCACTTTGGCCTTTATCTGCTCAACAATCCCCCCCTCAACGGCTTCGTCTATCAATATGTCTGCATCGCGGGATATCTTGATGCAATAAGCATCGCCCACCACCATGCCGGGAAACACATAGCCAATATTGGCCTTGATGATTTCCTCCATGAACATCAAGTAGTAATTGCCGTTATGGAAAGGCAGTTCCACGAACCGTGGCACTTTGCTGTAAGGTAGCTTGAACACGAAGCAACGGGGGTGGCAACGTGCTTCATCCTCCGGCAAATAAACCCGCACCGCCAAGTAAAGGCGGTTGTTGCGAAGGAAAGTGCGGATATGATGCCTGTCCACCGGAACCGGTTGCAGGTAAGGGAAGATTTCTTCCCGGAAATAATCAACAATGAACGCACGATGCACGTCCTCCACCTCCCTGCCTTGATAGAAGATGACATGATGCCGCGCCAGTTCCGGCACAATCTCCTGCTCGTAAATACGGATGCGGTCCTCTAACTGCGCATTGACTTTTTCATTGATTTCCTGAAGGATGAACCGCTCTTTGGCCAAGGTTTCAGCATCTGCCTGCCCGCCTGACAAGGCAGCCCTGTGTTCGGCGACCCGTATCTGGTAGAATTCTTCAAGGTTGGAAGAATAGATGGATACGAAGTTTATCCGCTCATAAAGCGGCAACGAACGGTCGTCCGCTTCGAGCAACACGCGATAATTGAACGACAGCCAACTGATATCGCGTTCGAAATATCCGTATCCCTTTTCCATCAGTCCCGATTATTGCCTGGCGGGCATCCGTGGAACGGCCGGCTACATGCGCTTTCTTCCATCACAAATACTCCTTGGTCAAAATCGGAACAAAGATACGCCTTTTTTGGGAAGTACGTTAAAGAAGCCAAAAGAAAATGTAATATTTATGCACGAACTGCGGCCGAATGCCCTGCCATGGCGTTCAAGCCTTTCAGGGAAGATATACGGCAAAACCGATTAATGCGTATCTTTGCCTCGGCCAAACGTAATGCATGCATGATAAGAATCGGATTACTGTCAGACACCCACGGTTATTGGGACGACAAATACATCACCTATTTTGAGACGTGCGACGAAGTGTGGCATGCCGGCGACATCGGTTCCTTGGAAGTGGCACAACGGTTCCAGGCATTCAAGCCGTTCCGCGCCGTCTATGGAAACATTGACGGGCAGGATCTCCGCCGGTTGTTCCCGCAAACCCTCCGCTTCACGACAGAAGGGACAGAAGTACTGATGAAGCACATCGGGGGCTATCCCGGCAACTACGACGCTTCCATCCGTGGAAGCATCCTGGCACGCCCGCCCAAACTGTTCGTCAGCGGACACTCACACATCCTCAAAATAAAGTACGACAAGACGTTAGGAATGCTTCACATCAATCCCGGCGCAGCAGGAATTTATGGGTTCCACAAAGTGCGCACTTTGGTACGGTTTGTCATCCGCGACGGGCGGTTCGAGGACTTGGAAGTCATTGAATTGGCCGGATAAGAAAGGGACACGGGCCGGAATGCCAGTCCGGCATCCAGCCCGTTCAAATCTTGTTGCCGGCAAACTCAGGACAGCAGCCCGGCAGGCCACGTTATCCAAGGGAAGCCACCGCCTGCCCTGCTACTTATCCGTCCGGAAAGGACCCACCGGATACCCTAACTCCCCATACAGGTTGCCATTGGGGCAATCGGCCCAACTGTAACGTGCCGCTATCGGGATGCGTACTTCCTTTGACCTCAAGATTACGCTCTTGCCATCCTTGCCAATCTCTGCCTGCGCCGGATAATACATCCCGTTGGCATCTTTCAGTATGAATCCTTTCACCTCATCTCCTTTGGCCATGATTTTCGCATCAAACACCAAGACCAATGCATCGCCATCCACCGTATAATCCACGCAAACCGGCATATGGTACTTTCCTTTGCCATAAGTACGGGCTAAAGAAAGAGCCGCTAAACGACGCCCCACTTCCTGTTTGTTTTTCGGATGAATATCATAGATGTCGCCTATGTCGATGGCTGTCACCATGCCTGTATTCGACAAATGCAATGCTTCAGCCTGCGCCTCACGCAATGCCGCCCATTGGGAATCCAGTTGCACTTCGCGAGGCTGCATGTATCCTGCCAACTGCACAAAATAGAACGGGAAGTCATACCCCCACTGCATCCGCCAATCAGCAATCAAAGATTGGAACAATGGCGCATAGGAATCTGCACGTTTCGTATTTTCCTCCCCTTGATACCATATCACTCCTTTAATCGGGAAGTCCGTCATCGCATGGACCATGCCATTATAAAGCACAGAAGGAAAGCCGGAATTCTCTGGAGACACGGGCTTGGCCGGAATATCCTCTATCCCCATCCCTACACGATAAGCCCAATTGCCCGACAAAGGGACACGCATCCCTGCCGCTTCTGCATACAAATCCTCCGGCCGGCTACGGAAACCTCCTTCGCCGCCAAAATCAGTAATCCGCACAGTAAGCACATTCTTGCCTGCACGGACAAGCGCAGATGGAATCACATATTTGCAGAAAGTGGCATAACCTTTCCCTTCTCCTATCTTATGGCCGTTGAAGAAAACGACATTCTCATCATCCATGCATCCCAAAGAAAGAGCCACATCATGGCCTTCCCAACCGGCAGGCACATCCATCTCTACCTGATACCACACGACACCGTCAAAACCCGGCAATGCCTTTGCTTCCCAATTCCCGGGAACAGGCATTTTTTCCCAAGCATCATGGTAAGAGCAAGCCCATGAAGGCTTGTTCAAACGGTAGCCTGCATCTTGGCTAAGGAAGCCCATCTCCCACCAACGCATGTCTTCTTCATAAGCGGCCATCAGCGCCTCTTTCTTGAAACCATTCAAACGTATTTCTTCTATTTTTTCCTGAAAGCCGTCCAAACGAGCCAATGTCTCATAGCTCGTCCATGATTCAGCCGGCGTTCCTCCCCATGTGCAATCAATGACCCCGATGGGCACATGCAGCTTTTCCCATAGCCCCCGTGCATAAAAATAGGCCAATGCAGAAAAATCAGGCACTGCAGACGGACGGCATTCATTCCATCCGCCATGATTCATTTCCACTTGGGCAGCAGGAGAATAGGCCATCGTCTTCTTCACTTGCAGCAAACGGATTTCCGGGTAATCCGCATGGGCTATTTCTTCTTCATAATTCAACACCTTTCCCCATCCGGCCAAAGGCATCTCCATGTTGGACTGCCCTGAACAAAACCACACTTCACCGACAAGCACATTCTGCAACCGCAGTTCATCCGTCCCGTCTGTCAAAGTAATCACATAAGGGCCACCTGCCGAAGGAACTGGTATTTCTACCAAGAAACTTCCATCAGCCTGTGAAACGGCAGAATAGGTTTTCTTTGTCCAGCCGACTTTCACCGTGACATCCGATGAAGGCGCCGCCTGCCCCTTCATCTTCAGCAACGCATGTTGCTGAAGCACCATATTGTCTGTGAAATAAGATGGCAATACAATTTCGCCCCATGCCGCTCCCGTGCTTAACGACAAAGCGGCAACGGCCAATAAGTGCCGCAATATATTCTTCATTTCAAATTGGTTTTAATTATCGGTTCAAAAATCCCTGCCAATGCACCCATTCAAGAAATGGATGCATCAGCAAGAACAAAAACAGCCCATTTACTTGGTTTCCAATCTATCCTGCGATACCTATTTAAGTGTTATGCTCAATCGGTTCGCATCAGGCGTATCCGAAGAATTGCCATACATAATCTCATATTGCCCCGGAAGCGTACGCATCGTATTGGTCTCCGTATCGAAGAATTCAAACGATTCCTTCGTCAGTTCAAACGATACCGTCCGGCTTTCGCCCGGATTCAATTCCACCCGGCGGAAAGCACGCAAGCTCTTGGCAGGGCCATCCGTGTCATCCACTTTGCGGATATATACCTGCACAACCTCTGCACCACGGCAATCGCCTGTATTCTCCACCTTGACCTTAAAAGAAACGTCTTTGCCAACAGGGACAGAACGCCGGCTCAGCTTCCCGTCCGAAATGTCGAACGTCGTATAGCTCAAGCCGTACCCAAACGGGAACAAAGGCTTCTCGGTCATGAAACGATAAGTCCGCCCTTTCATCGTGTAATCTTCAAAATCAGGAAGCTGCTCTGTATCTTTATAGAACGTCACGGGCAATTTCCCGCCCGGATTGTAATCACCGAACAAAACATCCGCTACAGCCAAGCCTCCGGCTTGTCCAGGATACCAAGCTTGCAGGATGGCATCACAGGACTGTGTTTCTGGTGCCAACGCCATCGCAGAACCGGAACAATTCACAAAAACGACCTTTTTCCCGGCTGCCTTCAAGGCTTTCAATATATCACGTTGCACTTGCGGCAACTCAATGGTTGTCCTGTCACCGCCAGAGAAGCCTTCACATTGGACGTAATACTTATCCTCGCCTTCCAGTTCCGGCGATATGCCTCCTACAAAAATCACCGTTTCAGCATCTTTTACCCGATCCACGACTTCTTCAGGAGGTATCTGGCGATACTTGCCCAAATCAAAACGCAACAATGCCTCTGCGCCGGCCTGCATGTATTCTATCCGTATTTCATACGATTTGCCTGCTGTTGCGTCCAAAAGATACTCCCGTGTGCCTGCGGCATGTTCCCCCCAATAGTCAATCACCTTTTCATCATTCACATACACCCTGTAACCGTCATCACCTTCAATAACCAACGTGTATTCCCCGCTTTCCTGCGGAACAAAAGTCCCTTTCAGCACAGCCGTGAAATTATACAACCCGACCCCAGTCGTAAATACGGTATATCCGCCATTGCTCAAGCTGACAGGCGATGTGTATTGCTGAATGGCAGCAACCTCGCCTTTCATTTCCATATTGTTCCAATACGTCATGTTCAATCCAGTCTGCCCGCCATAAGAGATTTCATCATAATAAGAATCAAACACACGGTTCTCCAATAATTCACATCCTTTCTCGTAAGGAACATTGCCGACCTTGTCGCGAATCCCTTCCAATATGGTATAAGTATGGGAAGGAGTTCCCCGGTAATTTCCCCATTGCATGACTGAATCAATGGCATTAGGCCCCATCACCGCTATTCCTCCTGAAGACTTATCCAAAGGAAGTATGCCATTATTCTGCAACAACACCATCGACTTGCGTGCCATATCCAATGCTATTTGCTTATGCGTTGCGCAATCCACTGTATCGATGCTGATCCTGCTCCAAGGAACAATAGAATCCGGGTCCATTTCCCCCAATGCGAAACGCGCTTCCAACAGCCGGAACAAACTCTCATCTATTCTTTCTTCTGTAATCAATCCTTCCTTCACGGCTTTCTCCAAATGAGCATACTCCACGCCGCATTCCAAGTCCGTACCATTCATCACAGCCGAAGCACTGGCACTTGCCGCATCCGGGTGAGTCTCATGACGCCCTTGATAAAAGAAATCACTAATGGCACCACAGTCACTGACCACCAGATATTTATATCCCCATTCATCACGCAATATCTGTGTCAACAAACGATTACTGCCACAACAGGGTTCTCCCTCAAAACGGTGATAAGCACACATTACTTCTTTCACCCCTGCTTCTTGAACCAAAGCCTTGAAAGCAGGCAAATAGGTTTCCCACAAATCACGAGCCGGAAGATTTTCCACATCAAAATAATGACGTTTAGCTTCCGGGCCACTATGCACAGCATAATGTTTAGCACAAGCATGTGTCTTATCGTACTTTGCATCATCCGGCCCCTGCATGCCTTTCACCACGGCTACCCCCATACGGGAAGTCAAATAAGGGTCTTCGCCAAATGTCTCTTGCCCGCGTCCCCAACGAGGGTCACGAAAGATGTTCACGTTAGGATTCCAAAATGTCAATCCCTCATTTCCTCTTCCATAACGGCCATGCAAGTGAGCTTCATGATATTTTGCACGTCCCTCATCGCTGACCATCGTGTAAACATCCTCCAACAAGGCATCATCAAAAGCAGAAGCCATGCCCATCGTAATAGGAAGGACTGTAGCCAATCCATTACGGGCAACGCCATGCAAAGCTTCACTCCACCAATTATAAGGCTTTATCCCCAACCGGTCTATTCCCGGTGATTGGTTCTGCATTAAAGACACTTTCTCCGTCAAAGTCAACCGTCCTAACAAATCTTCGGCTCTTTCTGCGGGAGAAAGTTCCGGATTGCGGAATGGCTCGTCCTGCGCCCATCCATTCACCAACGACAGGCATGCCAAAATAGAAAATAAGCAAAAACGTTTCATTTCATTGTATTTAAGAGGTTAAAATTCACAAGGTTGATTGCCCATCACAAAGCGCAAACCGCCTCCTTTCATCAAATCAAAATAATCAAGGAAAGGTTCCGCCAATTTCTGCCCATTCCAATAAACAGCCTGCACATACTTGTTCTCCTCTGACAGGTTCTCTGCCTTAATGGACAGTATCTCGCCATTCCCTAAACGGACTTCAAGCTCCGGATATTGTGCTGCTCCAATAGCAAATTTATTACTGCCGGGGGTCACGGGATAAAAACCCATCACCGAGAACAGATACCAAGCTGACATTTGCCCGCAATCATCATTCCCATTCACACCGTCAGGGGTATTCCGGTAATTTAGGCGCACATGCTTACGAACCAATTCCTGAGTCTTCCACGGCTCATCGCAATAGTCATACAAATAAATGTAATGATGCCCCGGTTCGTTGTCATGACGGTAATGACCTTCATCAAAGTTCCTGTCCAGCATGTTAGAGAACTTATCCTTTCCACCCATCAAGTCAATCATGCCCGGAATATCCTGAAGGACACAAAACAGATACGTCCATTTGGAACCTTCCGTCAAACCATGCCTTGAATTGTCATCCAACAGGACCCACGAGCCATCATAATTGCGGGGAAGGAAAAAGCCTTCTTCGCTATTATACAAGTTACGGTAATTCTGGCTAAAGGACATCAGGCGCTTATAATCATCTTCCTTCCCCATTTCCTTTGCCATTTGAGCCACACACCAATCATCATACGCATATTCCAAAGTCCTTGAGACTGATTCGGCAGTAAAATCATCTGCCACATAACCCAAGGAATGATAAAAACTGGCTCCCGCGCGACCTTCATAAGAAGTCCAATAATCACGGTCACCATACCGCCTCTTGGTGTCACAATCAGGAGGAGTCATCGCATCTTTCCGTATGGCCTCATAAGCCAGATTCACGTCATAGCCCCTAATGCCTTTCATAAAAGCATCCACAATGACCGCGTCTGCATGAGTCGCTATCATTATGTTGGTATAAGAAGGATTGGGCCACATAGGCAACCAACCACCTTCTTCATACATTTGCAGCAAAGAAGTAATCCAATCATTGGTCAATTGCGGTTCCAAAAAAGTCATCAAAGGATGAAATGCCCTGAATGTATCCCACAATGAAAAATCTGTATAGGAAATGCCTTCATGAATCCGGTCATCAAAGGCACTATAATATTTGCCATATTCAGAAAATTCACGTGGGAACAAATAAGAATGATAAAGAGCCGTGTAAAAAATGCACGCCTCATCTTCTGTCACTCCTTTCAACCGGAATCTGGACAATTTATCCTCCCATGCTTGTTTAGTGCTTTCAGATAGCTTCTCAAAATTCCATTGGGGAACTTCACGTTCCAGATTTGAACGAGCTTGTTCTATGCTGATGAAGGAAGTCGCAAGCTGCACATTGATTTGCGACTCTTTCCCATCAAAATCCACATAAGCTCCCATGCGGGTTCCCTGCAACTCTGCTACTCCCGGATACAGCAACGTATCATTCCAACATCCAAACTCTTTTATTGGCTTGTCAAAACGTATCACAAAATATCCTTTAAAATTAGGGAGTTCCGGACCTAATTGGAAAGATTGCCGATCTGGGTTGTAGCCCACAATCTCGTTATTTGCAACATCTATCTTTACCCAACCTTTCATTGTCTTCAGGCGTTGTTCAAAATGATTGCACCAATCCTCTAAAGCCGGATTCAAATTAATGCCATGAATAATCAAACGCGGGGTCTGCTTTTTAGGATAATGAAATCTCAATAAAGCGCAACGGCTTGAAGCAGTCATCTCTGCACGAATTTTTTGCCCGTTTTCTTCATCCCACAAATCCACAGAATAATAATGCGGAGAAGCGGATTCTCCTTCATGGGAAAAAAGCATCCTACGTTCTTCCGGCAACACTCTAACACGCCTGCCGATTTGTGGCATTATGGACACATAACCATAATCCCCCATCCAAATAGTCGGTTTGTGGGAAGCCAGAAAACCTTCCAAATATTCATCATCATAAACATAAGGCATATTTCCCATCTTCCCCTCTCGCGTTTGCGGCACAAAATTCGTCATGCCAAATGGCGTCCCTATATAAGGAACTGTCCCTCCCTCCCCTTTTATCGCCGTGCCTATAAAAGGGTTCACATAATCCACAACATTTTTCCCATTTGCGGGACATCCCCACAAATACAAAAAGAGGACAAAACATATTACATTTTTCATGCCATTCACCTTTCATTCAATCCACATAAACAAACCACTTGCACTGATCAACACACAGAAGTCCCCCTTTGCCGTCAAAACCTTTCACTTCTATCAAATTTTCCCCCTCTTTTAAGTTGATTCCTTGCCATACACATATGTTATTCATCCGTGAATACGACGTTTTGCATATCTGTCCATTCACATGCAGTTCTACATCTTCGCAATTTGAATATACTTTAACTGAGGTGACATCAACCGTCCTCACGACATCCCGACGACTCGTGATATACGCCATGGGCTCCTCATTCCACAACGACTTATAAAAATAATAAGCATCTTTCTTAATCTTTCTGTCATAAGTCACCAAACCTTTGTCATTCATGCCTGGCGTATTCCCTTCATTTCTTCCACCGCTTGCAAAATCAAACATATTCCAGACAAAAGAGCCCCAAACAAAATCAGCATCCTTAATTGCCTGGTAGTTCTGTTCATGGACAATAGATTGCCATTCCTCAGGATGGAACATCCCATCCACATTAGGGGTCTTGCGCCCTGTTTGCCAATGATGCCAAACATTCGCACCGGCCCCGTATTCACTCACGGCTATCCCTTTATTGCCGACCAAACCATTCCAACGTTCCAACGTAGATGCCATTGCCGAAGGTTCTGCCCAATACCAGCCCGGATAAGTGTTAAAAGCCATAATGTCTGTAACCGTATTCTCCGGCCTTTTCTCTATATTCGCAGCAGCCACCGTCAAACGGGTGGGATCCTCTTTATGAGCCACTTCATTCAGTGAAGCCACAAGTTCTTTCACCTCCCCTTTGCATAACTCATTAAACAGGCTCCAACAGAAAATCGACGGGTGATTATAATTCTGCCGAATCAATTCAACCAATTCATTCGTCACATTTTCTGCAAATTCAGGTGAAGGGTCTGTATGGCCTATCAAAGGAATCTCAGCCCAAACAAGCATTCCCTCCTTATCGCATAGAGAATAAAAATAGCTGGAATGAGGATAATGAGCCAAACGAATCCCGTTAACCCCCATCTCCTTAATGATTTCCATATCTTGCCGATGATCTGCTTCTGATATAGCCCATCCTTTATCCATGCGATCTTGATGCCTGTTCACTCCTCTTATCTTATAGGACTTGCCATTTAACTGAAAGCCTTTTCCCGGATCCACTGAAAAATACCTTAAACCTATTTGTTGCGACAAAGAATCCACAACTTCATCTCCTTTCAACAATTCTACAAGAACCCTATACATATAAGGGGATTTGCAGCCATCCCACAAATAAGGGGATTTTACATTCAGATTGGTAACGAAATCCATCATTGTGTCCTTTTTCATGGATTGTTGAACCATGTCTTGATCTACCAGATTCCCTTCTCTATCAAAAATTGTAGTCCGAACTGATACGTCCTTCAGCGATTTCCATTTATTGTCAATCTTTGAGACAATGGACAAATGAGACGAACCTGAAGTCGTTTCCTGCTGCACATAAATTCCAGAGGAAGCATGGTCTAAAGGCGTAATACACAATTGAGGCAACAACAATAAAGAAACCGGCCTATAAATACCCCCAAAGACCGTGAAATCCCCAGACAATGGAGCCATAGGCAAATCTTTCGCGTTAGAAACCGTCACATCCACCTGGTTGTTCCCCTCATGCACATAAGGCGTTATCTCAAAGCAAAATGCAGTAAAACCGCCAAAATGGGTTCCCACTACCTGGTTATTAATTTTCACCTCTGCCCACAAACTGGCTGCTTCAAAACGCAAGAAGATACGTTGTCTCAACATTTGTTTTGATATATCCAATTGGTACCGATAATGCCCCTTCCCACGAAAATAATCAGGTGTCGTCCCGTCAGATGCATTCCACGTATGTGGCACTTGGACTTCCTCCCAATGTGAATCTGGTTGCCCTAACCTGAAGTCCCATTTCCCATCCAATAAATAACTTCTCCGCATCTGAGCATCTACCGTGCTTGCAATACCCAATATTCCGATAAACAAAATAAGAAAAATTCGTTGAAATCTTGGTTCCATAATACAAATTTATATGCAGTTAAATCTAATTAATTAATCATTTACACACAACCAATCATAAAAGACCTTCCACGCTTTACACACTGCATAAAGCGGGAAGGTCCAGAGGTTATAGATATTTATTAAAGGTGGCCACTTCTTCCTTTTCTTTACAATGCAGTCACTTTTACAATACGGCTAAAGAGTTCCTGTGATGAAAACAGATGTAACCCAACAGTCATCAAATAATTCCCCGAAAACACTTTCCCGTTTTCTGAAAGAGAAGAACTAGCTCCCTTCATTAAACAGATTTCTTCCACTTCATATAATCCATTGGGGTCCAATCCATCCAAACGCACCGGCAACAATCGCTCACCATAACGAGGATGGATGTCAAAAGAAAACACCACTGCTTCCTTCTTCGACTTGCTTACGTACATGGAAGAAGTATGCGGCCCGGTATAGGGCGACACCAATCGATACAGGTCGCCATCCAATATAACAGACTTCATTTCATTATACTGACGGACCGCTTGGACACAGTATTCACGCTCTTCCTCTGACAATTCGTGCAAATTGATGTCAAATCCTAATTTACCCATCATAGCCACATCCGTACGAAACTTGATACTTGCCTTCTTATTCCAAGAAGTCACATGGGCGCAAAGCACTTTGCTCGGAAAAATCTGTGAATACCCCCACTGAATAAACAAACGTTCTATCGGATCTGTATTATCGCTAGGCCAAAATTCCGTATAATAACGCAACGCTTCATAGTCTGTACGTCCACCACCGCCCGCACAAAGCATCATCGACAAATCCGGATACTTAACGCGGATACGATCTAACACATTATAATATCCCCGCACATAATCAATATAAAGATGTGTCTGCCTATCTCCCAAATACATTGAATAAATATTAGTGATTGGACTATTGCAATCCCATTTGAAATAAGCTATATTTGGATAACGAGCCATCAATCCATCAACAACCCCAAACACATAATCTTGCACTTCAGGATTGGACAAATCAAGAACAAGCTGGTTCCTGAAATAATATTCATCCCTATTAGGCAGATGGATCACCCAGTCTTTATGTTTCTCATACAGTTCACTTTTCGGACTCACCATTTCCGGTTCTATCCATACGCCAAACTTCACGCCTTGCCTTTTTGCTTCTTCCACCAAACGTTCCAATCCATTTGGCAGCTTCTTGGCATTCTCTTGCCAGTCGCCCAATCCTTGCGTGTCGCTTTGGCGGGGATATTTATTTCCAAACCAACCATCATCCAATAAAAACATATCAACCCCTAAAGACTTTGCATCCTTTATCAAAGACAACAATTTATTCTCATCAAAATCAAAATAAGTAGCTTCCCAATTGTTCAACAAAGTCATTCTGGAATCCAGCCCGTCCTTTATCTGATGCAAACGCGCCCAATCATGGAAACGACGACTGGCTTCTCCTTTCCCTTCAGTACTATAAGTGAAATAAAAATCAGGCGTACGAAACACTTCTCCGCTCGGCAACAAATATTGGGATGCGTAAGGGTTTATTCCGCTGATAACCCGCAAACGATTCAAATGATCCACTTCAAAAGTAAACCTGAAATTGCCTGTCCAACCCAATGTGCCAACCAAAACTTCTCCTGTATTTTCTGTTGATGGAAAATCAAACGACAATTGGAAAAAAGGAGAGGCAAACATATTGGCACGCGCCCCCAACTTAGAATCCACTTCTTTCTTGCCAAAAGTTAACAACGTTTCCGACATATTGGCTTCATGCGCCCAATCACCCGTAAATTCCGTCAGATAATACTTCTCTTTAGAGAAGTGCAACATAGAAGAAGCATATTTCTCAAGGACAATAGGATGTTCCTCATGATGAAGAATCTCCGTAAATTCTTTAATAATGTCATTCTCAAAATAGGCGACAAAGTGAATTTTCACTTCAATAGGATACTGCTCGTCTTTCAAACTAATGACTGTTTCCGTCACCCCCTCTTCAAGCGGATTGACTTCATGGGAAACATATTTCAACAAAGTAGAAGGATTCCCGTCATTGTGCAGGACATGCAAAGCCGGTTCATAATAGTCCTCCATTCCATGTGTCAGATAACATTCTGCACCCTGAGGCAAACAGAAAAAATCGGCCTCATTGGTCAACCGTTTCCCCAAATACGCCTGATAAAAGCGTCCGTCAGTACCCACCCGATAAACAAGACTTATATCCTTAGTCGCAATTGACACAACATTTTCAGCACTCAACCGAACAAAAGATGTCAGCAAACTTAATAATAAAATGATCCTTAACCTCATAAATTCCAAATTTAGCACTTTCCAATATAAAAAACATTTGTCCATTAAAAACAAAACACATTCCGAAACCCAAAAGCCTCCACATGTACGTATAATAAAGTCTTTTTCATAAATTGCCTATTTGCCCGACTTGCATCGGCAACAACACATACTACATCAGAAGAAAATGCGATCAGTCTGAACTATCAATGCCAATTTCACCTTATGTCGTTACAATCTGCCAAGCCAATCCGACAGGCACGCCAAAGCGATGCCCACATACGGATAATTGTCCTTGGCGCCCCAGCCGTGCCAAGCCGAGGGGAAGGCATGCAGAGTGACTTCCACATGCCGCTCCAACAAAGCCTGATAATAAAGGATAGCGTTCATCGGCGAAACCACACCGTCTGCACTGCTCAACAGAATAATGGCGGGAGGGGTGCCGGACGGCACATTCTTCTCGCAACTGTACTGTTCAACCGTCGCGGCAGAAGGGCTGTCGCCCAACAGACGTTGGCGCGATCCGATGTCTGTATAAGATTCTTCCATGGTGATTACAGGATACAGCAGTATCTGAAAGTCCGGACAGATGCCCAATTCGGGACGGGTGGCGGCCAGCGCGGCCAAATGTCCTCCCGCCGAAAAGCCCATGATGCCGACATTTTCCGGATTGATGTTCCAATCCGACGCATGTGTCCGAACCAGTTCAAACGTCCGCTTTACGTCATTGACCGGACGTTCGGCTTTCCCGGCGGGCAACTGATAATGAAGCACGATATAAGCAATGCCCCGCTCATTGAAAAAAGGCGCCCAGTCGTAACCTCCCTGCCTGAAGACAAGACCGCCGTATCCGCCGCCGGGAAGGGCGACAACTGCTTTTCCCGTGGCAAGCAACGAGTCCGGCAAGAAGCAACGTGCAAACGAGAATCTGTTTTCCTCGTCTCCGCCGGACGCAGAGACAGCCCCGTCTTTCAAATCAATGTCAAAAACTCTTTGAGCCTGAAGCCCGACGGCACTCAAAAAACAGCAGGCAAATAAAAAGACACAAAACAATCTGTTCATAATTCCGGATTTTTATGACTGTCCACAACGATATTTGCCGCCTGCAGCCTTTCGCCTGAAACGGATATCGAGATTTCCCCTTCCTCGTCCGCCGCCTGAACGACAGCCACCATTTTTCCGTTGAACACCCGCATATAATTGGACGCAAAGGAAGTCTGGTCGGTAGGGTCTCCGTTGCAAAGAGCCTTCAAATGCCCTTTTCCCCGTACCTGCACAAAGAGCAGCGCAGAACTGTGGGGACACAAGTTCCCGTTCCCGTCGACAACTTCAACCGTTATGAACGAAAGGTCAGAACCATCAGCGTTTATCTGCCTGCGGTCGGCTGTCAAACGGATTTGCGACGATGCGCTTGCCGTATGGATTGCCTGCTCCGCACAAATGCTGTCGTTCCCGTCGTATGCAACCACTTTCAGTTCACCAGGCTCATACGGCACCGACTCCCATATCATCCTGTACCGCGTGAACTTGCCCGAAACGTCCCGCGTCCTCACGCCTTTGCTTTTTCCATTGACGAACAGCTCCACCTTCGGATAATTCGTGTAACACTGGACAGGGATGCTTTTCCCCTCATATTCAGGCCAAGTCCAATGAGGCATCAAATGCAGAACCGGCTTGTCTGACCACAGACTCTGGTACAAATAATAACGGTCTTTCTTCAGACCCGCCAAATCGACAATGCCGAAATAGGAGCTTCGGGAAGGCGCGCCCTCGCCATAAGGCGACGGCTCGCCTAAATAATCGAAGCCCGTCCAAACAAACTCTCCAAGCAAAAACTCATGGTCTTCCTGCTGGGCAAGCTCTGTATCGGGAGCACTGCCCCACGGGACATAATCCATGTCATAACTTGAAACCTGATAGTCGTCATACCATGGATTCCAATTGTCTTTAAGAGGAAATTTATAAACGCCCCGGGAACTTACGGCAGAACATGTCTCGCTGCCATACAATATATATTCAGGGTGTTGCTGATGCTGATTCGCATAATCAAAGTGCTTGTAATTGAATCCGACCAAGTCAACAGCGTCCGCCAAGCCGTTGTCAATGGCAGCCCAATGGTTATTAAAGCCTGCCGTTGACGGACGTGTCGGATCCTCCCTGTGTACTATGTCTGACAAATAGCGTGCAATCTCGGCACCCCGCTTCTGATCCTGCTCACGCAGCTCATTGCCTATGCTCCACATGATGATAGAAGGATGGTTTCTGTCGCGGTGAATCAGGCTGACCAAGTCTGTCTCAGCCCAATCCTTGAACAGAACATTATATCCGTTTCTGCATTTTCCTGCTTCCCATTCGTCAAAAGCCTCAACCTGAACCATCATCCCCAAGCGGTCGCAAATGTCCAACAACTCAACTGCCGGAGGGTTATGGCTTGTACGGATGGCATTGCACCCCATTTCCTTCATCATCTGCACCTGACGTTCTATGGCACGCCGGTTGACAGCAGCCCCCAAAGGACCCAAATCATGGTGCAGGCAAACGCCTTTGATCTTCAGATGCTTTCCGTTCAAAAAGAAGCCCTCATCCTTGTCGTACTTCAAACTTCTGAATCCAAAGACCGTGGTATACGTGTCGCACAACCCGCCGTCCGAATAAACCTCGGACACGGCAGTATAAAGGTTCGGCGCGTCCGGACTCCACAAAAGCGGCTTGCGCACCTTGCATTCCTGTTCAAACAAACACTCCTTTCCGTCGCCGGAAGAAGACGAAGACACGACACCCACACGCTTTCCTTCGCTGTCATACACAGAAGTGCGCAGACGGATTTCCTGCTTCCCGGCAAAATTATTGACCAATGTCCTGACTTTCACAGTGCCTTTTTCGCCGGACACAACAGGCGTTGTCACATAAGTTCCCCAATGTGCGACATGCACCGGAGAAACACGCACCAGACGGACCGGACGGTAAATGCCGGCACCTGTATAGAAACGGGACATCTCAGGCTTATTTCCCGCCCTCACTGCCAAAACGTTCTCACCCTGTTTCAGAAAAGAAGTGATGTCAAACGAAAAGGACGAGTAACCGTAAGGACGTTCACCGACATAAGCACCGTTCACGTAAACACGCGCATAACTCATCACGCCGTCAAACTCGACATAAAAACGGTCGTTGCCCAAATCGTGGAGATGTATCTCTTTCCGATACCATCCCACTCCCACAACAGGCAATGCGCCGGTGCGTCCGGTCAGCAGTTTCGCCTCTTTGTCACCGTTTTCAATGACTTGTGTGAACTGCAAGTCCAGATTCAGATTGAACGGCCCTTCTATCGCCCAGTCATGCGGCACCAGAACTGTCTCCCAGCCCTCATCATCCAAATCAATATTCTCTCCTCCTGCCACTTCAGCATTGCAGAACTTCCAGTCTCCATTCAGCGAAACCACTTCACGGCATTCCGCAGAAAAAGTCCGAAGCACAATGCAGACAAGCAAAAACGCTACTTTCTCTTTCATAAAGCTTACAAGGACACAGGTTTCTCATAATGAATCTGTTCGGACGAAGAACCGACCATAAACACATACTCTCCTTCGGGCGTTACAAAACGATGTTCTTTCTCATCCCAATAACGCAAATCTTTTTTGGGAATGGAAATGGTGACATCCGCTGACCTGCCCTTGGCCACATGAACTCTGGAGAATCCGCGCAATTGCTTCAGCGGCATATAAGTGCCTGTTTCCGGATAACGCACGTAAACTTGGGCAACTTCGTCCCCATCATACTTGCCTCTGTTCAAAATGTCAAATGATACTTCAACAGAATCCGGTTTCACAACAATTCCCCGGTCTTTATATTGGAATTTCGAATAACTCAACCCATATCCGAATTCATACAATGGTTTTCCCTCAAAATATTGATAAGTCCGCCCTTTAACGGAATAATTGTCAAAATCAGGAACATCATTCAGCGAACGATAATAGGTCAAGGGCAAGCGTCCTCCTGGATTATAATCCCCAAACAAAGCTTCTGCGACAGCCATTCCTCCTTGTTCACCGGGATACCAAGCGTTCAAAACTGCTGGTACGTTCTCATCTATCCAATTGATCGCCAACGAACTTCCAGCAACAAGTACGACTACCGTATTCGGGTTTATTGCATACAATTCCTTTATAAACTCTTGCTGGTCAACCGGCAATTCCAACGTATAACGGTCTTGCCCCTCCCGTTCTATCGACTTGTTAATGCCAAGCACAGCCACAACCACATCACATTTGTTTGCAATTTTCCCTGCCTCACCATAATTGTCAAGACGATTTTCAGACTCCGCTTGAGGAGCTTTCCAATAAAGACCGGCAAAGCAATCTCCTCCATTATCAAAATATTCAACTTTCAACTCATATTCTTTTCCTGCTTCTAAATAAACGATCACTTGATCCGTCTGTGCGCTACGTTCAACCCACGAATCAACCAATTTCTTTCCATTCAAAAACAACCGGCAACCGTCATCCGTTTTTAATCCTAAAGTGTAATTGCCCGAAACAACAGGCTTCAAACTTCCTGTCCAACGGACAGACATGGGAGCATCTGGTTGGAAACGGTCTGGCTTGTTTACCGGATCATAACGCAATTCTTCTTCCTTACGGACAGATGGAGTACCCTGCAAATGGGTATTTGTGTAATACTCCGCTTTCAGTCCATTGGGGAAATAGTTTTTCGAAACAAATTCAAAATCATCATTTGCAGAAACCCAAGGAGCATACAGAACCTGTATATCTTCCTTTTCCGCATACCGCTTGATACCATCTAAAACAGAAACAGGTTCATTCTTTGGAATGCCACTGTAGTCACCAAATTCACAATGCCCCGCATTGATACCCACAACACCAATAGATTTAATCTTTTTAGCATTCAGAGGCAAAAAATGTTTTTCGTTCTTCAATAATACAAGACTTTGACGCGCTGTCTCCAAAGCCAATTCTTGATGCTCCTTGCAGCCTACAACAGAAGGCTCAATCTTATTGTAAGGATTCAATTCCGGGTCATCAAACAAGCCCAATAACATTCTTCCACGCAAAATGTGATAAGCCGCCGAATCTATTTCAGCTTCTGATACCATATATTGATGATATGCATTCAGCAAACCTTCTCCATAAACACGGTTGCCACATTCCAAATCAAGCCCTGCTTTAATAGCCAATGTTGCAGCCCCTTCAAGATTCTTCACATATTTATGCTTCGTTATCATCCATTCAGGAGCGCTGCAATCAGAAACAATATAACCATCAAATCCCCAATCACCCCGCAAAACTTTCTTTATCAAATAAGTGTTTATTGTGCAAGGCACATCGTTCACCGCATTATAAGCCATCATGATGGATTGTGCATCGCCTTCCACAATACAACGCTCAAAAGATGGCAAATAATATTCACGCAAATCCCGTTCAGAAACGATCGCATTACAACTGGAACGATTATGTTCCTCATTATTCACGGCAAAATGTTTGGGAGTAGAAACTGTTTTCAAATAACGAGGATGGTTTCCTTGCAATCCTTTCACAAAAGCACATCCCAACACCCCGCTCAAATACGGGTCTTCGCCATACGTTTCAGGTGTACGCCCCCATCTCGGGTCACGAGCCATATTGACCGTCGGCGACCAAAACGTTAACAAATCACTGGCACCAGCCAATTGGTCTTTGCCATAATTCAGTTCTTTCCAACGCCCACGTGCTTCATCTGAGATTGCCGAAGCCGTTCGATACAACAAGTCCGGATTCCACATGGCTGCCAATCCAATGGCTTGTGGAAAAACAGTAAACTCACCAGGTCGGACAACTCCATGCAAAGCTTCGTTCCCATGATTGTATTTGTCTATCTGCAAACGAGGTATCGCCTCTGCATCATTTACCAACAACGATATTTTTTCTTCAATCGTCAGTTTGGACAACAAATCCATAATCCGTTCATGCTGGGAAAGGTGCATATCCCGGAATTTATCCACAGTCTGTTGAGCTACTCCCATCAACGGTGCCGCAGAAAGCATACACGACAAACCTATTTCCTTAATCCATTTCATAAATCTTCTTTCAAATAACAATCGTATTAAATGACTTCGGAGGCATCTGCAAACAGAGCCGTCCTTTACCACATTCTATTTCAACGCTTTTCTCCTGCGTTTCCTTATTGACACAAACAATAACGATCTGGCCATTCGAGTTTTGAAAAGCCAACACATTCTCGCCTTTTTCCACCTCCAAACGATAAGCACCTGGAGTTACAAAATGGCTTACATGTTTCATCAAATAAAACTCCGGCGTATAAATAGCTTCCTTTGTTTTCTCATTGATTCTTATCAAAGAATTTTGTTTCCAACCCCACGAACTGTAGCCATCATTTCCCAGCACCAAATTGAAATACATGTAAGAATTAACTCCGCCGCCCAAGTAAGCCATCATCAAGTCAAATGTATGCTCTGCCGCTGCCCAATCAATAGAGCCGTTGCCACATTCATTCTCTGTCATCATCAGCTTCATGGAAGGATATTCCTTATGTACCTCTGCAACAATGTCCTTTCCTTCCCATTGAAGCCCTATCCCATGTAGGTAGCGAGAAGCTGCCGGGTCTTGCATCACACAATTCAAATCTTCCATTCTATTGCAGTTGAACGTGCCAAACCACAAATCAACATCCAGTTTTCTTTCTTCAAACGTAGGTCCCAAATAATTCCCAATGAAATTTGCCATCGACTTGGGCAACCATCTGCAATTCGGCCATTGATTAATGGTATAAGGTTCATTCTGGAACTGCAACATAGAGATGTTTATGCCGCAATCCTTATAAGCCTCCATTGCCTTTGCCAAATAAAGCGCATAGGCAGATAAATATTCCGGTTTTTGAATGAAATGATCGCCTTCCACTTCATTTTCCTTTGTGAAGTCATTATGGTCGCCCGCAGAAGTAGCATAATGTTTTGTTGCTTTCATCCAAACAGGAGGACTCCATGGAGAAGCCCAAAGGATAAGGTCTGGATTGCATTTCAAGGCCGCTTTCACATAAGGTATCATTACTTTTGTATCACGTTCTATGCTGAAATTGCGCATTTCAAAATCATTCGGCGTTTCATTGAAACTATACCAATCGCGGGCAAAGTCATTTGCTCCTAATGGAATACGCCCCCAGTTCAATTTCAATCCTTTTTTGCCAAACAAGTCTTCCAAGACTCCATTTCGCTGTTTATTGGGCAATGCGGAAAGAGCATCCCATCCTATCTCGCTGAAAGCGCCTCCAAACCCATCAATAATTTGACCTTTAGAATCAGAAATCACGATATCCGGCTGCTCACCGTCATTTGATTCTACAACCTTCACCACGGTCCGCCTCCAAATGGTTTGCTCAGTTGTTGTATAAACTTTTGCTTTTTGAGCAAAAGACCATGAACCGCTTACCAAAAGCAGACTCAATAAAAAAGCACATTCACGTTTCATAAAAGCATCATATAAAGACAATTACTAATTTTCATTCATTTTCAGTGATGGAGGAAGATTTTCCACTCCTGTCCCCCATTCTTTGCTGCATTGGTTGCTCATTTCAAGCTTCAATTCACCTCCGTTCATCATATCCTCATGCGTGAACCATGCCTTGTTCCATTCAGTTCCATTCAGTTTGGCCGACTGAATGTATTTATTGTCCGTTGAACAATGCCGTGCTTTAATCTTAAATACTTTTCCCCCATCCAATTTAATCTTGACCGAAGAAAAGAATGGGCTTCCAATATAATAAACTGGCATGCCAGGCGTCACCGGATAAAAACCCATCATCGAGAAAACAACAAAAGCCGACAAACCGCCCCCATCATCATCACCCGGCATTCCCATCAGGTCGTTTCTGAACCATTGATGCACTAAAGAACGTACCCGGTATTGGGTTTTCCATGGAGCCTGTGCCGCATTATACAAATAAGGGATATGCAAAGAAGGTTCATTGCCCATCGAAAATTGCCCTACATTACCCGTATGGTCGGGCAATTGCGCATAAAATTCATATTTGGAACGCCCCAGCCACTCATTAAACATTCCGTCCAGATTATGAATAAACTTCTGTGAACCACCCATCAAACCAATCAAGTCCTTTACATTATGCGGTACATCCCAACGATAAATCCAAGCATTATTTTCTCCATAATAATCCCTTGCACCCATGCCCCCAGAAAAACGATAGTCAAAGGGTTCTATAAATCTTCCGTCTTTGTCTTTAGGATGGAAAAAGCCCGTCTCTGCATTAAACAAATTCCTGTAATTATAAGAACATTTCAAATAATAATCCGCATCTTCCTCCAAGCCCAATGCATCCGCTATGCGCGACAAGCACCATTGGTCATAAGCCGTTCCCAAGGTGACAGCCACCGCCTGTCGTTTCTCAAAGTGGTTCACATCCGGGTAAGTTTCTTTTTCATCCGGGGCAAGTGCCGGAATATACCCTTTCTCTTTATAAAACTCATTCAAGCCGCCCGCCTTGGCACTCGACCATGGTGCCAACGTTTTTTCCTCAATGGCTGCCTTTATATACCGATAGGCTTCGTTCAAGTCAAAATCATGCAACCCTTTATACCATGCATCGGCAATAACGGCCGCCCCATGGTTGCAATTCATGCGCCGGGAGTCGCCTGTCGCTTCCGGAAAAGTCGGGAACCAATGGTCTTGGCTCCTTTCCGACATTTTCATGAAAGAGCGAATGATGTCTGTTTCTTTTTCTTTGTCGAGCAATATCCTCAAAGGATGAGCTGCCCTGTAACTATCCCAAAGCCAATCATCCGTATAATAACAATGTCCTTCATCCTCATGAACCTTATTGTCGTAAACACTGAAATACCTCCCATCTTCACTGATGTTCACCGGGCGTTCCAAGCAACGGTAAAGAGAAGTGTAAAACACACAACGGTCATTCAGCGTTCCGCCTTCCACTTCTATCTTTCCTAACTCTTTATTCCATATCCTACGCCCGGCTTTCGCCACATCCTTTACTGCATAACTTTTGATTTCCCGCTGGAGGTTTCTCTTTGCCTGTTCCACGCTTATATAAGAAATCCCGTAACGGACATTCAGGGACAATGTTCCTTGAGGCCATGCAGCGACAAGGCAAATATCATCCCCCGACACTTTCAGTTGCGACCGATACCAAACATCTTTCTGGAATTTTCCTCCCCAAACAGGCTGTTGGTCCATCTCCATGTAAATGTACACCTTCAAACCGTTCCAGACATTCTGATAACCAGAAATCACATTGCCAGTCAATTCCAATTCGCCATTTCCGCCATTCAAAATCAAATACGGCGTATTCTCTGCCTGCTTGTAATCAAAATGGTAAATCGCTGACTGATGCGACGGCGCAAACTCCACATGAAGTTGCTGGTCACACAAATCTACGGCATAATAATAAGGTGTCACATGCTCATTGTCATAATCATAATCCACCACACGCCTCAAAACGGATTCATCTCCCTGCACAGGCGAAAGATTAAAAACGAAAGCACCCCGATGGCTGATTTGTTGTATCGGAAGCCCGTGAAGCCGATCCGATGTGTAGTCGCCTCTCTGGGGATAAACACGCAACATGCTATTCGGCAAATGCACGATAGGATAAGTCGGCACCAACAAATGGCTGATATTCCCCATATAAGGATTCACATAATCAACCGGAGCTTGTGCCAACACTTTCAGCACGTCAAAAAAGGCAAACACGCACAAGATGAACCGTATAATCTTAATACCCATTGAACTTTTTATTGAAATAAGACAAAAGGTTCCATGAAGCCTTTTGAAAAAAACTTCATGGAACCTACACAAATTAAATACCCATCAATGATTCTGTCCTTGTCATGACTTCCTCTATCGTATGCCATTCTTCATAATCCGCATCCCCATTAGAACCATCACACCCGTCTTTCAACAGACGATAACGGTAGTTCAAATAAAATGTCTGCGTCTTGTTCAAGCTCGTCACAACCTCTCCATAGCTGTTCGCATCTGCGCCACCCAACATTTCTATCTGAATGGTACCTATCGGCTGATAACTCAATGTATAATCTTCATTGACTATCACCTGCATTGCGCATTTCTCTATTTCCTCTTTTGTCAAGTTTGCAGGGTCATAAGTATTCATCCCGGCAAAACAACGAATAGAATTCTTCGTCAATGGAACCACATAACGCGACAACGTGAAAGTACCGTAAACGTCACGGTCTTCTGAAGCATTATAATAAGACTCCGTGCCACGTGTTCGGTAGATGGTGGTAGAAGCTTGCGTCGCATAATCATTCTTCAAATACACTCGGTACATGACAGATGTCTTATCAGGGTTCACCTCGTAATCTGAAACGCTCTTGATGCGCAACGGTATCAGATAAGTAGAATCCGGCGACAGCCCCTCTGCCTTAATGTAAATAGGAAGCGTGGCATAATTGTCCTCACTTTCAGCTTTCAACGTCACCGACATTGAAGGTATCCTGTAACGGGCCGGATCCAATTCATGGGCGAATTTAGACTCATCAATATCAAAATTCAGACGGTTATATTCAGGCACGGCCTCTTCATCATATTCCAATTCCACCGTCACATCATGCTGAATATGTTCTGTCCCACCGCAACCTATGCTGACATGCCCAACTGATTCTTCCATATTCAAATCATGCTCCTCAGACATCAACAAGTTGTCATCACTCAACACATAGATTACTTTCTTATACAATTCGCCTTTGAATTGATCATCCTCATGGCATGCTGTCAAACTTATCGTGGCAGCAAACAGCAAATACATATATTTGTTTTTCATTTTTTTACTCTTTTAATTATTAATCATCCCAACCCGGATTCTGGTCCAATTTCGGAGCCTTCCGCATTTCATTGCGGGGAATCGGCAACAAAACCGTCTTCCGGTCCACCACACGGTTCCGGTAGTCCGCATGGTTCACCGTCACCCTCTGGAAATAATCATCACCATCCGCTTCCACATTCATTCCTTCAATCGGCTGGCTCTCCACGTCTTCATAAATGCCCCAACGACGAATGTCATACCAACGGCGGCCTTCACCCAAGAACTCTATCAGGCGTTCGGTGACAATCTGTTCCTGCATGGCTTCTTCGCTTGCATAGTCTTGCGGGCGCAATCCCGGCAGTCCGGCACGGAAACGCACTTGGTTGAACGCATCAATCATGTCCTGCAAGTTGCCGGCCCTCGACAACACATATTCTTCACCGCTTTCCATCGTCACGGTATGCGAAGTACTTAAATGGTTGACTGCTTCTGCATAAGACAACAATATTTCAGCATAACGGATAATCGGGAACACTTTCGACACACGGGTAGCACCGGAACCAGCCCAGTTGTCAGACGGGTGGATATATTTTTTCAACACATATCCTGTCACCGCATAGTTCTTGTCACGGTCTTCTCCCGTGCCGGAATTCTTTCCTGCATTGCCATTCAGTTCATAACTGATCGTTTTATTGGAGTAGGTCGATTCCGAAGTACTGTTGCCCGGCCACAAGCAACCGCTGAAACCAATGCAGGCATAGAAACGCATTTCGCGGTTTGCATACATATTATAAGTACGGCGCGGCAAAGTATATCCGGAGAAGATGTCCTGTCCTGTCGTTTTCCCTTCTTCTGAATATTCATCGTCCGTAGCCTCATCAATCGTCTTTCCATTACGCAACTTATAAGCGTCGATGACTTTCTGCGTCACGCACATGCCATTGTATCCGCCCATGAAGACGGGGAAAGACTGGCGTGTAAAGTCCCTGACATCATCCGAGTTCCGCGCCCAGATTAATTCACTGTTCTGGGTGGGATAAGTCTCCCCGTTAAACATGTCTGTATAAGACTTCAGCGGGTCAATGCCTCCTGCCCCTGCCGGAAACTCTGCCGTAGGCACACCTTCCGGCAAAGCTGGTGTCACGTACGAACCGTCTGATGAGGCTGGTACTGTGTGCAATGCGTAACGGGTTCCATTATCCATATCCATCACACGGCGCGCAGCGGCTGCAGCCAACGCCCATTTGCGTTCATCATACGTTTGCGACACATAATAAGCTCCGTCCGTTCCACGTTGCCATGTCCCGAAATAACGGCGAGCCGATTCACCACCATTGAACGCATCACTGGCAGCCTGCAAACGCACACGGGCAATGATGGCATAAGCCGCACCTTTGGATGGCCGCCCGAAATTCACAATCGCAATATCTGTCGGAATGTATTTGGCTGCCGTTTCCAGTTCTGCACAAACATATTCCACCGTTTCGTCATACGTGGCACGCGGCCTGTCATAATATTCCGTGGATTCATTCGTATCCAGTACTTCATCACCCAACAATACTGCCGGCCCATAGTTCATCAAAATGTGGTAATAAGCATATCCGCGCAGGAAATGAATATACCCTAAGAACTCTTGCTTTTCCAGCGGGGTCATGTCACGGCATTCATCAATGCGCGACAACAACAGGTTGGCTTTTCGTATCACTTTATAGCATTTGCCCCATACGCCAAGCCCTCTTGTATCGGCTGCAGAAACCAACCCCAACGTCAATGCCTTGCCATGGAACAAATCCCAGTTCATCAACGTAAATATGTCATCCGCTCCCGTGATTCCAGGTTCTTCGTCATTGCCGAATATCTTGCTTTCATCGGGCAACTCACCAGCGGCTCCCCATAAATACTGTTCAAAATTCCTTTTATTGGAGAATACGGAGTCATACTTCAACGTGTCATCGAAATACTTGTCCACATCCAAATAATTACACGATCCCATCAATATCATCAAACAACATGATATCAACAGCAGACTCTTATTTATAAATTTCATATTCATACCGATTAAAACTATAATTACTTAGAAATTGACATACATCTGGAAGGCAAAACGTTGCGGTATCGGATAAGCGCCGCCATTGTGGTCAGCTTGCTCTGCGTCCCACAACTTCACCGGACTCCAGATGCACAAGTCAGATGCCACAAATTGCAAATCCAAAGAGCTAACGCCCAGATATTTCAACACCTTGCCTGCCGGCAAATTATAATTCACACTGATTTCCTGCAACCTCAAATAGCGGGAATTTGCATGCCAGAATGTGGAGAACTGCGAGTTGTTCTCGTTCTTCCCATAGCTCAAGCGCGGAAACATGGCATCGGGATTCTCCGTTGAGGGGTCGCCGGAATAAGAAGCCGGTGTCCAACGGTTCTTTTGGTCGGCCACAATCGTCAGCACATTACCGGTCTTGCCGCCATAGAATGGGATATAGCCTTCGCCATTCTTTCCTTTATCCCAATAACCATTGTCATCCACATAGTAATAATCCGTATTGCCTGTCCCTTTGAACAACACGCCGACGGTCAAGTTCTTGTAGCGGAACTCACCACCGAAGCCATACATCAGGCGCGGATAGTTCGGGTAAGACAAAGGCACTTTATCGTCCTCATTTATCACACCGTCACCATTCACATCCTTGTACTTGATGTCACCCGGCATATAATCACCGAATGTCTGGCGCGGGCTGGCTGCGATATCCGCCTCATCACGGAACAAGCCCAATGCAATGTATCCACGGAACGCATTATTCACAAAGCCGGAGTAATTCTGGTAGTCATATTTCTGAATAGCCTGTTCCCAATTTTCTACCTTGTTCGCGGAATAAGTAAAGTTGCCACGAATGGTGAAAGACATGTCCTTGTTGATATTATGCGTATAAGCAAAATTACCATCGGCGCCATAGCTCTTCATCTTACCCACATTACCAAAAGGCATCTGCTGCAAGCCTACATAATCCGGAATCTGCTGGCGTTCCTGGTAAATGCCATCGCGCTTATCCATGAACCAGTCCACCGTGAAAGTAAAAGCTTCATCAAACAAACGTCCTTCAATACCGATATCCGTTTTCTTGGCAACCTCCCAACGCAAGTTGTCGGCACCGATTGTTTCTTCTGTGATATAGCCATCTGTGCTTCCCCATCCGCCACCGGCACCTGTTCTCAGCAAAGTCAGGTAAGGGAATCGGCGGTCTGTCAAACGGTCGTTACCTACTGTACCAAAAGAACCACGGATTTTCAGGAAGTTCAGCCAAGGCATTTTCTCACGCACCCAGTCATATCCCGTAGGCACCCAACCAACTGCCACTGCGGGGAAGAAACCGAAGCGGTCGCCTTTCGCAAAGTTGGCAGAGCCCGTGTAACCGAAGTTCAAATCCATGAAGTAAGTGTCGCGGAATCCATAAGTGACGCGCCCGGAAAGACCTTGGTAACGGATAGGAATCGCATACATGCTGCGCAAGCTCTCGTCCTTGTCATCAATGTCCTTGTTCATCGTCTGCTCATCAGACATGTAGTAATACAGCAATCCGGTCAAATGGTGGTCATCACCAAAGAGACGGTCGTAGTTGATCATCGTTTCAAAATGCAGCTTATAGTATTGGGAATCCTCGTGCGTATATTTCACAGGCTCGCTGTTCACGCTCTTGTAAAGCCCCAACTCGCCCGTGTATCGACGGGTCGTAGCATAATACATTTCAGGACGAACGTAGCGTTTCTCACGCAAGTCTGTCTCATTGGTATAAGCAATCTGCGCCCTTGCCGACAAGCCTTTCGTAATCATGTTCAGGTCTTGCTTCAACTCCAAAGTTGACATGCCCCGGAAGTGGCGGATGTTGCTCATGCCCGTATAGTTCAACATCACATACGGCGAATAAGCATTGTCCGCGCCGTATGCCGGCAATTCCCCGGTTGAATATTGCTTCGGGATGGTCAGCGGCGTCAGGTTGCGTTGCGTTGCCCACAAAGCATCCGTATCCGCATTACCGGGTTCTGACTTGTCAGAGATGAATCCATCCACACCCACATAAAGAGATGTGGTCTTTGTCAAGTCGATATCCAAGTTCATACGGTAATTGTAAGTGCGGTAACCCACTTTCTGCGCATACTTCGAATTGTCATCCTGCTTGTAAGCCGATGATTCGTTCGACATGCCCAAGCTCAGATAATAGCGTGCGATGCTTCCGCCCCCTTTTGCATTCACGTAATACGTCTGCTGCAAAGAATTACGGTTCAATACTTCATTCTGCCAGTTTACATTCGGGTACAAATCCGGATCCAATTGATATTTGATCAAGTCCAGTTCCATGTCCGAATACAAAGGCGAATTGCCGCGAACCGCCAATGCTTCATTCGCCAACTTCGCATATTCGTAAGCATCCAGATATTCCGGCATATTCACCATGTGCGAAACTGTCAGATTCACACGTCCTGTAATCTGTAATTTGTCAGCCGTTCCCCTCTTGGTAGTCACCAAAACCACGCCGTTGGCGCCACGCACGCCATAAACCGCCGTAGCAGAAGCGTCCTTCAACACGGAGAAACTTTCAATATCCGAAGGGTCTATCTCGCTCAAATCCCCTTCCAAACCATCGATCAACACCAACGCGCTGCTGTTGGCGCCGAAAGTGCCGATACCACGTATCCAGAATTCAGAGATATTCTTTCCCGGCTCACCGCTTCGTTGCAAAGAAATCACACCCGGTATGCGGCCGCCCAGCATGTTGTTGATATTTGTTGCAGGGGTCTGTATCTCGGCAATGTCCACATTGGTAATGGCACCCACAACGCTCACTTTCCGTTGCTTTCCCATGCCGACCACCACAGTTTCTTCCAACACTTGCGTATCCTGCTCCAACTGGATTTTCACATTGCTGGAAGAACGTTCCACCAAATATTCATACGTTTTATATCCCAAGAATGACACGACCAGCACATCATTCTTCGATGCCTCGATCGTGAACTTTCCATCTGCATCTGTAATGGTCCCGACACCGGGAGAATTCTTGATATACACATTCGCACCCGGCACAGGGGCATCCATATCATCAAACACCTGCCCTGATATCGTAAACGAAGCGCCGCCTTGGGCCAAAGCCCCCAACCAGCAGCACAGAGAAAACAATAATAATAATGTCTTTTTCATACTATTTTATTTCGGTTAAAATTATTCGATTGCTAACCGGCGGATGGTCTGGTTCCCATCATCGCCTACATAAATGATGCCATCCTCATCCACAGCAACGCCATACGGTTGGTTCAACAATGCCGTTTCCGGGTCGCCATCCACATAGCCGGACACGCCTGCCTGCCCAATCACTGTTTCCACACGTCCTTCGCGTGTCACCTTGCGAATCACATGGTTGTTCGTGTCCGCAATGTACAACTCATTGTCCGGGCTCAAAATCATCTGATGAGGCTGGTCAAACAAAGCGTACTCCACCGGGCCGTCCGCATAACCGGCCACATTGGTCATGCCGGCATACAAGCGGTGTTCACCCGTCTGCAAGTTATAGGTGTAAATGCAATTTGCATTGGTATAAGCCAAATACAAGATATGCTCCTGTCCTTCAAACGGACTGAACAAGATATAAGAGTCAGAAGTAGGCATCAACGGATCCGGCGTTGCCAACTGCGTTAAACCTGTTTCCGGATCAAATTTCAGCAACGCACCGTTCTTTGCACGGGTGTACATGTAACCATCATATTTGCAAATTGCAAAAGAGTGCTTATAGTCAATGGAGAAATCTTCGCTCAGCGGGTCTTTGCGCAAAGACATCTTGCGGGGCGCCCACTGGTTCTTTGAAGAAAGCTCCCAGTAATCCAGCGAGTTGTCCAAAGGAATGTAGCAAGTCGTTCCGTCTTCCGACATGCAAGGCTGGTTGGCCGGCACGCCGGTGTTCGGAATCAGAATCTGGCTCTTGTCTTCTTCCTCATTAATCAAAAGCACCTTGTTGTCGTTGTAATAGTCGCCACCCTCCAACGCACGCAGGCAAACGAACAAGTTGTGGTCCTTGTCCAAAGCCAGATAACGCCCGTGCCAGAATTGCGTTTCCGCCAACGTCCCGGTCACAATCTCCTGCGCCCCCGGCACACCGCACATGGTGGTCAGCGTGGTTTGGATATGGTACTCGAAATGTTCGTCAAACGTTGCCTTGTTGTCACCCACTTGGACAGAAACCGTGCAATCCTCTCCTGGCTTGCGCGGAACAATCACATACACTTTGTCACCCGTAGAATTAATCACGGCAGCCGGTGTTTCATTGAAATACACCTGAAGCTGCTTCGGGTCCGTTCCAAAATTCTCACCCGAAATAATCATCTTGGTGGCAATGCCTCCTTCCTTCGGATAAAAATCGGTCAAAACAATCGGTTTGTTAGGGTCATGCACTTTCTTTGTCCCTGCGTCGTCCTCGCATGCAGAAAAAGCCATACCGAGGCAGACCAACAAAGAAGCCCCCACTTTAAAAATAACATTTTTCATAGTAAACATACATTATTTATTAGCTTTATATAAATGATAAATCTCTGCCTGTTGGTTCAACAAATGATATTGCAGTTTCCCGGACTGGATGTCCACGGCACTGCCCGTCCAGCATTCTATGCCCCCGGATATATTCTCCGGGTCAAAGCCCAATTCTTTCAAATCCAATTCGCCGGTCTTTTCGCCCGTGTCATAATTGAAATATGCAATGTAATAAGCATCCTCGGTTTCCAGGGTGAACAAATCAACGGCACGGTTCGAGCCAAACACTTTATGCCCGTAGGCCGGACGAAATGATTGGCCTAAACTAACCACCGCATTCACCCGCTCATTCACCGCAAACTTCTTCACCTTCTCTTGCGACTCAACCGTCCCCACATAATTGCCTTTCGTACTCAGATTGTCGCCCAACATGAAATAGCCGGTCACGGCTCCTGTCGTAATGCGGGATATATTCTCACCTTCACTGCGGTCTCCCATCACCAAATGATCCGGGTCATTGTATGCATACACGCGGTTCAGCCACCATCCGAAAGAAAGGCTGTTCATCATGTAATTGGTGTGCCACATTTCTCCCCATGCGTCACAACTGATGCGGCGTGCATTGGCATACTGGTAGGGGAACAAAGGCGCAATGGATTCCACGATGAAAATCTCATCCCCGCAGCGTTCCCGCAAATGCTTCATGCCATAATTGAAAGCCTGCGCCCCGGTCGTGATGTCTTTGTTATACCAAGAATCGGCTTCCACCATGCCGGCTGTCAGGAAGTCCAGTTTGATGTACTTGAATCCGCAAGACTTGAATTTGTCAATAATGAAATTGATGCGCGAAAGCGTGGCCGGCGCCGTCGGGTCCATGCAGCCTGCGCCATACAATGTCTTCGTCACGCCTTTCACCTTCAAGTGGGATTGGCTGTATTTGTATCCGTTGTTTCCCTCGATGTCGCGGTCATTGTTCGGGAACCAGTCGTTGAACGGTGTCCAATACACGCCCGGAATCTGCCCGTTCTCCACACAATGGTCAGCAAACTTCTTCAACTGTTCCCAAGTCAAGTTATCCCAATAAGAATCCAGCCCCACAAATACAATATTATTCGGGCCACCGAACCCGCCTTTTCCTTGCAGATTCTCTTTCACAAAGTCGGAAGCAGAGATGACCCCTTCATAATTCACATGGGTGGACATGCCGCCCCAACTGTTCCAGCCGTAAGGCGTTCCTTTTGTCCATTCGCGCTTCGGCACGACAGCGGCGTTTGCGTCGCCGAATTGTTCCAATCCAATCCGCCAATCGTCAAAGAAGCCCACAAACATCTTGGCCGACTTCACTTCCTCGCCCTTCAACGCCCCGTGAGGCATGAGGTATTTGCTGCCGTTCACTTCCGTTTCGTCCCGGGTCGTGGAATGCGTTGCCCCGCTGTACAGTTCCAGCCTCGCCAAGGCATTCGCGTTCATGCCTTTGGTACCCACCATGCGGATAGCCGATTTCCAGTTGTCATGCTCCACGGAGCCTAACACCAATCCCTTTTGTGTTTCGCCGGTGAAAATGGCGGTCACTTCAAAAGAAATCGTGTCGCGCCCCTGCGTGGTCCCTGCGCTGTTCACGTCATATTCCGATTGGGAAAGCGGATAAGAACCGTAAGTAATGAAACCGTCATTGTCAAATGGCACGGTCAAAAGGCGGTTGCTCGCGCTTTTCTCCAAAAAAGCATTCTCGGCATCCGTGGAAAGCGGCGCGATATAATTGCTGGAAAGTTCTTCTCCATTTCCTTTCAACAGCACTTCCGTCAAGAAATAATCCGCAGAAGAATGAAAATAAAACACCTGATCCACCTCCGGCGCATCCTTCATATAATAATGTATCACATATTTCTTAGTGAATCCCGTGCCGTCATCGTCCACATCTTCTTCTGTGATGTCACAGTCCGAATAGTCCAAGGTGGCATAATTCACCCCGGCATTATTGAACTTCACATACACATCGTTCAGAATGACCACGCCATTCTTCAGAAGGTCCATCTTTTTCGTGCTTTCGTCAAACTGCACGCTCCAATTGCCAGCGGAAATATCCTGCACTTGAGCAAAAGCCGCGTTGCCCAAGAAAGACAAAACCGAAAAGAGAAAAAGGGATAAACGTTTTTTCATATCCATGTCCTTAATGTTAACAAGATTTCAACGCTCCAAAAATATACCATAAATTCTACAATTTATATCAATTTCCGCCCAAAAAATAGAACGTTCGTGCCAATTGCATCGCGCCAAAGAGAGCCTGCGACATCCGTGCTATTTTTTGGAACGAGCGTGTTACAAACAACAGGGGGTTCCAAGAATCTTTTGAGGAATCCAGAGGGCACGCCCTTCCATTCCAGGCATTCCAATCATCATCTGCCAGCACCTTGCCAGCCGCCGACGAGCCACTGCGCCCATCACTGCTTGACGATAAAAATGATGCATCCTGTGTCATGAAATGTATGGCACAGGATGCATCACCAGAATAAAAACAGAAAAACCGGGTCACTTATTGCTTGGAGCATGCCCCGTCGGGAAGCCGCACGTTGCCTTTCGTGTCCAGCATAGGATAAGGCGAAGCCGCGATGGCCGACAGGATTTTGCTGTCCCAATGAAAATCCTTCATGGCTTTGTCTGTCCATTGCTTCAAATCTTCATCAAAGGCTTTCTTCACCTCGTCTGAATAATTGTCTTGGAACACGGCGGCATTCCGCTGCATCAATGCTTTGAGCGCTTCAATGTGCGCTGCTTCTTCCTTGCTCCACGGCAATGCCAGCACTTCATCCACCTTTTCCATCCAGAAATCCAACCGTTTTTCCGGCGTGAAGGCATCATAAATGTCCATTTGCTTGCTGCGGTCGCCGATAGCCAGCCATTCGCTGCGGCTCATGCTGTTAAGGGCTTCTATGCTGTCTTTCGCCGATGGGCTTTCAGCCGGGCTTTTGGCAGCAGCATCCTTTTTCCCTGCATTGGAACATGCAGATGCAAACACGATAAAAACAGACAGGCACAAAAAATAAAGGTACTTCATAGTTTTATAAGTTTAAATAATGAAACATTCAAAAAAAATCGATTGCGGGAATCACCTTCTATAAGCATAATAATCATTCATGCTATAACCCAGCAGGACGGCCAGTCCCACAATCACCACAGACCACAATTTGTCTGTGGTGACAACAATGCCAAACGCCAAATAGAATATCAAAACCACCCCGACAATAGCTGCATACATATTACATTAAAGCATCATGAAATGCAAGGCCGCCCCATCAGAGAGACCGCCTTGCGCGTCATGGTCATTTGAACAATCTTATTGTTTTGGGGTAAAACAGCTTCGCTTTCCGCGTAGCCCCCACATAGATGCTGACGCACAATGGGTACAGCAACGCGCAGATTGCATAGAAGCCAAAAGGATAGGCCAACCAAGCATATTCAGGCTCCTGCCCAGCGGCAAGCACTTTCACAAAGTGATACCACATCGCCCCCATCGCTATCCAATAGATGCAAGCCACCAAGAACTGGAAGTTCAGCACATTGCATGCCTGCTGCGAAAGTTCGCTTCCGCTCCTTCCCTCTTTCAGTTTCCAATAAATCCATGGCATGGCCACGTTTGCAAACGGAATAGGGATGAAGAACCCTATCAGGGAAAACAAATGCAAATTAAGAGTCTGTTTCATAGCTTTAATCATTCGATTTCGGTATATGAATATTACAGCACAATGGCTATTCTTCAACAGGAAATGCCTTCTGAAGGTAGTTTTCTGCATTCACAATATTTCCCCGGAAGAACATCTTGCCTTCTGCATCTAAAATAATGACAGTGGGAACCCTGTCTATCTTCCATTCCTCCAAGAAAGCATCTTTCCAATTCACATGATAAACCGGAAATGAATAATCCTGCCGGAACTTTTCACGAGCCTTTTCCCAATCATCTTCCTTGTCTGCGACAAACACACTGGCCACCATCACATCCGATGAACCACGGTATTTCTCATACAATGCCTGCACCTGAGGAAAAGTATGCCAACAAATGCCGCAACGCCGATCCCAAAAGTCCAAAACCAAAGTTTTCCCCCGCCATGATGACAATCGGATGCTGTCTCCTTCCTCGGTCAAGAAGCATACATCATCCTCCCTTTCTTGCTGCTTCAGCATTCCAGATGGTGTGCCAAAGGTCAAATAATGCACCCATTTAGCGTATCCCGGAACAGACAGCCAATAAACGCCGATGAAAACAAGCAAAGTGAAAACATACCGCACATACCTATTCTTCATATAGCGGTAACTGGCAAAAGCACAAAGCAAAACAAGAAAATGTATCACCATTTCCAAAAGATGCCCCATCGTGCCTGACGGATTTATAAGATGCATGGGCAGTGAGAACAAATACAAACCAACCAAAGCAGCCACCCATGTCCAAACACTGTTTTGCTTGGACAAAAAATACCAAAGCAAAAAATAGCCTATCAAAGCCCCTGCAAAAGAAGAAAGGCAAAAACCTTCAAAAGGACCAAAGTCCAAATATCCTCCACGCATTGGGGCTATCAATAGCCCCAATACAAGGAAAGACAAAAAACAAGGCAAATATTTTTTCATAACAAACTACATTTTACAAGAAAATCATAATGCATCTTACACCTTATATATTATTCCTGTCCTTTGAAGCGTTTACTTTTCGACCAACAAATTCAGAAACTGTTTTGAATTGATTTAAGAATAATGTTATAGGGCTACATACAATTCAGAATCAGCCGGTCAATTGGA